>CAMTWR010000004.1:0-177481 GCA_947085455.1 uncultured Planctomycetota bacterium | reverse complement strand
CCGTGGCAAGAAGCACCGGAACTTTCATGGCAAGCCATCCTTTCCGCAGTGTGGCGTACTGGTTGGACAGCGTGGATGCCCGTTTGCTCCACGGCACGGGCGGCGGCCTCCCCTCGTGGGGGGGGATTAAATAGTCCACCCCCCCGTGGGGTTTGTTGGTGGCTGTGGGGGGGGTGGCGGGCGCGACTGCGACTTCACGGGCGAATAGAAACCGAGATTATCTATGAGCAATTCACGCAGGCCGTCTTCTCTGGAATCGCAGATCCTGACGATCGTCAATGCGATCGACTACGCACCGATGACCACATCGATTCTGGCAAAATCGATGCAGATCACGAAATCGCAGTTCCATGACTTCAAGGATGTACTCGCCGATCTTATTGAAAGCGGCCGCATTCGGCAGGACAAGAAGGGTCGGTTGCGTGCACGCGGCGATGCGGGACTGATCGCCGGCGTTTTGCGAAAAATCAGCAGCGGCGCTGCTTTCGTAATCCCCGCCAAAAAAGATCCCAACGAACGTGAAGCCGACATTTACATAGCCGCGCGGGATGTGCGAGACGGTCAGACCGGCGACGATGTCCTGGTGCGACTCACCGCAAAACGTCGAACCAGCGGACAGCGGTGCGGCATCATTGAAAAGATCATCGAACGCTCCACCAGCGTCTTCGTCGGGACCTATCTGGAATCCGGTGGCCAGGGATTTGTGCAGATCGACGGGACGGCATTTCAGGCACCGATTCACGTAGGCGACCCGGGTGCCAAAGGAGCCACGCCCGACGATAAAGTGGTTATTGAAATGCTGCGGTTCCCCACGGCCAGTCGGCATGGTGAAGCGGTGCTTACGGAAGTGCTTGGAAATCGCGGCGATCCGGGTGTCGACACGATGACAGTCGTGCATATTCTGGGCGTACCGAATGAGTTTCCTGAAGCCGTTCTCGACGATGCTCGTCGTCAGGCCGAAGCCTTTGATGAAAACAATCTGGCCGGACGCGTAGACCTCACTGCCGAAACGATTATCACCATCGACCCCGCGACAGCTCGCGACTTCGATGATGCAATCTCGTTGAACAGATCCGACGATGGCCACTGGCATCTGGGAGTCCACATTGCCGACGTTGCGCACTTCGTACCGGCCGGCAGCCCGCTGGATATAGAAGCTCGCAAACGGGGCACCAGCGTTTATCTGCCTCGACACGTCATCCCCATGCTTCCCGAACTGATCAGCAATGGATTGGCCAGTCTCCAGCAGGGACAGTTGCGTTACACGAAATCGGCGTTCATTGAATTCGATCCCACCGGCAGCGTGGTCGGCTACGACGTTGCGAACTCGGCGATCAAAGTTGTGCGTCGATTCGCGTATGAAGAAGTCATGCCCATTATTCAGAACCCGGCGCAGCAGGTCGAGGGCGTCACGGCACCGATCCGTCAGTTGCTCAACAATATGTTTGAGCTGGCGATGATGCTTCGACGGCTCCGCTATGCCAACGGCGCGCTGACCATGGGAATTCCGGAAGTCGAAATTGATTTCGACAAGGACGGGACCGTCATCGGGGCTCACGAGCGGCATCATGATGAAAGCCATGAGATCATTGAAGAGTTCATGCTGGCCGCCAACATTGCGGTCGCCAGACTTCTGGAGAGCAAACGTCTGCCGTTTCTGCGTCGAGTCCACGGCGATCCGGACGAACTGAAGATGCGGAATTTTGAACAGTTCTGTCTGGGTCTGGGCATCACAGTTCGAAAATCTCAAAGTCGTACCGAGCTGCAGGAGATTATTAAATCAGTTGAAGGGAAGCCGGAATCGCGAGCCGTCAATTTTGCGTTGCTCCGCAGTATGAAGCAGGCCGAATATTCACCCGATGATCAGGGACATTATGCGCTGGCGGAAGAAGACTATTGTCACTTCACCAGTCCGATTCGACGCTATCCGGACCTGACGGTTCACCGTCTGATTGGTCAACTGGCCGCAAAGAAATCGGCAACGGCTCAGCCTATCGAAGAACTGATGGAATTGGGGAAGCATTGTTCCATTACTGAACGGCGAGCGGAAAAGGCTGAGCGTGAACTGATTCGCATCAAGATGCTGCGTTACATGTCCGAACGCATCGGTGAGGAAATGGATTCGATTATCACGGGTGTCGAGAGCTTCGGGATGTTCTGCCAGGGCGTGGAGATTCCGGCTGAAGGGATGATTCATCTGAGTGCGCTGGGGGACGATTTCTACGTCTTCGATCAGGCGACTCGGCGTCTGATCGGAAGTCGCACGAAGCGTGAGTATCGGCTGGGCGACCCGCTGCGAGTCGTCGTGGCGGCCGTGGACATCGATCGACGCATGTTAGATCTGCGCCCCGTGGTCGGGACCAGCAACCCGCCACGTCGACGATCGGAAGGCCCGAGTCGACCGGCAGGAGACGAGTTCAGGGGCCGTGGAAATTCGCGTTCGTTTCCCGAGCCTGGCCGCGGCGCCGGCAAGGGAAGGACACCGAAGAAAGGCAAAGCCAGTAACGGCGGGAACGGCAAAGCGAAGCCGAAGAAGGGCAAGAAGGGGCGAAGGAAATAGATCGCTTCGTCCATGGCGTTCGGCCAGGCTGATTCATCAACGTCGCATGCTTGATCAATGGATATCTGTGTTTGCTTTTAAGGTTGTCACATGCTGGGCGTGATTGGAATCGTACTGTCGCTGATGCTGTTGATTTATCTGGCCTATCGCGATGTCAGTGTTCTGGTTCTGGCCCCTGTCTGTGCTCTGCTGGCGGTGGTGTTTGATGGCAATCTGCCAGTGCTGGCGACTTACACGCAGATTTTCATGGGCAGCGTCGGTCAGTTTGTGAAGGACTATTTTCCTCTGTTTCTGCTGGGCGCACTGTTTGGCAAACTGATGGAAGACTCCGGCAGCGCTGCGAAGATAGCGGATGTCATTGTGCGTGCCGTCGGCGTGCAGCGAACGGTGCTCGCGATTGTGCTGAGCTGTGCTATTCTGACCTATGGCGGTGTGTCGTTGTTCGTCGTGGTGTTTGCTGTGTTCCCGCTCTCGCGTTCACTGTTTCGTGAAGCCGATATTCCACGGCGACTGATTCCCGCCACGATAGCACTGGGTTCGTTCACCTTCACAATGACCTCGCTGCCCGGCACCATGCAGATTCAGAATCAGATCCCGATGCAGTTTTTCCGAACGACAGCCTTTGCGGCCCCTGGCTTGGGATGCATCGGCGGAGCGGTCATGTTTGTACTGGGTATGCTATGGTTGAATTCACGCGTCGCACAGGCTCAGAAAGCAGGAGAAGGATTTGGAAGCCTTGCCCCTGCTGATGAAGCAGCAGTGAAGGTCTCCGAAGACCAGCCTGCCCTTCCATCCGCAATGGCCGCCTTTCTGCCGATTCTGTGCGTGATCGGGCTCAACTTTCTGTTTTCTCAGCTGATCATTCCCAAATGGGATGCCAGCTATCTGGCTGACGAGCAGTTCGGAAAGACGGAGCTCAGCAAAGTGGTCGGTCAGTGGTCCACGATTCTTTCATTGGTCATCACGCTGCTGATCACGGCATCGCTGCATTTTCGGTCGATTGAAAAGATCAAGGAGTCTCTTTCGGCCGGCGCGAAATCCTCGTTGATGCCGGTCTTCAACACGGCGTGTGAATATGGATACGGCAACACGATCAAATCGCTTGCCGGATTTACGGTGGTGCAGAACTTTGTCACCGGAATCGCCCCGGGGAATCCGCTGATCTCCGAAGCGATCGCCGTCAATGCCCTGGCCGGGATCACCGGATCCGCATCCGGAGGGCTCAGCATTGCTCTGCGAACCCTGGGAGAAACGTACTACGAACGAGCGGTTGCTGCCGGCATCGATCCTCAATTGCTGCACCGAGTCGCCTCAATGTCCTGTGGATGTCTCGACAGCCTGCCCCACAACGGCGCGTTGATCACTCTGCTGCTGATCTGCGGCGTCACGCATCGCCAAAGCTACCGCGACGTGGGCGTTGTCACGATCGTCTGCCCGTTGATCGCCACCGCAGTTGTTGTGGCTCTGGGAACAGTGTTCGGTTCCTTTTGATGACCGCAGGATGAACGTTTTTCGCCGAGGGCATGGAATACCAGTTTCCATCGCTGCTGTTAAACTTCTCAGCCCGGTTCGGTTCCGTCACTTTTTTGTTCTGACTGACACATGCACGCTGAAATCATCGCCATTGGCTCTGAACTCACCTGTGGCTCGAAGCTCGACACAAACAGCCAGTGGCTCAGCCGTGAGCTGGAATCTCTGGGCTGGACTGTCACCCGTCATACCACACTGTGCGACGACATGGATGCGATTCTTCATGAATTTCGAGCCGCCGCCAGGCGCGCCCAGGTCGTTCTGATTACCGGCGGACTTGGGCCCACGCTGGACGACATCACGCGCGATGCGCTGGCTTTGGCATTTGAGCAGCCGTTGATCCGGGATGAAGAATCCCTGCAGCAAATTCAGGCGTTGTTTCTTGCTCGGGGCCGCATCATGCCCGAACGCAATTTTCGCCAGGCGGACCGGCCTGAAAAATCTGATGCGTTGCCCAACAGCTGCGGCACAGCGCCGGGGATTTTGATGAAGTTTGAATCCTCACCAGAACATTCATGTGTGATTGCCGCCATGCCGGGCGTGCCTGCAGAAATGCGGCCGATGTATGAGCATCAGGTGCGTCCTCATTTGCTCGACAGTGGCATGGTCCTGTGCCGACGCGTGATACGGACTTTCGGCTATGGAGAATCTGAAGCCGAACGTTTGTTGGGTGACCTGACAGCGCGTGGTTGTAATCCTGAAGTCGGCATCACCGCCAGTGAAGCGGTCATTTCCTTGTGGGTCACATCGCGTGCGCAGTCCGAGGAAATTGCTCAGCAGATGTGCGAATGCACCATGAAGCTCATTCGCGAACGTTTGGGCGAATCAGTTTATGCGGAAGGTCACGCCGAACTGCATGAAGTGGTGGCTGAACTTTTGATCGCTCGAAATCAAAAAATTGCGTTGCTGGAAGGTTCGACCACGGGCGGCTTGATGTCCTTGTGGATGACGGAAACAAACCGCCTGTGCTCTGTCGTTGAACAGGCTCGTGTGATCACTGGGGCCTGGGACATAATTTTTAAATCACCTCTGGAATCCTCTTCTTCCGAAGAGGCCACTGGCGGCGAGTGGGCGCGAGTCGCGCAGTCGGCTGCAGCAGAAATTCTTGCGGATCAGAAAGTGGACTTCGTGGTGCTTGCGTCACCGCACGAAGATCAAATTTCAGAATCTGGCGTCACCGTCCGTCGCGGGCAGGTCGCCGTCGCCGCACGGGGATCATTTCAGGTTTTTGACGCCAGCATGTCAGGCAACCTCGCGATCTTCCGTCAGCGTGCCGCCCGCACTGCGTTAAACCGATTGCGCCTGCTGCTGTTGTCTGAAGGTTAAGTGTTCATAACTCGGTGTTCTCTGGATCATTATGTATCCCAAGTGGGATTTGATTGGACTATATCTGTTTCACTGCTTTCTGTTTTCATCACTGCTCGTTTTCACTCTATTGGCAGTTGACAGAAATCGCATCCCCCGAAAACTCCTGGCGTTCTGCTTCACGATTGCAATTCTGGCACCGCTGTTGTTCCCGTCACTTGTGCTGATCTCTGCATGGCCGAGCGGCACGTCATCAACATACACGGCGACTAAAACTCTTTTGCACGGCGTCGCTGGCTTGATAGGCGGTGCGATCGCCGGAGGATTTCTATCCCGCTTATTAACCGTTGATCAGAATTCCATAAATCAGCGAGTCGCGGTGATCGCCGGTATGAGTCTAATCGGAACAATACTCGGCTGGCACGCTGCCCTTTGCATTGCTGTCCTGTTTGGCATTTCCAGAGCGATTCGGCGGTATGGCTTGCAGTCACAAGCAGCTTTTCAGAGTGGGTCATTTGGAGTCGAATTACTGGTCGTGACTTTGCTTCATCATTTGTTGTGGCGCATGGAATGGACCGCATTGACCGTCTTTTAGGTCATCCGCAAAAATCCCCTACCCCGTTGAGCCCAAGTCGCTAGCCGAACTTCGTCCATCAAAAATCGGCTGTTCCTGTTTCTACACTCGCCCCCCAGTTAGCATTTTGCGGCCCACAAAAGCGACAGCTGTCGTTCGCAACGGACCCGCAATAATGGCGTTTACAGCATGGATCAGACCGACGAGGCGGAAAAATAAGCCGAATCTTCCCGCATTTATCTTTGAACATCACGTAGGTATGCAGTAACCTCCGCACACTGGTCGGGCTCGAGGTTTTCGATTTTCATCCTCCATGGCCCAGAGAGCATGCTTCCGCATCGCACTCAAAATTTGACATGGCTGCTGATACTTTGGCAGCTTCTACTTCCGTCGGGTGCGCCGTGGCTGCATACCGTTGTTGATGGGTCTTGTTGCACGCCGTTAAGTGAGCAGCATTCCGAAACAACGTGTTGTCACCATCATCACTCCACGAAATCGCCTTGTCACGCCATTGCCGATGTTACGAAAACAGGCAAGGCTGGCGACGGCGAATCCTCTTCTGATTCTGCCCCGCACGATTGTTCAAATTGTGCCATTTGTCAGGCAATTTCCGCTCCGCGATTGCTCGTCGTCCTGATCGAGCTGCCGAAAATCGTCGAGCAAACTGGCGTCATCGAAACGCCTCAATGCGCGGATCCACTGTTGGGATTCTGCCTGCCGCTGCAATGCCGTGCTCCACCTGCTGTGTGAGCCGTGCCGTCCGTAATTCATGCGGGCGGTCGCGTGTATTTGCGTGTGCGTTATTCGAGTTCGAGTCATTCATTCGCGCTGAAGCTGCGTCGTTTGAGTGATTGAATTCACGATAATCGCCGAATACGCGTCGCTTCTGTTTCGCCGCGAACTTCCATCGTTCGTGTCTGCTCATCCCTGAATTTCAGGCAATCATCTCGCCCACGGTCTGCGCGGTGCGTTACACGGGTCCGACCAGTCCGTGCACTCAGCGGCCGTGGCGAGGTGTCTTTTTTTCTAAGAACTGTGGCAAGTGCTGCAGCTTAACTTTTGGATATCAATCTGATGAAGAAGCTTTCTGCTACACGACGTGGGTTTACTCTGATCGAATTGCTAGTCGTAATTGCGATCATCGCCATTTTGATTGCGTTACTGCTGCCTGCAGTGCAGCAGGCTCGCGAGGCCGCCAGACGAACTCAATGCAAGAACAATCTGAAGCAGATTGGACTGGCGCTCCACAACTATCTGGATGTCGCTGGGGTGCTGCCGCCGGGCTGGATCGCGGTTGATGACACTGGAGCCCCAAGTGCCCATGAAGGTACAAGTGGAGTTGGCTGGGCCACAATGATTTTGCCGTACATTGAACAGGCAAATATCTACCGTCAGTTTAATGCCAATCTGCCGCTGACAGATCCAGCGAATGCGGCGTTTCTTCGGAATCAGATACCCGCATACAAGTGCCCGTCTGATCCGCAGCCAGAGTTTTTCGTCATTGCGGAAGAAGGCAGTGGCGTCCCGATTACAGGGTTGCCAATCGCAAATTACATCGGCAATTTCGGAACTGAAGAACTGGATGGCTGTGAAAATGCTCCGGGGACTCTTCCGGTCATGGCTGACGGGACGTGCAAGGGCAATGGAGCCTTCTATCACAACAGCAAAGTTCGCATTGCTGATTTTACTGATGGCACAACCAATACGTTTATCGTTGGCGAACGAAAAACAGTCGCGAATCTGGACTGGTATTCGTCATGGCCGGGAATGATTGCGGAAGGCGAAGAAGCGTTCCAGCGAGTTTGTGGTTCAGCCGACCATCCGCCAAATTCCCCCGCCACACATTTTGATGACTTCAGCAGCAGGCACGTCGGCGGCGCTCAGTTCTGTCTGGGCGATGGTTCCGTTCGCTTCATCTCCGAAAACATCGATCGAGGCGTCTATCAATCTCTCGCCACGATTCAGGGTGGTGAAGTTGTCGGTGAGTTTTAGTGTCTTAAACAACCTACTGACGCGCGGATATTTCTTAACAGGGTGACAACAATGTCGATGTCATTTTCCTCGATTGAGTCGCAGGCGGTATCAAGCCTTCGGCAGAGCCGACTTGAGCTTTTACTGAATTGGCTTCAGCAGACTAATGCTGCGTTAAATCATGACTTCTGTCCGGGAGCCAATCGTTGGTTGTATTGGCTGAAAAATCCGTTAGTGAGCCTGTTGTTGGCTGCCGGAATTTCGCTGCTGTGCGGCGTTTTTCTGAAAACAGAAGCACTCTTCATTTTCGCCATTCTGCTGTTGGTCGCCGGTGTTGGCGTGGCCTTGCCATGGGTTGCCATGCGGGGCGTGGATGTTCATTTGACGTTCGATGCGCGGCGAAGTCGAGTCGGCCAGCCGGTAATGGTTCGCCTGCGTGTTCGCAACCGTTGGCCATGGCCGAGCTGGGGATTATCAGTCGTGCGCGGCTTTGCCTTGCGAGACTCGAACGACACGGACGAAGGCGTTTCGCTGGCTCGAGTTCCAGGCTGGTCCACCGTGGAATACTCATGGTCGTTCGTCCCAAAGATTCGAGGTTGCTATCCGCTGGCGAATCCGGAGATCGAAACCGGATTCCCTTTTGGTTTGTATCGTGCCTCGCGAAAAGCCACGGTCGATGGACATGTTGTCGTCTGGCCGAAAACGGTCATGCTGGCTGGACTGCCGGACGCCGTGTCAGCTAATCAGTCGGACGATCAGCTGGCCGATCGTCGAGTTGGTGACTTTGGGGACATGCTGGGCACACGAGCTTTTCGAAGTGGCGATTCGCTGCGTCGAGTTCACTGGGTTCAGACGGCTCGTCAGCAGCAGATGATCATCTGCGAACGGCAGGCTCCCGCAACGACTTCCGTGCGAGTCATTTTGGATGTTGATTCCGCCAGCCATCCGGATGTGGTTTTACACGAGCGAGACCCCATGAACTCCCTGGAACTTGCTGTCCAGGTCGCCGCGAGTGTCTGTGAGTCTTTGTATCGACAGCACTGCCGACTGGAGCTGTCGCTGAACAATCAGCTGTTTGTCTCCGGCGAATCGGCGCACAGTTTTCAGCGGCTGATGGACTCGCTTTCGCAGGCTGAAGTGACTCATCAAAAAACGCACTTCAGCCGACGCCAAAATTCGCAGTCATTCAACATTGTGATCACAACGCCGCTGGGAGTTTCTGAGAATGCATTCAGCCGATCGGGTCAGCATGTGATCAGCGTGTCAGACAGTAATACTTTCGCGTCAACGTCGTCACACGGCTCATGGATTTCCCTTGGAAAATCCAGCGACGCAGATGTTGAACTGCAGCGGCAATGGAAAGGCGCCTGGTATGTTCGGTAGGCGCGAGTCCACCGCGAAGTCTCGAATCACAATGGCGCATCGTTCTCTCGCCAGGGTGACTGAGTCGCGTATACAGGCTCGCGGCACGGCCGGGTCGTTGCATTGGATGACTGCGCTGCTGGCCTTGTTGGCCTCACTGATGTTTGTGCTTGCAGACGCAGACCGCGGTCGAAGTTCCGCGTCCTTGTGGATTCAGATCGCGGTTGAAGTTGCCGCGACACTTGGGTTCACGTGGATCGTTCGCCGTCGAATTGCGATGTTTGACGAGAAGACGCTGATCATTCCTTTGCTGTTGATCGTGTTACTTTTGAGTCTGCTTTGGGAGCCGTTTCAACGCTGGTTTTTTCAGACCGGTCGTCCCTTTGAGACGATGGTGATGAATAGTCAAAAGACCCTGATGCTGGCCACGGCAGTGTTAGGGTCTCGTATGGCCTATCAGCGACTGTCTGTAATCATCGGAGTTGCCCTGGCAATTTTTTGTGCCGCAGTTTCCTCTGAGTATCGCGTCCAATGGTTGATTGCGATCTATGGCTTCGCTGTTGTCAGCTGGATGATTGCAAGCCACTGGGACACGCTTCGGTCTCGATTGATTGCTGGCGAAACGCGACGTTTGCCGCTGCGATGGCTGATCATCGGGCCGTCAATTCCGTTACTGGTGTTGCTGGCATCCGCAGACGGAGGCAATCGTGCAATCATTGCGATGCGAGGTTTTCTGCCTGGTTCCGGCGGTGATGGCGAATCCGATCCATACTCGCGCGGCGGCGTGAATGATGGCGAGAACCTGGTCGCAGGCACAGATAATATCAAGTCGTTTGGACCAATCGAAGACGCTCCTTTCGCCGAAGATGACAAGCCGAGCCTGTACGATGTCTTCAATGATTCGTTCGACGAGCCTGTGCGAAAGATGAACGATCAGGATCGTTCGATTGCTTTGCCGCCCCAAACGCTGGCGGAAGTAAACGATCGCATGGCGAAGTCAGAAATGGCAGGCAGAGAATTTTCGACACTGCGGAAGTCAACGCGGTCTGATCAGAAGAAGATTAAGAACATTGAAAGTAATGCTCTGCTGTACGTCGCCGGACGCGTGCCTCTGCATCTGCGAATGGAGACATACGATATTTTTGACGGCATTGATTGGATCGCCGAAACCCGCAGCGTTGAACCTCGCGAACTTGCGATGGAGTCCAGTTACGGCCGACCATGGGTGCAGATTCCCTGCGGGAGCCGGTCATTGGGAGTGTTCGCTGAACTGGAAACTCATGCTGTGAAAGTGATCAACCTTCGCACGAATGTCATTCCCGCACCGCTGGAATTACGGGCTTTGCACGTTGATAAAGTTGATCAGGTCAGCATGTTCAAATGGTACAACGACACGATTCTGATGATGGATCGCAAGTCATTGCCAGAATTCACGGCCATCCACTTGCAGTCCGAATGTCTGGACCATTCTTTACTGCGTGATCACGACGACCTCACGTTTCAGGCGCTGTCGGATATCAAGAGAACCCAAGTGCCGGAACTCAAGCAGATGGCAGAAGTGCGAAGTCTCGCCCGGACATGGACGAAAGGCATTCCGCACGGTTATCGACAGATCGAAGCCATTTGTCAGCGGCTGCGAGAGAACTACATTGTTGATAGTTCCGCCCACGCTCCGGAAAATTGCAAGTTTCCAATTGGGCATTTTCTGTTCGAATCCAAACGCGGCCCAAGCTATCAGTTTGCGACAGCTGCCACATTGATGCTGCGGAGTCTGGGATACTCGGTGCGTCTGGTATCAGGGTTCTATGCCGATCCGAAACACTTTGATATCGCAAAAGCCCATACGGCCGTCCATTCGTCGGATGTTCATTTCTGGTGTGAAGTCTTTGTGGGTGCAGGTACGTGGGTGACACTGGAACCTACGCCGGGACACGAATTGCTGTCTCCTCCGCCGGGCCTGTGGACGCTGGCGTTCATGATGATGGCAGATTGTGCTCAATGGATACTTCGACACTGGTTGTTCGCGTTGACGACATCGATTGTCGGCGTGGCGGCTTATGTCAATCGTGACCGTCTGGCAGATTTGGGATACACGCTCACGTGGCATTTTTTCCCTGAACGA
Source organism: uncultured Planctomycetota bacterium (assembly GCA_947085455.1). Classification (GTDB taxonomy): domain Bacteria; phylum Planctomycetota; class Planctomycetia; order Planctomycetales; family Planctomycetaceae; genus SXXK01. The sequence goes on along the minus strand of CAMTWR010000004.1, from coordinate 166,057 downwards.
AATGCGCGCGGGCGAGTTCTTCAAACGATGCGATTGCTGGAGCGTAGACTGCGTTGGGCCAGTCTTGCGCGGCCTTCGGGAACGACATTTACAGCATGGCTTCGAAAGCAAAAAACGCACCTTGATACAAGCCCCAAAGCGTCGCTGGCCATCGCTGAATTCCTGCGGCTGGCAGATTGGGCAGCGTACAGCGTTGACGATCTTGAATCCACGTGGAAACACGCAGACGCTCAATCGACCTGCAGCATGGTCACTCGGTTCATCACACTGACAGAACTGCGGAATTCTGCCATCAAGTCCCGGCTGAATATTAAAACGCCACCCACACCATCAAATCCTTTGAATTCGAAATCTTTGAATCCGGAATTTGCCTACTCATGACTGTGGCGGAATTGAATGTTTCTTCATCCAATGATCTCGCAGCTTTGTCGCAGCTGCGCGACCGGCTCAATCTGGCGTTGCGAGGCAAGCCGGAAGTCGTCGAATTGGTTTTGGTATGTCTGCTGGCCAACGGTCACCTGTTACTGGAAGACAAGCCGGGACTTGGAAAAACGACGCTTGCCAAGGCTCTGGCCTCCAGCATCGGTGGTCGATTTGCTCGATGCCAATGCACCCCCGATTTGCTCCCAAGCGACATCACGGGATTCAATATTTTCAATCAGGGTACGCACGAATTCGAGTTCCGTGAGGGGCCGGTCTTTTCTGACGTGCTGCTGGCAGACGAAATCAACCGCGCGACGCCTCGAACTCAAAGCGCGCTGCTGGAGGCGATGGCTGAACGGCAGGTGACCGTGGATACTCGACGCTATTCGCTCAGCCGACAATTCTTCGTGATCGCCACACAGAACCCTGTGGATCAGCACGGAACTTACCCGCTGCCAGAGGCACAGTTGGATCGATTTGCGATGAAGCTGAGCGTCGGTTACCCGGCTGCTGCAGACGAAGTGCGAATGCTGCAGGACGCCATCGGAAGCTCTCAATCAAGAAGCGATGATGAGCCAGTGCTTTCGATTGATCAACTGACACGGATTCAGGAATCTGTCTCGGCCCTGGCTGTCGCTCCGAACGTTCAACATTATTTGGTTCGCCTCGCTCAGGAGACTCGCCGTCACGCAAGCATTGCTCTGGGATTAAGTCCGCGAGGACTGTTGACGTGGCAACGCGTGGCTCAGGCTCGAGCGTGGCTGTCCGAACGAAAGTTTGTCACTCCCGACGACGTTCAGGACGTTGCCGAACCTGTCTTGAGCGTTCGTTTTGGCCTCGAGCCCACGGAAGCCCGTTCGGTGATTCAGGAGATAATTACTCAAGTCCCTGTGCCAGGCTAATGGTTAAACGATCCGAACCATGTGAAGAATCAACAGTGGAAATCGCTACTGAGAAATCCTCCAAAGCGTTGCACTTTCAGAGAATCCCCATGCCCGACTTTTCGACAAACAACCGTTCTGACTTTTTGCCATGGTGTTGCATCGCGATCATCAGTTGTGCCGTCTCGATCGCAGGCTGTGGGACTTCAGCAGAATCGCATGAAGACGAGCATCACGACGAGCATCTGGAACACTTTGTTCCCGCGCACAAGCCGAAATCGTTTACAGATCTCGTGGATCAATTGGCGCTGCGGGCGCCGAAGCTGAACGACGCCAGCCAGCCGAGTGATGGGGAAGCATCACAACCAACGGGCTTGCAGGAATTCTCTGACATCATCGGCTGGATTCCGGAACTGGCGGCGGACAGTGAATTGACGAAACCCGATTTTGAATCGGCAGTCGCCGCTGGAAACAAACTCGCCACTGTATTTGCAGAGACTCTGGGGCCGAAGAAAACGAAGTCCTTTGAAGCCGCAACGATTGAACCTCTCATTGAAGAACTCAGAACGCTTGTCCCGAAGTCGCAGGATCAAAAGGAGCGGATATAGCCATGGCCGAAATGATGTTCTGGGGTTTTGCAACGCGATTTACCGTTAGCCTGATTCAGGCGTCACCTTTCATCCTTGTAGGATTCGCAGTCGCTGCTGTTCTGCGCCGATTCTTTGGCTACGAACAGACTCGAAAGCTCTTCGGCGAAGGCAAGCGTTCGGCTTTGTTTCGAGCCTGGGTGATCGGCATGTTGTTGCCAGTGTGTTCGCTGGGCGCAATTCCCGTCATCCGCGAGATGCGGCGGGCAGGGATTCGAGGTGGAACGATCCTGGCGTTTGCAATGTCGGGGCCGTTGTTCAATCCGCTTTCGCTGCTTTACGGACTGACTCTCTCCGAACCGATTGCCATTATTTCCTTTGCAGGCTGTTCGCTTGTGATCGTGACGGTTGTGGGGTTAATCTGGGACCGCCTGTATCCAAACTCAGCGTTGCCAATCAGTGACGAGAAGGCTGTTGCCTATGGCTACCGGAGAATGCTGGCGGTGGGCACTGCAGCGGGACGCGAAGCCACGTCAGCATCGTTGCTCTACATTTTGCTGGGACTGGCGGGAGTCGGTTTTCTTGGGGCGTTCATCCCGGCCAACAGCTTGCAGCATACCTTCAACTATGACAACCCACTGGCACCGCTGTACATGGCCGTCATGGCGATTCCAGTTTATGCGACACCGATGCTGGCGATGTCCCAATTGGGTATGATGTTTCAACATGCAAACTCGATCGGTGCGGCTTTCGTATTGTTGGTTCTGGGTGCCGGCATGAATCTTGGGACCGTGGCATGGCTGTATCGCGAATACGGCTTCAAGCGAGGAACCACATGGATGGTCCTGCTTCTAGTCATCGTGCTGGGTTTGGCCTATGGTGTTGACCAGCCGCTGTTCCCGAAGGACATTGAGCCAGCCAACCACACGCATGCCTTTGACATTTACTGCCAGCCGTTTTCCGGACCTCAAAACGTCTCCTATGCTGAAGCGATGAAACTCAAACTCCAGCGAGACATTAACCCGTTCGAGTGGCGTCCGCTATGGATTTTCGGGCTGCTTATTCTTTGCGGAGTCACTCTGAAAATCACCGATCGTTCACTGAAACTGGAGCAGTGGCTCGAAGCCGCTCCACCGAAGCAGATTTCCGGACGTGGTGATATCATTGTCCCGGGGCCGGTTCTTGGTCTACTTTCGCTGGCGGGACTTGTGGTGCTCAGCGTCGTCGGCTGTTTCGCCTACTATCCATCCCCGGACGAGTGCCTTGAGGCTATGACCGACGCTCGCATCAGTACTCTCAGTGCAGGCTTAGCGATGGATCAGACTGAGACTAAGTATTGGGCAGAACGTTACGACGACTGGACTCGCAAACTTGAAGTCGGTGCTTATCTGCGGCATGGCGAATTGAGTGAATATCATCGCTGGAAAGCGCGGCTACTTCGCGAAAAGCTCGAAATTCTGGAGCATGAGGTCGAAGACGGTGAGCGTGAAGAAGTGACAAAACTGATCTCACAAATCTCTCGATCCCACAATCGCATGAGCCATGCGTTTCGCGAGGAGTTGTGAAGTTCACTTTTGCATTTGCCACGAGCGTTGTATCAATTTCGCATGATTTCCACAGCTTTTCTGATTTCGCTTCCTCATATCCTGTCGTTTCTGGGTTTCCTGCGGGAATTCAGCGTTCTTTGGTATTAGTTTTTGCATTAGAGTAAGCCTTGGAAGCTGCCATTGATTTCTTTTCTGGTCGGAAGAAATCAGGCGTGGGAGTCTTCATAAACGCGAAGCGCATGAATCGCTTTAGTTCGCGTTTTCACCAGCGTTGCCAAATAGAACACGACCACCATGCACACCAGTCAAAGAGTCGTCCATGACCACCGCAACTCTGCGGTTGTTCGAGCAGGATTTACACTGATCGAACTTCTGGTGGTCATTGCCATTATTGGAGTTCTGGTCGCGATCCTGCTTCCTGCTGTGCAACACGCTCGCGCGGCGGCTCGCCGAAGTCAGTGCCAGAATAACCTTAAGCAAATCGGGCTGGCGATTCATCAATTCCATGATGCAAATGGAGCCTTTCCTCCAGCTCGAATAGTCCTTGATGGCGTTCGCACACTGTCATCAGACGGCACCACGATTGGCATGGACGAACCGTCATGGCTGATTCATATTCTGCCACATCTGGAACAATCAGCACTCTTCAGCAGTTGGGATTTGTACAAGCCTTTTGGGTTGCAGCCGCTGAAGATTCGGCAAACCGTTGTTCAGGCGTTTCTTTGTCCAGAACGCCATGGTGGGACGTCGCCTGTTGCCGAAGATTCATCGGTCGTTATTACATTGCCGTGCGGTTGCGGCGGCGGAGTCCAGAATATTCCTGGCGGTGCTGTGGTTGATTATGTTGCCAATCACGGCGACCTGACACCGGGAGCAGTTGGCCAGCCAACTGATTTTTATTGGGGCGGTCGAGGTACAGGAGTGATCATTTCCAGTCATCCAAAGATGAAAGGATTTGATATTGTTCCGGGGTGGGAAGAGAGAATTGCAATCCGGGATATCAAAGATGGAACTTCGAATACGGTCATGGTCGGTGAACCGTTTATTCCAGATGGCCAAATGACAAAAAGTCCGTACAACGGACCTGGCTATTTCGGCCGGCACTTTCAGAATTTCTCACGCGTTGGCGGGCCGGGTGTTCCTTTGGCTCATAATTCAAAGGATCAGCGCGGAATAATGTACTCCTTCGGAAGTGACCACAATGGCGTTGTGCAATTTGCCATAGCGGACGGCAGCGTCCGAGGTATCTCCACTTCGATCAGTTCCAATGTGCTTGGCAATCTTTGTAATCGCAGCGACGGAATTCCCATCAGTGACTTCTAAACATGGAATAGTTTCAGTGAACCGATCGTCTGTCATGCTGACGTTGTTCTGCGTGTCGCTGCTGGTTGGCTGCGGTGAAGGCAGAGTTCCCACGTATCCCGTTTCCGGTAAGGTTGTATTCGATAATGGTTCGCCAGTCCGCTCGGGGATTGTTGAACTATCGTCTGACGACCACAAGCTGACAGCGACGGGGAAAATCTCTGAAGACGGTAGTTTTGTGCTTGGCACCTACGAGAGTGCTGATGGTGCCTGCGCAGGCGACCACCGCGTGATCGTCATGCAAATGATCATCAATGATGGGACGATAAATCATACAAAGGACCATGGGCTGCCGGTTGATCCCATGTATGCGTCATACAACTCAAGTCCCTTGACTGCGTCCACAAATGCTGAAGGCAGCAGCACGCTGAAGCTTACAGTGACAGCCCGCAACCCTCGTTGATATTCGAATTCAAAGACAGTGAGTGGTGGGATTCCGCATCACTTGTCTGAATCTCTGACGCAGTACACGTGACTGCCGACTCGGATCAGCAAGCTGCCGCTGACGGCGGCCACGCCGTATTGAGTTGGTCCGGAGAACATGGCATTGGCCTGTTTACGATCCGAGCTGGTGTCATCGACTTTGGGAGCTCCGTTATCGGAAGGAGGCGTGTCAGCGGGCCACAGTTCATTTGCAGCAAGTTCTTTGAACTCCGGTCCTGCGGCCAGCACAGTGGTGACTCCGTCTTTGCCAAAGAAGTAGATGCGATCGCCAAGCGGCAGCGGTGTCGCCCAGCAGGACTGCTTGGTTCGCTGAGCATATTTCTGTTCGCCTGTCGCAACATCAATACAATAGACCACGCCGACACGATTCACCCAATACGCGAACCCCTGATGGACGAATGGTGAAGCCCAGGATGGAGTTGCCTCTGCAGCCATCCAGAGCTTTTCCACTTTCCAGCTGTCGCCGTCGGGAGTGACCTGAATCAGAGCATTCGACTTCCTCGCGCCGTCGGAATTTTCTCCCGAGCGACCCGGTGATGCTGCGATAAAGAATTGATTGGGGCCCGCAGGCAAAGGCGTTGTTCCCGTGTTTCCGCCGACATCGGTCAACGTCCACAGAAGCTTTCCACTCGCCGGGTCGTAGCCGTCAACGCTTCCCGCCGAGCTCACGATGACCTGCGGTTTGCCATCAATGGGCAGAATCGCCGGACTGCTCCAGCTGGTGCGACTGGTGCGATCAGTTTTCCAGAGGATGCTGCCATCGGATTTGCTCAGCGCCACAAGATACGACGGACCTTCGTCATCAATCAGTACTATCACGGAGGCCTCTGTTTGCACTGGTGAACTGCTGAGGCCGAACTTGTTAAGGAACTTGCCGTATTCCTTCGACAGTGACTTCGTCCAGACCTCTTTGCCATCGTGCGACAATGCGATCAGGTCACCGCACTCAAAAAATGCAAACACATGCTGGCCATCCACAACCGGCGTCGTCGCAGCGCGGCTGATGTAGACACTGTTTGGATCCGGAGCGGTTGATGTGTGTTTGTGATCCCACAGGATCGAGCCATCCTTCAGAGACAAACAGATCGTGTGGCAGATTTCTTTATTATCACCTTCCACTGTTGTTGCAAAGACTTTCTCACCCCAAATCACAGGGCTTGACTGTCCATGCCCCGGCAACGACGCATCCCACGCCACATTCTCCGTCGGCGACCACTTCAGCGGTATCGATGCCGGATCAATCTCCGAAGCACCCGCCCCAAGAAATCCCGGCCAGGCAGGCTGTTCGGCGAAAAAACTCGCGGCAATTAATATGAGCGAAGAAAGCATGGGAAAATTCCTTTCGATTGTGCCATTTGATCTAACCTCGCGCATCGCCTGGCAGCCAGGTGCCGCCGCAGGTCCATTTGATGAAACAAGCCAGCGTGCCGGATGCATGTTACACGCTGCCTTTCCGTGGTAATGATACCAGAGGGCTGCGGGGACACGGTGGATCAGCGGAATGACGTTGTCACGATGGTGATTGTTGTCGGTATTGATACGCCGTGGATTGACGACTTCCCACGTGTTTTTTGCACCCATCCTTGATGTTGACGAGTGTGTAGTTCAGCGGCTTTACGTCGTCGCGGGTGACGTTGCTGCGACTTCGATGCATTGACGCGGTGTTGAACGTCGGGGATGGCGGAGGTCGGGATTGTGCAATGTTCACGAGGTCGCCTGCAGCGCCTGTGGGGGAGATCGAATCGGCGACTTCAACCGGCATCCGGTGTGCGGTACCTGGCCACGACCTTTCGGGCAGCTCGAAGACCATCGACAGCGGCTGTCACGATGCCGCCAGCATATCCGGCCCCTTCGCCGATTGGATAAACGCCCGGCATTTCGGGAATTTCCATCGTGGTATAGTCGCGGTCGATTCGTACTGGCGAACTGCCGCGCATCTCGGGGCCGACAAGCACAGCATCCTGAAGATACTTGCCCTTCCACTGATGATCCATAATGGGCAGCCCGGATCGCATTGCTTTCAGAATCGGCGGCGGCAGGACCTCAGAAAGATTGCGAGATCGTGTGCCTCGTTCGTACGACGTAGGCAGTCGCTCATTGGGATCCGGCGTTCGATCGGAAAGAAAATCTTTGGCTCTCTGCACTGGCGCTTCATAATTGCCCCCCGTTATCTGGAACGCCAGCGACTCATACTTGCGCTGAATGTGCATTCCTGCGAGCGGATGATCACTGCCAAACTCATGAGGCTCCAAAGTAACGACCAGTCCGCTGTTTGCAAACGGCGAATCATGCCGCGAATTACTCATCCCATTCGAACAGTACATGTTAGGCTCAGAGACGCTGGGGATCACAATGCCGCCGGCGCACATGCAGAATGAGAACAGGTCTTTCTGGCCCTTGGCAACCAGCGAATAGTCGGCTGCTCCGAGCAATGTCAGATACTCATCGTGACCGTATTTACGCTGATTCACGATCTCCTGCGGCTGCTCGATTCTAAGTCCCAGCTGAAACGCTTTTTGTTTCAGAGGCAGCCCTGTCTTGAGCAGCATTTCGTAAGTGTCTCGTGCACTGTGCCCCACTGCCAGCACGCAGACGGAAGTCTGAATGAACCCCGACGAAGTCTCCAGGCCCTGTAAAGTGCCGTCCTGGAAGCGAAGTCCTTCCAGACGACATCCAAAACGATATTCGCCACCGAGCGCTTCAATCTTGCGACGGTAGTTGCGGCAGATCATCGGCAGTTTGTTGCTGCCCAGGTGTGGTCTGTGCTCGTAAACGAGTGACGGACGTCCGCCACATTCTACGAAGCTTCTGAGCACCCAGTCGACATCCGGACCTGTGATACGGCACGTCAGCTTTCCGTCGCTGAAGCAGCCAGCTCCGCCTTCGCCGAACAGGTAGTTATTCTCATTGTCATGTGTGCCTCCGGAATCGAATTCGCGGATCGCGGGGACGCGTTCTTTCACCGCCTGACCACGTTCAATAATCAGTGGGCGGTATCCCTCCAGAGCCAGAAAATACCCGGCCAGAAGTCCTGCGGGACCTGAGCCAACGATCACGGGGCGATAAGGCAATGGTTCGGAGCCAGGCTCGGGATGTTCGAACTTCGGTGGGGTCCACGGTTCGACTTCGATACTGTAACCATGGCGAAATCGTTCGTAGTCCGCATCCGGAATGGACAGCGTCAGAGAATAAACATATTCGAGCCGATACCGATTTCTGGCATCCATGCTCTTCCGCAAAATCTGCAGCGAGCCCAGATCGGCGACAGGAACATCCAGGCGATTGGCAACTTCAGCAACGAGCTCCTGTTCGGGCAGTTCGACTGGAGTGCGGAGATTGGTGATTCGCAGCAGCATAAAACGACGGTGATTTCAGAGCAGGAATTTGGAAGAGAAGCGGCAGCGAATGACGCGCGAAAACAATCGGCGTCGCATCCATTCTACAGGCTGAGGTGACGGAACAAGCGGTGTCAAAAGATTCCGCCGACCTCGATGCCCAAAATGTTGGGGACGCCCTCAGTCTCAGGTGTTAGACCTTACAGGGTGGCGGGACACGCGGTAAATGTCAACGAGCGTTCCGATCGTCTCAGGAACAGGGACAAATATCGACCATTTCCGGAGTCGTGCATGAAAAAGAAGACTTCCGCACCGCCTTGATCTACAACACGCTGACATCTCGACAGGAAGCAGACGTCAGCCACCCAGCGTTTTGGAAACGGCCTCCAGTTTGTGACCAGGTCACCGATGAAATTATTTCACACTGATCTTTTTGTTTTGCCACTGCCCGACGGTCATCGGTTTCCGATGGCCCGTTATCGGCTGCTCAGAGAGCGTGTGGAAGCCAGTGGCTTGTTTCAGCCTTCCGACATCTGCATTCCGGCTGCGGCGTCGGATGAGCAACTACGGACGGTACACACCGAAGACTGGATCCAACGCGTGACTGCGGGAAATCTTACGTCTGACGAGTTGCGTCGGATTGGGTTTCCGTGGAGTCTGCAGATGGTGGAACGTTGTCGCCGGTCTACCGGTGCGACGATTGAGGCGTCTGTTTGCGCACTGCAGGACGGTGCTGCGGCGAATCTGGCCGGAGGTACTCATCACGCTTTTCCGGATCGTGGAGCAGGTTACTGCGTCTTCAACGATGTGGCCGTGGCTGCGCGAGTGATGCAGTCGCAAGGTGCGGCTCAGAGGATTCTGATCGCCGATGGCGATGTGCATCAGGGAGATGGGACTGCGTTCATCTTCCAGCACGACGAATCGGTCCGAACTTTTTCGCTTCATGCGGCCAAAGCATTCCCCGCTCGAAAAATGATTTCCGACGTAGATATTGAGCTGCCGCCGGGCGCTGATGACGATGGCTATCTGGAGGCATGGCAGCGTGGATTAGACCTCGCCACAAATTGCTTTGAGCCCGACCTTGTCTACTTCGTCGCAGGAGCAGATCCGTTCGTAGGCGATACGCTCGGTGGACTTGCAGTTTCGAAGAACGGACTGGCCCGACGCGATCAAATTTTGTTTGAACTCTGTCGCCGAAAACACTGGCCAGTGGTGACCGTTATGGCCGGCGGATATGCGGCTCAGATAAACGATATCGTCGACATTCAATTTGAGACGATCGCGGCTTCGCAGCGGCTGCCTGGCTTTGGAACTCAGCAGCCGATCGATTAACGTTGATAGCCCGTCGGAATCTGCTCGACGCGACGAGCGGGATTGTTGCGACCAGGATAAGGTAGCTGCGGCGATACACGTGACTGAGCAGGGAACTGCCAGCTGACAGGGTCCACTGCGGGAGTCGCTGGGGGCATGTCGCCCGCTGGGTCCTGAGGAACTGGAGGCATCCCGTTGTTCCGTGTTCGTGGTGCCTCGAATGATTCTGCCGGTGCTAAAGGAGCCGACTTGCCATGAGGCTGCGGAAGTGTCTGCGGGTGAGGCTGCGGAGTCAGATCCATCGAAGGCGGATACCCAGCAGAAGGCGGATACCCAGCAGAAGGCATCATCATGGGATATTCGCTGCCCGGCATTGATCCGGACATTGATTCACCGCCACAATTGCAGCCACCTGAGGATCCTCCATGCATGCCTGGCATGCTTGGCATTCCGTCCATTTCCATGCCGCCGGATGAGAAGCCTGCATCGAAGTTTTGGCCGCCGCAGTCTGAGCATTCACTGCCGCAGGAGTCAAACGCGGACGGCATCATCATGGGCTGCCCGGGCATATAGCCCGCGTTGTACTGTCCATACGCATCACCAGGAAACAATGGTGCATGGTGTGCGCAGTGCTTGCAGCGACATTTTGACTTCTTAGGAGCGCGGTGTTTCAAGGGACACGGCTTCGCGGTCGCGCATTGATCTGGACAGCAGGAGCCGCCGCTTTGAGGAACCATGCTGCAGCCGGTTGCACTAAGCAGGACAAACACAATTACCAGCAAGTTCTGCCGAATCATCTTATGACTTCCAAAGACAAACGCCGGTTCATCGAGGAAGCTACACAAATGCTTCAAAGCTCAGACGCCGCCGTGTATCAAAGAGAATCGACCGTTGAACTGTCAGTCTTTAGCGATTGGGGAAAATTTAACGATTACTTCGGAAATAACGACGGCAGTCGAGGAAAGTGAAATTTCGAAGTTGAGGAATTCCCGGCCGCAGGCCAACGATGCCGTTTTTTTCCGGGGCGGCCGTTAAGTGCTTGAGGTCGCCAGACGCTGCGTTTCACCCTGAATCAGGGTGAACTGAGTCAGCCGGCACAGGTCCAGCAATTCGTTCGCCGCCTGCATGGTGCCGATCATGTCCTTGTCATGTTCCAGGCATTCGATCAGTTGTTGCGCGACGTCGGCAATATTGTCGATACCGGCACGTTCTGCCGTAGACAGCAGCTGCGACGTCAGCAGTTTCAGTTCCGTCAGGTCCTGATCGTCCAGAGCAGACACGAGTCGTTCGATCTGCACGCCGATTCCCAGCGCGATATCCGTCGAGACTCCTGGCATTTCCGCTCGTTCACCCGATCGAAGACGAACGGCCGAGATGAATCTTTCGACCAGCTCCGGATCGAACTGCGTCCCTATGCACTTACGCAACTCTTCGAACGCTTCTGATCGGGATTTCCGCTTGCGATACACCGCATCAGAAGTCATCGAGTCAAATGCGTCAGCGATGGCCAGCACACGCGATGCGATGCTTGGCCGGCTGCCGGACCGTGTAAATTCTGCGTGATTGCTCAGATCGAACCACACGCCGTAGTTTTCGACTACTTCAGTGAGTGCTTCAGAGCCAAATGACGCACGCACCAGCTGAACGCTGACCGAGCGGTGGCGCCGCATCACGGCCCATTCTTCTTCTGTCAGTCGTCCGCGTTTCTGAAGGATCGCGTCCGGTACACCGATCTTGCCGATGTCGTGCAGCAAGGCGGCAATTTCGAGGCTGTAGCAATCGCGCATCGAAAGCAGACCTTCCGCTGTTACGACACACAGATCGGCCACGCGTCGACTGTGAGCGGCTGTGGGCTGATCGCGAAATGACATAGCTGAGAGCAACGCACTGACAGCCTGAAACGGAATCGTGACGTTTTCAGCCGGCCGTTTCGCCCCACGTGCCGCGGCCGGCGTTTCACCCAGCATTGCGATCTGCTTCTGACTCCTGTCGAATCGAACGACCTGATTACGTCCATTTCGCTTCGCAACATACAGGCACTTATCCGCCTGATCCAGCAGATCCTGCGGCGACTCCGCTTCCTGATGTATCGACGAAACTCCGAGACTCGCCGTGACCTTAAGCTCTCCCAGTTGCAGTGATTTGATAGCGAGTCGTATTCGTTCGGCTCTGAGTTCGGCTTCATCAAGGCCGGTATCCGGCATCAGAACGGAAAACTCTTCTCCTCCGTAACGACAGACGATGTCTCCGTCGGCCGCAGTCTTGATTACAACCGCGGCGACTTTGCGAAGGACTTCATCACCGGTCGCATGTCCGTGGTTATCGTTGATCAGTTTGAAATGGTCGATGTCGACCATCATAGCGGATAATTCGCCGCCCACATTTTTTGCCTGTGCCCAGACAGTGTCGAAGTCTTTGAAGAAACTGCGGCGATTCACGCAGCCGGTCAGAGCATCTCGGGTGGCCAGCCATTCCAGCTCACGATTCTGCTGACGGACTTCTTCGCTGGATTTCTTGAGGGAAACCAGGGCATCCCTTAATTCTCTTTGCTTGCGATCCAGTTCAGTGACATCTTCGAAGCTGGCGACGACACCCCGACACTTATTCTTTTCGTCGTGAATCGGTACTGAACTAACGGAGAACGTGCGTTCTGCGGTGCCCGTTCCAATTTTCATAATCACACCACGCACCGCGACCCCGGTCGTGATTGTGTGATGCCACGGATACTCCTTCTGCTCATTGTCACCGTGATGCAGAAAGCCGATCAGATTCGCGTTCTTGCCAATCAGTTCTTCTACTTTCATGTGCACATGTTGGGCGAAAGCGCTATTGGCAAGCACGATACGCCCTTCTGTATCGATCACCAGCAGTCCTTCTGCGAGAGCATCAAGTGCCTCACGGACACGGTGCGGAATAATCTGTGACGGATTCAGATGCTTCAGCACTTTTCGAAGGTAAAGCGAAAATGAAACAAACAGCCCTCCCCCAAGGAAGAGTGACAGCGAAAACTCAGGCCGCATGATGTTGCCAAGCGGCCCCGAGGAGACTTCCTGAAATCTCACCTCCAACTGGCCCCAGTGTTTTCCCGCTGCGGCGATGGGGACGATGAACTCACGCGAGCTTTCCGGAATGTTTCCTGTCGTTTCCCATAGGGATTCATGAGGCCCGGACGAAAACAACAGTGCGCGTCCTTCGTCGGTCCGTACCGCAAGTGATTCCACTTCCGGATTTCGCTCACGAATGGCATTGAAGGTTTCACGAATCTGTTCTTCATTCATGCGCGGCGCGAGCGCCATGAAGCTGACTGCAGTCGCCTCACAAAACGCCGATCGATTCTTCTGCGCAGCCGTTCCTACGTTGGGTATAAAGCCCAGCAGGCCGGCAACCAGCAAGGCGCTGATTGTCAGGCTCACCAGTCCCAGTACGATTCGCATACTTGAAGAAACGCGTCGCATAACCTCAACCAGGTTACAGGATGAATGATGCCAACGTCCCCAAAAAACGGCGCTGGCGGATGTTGCCGCCTGCCATCGTCGACGATGCATCTTTCAAACATAGCCCACAATGCGAGATGTGCGGCACTTCGTGGCTGACATCCGGCAGAGTTGCCCGGCGTAATCCGCACAAACAGGCAACTCAATTTATCCCGGAGTATTCGTGTGGTGGTGCACCGAAAGTTGGCCAGGCCACTGTCATTACATTCGGCGTAATGCGGATATTGCAAACTCGGCGGTCGTATCAGAACCTGCTTGAGGATGGTCGTCTCCACTCCGGAAGTGATGTTGCGACGGCAAAAGTGCCGGTTTGGCGAAACAAAAACACAGTTCTGCGATTTCTCGGTGAAGCCTCAACAAAAAAAGGGCAACTGTCTGTGACAGTTGCCCCCATGATCTCACTTAAGCGCCGGGTGCTCGAATTACTCGGCCTTGTCTTCGGCCTTGTCCTTTGCATCACCACTCTTCTTTGCAGTGAATGACTTGGCAAATACTTCTTCCGCGAAGATCTTGGTCAGCTGATCTTCCTTAGAAGAGGAGTCGATAGCACCTTTGCATTTCTCGCAGCAAAAAGTGACCTTCACTCCGTCGACTTTCACAGATTCTTCTGCGTTCAGCTTGCCTCCGGACAAAGGACAGCTCGTTTGCTTGAACTGCTTGGTCTGGACCAGCTGATGGTTGGCCTTCGTGGCATACTTTGCAGAGTCAGTTTCAAATGCAGCCTTGCATTTTTCACAGCAGAAGTAGACATCCTTCTCTTTGTACTTTGCAGACTGCTCTTTCTTCGCATCCGCTCCGGAGACCGGACACTTCGCTGTAAATTTGGCCTCTTCTTTAGCAGGCTTCTCTTTCTTTTCGTCAGCAAATGAAGCTGAAACGCAAATCGCAAGACCCAGCACAGCTGACAACCAACCGTAGCGATGATTCATTTTAGAAACTCCCAACAGATACCACAGAACTCACCCAGACGAATCTCAGAGCTTTCGGAATTCCCGAAGGCATTGAAAACGGAGATCCTATTTCATTGATGTATTGGACCAGCAGGCTCTTGTTAATGTCAAGCCCGACGGAGGGCGAACATGGCGAACATTCTGTCGTCGGGCTTTCCGCTAAGACCTCTGAATTCTATTGCGCCTCTTGCAGTCCCCGGGCCAGCGGCGGAGAATGGATTTCCGGTCGGTCCGGGTCCGAAACTCAAAAAGACGATGTTTTTGCAGCGAGTTGCTCTATGTTTTCGTGCATTTTCGGACGAGCAGGAATGCCGATTTGGAAATCGGCTGTCGCCATGGGCTGCCTTGCCACAGGACTTCTTTCCGCAGTGGCTCAGCAGCCATACGGTTTTCCGGGGCTGCACGGTCCAGGCGCCTACGGAAACGTGGGTCATGGTTATCATTTTCCTGGAGCAGCTCAGCCCAACATTGTGATCCCTTACGGCCCGGCCGGCATGGTTCAGCAACCGATGGGTATGGGAACGTCGGCCGCGACTTATTCAAATGGCCGCATGGTTGCTGGTGCCGTGCGGACGTCGCAGGGTGTTGTGCATCTGAGCAATGGCTTAGTCGTTGGTCCAGGCAATGCTGTTGGCCCAATGGGATTGAATTTTGGACTGCCGGGAAATCCGTATCCGATGGAATTCCCTTCGGTTGCGGAGCCGATGATGCCCTATGGTGCTCCGTATCCTTATGGTTTGCCCTATTCTGGAGGATGGAATGCCAACTACCCGGGATCTGTGCTGGGATCGACCTTACAGAATATGAGTTATTCGATGCGCCCTTCGGTGCCTTCAACTGCTGTTTACACACGACCACCTTTGATGTTCATGCATGTACCGCAGTTTGAGGAGGCTGCTGGTGGCTTCAATGCTGAGCAGATTCCGGATGCTCCACCATCGCCAGCTCCTCAGGTGCAGACTCCGCTGCTGAACGAGTTCGATGCATTTCCCCGCGGGGCCGGTGATTCATCGCTTCCCGATAGAATCAACAGTCTGCGATATCAGTCGGTCGGCGACGAAGCGTTTCGAAATGAGGACTATTCGAAGGCTTCGGAGTCGTACACGGCAGGGCTGAGTTTATCACCGGATCGCCGAGCGCTTTGGATTCGAATGGCCTTTGTCAGCATCGCGACAGAGAACTTTGCCGATGCGACACGTTATCTGAAAACCGGCCTGTTAACATCGCCGGATGCGACACGTGCGTGGATTTCAGCCGATGAACTTTATGGCGAGCGAGCCGGCGAACGAGCGCGGTCTCACGGAAGCAAACTGTGGAACTGGCTTGCGGAAGAGCCACTTTCCTCGGACCGTCTTTTGTTAGGTGGCACATTTCAAAAGCTGCGTGGATTTGATGGAGCAGCAGCGGAACTGCTGCAGATGGCCAGCCATGAAGGAGCGGAGGCCGATGCGGTCGCGAGCGTGATGGCGCTGGCAGAGGGAGACATTGGACAGCGAGCCGTGTCGCAGCAGCTCGGGCAGATGATCAACGAGTCGAAACGAAGCAACTCGGCCGCCACGGTCTCGCGGCCACGTTCCGCTAAGCCGGTTGTGGAAGCGCCGGTGCCAGACAATTCTGATTCTGAAGCCATCATTTTGCGAGGCACGACGGAGTCATCAGAAACTGCCGAAGGTCCGCCCGCGGACACACTCGAGCCGCAGAGCCCACCACTCTTCATTCCCAGACTTTAGCTTCAGTCTGACGCAATGGTTGATACCAACTGCGTCAGCTGCAATCTGAAAATGAGCCGTCAGCGGAAGGTGCTGTTTCACGACATACGAATGGTCTGGCAGCGGTCCGGGCCGACCGACACAAACTCGATCGGCTTGCCGACGATTTCTTCGATGGCACGGCAATACTGCTGAGCCGATGCAGGCAGGTCGCCGAATTTTGTGATGCCGGTAATATCCTCGGTCCAGCCGGGCACTCGACGCAGCACAGGCTTGGCCACAGCAAGATCTTCACAGCGGCTTGGCAGAGTCTGAGTCACCTTGCCATTAATGTTGTAGGCTTCGCAGACAAACAGTTCATCAAAGCCGCTCAGGACATCCAAAAGCGCAATGGTGATGGAATCGACGCCGCTAATGCGAGCGCTGTAACGAGTCGCCACGGCATCAAACCAGCCGCAGCGTCGAGGTCGACCGGTGATAGTTCCAAATTCGTTGCCCGCGATCCGAATCCGCTGACCAATTTCGTTGTCCAGTTCCGATGGAAACGGTCCGCCACCGACGCGCGTTGTATACGCTTTCGCAACGCCAATCATTTGGACGATGGCTCGTTCCGGAACACCGCTGCCGTTATGAATCCCGCAGCCTGAGCTGTTTGAAGAAGTGACGTACGGAAATGTCCCGTGGTCAACATCCAGCAGACTTCCCTGAGCCCCTTCGAACAGCAACCATTTTCCCGCATCAAGAGCATCGAGCAGATAAGTGGTGGTATCGGCAACCATCGGACGCACGCGGTCTGCTGCTGTCGAGTACTCGGCGATGATCTGCTCCGCGTCCATCTGCGGACCATCCGGATCCAGAGCATTCAAAATCTTTTGCTTGAACGGCACGATCTCGCGAACCTTGGCCGCGAAGGTATCACGGCAGATCAGGTCCCCGATTCGAATTGCGTGTGACCGACCCACTTTGTCGCGATAGCAGGTACCGATACCGCGCATCGTCGTTCCGATGGCCGCACTGCCTCGGGATTTTTCCAAAGCGCCTTCTTCCAGCAGATGCCACGGGCAGATCACATGAGCCCTGTCGCTGACCATCAGACGCAAAGCACAGTCCTGGCCACCGGCGATCAGACCATCCAGTTCTTTCAGCAGAGCCAGGGGATTGACGACAACGCCGGGCGCGATCACGGATTTGACGTGGCTTTGAAGAATTCCGGTAGGCAGCAGGCTGAGCTTATAGGTCTTGCCGTCAAACTTGACGGTGTGGCCTGCATTGTTGCCTCCCTGATATCGCACAACGATGTCATGACGTTCTGTCAGGATGTCGACGATCTTGCCCTTGGCTTCGTCGCCCCACTGCAAACCAATCACTGAAGTTGCCGGCACAGGAACACTCTCAGCTGAATAGAAGAATCAGAACAAAAAGAAACCGGACGTCGGCACGCACCGACATCCGGCCAGGATGTTTTCCCATTGTACAGCGATGAATCTGATTCCCAAACGTCCGGCAGACTTTTTTGAAAACCAGCAGAAGCCCGGCGCAAATCAACGAAAATCGTTCAAATCCGAGTTCCACAGTTGAACTTCGCACAGGTTCTCACCGCCAGTCTGCATCTCCATTACAGAACGGGGTCGGGAGTCTTTCTCTGCCAAACACCGCAACTTTCGCGATGTTTCAATCAACTGTGCAAACCTTTTAACCTGCAGAAAAAGACTCCCGACCCCTTTCCGACCCTTCGCCTGCTACCGCGGAGGCCTCCCGCGCGGTGCGAGGGTTGATTCGAGACCAAGCCGCTCGGCCGTTTGACTAATCCAGTTTTTGTCACCGAAGGGCGAGCCACGTTTGAGTGTTTGACGCACAGCAGCCAGTTCTGCTTCCGTTTCGGGCTGGTTCACAAACTCGTTCCACTGGGCCGGACACGGAACCGGCCAGTCAGTGAGTGGCAGAATCAATGGTGTTTGCGTTCGATGCCAAAGGCTGCTCCAGCGCCAGTCCTGAGCTCGGGCAACAAGGTTGGCTCGCAGCGCATTACGTTCGGTGTAGCGGCAGACGGTCAGAAAATGTTCATCGCCCTGCACAGGAAAGGACTTGAAGCGTCCCTGATAAAGCGAGCCTGTTCCGGCGGTACCGTGATGAGCGTGCCAGCGTTGCGTATGCGTCACCGTGAGCCACCGCATGAATTCAGACAGATCTTCATCCTCGCCGCGTCGTGGCCAGAGAACCATGTGCCAGTGATTTGGCATCAGACAAAACGAAAGCACTCGAACAGGAACTCGTTCGATGGCCTCACGTAGAACCTTCTCGAATGCTTTGTAGTCGCCTTCGTCATCAAAGATGCGTTCCCGAGCTACAGCTCGGTTCAGAACGTGGAAGACATAACCACCGGTACAAACACGCTTTCGTCGAGGCATCGTGAATACTCGAGGCGGAAGGGGGTCGGGAGTCTTTTTCTGCCATAATTCTAAAATGTCACCCTAGTAAAATAAACTGTACAAGTCCCATGCCAGCAGAAAAAGACTCCCGACCCCTTTGGCTCCTCCCTGGCGAAAGAAGTGGCTTCCGGTGCCGAGATTGACACTTCCGGGCGTCGTGGCGGGATGAAGTTGATGATAGCCAAGGTGTTAGGCACGATTGGCTTCGCCGGAGTGATTGGAATCGGAGTGGTAGCTCTGGCAGCTACATTATTCTGGGGCTACCAGCGAATGAAATCACCACCGATGCTCACAACCATCGAGCGTCCAGCGTAGAGCAGGAAAGCGGTGCCGCTGCGGGAATTGCCAAGGCCGAATTGCCAGGGCCATCCAAAGATGAGAGGCAGTGGCTGACGTCGGAAGAGCAACCCGAGGGCATTCTGCGTTCGTCAATTTGACGACTGCTTGCGTTCCATCCATCGGCCAGTTGTGCCTCCGCCCGGCACGAGGCCGACGCAATCCTGGTTGTGGCCCGTGATCTGGGTGGCACTGACTTTTATGCTCTGCCTGCGCGAAGGTGAACGGAGATCTTCCGGTCAAAATTACGGGGCTCGGTCAGGAGACCGGCCACAACTTAAGACCGACATCCCAGTGGTGCTTCGTGGTGCGAGGCGCAGGCCGTAGCAGGCCGACTTCAGGGGCGGTGTCCATCGATTGATTTTCCTCGCACGATGGATGGCCCTGAGTTGTCGACCGCAAGTTGCCGACGTTGCTTTTTAAATGGCACTTTTGAAATCAGGCCATCATTGCGTCGGCGTGCAGATCAGATCTTGCGGCAGGACAGTTCGTAAACTGGCCATTCGGTGCTGCAGTCATTGCAGTGAAATCCCACAATGGTGGCTGTGCCGGGGATTGGCAGCCGATTTTTGGGACTGATGACTGAATCGGCGAGTTCAAGCGGCTCGATGTCGTTATGGCCGCACTCGGGACAGATGCCGTTCTGGTGAATCAGGCGAGCCCGATCAACTGCCGGCATAAATCGGCCGCTGAAGATGACCGATCTGCGAGCCCGATTGATTGGGATAATGTCCTCGGATGATTCGTCAGAACCAATCGGCAGGATGTCTTCGTGGGTCGTTTCGTCTGATGGTGTGAACAGACGCAGGTGAATTCGGTTCATGCGTGTTTCCTCCTTGAAGCACGAGTCCCTAAACGGTGCTCTGAGCCAAGATAAGTGATTCAACATCCGATGCTGAAGAGCACATCTGCAGAGCCCTGAGACGACTGCTGAGCTGAGAGAGATGAGATATCTCAGCAGTTCGTACGGCGAACTCTATCCGTCATGGCAAAGGAACTCAAGGGGCTAGATTACGATTGTAATGGAGGTAAAATGCGGGGGCTTGGCGGGAAATTCGGCGGTGATATGAACTGCCCTGCCCTGTGCAGATTCTGCCGGTCTGTTTCTGCAGCCTATTCTTCCAGCATGGCTTTTCGGATCTCTACCATCACCGATGGCAGAAATACGATGCCGGAGTAATGATCGACCGGCATTTCAATATGATGACCGTCCGGCAAATTGGCGGCTTTCGCGAGGGCAAAACTGCAGGCTGGAGGCACGACATCGTCATACTTTCCGCTGTAGAGCCATGTGGTCTTAGGGTTCAGTCGGTGGGCCAGACGAAGTGGTTCAACGGGGCTCGCCAGTTCACGAATTCTGTCGCCATCAACGCCGATGGTTTTAAGTCGATCGCGAACCTTCGCCGCGTCCTTCGCACCATTGATCACGACATCGTGCAAATTTCCACCAGCCAGCAGGATAAAGACTCGGTCAAACCCCTCATCGAGGCCAGCGGTGGTGGAGGTAATAAATCCGCCGAGGCTTGTTCCCTGAATACCGACTCGACTGCCATCCACCAGAGGCAGGCTGGTAGCAGCATCGCGGGCTCGTCGCGCATCGGCCACGGCCTGCTTCATTGATGTCAGGATCATGGCAGGCTTACCCGTGTGTTCCGATTGTCTTGCGCCGTACCCTGGCATCTGGACCATGAACGTATGCAGACCTTGTGCGGCAAGACCACGGGCAAAGATTCGACCGACGGTCATTCCGCGTCCTGATTCATGGACCACAATGACGCACCGCGTGCGAACCGGTTTTTTGCTCGCATCTTTGGCAACGTACCATTCCAGACAGACGTTGTCATTGATCGCATCGCCGGATGGCATGGCGGAGGGAAAGCGAACCAGAAGGTCGCTTCGCTCGTCCGATCCCGGCTCACACGTCACCTCGAATTTTCCTGGCTTCCAGCGAAGTCCCGCAAGGCATTCGTTGGCGTCGTCGTTTGTGTCGGTGTCAAGTGTCAGTGTGTCGTGCGCGGCAAATGTGGCACCTGGTACGGGCATCGCTGGCGTGGCGGGTTCTTGCGCGAACACTGATTGAATCAGGGTACCAGCTGCAGCTAACAGGATCCAACACCGGAATGCGTGGGCCGATCGATGCATGCGTTTGCTCAATTTAGATGTGAAAAATGACGATGTTGATGAGATGCGTGCTCGTCTGCCCAAAGGCCGGTGATGGCCCGAGGGCTATCGGACGGGAGCTTTACCAATCAGCCGACGTAACAGGCCAATCTGGCCAGCGTGCAGCATCTCATGGTGCGAGCAAAACAGCAATCCACCAAACTTGGTCGCAAACGCCGCATAGGGCATATCAACCGGTTCATCCAGCTGGGCCTCTGTGATTTGCGGCAGCTCGAGCATCGACTGTTCGAACACGCGGTCGAACACGGCACGGATCTCTTCAGGAGCGGGATTCGCGTGAGGATCCGGGTCAGGCGTTGTACCTTTGCTGAACTTCTTACGAAACGCGGACGACATGAGTTCCATGTCGATTTCGGCTCGCCCGCGCATGCGAAACAGGCAGAGTCCATACTGCGCCATGGCGAGATGTCCGATCTGCCATGCGAGATGCGAAACGCCTTCCGTCGGCTGACGAAACCAGTCGTCCGGTGCGAGGTTATTCAGGAGGCTCAGGGTATATTCGCGAGCAAACTTGATCTGGCCGATCACAAGTTCAAGGCGGGGGGAAATGGTCATACGTGGCGTTTCGTTGAAGGTGAAATTACGGGATAAATGACATCTCATCGTCGACCGCCATGCAGAAGGCGGCGATCAGATCGGCCGCGTGTTCGAGGTCTGATTCCGCGACCAGTTCCACAGGACTGTGCATGTATCGATTTGGAATCGTGACGAGTCCCGTTGCACAGCCGCCGCGGCTGACCTGGACTGCGGCCCCATCGTTGCTGGCCGGATATCCGAGTGCGTTGATTTGAAACGGGATCAGATGCTCCTTCGCCTGTTTCACCAGCAGGTCAAAGACTTTGGGATTCGCATTGGGGCCGCGCACAATCACCGGGCCCTTTCCAATTTCGATGCGTCCAAATTCGTTCTGATCGATCCCCGGGCAATCGGTCGCATGAGTCACATCCACAGCGATGGCGACGTCGGGATTCACGGTGTAAGCGCTGGTCGTTGCGCCTCGCAGCCCGATTTCTTCCTGAACTGCGGACACCGCGACGATTCGAGACGATGGTTTTTGGGCTGCGATTTTTTTAAGCGCATGCATGATGACCCAGATACCGGTCCGATCGTCCATCGCGACGCCGGCCAATCGTCCATTTCGCAGTTCACGCAGGCACGGTTCGGGAGTGATAAAATCGCCGATGCTCACGAGCGACCGCGTCTCTGCTTCTGACGCAGAACCAATGTCGACCCAGACCTCTTTCATTTTGGGAACATTCTTACGCTCTTCGGGATCCAACAAATGAATAGGCTTGCGTGCGATGACTCCAGGCACCGGGCCCAAAGATGTATGCACGAGCATTCGCTGCCCAAGGAGAATTTGCATGTCCCAGCCGCCGATCGGGTTCACTCGGAGAAACCCAAAGCTGTCGATGTGGCGGACAATCAGGCCAATCTGATCACAATGGGCATCCAGCAGAATGGTACAAGATCCCTGAGCATTCACTGTGGCCAGAACATTCCCATGAACGTCTGTGGTCACATCATCCGCAAACGTCGATGCAAAATTGCGGATGACACTTTGAATTTGCTGCTCTCCTCCGGAGGTTCCGGGCGTCAGCAGAAGATCCTTCAGAAACTGGTCAGGCATGGTCGATTTCGGAATGCGTGTGAGTCGATTCGGGGTGAGATGCAGCTTTGAACTATCCGGGATTGAAGCGTGGTATTCCAGAGTGATTCAAAAGTTCTCAGCCGACAACGCGGCAGCTGCACTCCTGAGAGTTCAGAACGAGAACCAAATTCTTACGAATCCGGCTACATCGGCGACTTTCGTTCGGCGTTGTAAGTTCCGTGAAAAATTACTGGTGTGTCTGTTGGTCAATTGAGGGAGCCTCCACAAAGCGTTCACGGGCGTTTTGGGTGTGCCGCGGTTTGCGCCCGCATCCGGGCTCAGCGTTTGCTCGGCAGGAGCCTCGCGGTCCCGAGAATCACCATGCATTTCGCCAATACCGAAATCCGCGACTGCACCCGTGCAGGCCTGGAGCGCAGACTGGAATCGATTCTTCCGAAAACGTCCAGTATGCTTCGCTGCAGTTGCTGATGGCACACGATGTGCGATTTCTAAGTCGAACTCAGAATGTTGGCATGAGTTCACTCATCGGCGGGCATGAGCTGTGAATTCACAACGTCGAAATTGACTTCAGGAAATAGATCTGATGGATGAGTATCTCAATGGGGCGTCGCTGGTGGCTTTGCTGACCCTGACATCGCTCGAAATGGTTTTGGGAATTGATAACGTCATCTTCATTGCGATTCTCTGCGGCAAGCTGCCGGAGTCGCAGCGTGACAAGGCGCGGAGGCTTGGACTGCTGCTGGCCGTAGTCTCCAGAATCATGCTGGTCCTTGCGATCGGCTGGGTGATGACGTTGACGAAGGAGCTTTTCGTGATGTTCAATCATGCCGTCACCGGGAAGGATCTGATTCTGATATTCGGTGGACTCTTCCTGCTGTTCAAAGGCACTCGAGAGATTCATCACAAGGTGCAGGATGCTCAAGGTGACGAGGTGAAAGCTCCCTCCACAAGCACATTGAGGGCTGTTCTGCTGCAGGTGTTGCTGATCGACGTGGTTTTCTCACTGGATTCAGTGATAACCGCGGTGGGAATGACGGAAGGGCTGAAGCATCCCATTCCGATCATGGTGACGGCGATCATTCTGTCCGTCATCGGGATGCTGATCTTTTCCAAGGCGATCGTTGTCTTTATCGAACGAAATCCGACCATCAAAATTCTGGCTCTGTCATTTCTGCTGTTAATTGGGTTGTTGCTGATGGCCGAAGGCTTTGGGCACCATGTTCCCAAAGGTTACGTCTATTTTGCGATGTGCTTTTCTTTTGCCGTAGAAATGCTGCAGCTCTGGACGCTCAAACCCCAGAAGCCCCAGTCCACGGAAACCCAGTATTGACTGAAATCGAAGTCAGAAAGGCTTCAGTTTCTGCGAATCACGGAAAGTTGGTCCCGCGAGCCGGTTGATCTGTCGGGAAGCGAACGTAGGATGCAAATAGCGGCCCCGTTTCCTGGGCCGATCCTCGTCCAAATCCTTCAGATTCACGATACTCCATGCCAACCGCCGAGCAACTTCGAACTCTTGTTTCCAATGTTATTGAACCCATCACGGAAAAGCCTCTGGGCGAACTCCGGATGATCCGCGATACATTTGTTAACGGAAATGATGCACGAGTCCGCATTGAACTGCCGACTCCCGCTTATCCTGACGGGAAAAAGCTGGAAGAATTGATTCGGCAGCGAATCAAATTTGCCGCTCCGGAACTTGAGCCCCGAATTGAGCTGCATGCGACTGTTCGCGGCAAAGATGCCGGCGGTCGCATTGGTCTCAACGTGCACAACATTATCGCTGTGGGCAGTGGCAAAGGCGGTGTCGGCAAGAGTACCGTTGCGGCGGCCATCGCGTGTGGTCTGCATTCGTTCGGCTGTCGCGTAGGTCTGATGGACGCGGACGTCTATGGTCCCAGCATTCCTCATATGATGAATGCGCAAGGCCGTCCGGCGGCTACGGAGATGGCCGACGAGCAGGGCAATAAGTTTATGCGAATGGAGCCGATTGACGCGGGCGGTGTGAAGCTCATGTCGATGGGATTTTTCATCGAGCAGGGACAGTCGGTTGTCTGGCGAGGTCCGATGCTTCACAAAGCACTGACTCAGTTCCTGAAGGATACTCAATGGGGCGAACTGGATTACCTCATTATCGACCTGCCGCCTGGAACAGGAGACGTGTCTCTGACACTGGCTCAGCAGGTTGGACTTGCAGGAGCCGTTGTTGTGTGTACTCCGCAGCAGGTTGCGTTGCTGGACGCGATCAAAGCAGTCGACATGTACCAGAAGGTCAACGTGCCGATTCTGGGCTTCGTCGAGAACATGACCGGCGACATCTTTGGTCGCGGCGGCGTTCAGAAAGTGGCACAGGAGCTGAAGATTCCGTTCCTGGGTGAAATTCCGCTCAATGCTGCGATTCGTGAATACAGCGACCGCGGGCAGGTGATGCAGATGATGATGGATGAAAGTTCTTCGCGAGATGCATTGCGAATCGTTTGCCAGAATGTCGCCATGCAGGTGTTTAAAGAAATCGTGAAATCACCAGCCGGGCCAGTGTTGGAGATTCTCTAATTTTCTGTTCAGCGATCTGTTGAGTGCCACCTGCCGGCCGTCAGCGATGACGCATACCGGTACGTGAGTGGATCGCTTTTTGTTTACTAAAGTGCGTTGTGCCATGCTTCCAGCTCTGAATGAAATGTTTGAAGAGTTTGCTGATCTGGATCGAGAGGATCAGTCGCAGTATTTGCTCGAGCTTGGTGACGATCTGCCCGAGTTTCCGGCGGAGGCGCGCACGGAAGCAAACAGGGTTCATGGTTGTCAAAGCCAAGTGTGGCTGATTGCCGACATATCCAGTACGGGCGACGACGCTGCATTTACTGTCCGAGCCGACAGCGATTCCAATATTGTTCGTGGACTGATCGCAATTTTGCAGGCTGCGTTTAATGGCAAAACCGGTCGCGAAATTTTGGACTACGACATCCTTGATGTGTTCCGTCGTCTGGATTTGCAGCAGCACGTAACACCCCAGCGTCGAAACGGGCTGCGGGGAATGGTCGAGCGAATTCTTGCGCTGGCTCAACGTCATCTGTTGATCAGCGGAGTGTCGCCGCATGTTCCTGCGACAGTGGCAATCCACTCCGCACCCGCGGCAGTTTTGGATTTGCGTCCTTATGATTCTGGTGCAGTTCGCCGGCAATTTCCGGTACTCAACAAACCTCTGCCCAGTGGTACTCTGCCCGTCTATCTGGACAGCGGAGCGTCAGCACAGAAGCCGCAGGTTGTAATCGACAAAGAGCGGGAAGTTGAAGAACAGTATTTTGCCAATGCACATCGAGGAACATATCAGTTCGGTGTTCGGATCGATGAGGAGTTCGAAGGAGCTCGCTCAGCAGTCGCGAGATTCCTGAATGCACCGTCCGATGCATCGGTCGTGTTTACGCCCGGCACAACGGTCGGACTGAATATGATTGCCTTCGGCTGGGGACGAAGACACGTTCAGGCCGGTGACGAAATCCTGACAACCGTGATGGAGCATCATGCCAACTTTGTACCGTGGCAGCAGCTTGCCAAAGAACGTGGTGCAACGCTGCGATTGATCCCGTTGACACCGGATGGTCAGCTGGATTTGACGCAATTGGATCAGGTCCTGAATCGTCGCACAAAGGTTGTTGCAGTCACCGGGATGTCTAACATGCTCGGAACGATCAATCCCATTCCGGAGCTGGTTCGCAGAGCGCATGCTGTTGGAGCCTGCGTGGTTGTCGATGGCGCGCAAAGCGTACCTCATCTGCCGACAAACGTGATTGCTGACGATGTAGATTTTCTGGTCTTCAGCGGTCATAAACTGTATGGTCCCACCGGCGTCGGTATCCTGTATGGCAAGCCCGCTCGTC
The DNA here is from genome assembly GCA_947085455.1 of uncultured Planctomycetota bacterium. Classification (GTDB taxonomy): domain Bacteria; phylum Planctomycetota; class Planctomycetia; order Planctomycetales; family Planctomycetaceae; genus SXXK01. The sequence continues at coordinate 139,584 of CAMTWR010000004.1, read as the reverse complement.
TGGAAGAAACGGATCCGATCCTGTTCGGCGGCCATATGATTTCTCAGGTGCATGTAGAGGCCTCGACATGGTCCGCGGCGCCTGCCAAGTTTGAAGCCGGCACGATGCCGATCGTGCAGGCCATCGCGCTGGGGGCGGCGGTTCGCTGGACAGAGGATATCGGGCTGGAAGCGATTCATCAGCATGAGCAGACGTTGCTGAAGTCCGCGATTGAACGTATGCAGCTGATTCCTGGGATGAAAATCTACGGCCCCGAACTGGCTCAGCGTGGAGGAATCGTCAGCTTCCGTATCGATGGCATTCACCCCGAGGATCTGGCAGCGATGCTGGATCACAAGGGTGTGTTTACCCGTCATGGGCATCACTGCACCATGCCGCTGCATAGCTATCTGGGTGTTTCCGCAACGACTCGCGTGAGCCTTGCGGCCTACAACACGGAAGATGATATCACCGCTCTGATGGATGCCCTGGAGTATGCTCGTCGAGCCCTGTTGAAGTGATGCGGTTCTTCAGAAACTGGTGCGATGGAAGGACGTCAGTTTTTTGATCCCTTCATCTTCGCCCTGGGCATTATCTCTTCGTCCATTTCGTCTTCATCCTTAAACAGAGCCTTCCCATTCGAGGGCGGCGACATTTCATCCATCTTCATCGGCATCCCCGAATCCATTTCCATGCTCGGTTCGTTCATGGTTGGCTTCTCTTTGGATTTGCCTTCGGAAGTTGAGTCCTGCTGCATTTCATCGCCAGGCGGATCCATACCGTCCTCGTTTTTCTCAGCGGAGCCCGGCATCTCTTCGGAATCGTTTCCTTTGGATGCGGGCTTTTCAGTCGAGTCGGTCGCAGAAGTCGGCTCAACGGCCGGTCGTGAAATGCTGGCAGCAACAGCGGTGTATTCGCCGGCAAATGGTTTGGAACCGTCCGGCAAATTGCGACCGTGGATCGCGAAGGACGTCGTTCCGCGAGGAACGCAGAAGTAGATGTTGCCAGCGTTATCTTCATAAGAACACGGAATTTGTTTATTGCCGGTCGAAGCTTCCACAACAAAGCTCAACGCATCGCCACAGGCATTGATTCCGACGTCATTGCGAACGGCGATTACGTTGATGGAAACTGGTTCTCCGGCGATCTGAGTCAGCTTGTCACGGCAATAATTTGCCAGCGCTGCGCGGAGGATCTGAATGCGTTTGGCGTTTAAAGCCGGACGTTCGCGTTTCAGCCACAAGGCCAGCGGTTTATTGTTTGCAGTCTGAACCATACACCATTCGTGAGTCGATCCGGCCGTGAACTGAACTTCGATACCTTCCGCAGCGCCTATCAGACGGCATGTCATGACCTGGCTCGACAAGGTCTCCGGAGTTGTTGTCAGGAAGTCGCCCAGCGTTTTCCGCTCATCTTCGGACAGCCCTGTGTCTGCCCACGGGATCATTACTTTGGGAAGGCTTGTCGCTTCAATCCGAGTTGCAGCAAGCTCGCCATTCAATTCCGGAAGACTGCTGGTGACGGCGAATCCGATGATGGCCAGAAGAACCAAGAAGCCGAGCACTGGCATACCAATGACAAGTGCCCGACTGGGGCGACGGCGCGCGGAGCGTTTGCGAGTTGTCCTGGTTGATGTTTGAACGGCGAATGTTTCGGCGACCGGATGATCGGTCGTCGATCCGCCTGACGACACTGTATTTGTAGTCGCGGTCGAAGCAGACGCGGCCACGTTCTCCGGACGAAGCACGGTGGGAACCAGCAGGCGAGTGTCGCATTTGGGGCAGCATCCCTGCTTACCACCATAGGCATCCGGAACGCGAATCGTTGAATTGCACGATGGGCAGTCAAACTCAATGGCCATGTTCAGAATTCCACATTGCTGTCGAAAACGGGCAAACTGCCCTGAACTCGGTTCACCTTGACGCAGAACGCCGAACCGGTCTCCGCCCGCTCGCCACTGCAATGGTCGCGTTAGACGCGATTCATGAACCGCTTGGGATAACAAGCACACAAAACCGCATCATGGTCCATCTGACGCCCTCGTAACAACCAAGTTCCCAAAGTTCCTTCATCTGCGACGACCGGTCCGCACAGCACTTCAGTGAAGATTGAAATTTGCATCGGAGATGCCGGGGAAATAATCCAGTCGTGCCGGTTGCGGGGACGATGCTCATTAACAAATCGCCCTGAGCATGGACCGGCAATTTTTGCCGGAGTGCAAAGGATCGAGAACCCTCGTTCGAGCAGTGCCGCTATGACCCTGACCGACTATCGCATTGATGCCGGGATATTTGCCGGCCCTTTGGACCTGCTGCTGTATCTCGTTCGGAAGCAGGAGGTCGACGTTTGTTCAATGTCTTTGGCGAAGATCACGACCGATTTTCTTGACTACATTGACGTTCTGGAGTTTCTGGATTTTGATCTGATCGGCGACTTCGTCGTGGTCGCGAGCACGCTTCTGGAAATCAAAAGTCGCGAGGTTCTGCCGACTGTTGTCGAAGTCGTCCCGGATGCTCCTGAAGAAGAGACCGGCAGCGACCTGATTGCCCGTCTTATGGACTATCGACGCTACAAAGAAGCTTCAAGATTACTTGATGAGCGTGCTTCAGAGTGGCTGGAGAGATTCCCAAGGCTCAGCAGCGACCGTCCGTCCGCCAATCGAGATCGGTCTGATGATCGCATTCGAGAAGTGGAACTTTGGGACCTTGTGAGTGCCCTGTCCCGCATTGTGCGAATTCCGAATCTCGAAAAGGAAATTGCGATCCGGATGGACGAGACTCCTATGTCCGTCTTTCAGGAGAAGATTCGTGACAGAATTCAGATTGAAGGACGTGTTGCGTTCAGCTCGTTCTTCGAAGGGGAGAAGATTCAGTCCCGCATTGTGGGTATCTTCCTGGCCGTTTTGGAACTGATTCGCCACGAGGGATATCGTTCCGAGCAGCCCTTTGATTTTGACGAAATCTGGGTCCTGCCTCCACGGGCCTGATGCCGCGTTGCATCGGCAGACAGCGCAGTTCGCTGCGCGACATCATCCGTAGCTTTCTGTTCCGAACATTGCGGCCACGCAGTCTCGGCCATCTGCGGACCGATCAATAATCCATCCGACAGTTGATCGGATGGACAATCCGCGCAGCCAAAACGGATTCGGATCTCTATGATCTGCTGAGGCCATTTTTGTTCCCATTTCATTGTTCAGTAAGCGACTTTGCTATGCCAGTCACACGCATCGCCAGCATTCTTCGAGACGGTCAGCCGGAAACCTCTATCGTTGCTAAAGGTTGGGTGAGGACTCGGCGAGATTCCAAGAATGGTTTCTCCTTCATTGAACTCAACGACGGCAGCTGCCTGAAGAATCTGCAGGTGGTTGTTGAAAACAGCGTCCCCGGATATGCCGATTGCATCAAGGATGTTACGACAGGAGCCAGCCTTTCCATCGAGGGGACTCTGAAGGAATCGCCCGGCAAAGGGCAGCGCATAGAATTGCATGCTTCGTCGCTGACTGTGCTTGGTGTGGCAGATCCCGCCACGTTCCCTTTGCAGAAAAAGGGACACAGCATGGAATTTCTGCGGGAGATCGCCCATCTGCGGGCTCGCACCAATACGTTTGGTGCGGTGGCCCGCGTTCGCAACTGCATCAGCTGGTCAGTACATAATTTTTTCCAGCAGCGCGGTTTTCTGTATTTGAATACACCGATCATCACCACCAGCGATTGCGAAGGTGCGGGGGAGATGTTCCAGGTTACAACGCTGGATTTGGCTATGCTCGCCAAAAAACAGATCGACAACATCGACTGGAAGCAGGACTTTTTTGCGAAGCCCGCGTCACTCACGGTCAGCGGCCAGTTGGAAGCCGAAACGTATGCCACTGCAGTCGGAGACTGTTACACCTTTGGTCCAACCTTCCGTGCAGAGAACAGCAACACGACTCGGCATCTGGCGGAGTTCTGGATGGTCGAACCAGAAATGCCGTTCTATGAACTGCCAGACAACATGGATCTGGCGGAAACCTTCATCAAGGCGATGATTAACGATGTTCTCGAAAAGTGCCCCGACGATATGGCGTTCTTTAACGACCGGATCGACAACACGGTGCTGAGCAAGCTGGAGAACATTCGCAACAAAGAATTCATTCGTCTGCCCTACACGGAAGCCATCGAGATTATTCAGAAGAGCGGCCGAAAGTTTAACTACGCAGTGGAATGGGGCAGCGATCTCCAAACAGAGCATGAACGATTTCTGACTGAAGAGCACTTTGGCCAGCCGGTCATTCTGTTCAACTATCCTCGCACATTGAAGCCGTTTTATATGCGGTGCAATGAAGACGGAAAAACCGTGCGAGCGATGGACGTTCTGGTTCCGGGTGTCGGCGAAATCATTGGCGGCAGCCAGCGTGAAGAGCGACTTGATGTGCTTATTCAACGCATGCAGGAATGCCACTTGAATCCAGAAGATTACTGGTGGTACATCGATCTTCGCCGTTACGGCACGGTGCCACATGCTGGCTTTGGCCTGGGCCTGGAACGTGCCGTATTGCTGATTACAGGGATGACCAACATCCGCGACGTCATTCCGTTTCCACGAACACCCGGCCACGCGGACTTTTAGTCAGCGACTCCGCAAGGTTCTCGCGATGTCCGTCAGCGCTGAGGCATGCTTCCGAGGAAGACAGTGGCAGGGAGCCAGGTAGCGCTGCGTGGATCGCGACGCTGTCGTTGCTTTCGGAAGCTACGAAAGGCCGAGCGCCTTCAGGATTTCACCTTCGTCGTTGTTGACTGCAATTGGCGGATTCGCGAACGGAGTGGACGTAACTCCGGCCGGGATCAATTTCTTGCTCATCAGTTCCGGATCACGCGAATGGTAGGCCATCGTCAAATCAGGGTCCTTCAGTTGATGTCCCGTCAAAATGCAGACGACTCGATCATCAGCCTGAATCAGACCCTCTTTACGCAACTGCATAACTCCGGCGACTGTCGCTCCACTGGCCGGTTCGCAACCAAAGCCTGACGCCGCAATGCGTGCGCGGCAGTCGATAATTTCCTGATCGGAAACTTTACGCACGACGCCGTTGCAAACCGAAAGAGCTCGCAGCGCTTTTTCCAGATTCACCGGGCGATTGATTTCGATGGCGCTCGCCAGCGTGGAGGCTCGATCATTCTGACGATCCATTTCGCTGTAGCGGGATGAAATCTGAACGGCATTTGGACGACCTTCATTCCAAACCAGTTTCTCGTCGTTCACAAATTCATCCAGAGTGTCTGCTCCGGATGCATTGATAATGGCCAGACGCGGGACTCGATCGATCAGCCCAAGCATCTTCAGTTCCATAAACATCTTACCGAACGCGCTGCTGTTTCCCAGGTTTCCGCCGGGAACCACGATCCAGTCGGGAACCTGCCAGCCGAGTCCTTCAAGGACTCGCAGCATAATCGTCTTCTGGCCTTCCAGTCGGAATGGATTCACGCTGTTGCAAAGGTAGATGGGATGCTTGGAGCAGATGTCACGAACACGAGCCAGCGCATCATCAAAGTCGCCTTTGATCTGAATCGTCTTGGCACCATAGTCGAGTGCCTGTGACAGTTTACCGAAGGCAATTTTGCCGCTTCCGATGAACACGATGCACTTGAAGTGTCCCGTAACACCGGCGTAGATCGCCAGCGAGGCACTGGTGTTTCCGGTTGATGCGCAAGCCGTCATTTTCGCCCCGACCATTCGGGCATGCGTGGAAGCGGCCGTCATTCCGTTGTCTTTAAAACTGCCGGACGGGTTCATGCCTTCATACTGAAGGAAAAGTGAACCGCTTTTCATGCCACACTGTTTGGCCAGCAGATCGTTCTTCTGCAGAATTGTCTGACCTTCTCCGATCGTGACAATTTGTTCGTCAGAGGCGAAACGCAGCAGTTCACGAAATCGCCAGACGCCGCTGTAATCGACAGGATTCAGACGCGTCGTCCATCGTCGCTCGAACTCAGCCAGCGACATTGGAACCGGGATCGCGTTCCAGTCGTAGCTGACGTCCAGAAGACTGCCGCACTTCGGGCAGGCCGTCAGAATTTGTCCGACATCAAAGGTGGCGGCACAATCGGGATGGATACATTGCTGAAATGCGACAGACATGGAAAACCACAGAATAACATCAGAGAGAATTGAGGAATCTGAAATCAGGGTCCGGAGGCGATCGTCAAAATGGCCCCTGCGAAAAATCGCGATGAGCCAAAACCGCCAAGAACCTGTTCAGGAACCGTAGCGTAAGGTTGGAAGCAGGCTAATGCCAGACGATTGCTGTTCAATTGCCTGGGCGGCCCATCCCACCATGCGGGAAATCACAACCACAAGCGCCTGACGATCGCCGGGAATATCCAGCAGCGTCATTAGTCTTGCAGCCGTCCAGTCGGTGGTAGGAACAAGTTGCTCGTGCCACTGCAGTTTCTCAAGTCTGGCAGCAACGGCTTCTACACGAATTCGGTCAAAGCTTCCCAGCATCGTGCGGCAGACGTCCGTAAGAATCGCCGCCCGATTGTCTTCCGTTTCGGATGCGAAGCCAAACGGCATCGGCTGGCCTTCCCGACGTCGCCACCAGGCTTCGGCCTGTCCCGGATTTTGGAACCCATTCAGAAGTTCGCTGGTCCACAGGAACGGATCGTTTCGGAGCTGTGAAACGAAGACGGCCGCTGCGGCCTGCAATGCCGAAACGATATGCGTGGTCGTGCTTGCTGCCAACCTGGCAGCAAAGCATGCGGGCCGCATTTCTGTGAGACATTCGCAAATCATCAGCACGTTCATGGCAGCGTCTTCGGACGCGGTTGGTCGCTGCGTTCCGCCTCTCAGACGGAACAACAAACGGCCGGCCCATGACAGTTCTGTTTCGTCGGCCGAAAGTTCTGTGGAAGGGACCAGCGACGAATCAACGATGTCGCCCAGTCCCGACGACAGGATGAGCGGTAACTGAGCCAACAAACGCAGGACGCGAGAGCGCGCACTTTCTTCGTTGTTATCCTGAGGCGTTGGATCAAAAAATGACAGTAACGAAACGCAAAGCGGAAACAGGTCGAGCGGGCGAGATCCCAAAGGAAGCCGTGAAAGAATTTCGGCATGCGACTGATCGATTACAGCGGTGTCAGTGAGAATGGAGCTGCAGTCCGCCAGTTCTTCCTCTGTCGGGAGTTGCTGATGCAAAAGAAGCCAGATCACTTTTTCAAATGAATGGTGCTCCGCAAGTTCCTCGACCAGGTGACCACAATAAGACACACCTGCATCGCCGAACGACAGCAAGCCTGTCTCGCCGCAAACAACATCAGTCAGCCCCTTGTTGTCGGCTGATTCGCTCTTTCTGATATCCTGCACGAGGCGTCGTAAGCCATTCACGAGATGAACGGCTGGTTGTGCTGATCGATCCATAAAGTCAGATTCCCTTCCACTTATGAACACAGATCCGTCTTGAGACTTCATCAGGATGTCGCCACTCAGGAACTCATTTCCATGGTGACGATACCTGTCTGCTTTTGAAGCTCTCACTTTCGGAAACTCTACCCAACAGACAGCCGCCTGTGAACCGAACGAGGCTCAGATGAGAAGATGGGGTGATCGGGAAGAATTGCGGGAGATTTGAACCGGGGATTTACTTGAGAATCCAGAGTTCGGCCGCGCTGCGTGTTTCACGCTGTTGGTGCAGGAATCAGGGGCACAGCACTTCCAGCATCGTGACAGGGCCTGTGGGGATGACCTGCGTCACTCCGGAGCATGCTGGCAGCAGCACGGTTGTCGCCACGAGCATCTGAGCATTGCCGTATTTGGATTTGACGACCGCGCTTCCATTGAGGCCGATGAGGACTCGGAATCGATCGTCAGTGGAAATCCTGATGGGGTCGAGAAATCGGTGGCGACGGATCACAAAATGTTCGCACCGTACGAGTTCTTCGAATGGGTGGGATGAATCGCAGAGCTGAACTGGTTCAACAGCAGCCACGGGGCCGCGAGTAAAGTCGGTACATGCCAATGACTCTTCTATATGCACAGGCCGTGGCTTGCCCGACGAGTCCACGCGACCCCAGTCGAAAAGTCGGAAAGTCAGATTGCTCTGCTGCTGCACTTCAGCGAGCACAATACCGGGACCAATCGCGTGGACCGTCCCCGCTGGTACCATGATGCAGTCACCCGGTTTTACGGAAATCAGATTCAGGCAACTTTCCACGGTACCGTTTCGAAGTGCCTCGCAAAACTCCTCGGAGGTGACGCCGGCCCTGAGCCCTGCGGCGATCTGACTGTCCGGCTGCGAATCGATGATGACCCACGCTTCAGTCTTACCATTTTCGGACGGATTGAATTGTTTCGCCAGGCGATCGTCGGGATGTACCTGCAGCGATAACCAGTCGTGGGCGTCCAGAAATTTAATCAACAAAGGAAACTGCGATCCCAACGACTGGCGGCCGAGTAAATCCTGTCCGTGATTCCGGATCAATGAGGACAATGACTGACCGGCCAACGGGCCATCGGCCACCAGGCTCTGACCATCTGCATGATCCGCGATCTCCCAGCTTTCCGCATAGTCGCATGCTTCGCCAATTTGCTTATGGAGCAGCGTACCCAGTCGACGACCGCCCCAGCGAATCCTCTTGAGTATGGGTTGAAAAGTCAGCGGCGGAAGCATTCTGTCACTACTTGAAGGAGAAGATATCCGCGGTAGGAAGGTCGGCGATGGATTTCAATCCGAAGAGCTTTAGAAACTTTGCGGATGTTCCGTAGGAAACATCCGCTCGCTTACTGCCAGTACGTTGAAGTTCAACGAGCTGCAGGCGCAGCAACTGGCGAAGCAGCGACATTGCATTGGGGCGATCGATGGACTCAATCGTTTCTTTCTCGACCGGTTGATTCCACGCGACAAAAGCGAGCAGTTCAAGCACATCGGGTGACAGTCTGACGTCGCGTGGCCCGAGCCCGAAAGTGCGAGTGGAAACGTCGGAAAACTCTTCACGCAATTCCAGGCGATAGCCACCTTCATGAAGGCGAATTTCGTAGGGGCGATTTTCCCGTGAGTACGCCTGATTCAGGGAGTCCACCAGCGAAACAGTCACTCGATTGTCGACATCCTGTCCGATCAGCGATGCCAATTTACGGGCCGTTAAAGCCACGTCGCCGCCAACGAATACAGCTGCTTCAATGACTTCTCGAGGCGACACGCGGCGGATGCCATCCACTAAAACGGCTTGACTGGAGGCCTCGGATTCGGCAGCCGTGGCCTTCAGATCCTCCGCCAGTTGAGAACCAATAGAGAGGCCCTGCGCGACCTGTTCATCTTCATTGGACGATGCTGGCGGTGATTCAGCAAAGTCAACGAAGACTGTTCCCATCTGTCGCTCGGCAGCGTCGAGCGCCTCGAGTGCCTGCCGATAGGCCAATTCGATGTCTTCAACTGCAAACTCATCTTCCGGCAGACCGTCGTCGATCAGCTCGGAATCGTTGAGGTCATCAAAATCTTCGGATCCGTCCATGCGACCGGCATCTTATCCTTCGGGACCACTCACAGGATTCAGAACATGCCACAGCGTCAACGGTGAGCAGGACAGAAATTTGACAGTGGCGCAAGCGCTGCTTCCGGCTTGCGCCCATTCCTCCGACACTTCGCCTACTCAAAGTTTGCCTTCGAAAAGGCTGACATCAGCTTTCCGCCAAACCGAAGAATGCCGGCTTCCAGAGTCAGCTCGCCCTTAACTTCTGCGTCTTTCACATGGAAGTCCAGCACAAGTTTGTCACCGCCGTTGGCAAATGACGCGATCGCACGAGATCGGCGACGTGCCCATTCTCGCTGCAGTTCCAGAGCCTCAGGAGTCTTGCCCGGAGCCGCGGTCTTCGCGATCTCTTCAAACCGCTGAACCCAGGGCAGCAAGCTGATTTCCAGGTGGACAGGATTTTCGGATTTCTGTGGCTCGCCAAGCCCTTCGATTGTCTTCTTCATTTGCTCAACGCTGCCAGTTCCAGACGCCAGCCAAACGTGAGCCGGGCCTATTCCAATGTACAAATCTTTTTTCACCCCAAATATGCGATCGACCAGATCAATGTACCCTTCGGCAAGCTGAACGCGGTGGATGGCAACGTCACCCTGAGCATCCACATCCATTTGAACCTGGTTGCCTTTGCCGGCATTTGCAAGTTCCGGCAGTACCTTTGTCAGGCCGGCGGAACCCGGAGAAGAAAACGCTCCAACGGTGATAAAATCACCCTTTCCGTCAGGAATCGCTTCGATAAAACCATTCAGCCATCCGGCGTTGATGCTGCTCCGCATGACATCTAATACGCCCGTGGTCACTTTGTTGGACATTTCCTTTTCAGCGTCGGTACGCTCTTTGGACGATTTCAGGCGGTCGGCCATGTCCTTCTCGGTCAAACTCAGGAACGCAAGAATGTTCGCCTGTCGCATTGGGTCGACCGGGTGATTCAGTCGTCCCGAAAGTGCAGAACCCGCGAATTTCGCGAGCCCAGCGAAGGCATCCGGCTGTGTACCGATCTGGTTGATTGCGTCGGCCAGAGACGAACCCATGATCGCGGTCGCCGAGACGGACAAAGATGCTACTGGAGCGGCTGGGGTTTTCTTATCCAGCTTGAGAATCATGGCGATGCGTCCGGCTTCAGCCAGCAGTCGTTCACCTTCGTCCATCTGCTGCTTGACGGCCAGTTTACGCAGGTCAAATTCCGTAGCAGATTCTTCTGGTCGCTTCTGTACAGCTTCCATGCTGACTCGACGAACTTCGCCAAAGGCATCACGACGATGCTTCTGAGCTTCCTGTGAACCATCAGTGTTTAATATTTCTGCACTCATATTGCCGACGATTTCACCTTCAGGCATCTGCGCCTTCAGGATCAGATTCTTCAGGGCAGGCATCGTAGCCTTGTCACTGGTCAGCACGAAAACAGCGTATTTGGTTTCAGCAACAACTCGCAGCCAGCCAAATTCCGGATCCTGACTGATCTGGTAAAGGCTGTGGTCTTTTGAGTCTCGTGCAATTTCGTAACCCAGTGATTCCAGGTTCTCGCGAAATTCCTTAAATAGTGGCGGAGTTGCGGCAAGTGGAACCCAGATCAGCAGAGCGTTCGGCTTAATTCCCGTGACTGCACTCACCAACACCGGCCGGCCGTCATCGATCCCGATTGCAAACGTATCAATGTAGCCCTCGATGTTCTCCCACTGAGACTGCTCGGCGGGAAGAGTCAGATCGATCAACGTCTTCAGATCCGCTTTGAGAGATCCGAAGCCCGGATGGGAGATCGTGATGCGGGCATCTTGAGGAGACTGGGCTATCGCAGCGGCCGCAGGGCCGAAAGCTGTTGTCAGCAGGATTGCAAAATAAAGTGCGAGTTTCATGGAGATCACCGAAAGGTCAGTGGGGAAAAATGTCGTTTGGACTTCCCTGCCCGGGATTCACCTGAGCACATCGTGGAAGTCCTGTCGACATCGAGCAATCGTGGTCGAAGCATTTGCTTTCTAACCAGTGTTTGCCCGTGTTAATCATCAGATAGGTTGAGTAGTCGAATAATTTCAGGGCATTTTAAACCGCAATTTGACGCCATTTCCGCAGACAAGGCTGATAGAAATGACCTGAGTTGGCGTCAAATTGATCACATCATTGGCGAGATACCACGACCCCGCTGTTTCGGGATTCTATCTCAAGCAGTCAAAACGGGTAAAGGCACGTTGCAATGCCAACACCCCCGTCTCACCCTGCTTTTTACAATTTTTAAAATTTGAGTAGACATTGATGTCGCTCTGCCGAATTCCCGGTTCTTGCAGTCCTGAGGGGTTTCTTCGCGGAAGACGTGAACCGTTTGAAGTTGCTGATCGGTATTTGCTAGTCTGCCCCGGAACTTCTTGATTAATTTTCGCCTGTTTTGACTGTCCTCGAGATTCGAATGCCGCGTGATTTTCTTAAGGGTACAAAAGACGCTTACGATGTGGTCGTGATCGGCAGCGGGCTCGCCGGCCTGACGTCTGCGAATATCCTCGCGCGGCAGGGATTCAGCGTCCTGTTGCTGGAACACCATTACCAGCTGGGCGGCATGGCGACGTGGTTCAAACGCGCTGGCGGACACATCTTTGATATCTCCCTTCATGGATTTCCTCATGGGATGATCAAGAGCTGTCGCAAATACTGGACTCGTGAAATTGCCGACTCGATCGTTCCTCTGAAAGGGATCCGATTCGAGAACCCACAGTTTTCCCTGAGGACAACCTTCACTCGGGAAGACTTTACACGAATCCTTGTCGAACACTTCGGGATCGCCCATGAGACGGTCCAGCAGTTTTTTGACACGGCTCGCGGGATGAATTTCTTCGACGAACAGTCCCGGACCACTCGAGAGCTGTTCGAACAGTTCTTTCCTGGACGCGACGATGTCGTGCGCATGCTGATGGAACCCATCACATACGCCAATGGCTCGACGCTCGAGGATCCCGCGATCACTTACGGGATTGTTTTCTCCAACTTCATGCAGAAGGGAGTTTATACATTCGAAGGTGGTACGGATGCTCTCGTCACGAAGATGCGAGAAGAGCTGATTCGCAACGGAGTTGATATTCGGATCCGCAGCCTGGTCACAAAGATTGAAGTCAGCGATGACCGCGCGGTTACCGCAGTTGTCGTCAACGGCAAGAGGATTGCATGTCGCTCTGTTGTGTCCAATGCGAACGTGAAATCCACTATCGAAAACCTTGTTGGGCTGGAACATTTTGATCGCAAATTTGTCGACGATGCCAAGGCTGTTCGTCTCAATAACAGTTCCTGCCAGGTGTATATGGCATTGAAGGCCGGGGAGAGTTTTGACTCGTCCTGCGGCGATCTGCTGTTTCATTCAGAGCATAAGGGGTTTGATATTGATGCGATGCTCAGTCGCGACGTGAGCAGTCGTACCTTCAGCTTTTATTATCCGGAGACGCGTCCGGGCAGCGATCGCTGGCTGGTCGTTTCTTCTACGAATGCTAACTACCGCGACTGGACTGAACTGTCGGAGGCCGACTACGAAGCGGCAAAAAAAGACCTGATTGAGTCTACCCTGGTTTGCCTGGAAAAATACGTTCCCGACGTTCGTGCCAAGCTTGATCATATCGAAGCCGCGACGCCCAAAACATTCGAGCGTTACACACGACATCTCGCCGGATCGTCTTTCGGTACTAAGTTCGAAGGACTGCAGGTCAGCCGTGATCTGCCGCAACAAATCAGTGGACTCTTTCATGCCGGCAGCGTAGGAATCATCATGTCTGGCTGGCTTGGAGCTGTGAATTATGGCGTCATCGTCAGCAATGATGTCGACAAATATCTGACTTCGTCCTCGGCTGCCAGCTGACTTGTGCCTGGTTGAATCGTGGAATAGCGGCTTGAAAAGTACGACGGCTTACTGCTAAACACGCAGACCTCTCTATCTTGAAGTGCAACTCCTCATGAAATTCATTCATCTGTTTGGTCTCATCACGGTGCTGTCTATGAGTACTCGTTTCGTCAGAGGTGATGAAGGCATGTGGCTGTTCAACGATTTGCCCGTTGACATGCTGCGTCAGAAGTATAACTTTGAACCTTCGGCGGAATGGGCCGAGCATTTGATGAAGTCGAGCGTCCGCTTCAATGTCGGAGGTTCAGCGTCTTTCATTTCCAGCAGCGGACTGGTGCTGACCAATCATCATGTCGGATCAGACACCCTGTTTAAGCTGTCGACTCCCGAACGCAACATTATGGAAGTCGGGTTTCTGGCAAAGACAACCGCTGAGGAACTGAAAGCTCCGGACCTGGAACTTAACCAGCTCGTCAACATCCAGGATGTGACCGAGACTGTGAAGCAGGCCGTGACGTCTGAAATGACGACCGAACAGGCGGTGGCTGCCAGACGTGCCGTGATCGCAAAGATTGAAAAAGAAGCTTTGGATGCATCGAGTCTGAAAAGCACGGTCACCACACTTTACGGCGGCGGCCGCTATCATCTGTATCAGTACAAGAAGTACACCGATGTTCGTCTGGTTTGGGCTCCGGAAACGGCGATCGCATTCTTTGGTGGAGATGCGGACAATTTTGAGTATCCTCGCTACTGCCTTGATGCCACGATTTTTCGAGTTTACGAAAACGACAAGCCGGCGAAGATCGAGCATTTTCTGAAATGGTCGGCTGATGGCCCGGTGGAAAATGATGTTGTGTTTGTCTCCGGCAATCCGGGGCGGACCAGCCGCATTCTGACGATGGATGCGTTGAAATTTCAGCGAGATCTGAATCTGCCTTACATCCTGTCCAGCCTGCGTCGTCAGGAAATCCTGCTGCAGCAGTATGGTTTGCGGAGCAAAGAGAATGCTCGCCGAGCTCGAGATGAACTGTTCGGCGTTCAGAACTCCCGCAAAGCGCGACTGGGTATGCTGGCCGGACTTCAGGATCCACAGGTTCTCGCGGATAAAGCGGCTGCTGAAAAGGCGTTGCTGGAGGCCGTGAATGCAGATCCCAAATTGAAGCCGCTGGCTGCTGCATGGCAAACGATTGCAGAGACCACTCAGAAGCGTGCCGAGCTCCTCGGAAAAGGCGTGGCAGTGAACAGTCATTTGTTTGGCATTGCCCTGCAGCTGGTCCAGATGGCGGAAGAAGATCAAAAGCCATCGGGAGAAAGACTTCCTGAATTCTCTGAGGCTGGCCGCGAGTCTCTGCTGCAGCAACTGTATTCCGAGGCACCGATTTATACAGATCTCGATCAGGTGCTGCTGGCCGATTCGATTGCGAAAACGCTGGAGCAACGCGGCTTTGATCATCCGCTGTGTCAGGAAATTCTGGCGGGGAAAAGTCCGTCCGATCGTGCGGCCGAATTGATTGGCGGTACAAAACTGTTGAGCGTAGAAAATCGCAAGGCTGTCGCGGCAGGTGGGTTGCAAGACATTGTGGAAAGCACAGATCCCCTGATTCAGCTGGCGAAGATCATCAATCCGGAGGTCCGTAGAATTCGCGTGATCACCGACCAACTGGATGAGCAGGACAAGCAGGCCTATGCGAAGATTGCAGAGGCGAAATTTGCGACGGAAGGGACGGCCACTTATCCCGATGCGACCTTCACGCTTCGCCTTGCGTTTGGTCCAGTGATGGGATACGAACAGGATGGCCAGCAGATCCCGGCCTGGACGAATATGGGTGGCGCTTATGATCACGAAAAGACGCACGAAGGCCAGACAGACTACGTTCTGCCAGCTTCCTGGAAGAAATCGGCTGACGGACTCAATAAGGAAACGCCATTCAACTTCGTTTGTACGGCGGACATTATCGGAGGCAATTCCGGAAGCCCGGTTCTGAATCGCAAGGGCGAACTGGTGGGGTTGATTTTTGACGGAAACATTCAGTCGTTATCCGGCAACTTTGTCTACACAGACAAGCAGGCTCGCTCCGTTTCCGTTCACTCCAGCGCCATTCGCGAGGCACTCAAAGTTGTTTACGGAGCTGAGTCGATTGTGAAGGAACTTGGCAAATAAATTTTGCCAACAGTCGTTGTGATTAGACGCCGATGTTCGCGCATTTTCTGTCCTGAATTTGTTCCCTTCTTTAAGGTCTGCCATGACACTTGACGAACTTCAACAGCTGATCGATCGGATGTACTCCAGCAAAGATCAGGCACGTGGCGTTGAAGGGACTTTCATGTGGCTGATGGAAGAGATCGGCGAACTGGCGGCGGCTTTGAGGGAGTCGCCCAAAGAGGACATCGCGAAAGAGTTTGCCGACGTGCTGGCGTGGCTGGCGACCATTGCCAACGTGGCTGGAATTAATCTGACGGAAGCGGTTCAGCAGAAGTACGGTCATGGCTGCCCGGGCTGCGGAAAAATGGTTTGCATCTGTGCCGTGTCCGAGAAGCCATGACAGCAATTGCAAGTCATGGAATGCCTGACCACGTAGGTCGGTCATTCCATGACCGAAACCTCAACACTGTCAGCCCCTTGTATCCTCACGCTGCATCAGCAATCATTAGTAGGATCTTACTCAGCGGCGATTGACGCGGGCCGAGTTCCGTCAGCGGTATCATTGCTGGGCATGGTGCGAGAGTTTTTTGCGGAGGAGGCTGGAGCCTCCTGGCAGTGCGTTCCAGGGCTGGAGCCCTGGAACGAGAACGCAGGAGCCCTGGAACGAGGGGGCGGAACTTTGGTCAGGCGATAATGTCGGAGACAAGTTTGCCTTCGACGTCCGTGAGCCGGAAGTCGCGGCCGCCGTAGCGGAATGTTAGTTGCTCATGGTCCAGGCCCAGCAGATGCAGGATGGTGGCGTGCAGGTCGTGGACGTGGACTTTGTTTTCCGCGGCGTAAAATCCAAAGTCGTCCGATTCGCCATAGCTGAAACCGGCTTTTACGCCACCGCCCGCCATCCAGTACGTAAACGCGTGAGGATTGTGGTCGCGGCCATTATTCCCCTGAGCCGTCGGGGTTCGACCGAACTCGGCGCCCCACATCAGGATTGTGTCTTCCAGAAGGCCTCGTTGTTTTAAGTCCTGCAGCAGACCGGCAATGGGTTTGTCGACTTCAGCAGACAGCCGCGTATGTTCCTGCTTCAGTTCGGAATGCTGATCCCAGTACGCGTGCGACACCTGCACAAAGCGAACGCCGGATTCCGAAAGGCGACGTGCCAGCAAACACTGCGTGCCGAAATTGCTTGTGGGTTCCTGATCGATGCCGTACAACTGCCGAGTCGACTCGGTCTCTTTCGACAAGTCAAAAATTTCTGGTGCCTCAGTCTGCATGCGAAACGCCAGTTCGAACGAATCGATACGAGCATTCAGTTCGGAATCCGGACCTGCATTTCTGGAAGTCAATGAACTGTCGGCTCGTAAACGATTGAGATCCCTAAGCAGTCCTAGTTGCAGTTGCTGCACGTCTCGCGACGACTGCTCATTCGTCAGGTTTGCGATTTTCGCTCGGGTCTGACCATTGTCACGTGACGTGGCGATGCGAGTTGCCTGATGGATGGGAGGAAGAAACGCCGAGCCGAAATTGCGGACGCCGCCATGGCCCAGAGTTGGGTTGATGGTGACAAAGCTCGGCAGACTGTCGTTCTCCGTGCCCAGACCGTAGCTGATCCATGCGCCCATGCTCGGCCGAACGAAGGTGTCTGAGCCTGTGTTGATTTTCAGCAACGCACCGCCATGTGCTTCGTTGGAGCCGTGAATGGATTTGATAAACGTGATGTCATCCGCACATCGACCGACATTGGGAAACAGATCGCTGACCCACGCGCCGCTCTGCCCGTACTGTCGAAATTTCCACGGACTCTTCAAAAGGTTGCCGGTCTGAGCAAACTGAATTCGAGGCTTTTCAAAGGGCAAGGGCTGGCCGTCATGTTTGGCCAGCAATGGCTTGTAATCGAACGTGTCGACATGCGACGGCCCGCCGTGCATGAACAGAAAAATCACACGCTTGGCGCGAGCCGGAAAATGGCCCGGTCGGCTTAGCAGCGGATTTGATCCTGCGGACGGATTCTGCCCAGCTGACGCTGTGCGGGCCAGCAGATCGTTGAGGGCAGTGGCGCCAAATCCGGCACCGCAGTTCTGCAGAAGTTGTCGGCGACTGAATTGATGATTCATGGGGACGCTGCTTTGTTCGGGAGGCAGTGGCGGACTATGCCGCGTTGATTCAGATCTGTATTAGTCCACGAAGATAAAATCGTTGGCGGCAATCAAGGTGCGACACAGAGCGGACCACGCCTGCAGACGACGCTCGCGAGCATCGGTCGTGGACGCAAACGCCTGCTCCGATTGTTCCAGAAACGCAATACACCGCGATATTTCTTCCGCAGACGGCTGGCGACTGTAGAGCTTTTCAAAAATCGTCGAGACCACCGGTGCAAGATCCTGCACGGGAACCGATGGGTCTGTGGTCGGCAGTTGTTCAATCAGTCGCCGCGACTGTTCATAGACCATCGTGCTGTTCATCAGAAACAGCGCCTGGTTGGGAACTGTTGTGACGGGACGCTGCTCAATATGATTGGCTGTTTCGACGTAATCGAATGTAGAAAACATTTCGTAAAGCGCTGCTCGGTCCACGGGCAAATAAATGGCTCGACGATTGGCATCAACCCCGCCTGCGATGTTTCCCATCGTTTCATCAAGACCGCCGCCAACGAACAGGATCGAGTCACGCACGGGCTCGGCTTCCAGTCTGCGACGATTTTGGCGCCACAGCAGACGATTTTCGGGATCGCGTTCCTGATACTCGGGATTCGAACGGCTGCTCATCTGATACACGGAAGACAGCATGATTGTGCGGTGCATCGCCTTCAGCGACCAGCCATTTTTCATCAGCGATTGCGCCAGCCAGTCGAGAAGTTCCGGGTGCGAAGGAGGCTCAGATTGCAGCCCCCAGTTGGACGGCGATTTCATCAGCGGCTTGCCAAAATGCCACATCCAGACTCGATTCATCAGCACGCGGGCCGTCAGGGGATTCTCACGAGCGACCAGCCACTGGGCGAATTCCAGACGGCCACTCGCTGTCGCAGAAATCTCGGGCGCTGCTGCGACGCTCGTCAGGATGGTCGGCATTCCTCGCGGGATCTTTTCCGGGCCCGGCTTCAGGTGGTTGCCTCGCAAATGAATAGGCAGATCCTGCGGCTGGCTTTCCTGCGTGGCCATCACCAAGCTGAACTGAGGCATCTCTTTTTCAAGCTGCTCAAGAACCGCTTTCTTCTGCTTGATGACTTCGTCGTCAGCTGGCGATTTCGGTTGTTCAAGCTCCTGTTTCGCTGCATCAATTTTCTTCTGATGCTCAGCACGTGCGGCCGTGATTTCCTGAGAAGGCAGCGGTCGCTCCATCCACTGAGAGACGAAGTCGCGGTTGGCCATTGACTGAGTGCTGTAAAAGATTCCGGCCATCGCGTAATAGTCGCGAGCCGCAATCGGATCAAATTTGTGATCATGACAACGTGCGCATCCCATGGTCAGCCCGAGCATTGTGCGACCGACCGTGTCGACCTGTTCGTCAACGATATCGATGATCATCTTTTCCTTATCCTGCTCGGCCAGCATTTTGGGACCGATGACCAGCATTCCGGTCGCTGTCAGTAAATCTCCTGCCTGCTGTTCGTCGGACGGAACTGGCAAAAGATCGCCGGCCATCTGCTGCACAATGAACTGATCCATTGGCAGATCCTGATTGATCATTCGCACGACCCAGTCACGGTATCGCCACGCATTTGGCAGTCCGTGATTTTCATCCGCTCCATTGCTGGTTGCGTAACGCACCAGATCCAGCCAGTGCCGGCCCCAGCGTTCCCCATAACGCGGCGACGCAAGCAACCGGTCGAGGACGCGCGAGAAACTGTCCGGCGCAGAGTCTGCCAGGAAAGCGTTGACTTCATCAACGGTGGGAGGAAGGCCGGTCAAATCAAAAGTGGCTCGGCGAATAAGAGTCCGCTTGTCTGCTGGCGCTGCCGGTGTCAGGCCTTCGTGCTCAAGGCGATGCGCAACGAACTGATCGATCGGCGACTGGATCCATGCTGGTTTTGATGTCGCAGGAGGGATTGGATCACCGATTGGCTGAAACGCCCAGTGCTTTTTTGCGGCGTCCCAGTCGACAGGTTTTAGGCGTGCAGCTTTCGTCTGCTCCCGGGGATCCGGTGCTCCAAGTCGGATCCATTCTTCAAAGTCAGCGATTGTCTGATCAGGCAGTTTTGAATCGGGCGGCATCGCCAGCGACTCATGCTTGAGAGCCTGAATCAGCAGACTGGCTTGGGGCTTTCCGGCGACCAGTGCCGGGCCGCTGTCACCACCTTTGAGCGTGGCATCGCGACTGTCCAGTTGCAGGCCTCCTCGCAGAATTTTTGAATCTGCTGCGTGGCATTCATAACAGTGCTGCACAAGAACGGGACGGATCTTTGTTTCAAAGAACTGAAGTCCGGCGCCATCGCTTCGGTCCTCTGTCACGGTTGTTTCCTGTGCCGTGATCAGCGGGTGGTCAAACATCGCACGACTTGCGAATACGGCAAATGCGACGATAGAGATGAGTTGTCTCGAGTGCATGAGGCGACAACTTTATGCGAGAGGCGAGGAGACGACGGAGGGAACCGACCAGCGATGACATCGACGATGGATCCTGGCGGCCGGAAGAAGCATGTGCAGGTCTCCCAAACTACCGGAGATCGCGGCAGTCCGCAATCGAAATGCAGCTTTGACAATGCGGCACGCGGGGTGTTCTCGGATTTCATATCCATTCCGCTGAACTGACGTCGATTCGTTCATCAACGCACCTGCCTTCTATCATCAAACCGATTTTTGCGATGACTGTTTCAAGGATCGCCTGTGAGTCTGGGATGTCTTTTGCTGTTGTGGAAGTCAGGGCGGAATTTAACGCTCTTGCTATTGCAGGAATTACATCAATCGTCGCCCGCCGGTTTGCAAATTTTGGAAGACGTTAGTGTGACTCTGACCTCTTTCCGACATCACATGTCATCAGCCTGACGGCGAAAGCGTGATCGTGTTCTGCCGTTTCAAACGCTTATCGCGAAAAACAGGGCTCGACTTATTTGTTTCATTTCCGGCACGTGCTTCGCATTTGATTGAAAGCAGGAACCGAACGTCCTGAGTCTGAACTCGAGACGTGTCCGGCGGCAGCAAACTTCTGACGATCGCGGAAGCGAACTGCAATCTATCTGACTTCGCAATCAACAAAGGAATGATTCTGTTATGAAGACATCAACTCTGCTCACCGCCGGTTTGTTTCTGCTCCTCGCTTCTCGATCTGTTACAGCAACAGCTGCTGATCCACGACTGAGTAACGGCTACAGCACTGCACCAAATCGCGGGCTGTTCGGACTGCCAATGCCACAGCAGTGGTCAGGCTCTCGAACAACAGGCACAGGCTACAACGCTGGGTACAATACGACCGGGTACAATGCAAATTGTCCGAACGGTAACTGTCAGACCGGATACCGCAACCAGACGGGATATGCTGGGCAAAACGGTAGTTGTGCGAATGGCCAATGTGCAACGGGTGCGTGTGCGGATGGTCAATGTCCCCCGGGAGCATGTGCCAGCGGTCAGTGTGCGACCGGCAACTGTCCAAATGGAAATTGTGGTGTCGGTGGGTATGCAAATAACCGAATGCCGATGGGTGCGCAGTCAGGCTGGTCGCCTCGAAGTTCACGCACCGGTTTGGCCGATCCTTACCGCCGCTCAGGTAATGTGAGCGATCGAGAAGGATGGACTCAGCGTGATCAACGACCGGTGCTCGCACCAGTCGATGATGCTTTTAATTCTCGCTACCGTCGTGAAGAACTGAACCTGCGGGACGAATACTTCGGTCGTGAATCTGATGCCGACTATGGCTATCGCTCTCAGTCACAGAGCCGTTCACGAACGAACTCGAGTGACTGGGATCGTCCATCACAGCGATCAATGGAAGCTCCTGCAGATAACTTTAACGGAGTCGCTCGCTTCTAAACGCTTTACCGCTGACGTGCGGTTGCCAATGACGGCCTGAACCTCGCGGCAGAGAAGGTAGTGAATGTGAGAGTGTTGGAGAGCACATAAACTGCCTGGGTCACCCCATGCTGCCTGAGGGACTCGCTCCTGCAACATCAAGACGGTGTTGTTGGGC
Organism: uncultured Planctomycetota bacterium; assembly: GCA_947085455.1. GTDB lineage: Bacteria > Planctomycetota > Planctomycetia > Planctomycetales > Planctomycetaceae > SXXK01. The sequence continues at coordinate 118,034 of CAMTWR010000004.1, read as the reverse complement.
GAGTTTCCTTCGTTTCATGGCTGATGAGTTTCGCCTCTTTGTCAGAGTTACCATGATTGGATACAACGGGATCGTTTTCCGGCGAGGATGGATTGTGAAATGCCGTCTCGCTATGGCAGAGAACTCTCTTGAACAAAAAACGTCAACGTTCAACAATCCGGCCTATCCAGGGAGATGTTGAATGAACGACCAGATCGCCTCATACAATGCGGCACAGTCAGATGCTGATCGAGAGACCTGCGACAAACTTGCCAACACCATCGATAAGGTTCTTGCAGAAGCCGAAAGCAAAATCTGGCATGCCCATCCGGTGTGGTTCCTGGATGGCAACCCGGTGGTTGGCTACAGCCGGATCAAAGACAGTGTGGGGCTGTTGTTCTGGAGCGGTCAGTCGTTTGATGAGCCAGGGTTGAAGCCTGAAGGTAAGTTCAAAGCGGCCGAAGCTCGCTTTACTTCTCTCAAAGAGAGAAAGGTGAGCAACCTGAACCGCTGGCTGAAACAGGCTTGCAATATCCAGTGGGATTACAAAAACATCGTCAAACGCAAGGGTGTGCTGGAGCGGCTCAAATAGGCGAATTATCCGCCCCAACCTTGCGGATTTGTCTTGAGGCTGAATGCACGTCAGAATTGACGTGCGTCAATTTTGACGTGCATCTCGGAATGGAGAGAAGCTACCGAATCACGACGTGCAATTCGATAGCTTCGGGAGGTCAGCCAATTTTTGCTACAAATGGCAACAAAACATGGGTAATAAGCAACCTTGCTGCACCGTTGGATTGATGAGTGGTCGAATAGAACCGTTGTCCATCGCGGGCACCGCTCTCAACCCACGGTGCTGTGATTGCGTGTGCTTTTGCCCTGTGAGTCAACGCGTCACAGAGTTTCGCCACCCATGATGCTACGGAGGCTTCCTGGACATAGCCGATCATCCCAGCTTCGCCGTGAGTGGTGGGGTAGTAGCCGTTCACGAAAGCCGCCAGCCCTTCGGCTCCCAGGTAATCTCCGACTGCTTTTCCGTTGCCCAACCGTTTCGCCTCGAAGCCCAGTTTGGGCCGAACTCCTCGGCGATGACATTCAAACTCGATGTCCATCTTAGGGCGGCGTTTCCCGAGCTTTCCATCCACGTTCTGCGGTGGCTGCTCATGAATCTGATACCGATCGACCCATTCTGGCGAAGCTGGATCGACCTGAATGAGCTTCATCGCTCGCACAAGTTCCTGCGTGATGTGATCTTCTTCGGCTGATGCGAACCCTGATGCGTTGAGTTGCCCAAAACCAAGCCAAAGGAATGTCACAGCATGAAAGCGAAGCTCTTCCGCGTAAACTTCGTGAAGGCGAATCTGGTTTGCGTGGTCGTCAGAAGAACTCATGACACTCCGCCATCGGAGAGCGTCTCAGCGATGATGTCATCGGCGTCGAGCACGGCCTGACGACGAGTCCACTGCAGGCGTTGCAGCGGCTTGAACTGATAGAGCACGCCCTGCTTGCGATCATAGACTTTGAGATTGCGGTCGAAATAGACCCATTGACTGTGTTTCGTTCGCAGTCGATCACGAATGATCTTCAAGTCACGTGACGCGGGATCATCTGCAGCGATAACCAGCGGTTCAATGGCGATCTTCGACTTCACCAAAGACACCGCTAGCAACGCCGACTCGCCATCTACCAGCACTTCAAGCTTGTGCCGCACGCCTCGATCCTCAGCGAAGAAACCGTCGAGGCATTCTCGCAACGATTTCAGATATTCCAATCGCTCGGCAGCAGTTGGTGCTCGAGCGACATCCGGGGCGAACTTGCCTTTATCCAGCTCCATGTGAATGTTGACGAAGTCTTCGACAAGCCAGCGTTCGGACTGACGCACGCCCAACAGCGAATACACGCGATCATTGAGTTCGGCAATCAGTGTCGATTTATGCCTCGAATTGATACGGGGTTGCACTTCGATGTCCGAAGTTGCCGTCATCAGGTCGTCAAGGAGTTTCGTCCACTCTTTCAATTCACTTTCGGACAATCGCGAGATCGGCACAGGGAGGCCGGACAACGCCCGGAGATCTGCTCGATTGGCATCAATGCCCCATTGTGGCGATAGAAAGAACTGGTGGAACGCGCTGAAGTCCGAACTCAATATAAGGCTCAGCGCTTTCAATTGAACCGAACTGGTTGCTGGCCCCGCGATGCCGACTTGGAGCGGAGGAATCGCGATGAACTCATCTGAATAGACTGCGAATCTGCGGGCTGCATCCACGATCACGTGAGGCGGTTGCGACGCTGCAAGCGGCAATGTGGAACGCCCCTTCCGGACATAGCACTCGTCAGCAGAAATTAAGTCTTGCACCGACTCTGGAAACGCGAAAATCCGGCCGCAACCTCGCAGTTTGGAATACTTAATCTTGGTCTTTCCTATCAGCTCAGGGTGAAACTCAAGTGGTTCTTTCGCCTCCGCAGTCTGCGATCGCAATTCCAAACCCTGGTGTGGTTCATCGATCCCATACATCCGAAGTGTCGGGAGCTTTTCGCTTTCAAATACTTGGTCCAGCCGTCGCAACAACTTCCGATCGCGAGACGTCCCCCACATCGCGAGCTTCCATGTCAACGACTCGCCTTGTGCCGCTGACGACTGCTCGATCTCGCGCATTTCGGCGCTGCTCACGACGATGTTCCATGTGGTGAGTCGGCTGCCAGATTCTTCAGGGCGATTCGCGAGTTGCTCGGCGACGAAAGGTGCGAAGGTTCGGATGACGTGATCGTCGGTCGGTGGCTCGTGCTCGAAGAAGACGACAGACGCGGGACGCTCGCTTCGACCTGCGAACAAGACGTAGGCCAGATTTGCGAAGTTGGCCAAACACCACACTCGACGGGCTGCGAAGAAGCGTTGTCGAAACAAAGTCGCTTCCTTCTTGAACCAAGTCATCGCGAGGACGACGAGCCCGCACGCTCCGTCGGTGGTGAGATGCTCTCCGGCCTTCCAGATGAATGCTTCGGCTAACTGATTGCCACTCGTCGGATGCGTCTTCTTGTGCGACTTCATCCATTCGAAAGCTGTGAAGTGCTCATGATCCGCGCTCGGCGTGCCCTTGACCTCAGCCCACGGTGGATTGCCGACGATCCAGTCGAATTTCCTCATGGCCAGCAGATCGAACGCAGGGCCTTCAAGATCGAAGAAGTCACCTTTGAAGATGTTCTCGTCGCGAAGTGATGGCAGCTTGAAATTCGTATGTTCAAGATCCGGTGGATCGATGTAGTCGAGCAGCGTCATAATGAGACTGAGTTCTGCCACTCGACATGCATCGTCGTCTCGATCGATGCCGAAGATGTGTCGCGTCAACAGTTCGCGAAGTTCCCTTGCTTTGAGTTCCCGCCCTTCTTCACGTCGCTGCTGTTCAATCAATCGTCGATAGCACTGGACAAGAAATGCTCCTGATCCACATGCTGGATCCAGTACGGTCATTCCCGGCTTTAGCGGTCGCCGGCGTTCCATTTCTGACAGCACATAGTCAGCCAGCGGCAATGGCGTGTAGTATGCCCCCAACGTTTTTCCACGTGACGTTCCATCGTCCAACTCCTTAGCATCGTGTAGGAATTGCTCGTAAACGCACGACAACGTTTCAATTGGGATATGCGAAAAGTCATACAGCGAGAACAACGACGACTGAATCTCCGTCATATTGATCGGCGAGTCACCCGCAAAAACCTGTGCGACCAGCTTCAACTGTTCAGGCTTAGTTTCGCGTAACGCGTCAGAACCCAACGCAAATACGGACCCGTTCAGCCAGTCCTGAAGATGTTCATTGACGCTTCGGAAAGCTTTCAGCGTGGCAGACTTTGTGAAGACGTGATCGGGATTGATTCCCCATTTCCCGAGCTTCTTGTCCGACAAGATTTCTCGCGCACGCAGGTATTGGAGATAGACATACTTGCCAATCAGACCATGTGATGCCTCACGCGACATGCCTTCTTTTTTCTGAAGTCGTCGATCCAGCATGCGGAGGTCGACGAGGAGTTTTTCATCGACTCGCTGCTTTGGATCAACCGCGTGAGCCCACTGTTTCCAGATGCTGCCGTCGTCAATCGATTCCGCCCGAAAAGCCGCCAGCTTGTCCAGAACGTCAGCGATGTTCTTCGCGGCGGACTGCAGGGAATGATCACGAGTTTCGTCATGCTGGAACTGAAAGCCCTGATAGAGCCTGACGGTGGAAGGAGATTCCACGATCAAAAAGGGCGTTTGGTTCTGATTCCAAACAAACTGGTGAATTTGCCTCGCTGCTGCGTCCGACTCAGTGGTGATTACATATACCACGGGGACGGCTGGCGAATTCTCCTGTTCCTGAAGAACATACACTCCTTCGAATCGCGTGGTGCCGAACTCTGGCTCAAGCTCATTGCAGGCTTTGGCGGCAAGACGCAGCGCAAACGAGAATTCATTGGCCGGTAACTGGTCAAATCCATCCGGTCGAATGAACCGTTTCGAGCGGTCGTATCCAAGTGCTTTCAGTGTGGTCATGAGCAAATGCCAGACAGTCCTTCGTGCTTGCAGGGTCAGGCAGAATAACAACTGATCACGGCCGTGTTGAGCCCAACTGTCAACTCATTGAAAAATCCACTAAAGGCTTACCATGTCGCGCAGCAAAAAAGCCCGGCATCTTGCGACGCCGGGCTTTAGGGTTCATCAACTCAGGACGGACAGGAATGTCCATCCTGCGTTTGAAAACTACTTCTTCCCCTTCTTCGGTTCAGTTGCTTTCGCTTCTTCAATTGCGGCCTGAGCGGCAGCCAGACGAGCAACAGGAACACGATAAGGACTACAGCTCACGTAGTTCAGACCGATCTTGTGGCAGAACTTCACGCTGTCCGGGTCACCGCCGTGTTCGCCGCAAATTCCGAGCTTAATGTCAGGACGTGTCTTACGACCTTTCTCGACGGCCATCTGCATCAGCTGACCAACGCCAACCTGATCCAGAGTCGCGAACGGGTTCTTCTTGAAGATCTCGTTCTCGGTGTAAGGCAGCAGGAAGTTGCCCATGTCGTCGCGGCTGATGCCGAGAGCGGTCTGCGTGAGGTCGTTCGTGCCGAAGCTGAAGAACTCCGCAGTGTTTGCGATCTCGTCAGCCGTCAGCGCTCCGCGAGGAACTTCAATCATGGTGCCAACCATGTAATTGAAAGTGATCTTCTTCTCAGACATCACTTCCTTCGCCACGCGGTGGATGATTTCCACCTGCAGATCGAGTTCCTTCTTGAACCCAACGAGTGGAACCATCACTTCAGGGTTTACCGGGATCTTCTTCTTTGCCACGTCAGCAGCGGCTTCAAAGATCGCTCGGGCCTGCATTTCCGTGATTTCCGGATAAGCAATACCAAGCCGACAACCTCGGTGACCAAGCATCGGATTGAACTCGTGCAACTGAGCGACGCGAGCCTTCACCTTGTCCGGCTTAACGCCCATCTTCTTGGCGAGGTCGGCCTGAGCCTTGTCGTCATGAGGAACGAATTCATGCAACGGTGGATCCAGCAGACGAATCGTCGCCGGCAGGCCCTTCAGAGCCTTGAAGATGCCAGTGAAGTCTTCGCGCTGATAAGGCAGAAGCTTCGCGAGAGCCTTCTTGCGGTCTTCCAGGTTGTCGGCCAGAATCATCTCACGCACAGCGTCGATGCGATCGCCTTCAAAGAACATGTGCTCGGTTCGTGTCAGGCCGATGCCCTGAGCACCGAATGCGATCGCCTGTTCGGTCTGTTCCGGATTGTCCGCATTAGCGCGAACAGCCATACGCGTGACCTTTGAGCACCACTCCATCAGCTGCTTGAAGGCCAGGAATTTTTCTGTCTTGGCTGCTGCTTTGTCGCCAAAAAGCATTCCCATAACGATGCTGGATGGACCAGTCTTGACCTGGCCGCCATAGATCGTGCCGGCGGTCCCGTCGATGCTCAGATGGTCCACGCCTTCTTTGAAGGTCTGACCAGCGATCTTCACCGTTTTCTTGGCGTAGTCGATCTCTACAGCACTTGCACCGCAGATGCAGACTTTGCCCATCTGGCGAGCGACGAGAGCAGCGTGTGAAGACACTCCACCCTTGGCAGTCAGAATGCCTACAGCCGCGATCATACCGCGCAAGTCTTCCGGCGAGGTTTCGTTGCGGACGAGCAGAACGCTTTCGCCCTTTTCGGCAGCCGCAGCGGCACGGTCGGCGTTCAGATAGATAATGCCCGATGCAGCACCTGGACCAGCAGGCAGACCGGTGGCCAGAATCTTAGCCTTCTTGATTTCCGCGAGGTCGAAGTCCGGAGCAAGAAGTTGCTCAAGCTGATCCGCAGGGTTGCGCATGATAGCGGTTTCCCAGTCGATGAGCTTCTCTTTGACCATATCCATGCTGAACTTCAGAGCCGCAGCGGCAGTACGTTTGCCGTTACGAGTCTGCAGCATGAACAGCTTGCCCTGCTGAATCGTGAACTCGACGTCCTGCACGTCCTTGAAGTGCTTCTCCAGTGTCGCGCGGACTTTCATCAGTTCAGCAAATGCTTTTGGCATGGCCTGTTGCAGCTTGGCGACTGGCTCAGGCGTTCGCACACCGGCGACGACGTCTTCGCCCTGCGCGTTGATGAGGAACTCACCGTAGAATTCGTTGGCCCCGTTGGCCGGGTTGCGAGTGAACGCCACGCCGGAACCGGAGTCGTCACCGGTGTTGCCGTAGACCATTGCCTGAACGTTGACGGCGGTGCCCCACTCGGCAGGGATGTTGTACTTGCGGCGATAAACAATCGCGCGGTCGTTCATCCATGAGCCGAATACAGCCCCGGCAGCTCCGCGGAGCTGGTCCCACGGATCATTCGGGAACACCTTGCCGGTGCGTTCTTTGACCAGCGCCTTGAATTGCTTGACCAGTTCTTTCTGATCGTCGGCAGTCAGATCGCTGTCCACGATATCCTTGCCATACTTCTTATGCTTGAAGTGTTCGATCACCACTTCGAACGGTTCGTGGTCTTCGCCTTCGCGCTTCTGCACGCCAAGAACAACGTCGCCGTACATCTGGATAAAGCGGCGGTAGCAGTCCCACGCGAATCGCTCGTTCTTGGTTGAAGCAGCAAGGGAAAGAACGGTGTCGTCATTCAGACCGAGGTTCAGAATGGTATCCATCATGCCCGGCATGGAGTCGCGGGCGCCGGAGCGAACGGCAACAAGCAGCGGCATGCCTTTCGCATCGCCGAACTTGCAACCCATGATCTTTTCCATATTCTTGACGCCAGCTTCCATCTGGCTCTGAAGTTCCTTCGGGTACGACTTCTTGTTCGCGTAGAAGTAGGTACAGACTTCGGTCGTGATGGTGAATCCGGGAGGCACTGGGAGATTGATGCGAGTCATTTCTGCGAGATTCGCGCCCTTGCCGCCGAGCAACGCTTTCATCGAGCCGTCGCCGTCTGCTTTGCCATCACCCCAAGTGTAAACGTACTTTGCTTTTGCCATCGAATTGAACCCTATGCAAGGAACGGCCGAGAACCCTCTCAGCCAACGTAGAAAGGCGAATCACGCGACGTCGACAGCTGAAGTCAGTCAGCACCGAGCCCTTGATCCGGTGAGGCGAAATCTGCCCGAGACACTCTCGTTACAGAGCCTCCTAATTTCCCGGCCAGAACTGACCGTTCGCAGCGCGCAACGCAACCGAAGACCGATTCGGCGGACAAACGAGCCGGCACGGTATCAATGGAGTCTTAAAACTGCAAGTTCGTTCGCGAATCGTCGAGAAACGCCTGCAATTCTGAGACACATGAGAGTTCGGAACTCAGGGAATTCGCGGGCTTTCTGCTCGTCGATCTTGCGGCAACCCGGCAATTCATCAGAATCCCGAGGCTTGAAGAAGTCAAAGCGGCTGTGATCGATGAATCAGACGCCTTCCATCATCCTGTTTTGTTTTATCATCGTGGAGCACTCGTTCATGGCCGTTCGTGGGGTTCGCGGAGCAATCACAGTAGACTCAGACGACGCGGTTTTAATTCGTGCAGCCGCGCGGGAATTAATGGAAGAATTACTTCGCCGCAATCATATTACGGACTTCGACGACGTTATCTCGGCCGTGTTTACGACCACTGCAGACCTCTGTTCTGCCTTCCCGGCTGAGGCTGCGCGAGCGATGGGTATGGGCCAGGTGCCTTTGCTGTGTGCTCAGGAAATCCCTGTGCCAGGTTCGATGCCTCTCTGCATTCGAGTGCTGTTGCATATCAATTCGGAGCGAACGCCAAAGGAGATTGAGCACGTCTATTTGCGTGATGCTCAAAAACTGCGACCAGACCTGAAGAGTGCGCAATAACTAAGAAGCTCTAACAAAACTTTCGCTTGTAGCCGGATTCGTGAGAATTCGGACGGGTTTCTGAACTCTCACGAGTCCAGCGACGGTTTCGTCAGGCGTTCTAAGATTCATTGACGGTGTTTTTGCTGCAGTCCTTCAGATGCGATTGGCGAAGGAACTCGCTGGCCGCGCGCGGCTGCGGTTTGCTGGCAATGTTGCGTGACTGGCGCGGGGTGGAAATGAGATCCTGCACTTCGCTGCACTTCGCTGCGCTTCGTTTAACATGACATACCGTTTAGTATGCCAGACGCCAGATGATTCCCGATGCCTGAATGTCGCGACGCATTGGTGTGGCTTTGTGTTGTGAAGCGAGAATGAGCCGGTTAAAGTCGATTTCGTTGCAGGCAAACACTGGCATACGAGGATTTTTCCATGATTCATCGCAGACGATTTTTGGCCAACAGTCTTGCAGGTCTCTCTGCCGCCGCGATGTGTCAGCTGCCCTTTTCATCGTGTCATGCCAACGTCATTGACGAAGCGATGTCTGGCGAAGATGTCTTTGCTTACATAGACCGAGTGCGTGGGAAAGCGGACCTGCCGTTCTATCGTCAGTTGCTGGGGGCGGCCAATGAGTTCAAAGAAGGCGACCAGATCCTCGGTGTTGCTGCTCCGGATGCGGAGACTCGTCGCGTGGCTCGCGAACTACTCTCCGCGACTCGCCTTAAGCAGATTGATAAACATCCGCCGTTTCAGGATGACCTTTTTCAGCTGATCAACAGTTCGCTCGACGCCGGCATCCGTGAACAGCTTTCAGCGATGACGCTTGGGGAATTGAAAACGTTTCTACTGGACCGCAGTGAGGCCGAGATTCATGCGGTTCGCGATGGCCTCTCGAGTGACGTCATTGCGTGCGTTGTTCGCTTGATGAACAATGACGAGCTGACTCAGGTGGGCGCCAAAGTTTTCAATCCGCTGCCAGGCACCAGCCTTGGTGCCAGAGGGTATATGGGAGCCCGCATTCAGCCGAATTCCCCCACGGACAATGTCGACGATATTCAGTGGCAGGTCTTTGATGCGTTTGCCTTCGCGGTCGGCGACGTGCTGATCGGGACCAATCCGGTATCGAGTACACCGGAATCAGTGGCCTCAGTCGAGCAGTGTCTGCAGGAAATTCTGGTGGCATTCGGAATTGCCGATGTGCTTCCTCATTGTGTTCTGTCACATATTGACGTGCAGGCGGAAGTGGAAAAGGCTCATCCGGGACTCACCGAGCTTTGGTTTCAGAGTATCGCCGGAAACGATGCGGCCAACAAGACTTTCGATATTTCCGTCGACAAAATGATTGGGCACGCGAAAGCTCGCAGTGGTCGTTTCGGGCTCTACTTTGAAACCGGACAGGGCGCGGACTTTACGAACGGACATGGTCAAGGGACCGACATGGTCATCCATGAATCGCGTAAATACGGCTTTGCCCGAGCTTTGACAAAAACGGTTGCGAGCGCATTGGCGAAAAAAGGCCGCACCGAAAGTCCGTGGGTTCATCTCAATGATGTCGCCGGCTTTATCGGGCCGGAGGTTTTTCGTTCTCGAGAACAGTTGGTGCGATGCTGCCTTGAAGATATTGTGATGGGCAAGCTGCATGGTCTGATGATTGGCCTGGATGTTTGTTCGACTCTGCACATGGACGTCAGTCTGAATGATCTGGGCTGGTGTATCGATCAGATCATGCCCGCGAATCCCGGGTATCTGATGGCCCTCCCAACTCGTATTGATCCGATGCTCGGCTATCTGACAACCGGTTACCAGGATCATGTTCACATCCGTGAGACGTTCGGTTTCAAAGTCGACGATCGCATGTGGTCGTTCTTTCAGGCACTGGGCGTGATTGATGCCGCAGGAAAACCGACACAGCATTTCGGAGATCCGGCCTGGGTTTATCTGCAATATTGCCGTCGCAAACAGGATGCGCGTCCGGAAGCAGAGATCCGTGCAGAAGCGACGCTTCGAATCGCCGAAGTGAGATCTCGCGGCGTGTTTATTGCCGAAGGTTTTGGAGAAAGCTACTCCGACCTTCAGCCGTCGCTGGCCGAACATATCCAGCACATTTACGACGATGCAAAAATCTCCATCTGGAAAGAACTGGATGATGTGTTTGTCTCAACGATTCCGAATGTCGTCCGGCTGAAAACACAGTCGGCCGATCGTGAAGACTACATTCTGCACCCGGTTTCTGGTGAGCATCTTTCGGACGATTCGAAGGCGCTCATTCAGCAGCTGCGCGAGCAGAGTCAGCAGTCCGATACGCAGATTGTAATCTCTGATGGACTGAATGTGCTGGCCGTGACGGACGGCGATCAGCTGATGAGCCTTGTGCGTCGACTCCGAAAGGAACTAGTCGGCTCGGGCTTTAAAGTCGCGCCGACAAATGTCATCGTCGAGGCAGGTCGAGTGCGAGCCGGGTATCGCATTGGCGAACAGCTCTTCGGTGGCCGAAAGGGTCGCTTCACGACCCTGCATGTGATTGGTGAACGCCCGGGAAGCGGCCATCACACGTTGTCGATCTACATGACGGTCGCTAATGGAGATGTTTGGGGTGAAGTCGACAAAGTGGATCACAACATCACGAAGGTCGTGTCAGGCATCGCGATCACTGCGTTGTCGCCCGAACTCGGCGCGATTGAGGCCGCGAAGATTCTCCGCACGATGTGAGCAGTGTGCCCCGCGTGTCCATCTATTTGCAGGGTGTGACAAGGAGGCGCCAGCGACCGCAGGCACACCGTTGTTGTTGCGTTTTCATTGTGAGGCAGATTGCGAAATTGTCGAGCCTGCGCTGCGTTTGTCATACCCTGCGAATTACGGTCACGCTACGCGTCTACGTGATTCTCAGGAATCAGCCAGACCCAGGCTTTGCCGAGACGGCCACCATAGTTGCCGGCCGTAATCTTTTCGACACCGGGAACAATCGACGCAGCCTTGATGGCCGCTTGAGTCGCCGCACTGACGGTGGCCAGATCATGGCCGTTGATGATGATCTCCATCACCGACTTGATGCCGTCTGGAATCTGCGAATCAATTCCCGGTCGGCCCTTCAGCGTAGGACAGAACGGATGATTGGTGCTCGCGAACATAAATTTGTGACGACTGCCGGCCTTGGAACCGCTGGCTGCAACTCCACCAGGGAACGGGGTGATGACGCCCGGCACTGTCTGGCAGGCCGCGACAGCTCGTTCGGCCGCTTCCAGTGAAGCGTCCACGCTGGTCGCCATAAACCACAGGTTGCCGCCCATCACACCATCGTGATACCCGAAACGGCGGTCGATACAGAACTCGCCGCCCATCGTTGGAACGACCCACATTCTGCGGCCGAAGCGATCTTCGAGCTGCTCGTGGCCGTCGCCGAAAAATGAGAGCTTACGACCAAGCTTGTAATAAGGTTCGGTGTCGCTGAGTGAAAAGCAGGCAGTGGTCGGACACGTCAGAACATTCTGACAGACACGTGCCAGCAACGCTTTTTCGAGCGCCTCGACACGGTGCTTCCAGAAGCGAGGCACGTGCAGTTGGCAGATTGCGCCCGGCCGACCATCTGGAGTGACGAACGATTCATCTCCGCCGGGCCCGACGTATCGGTCAAGGCCCGCTTCGCAATCGCACATGATTGTGGATGAACCATAACCCGTGGCTGCGTTGATGGCATGATCCAGCCACTTGCGATCACGGGCTGTGATTAGAAATTCGACATACAAACTTCGAAACGCTTCCGCGTACGTGTCTTCAACAAAGCTTGTCATCAGCGACTACCGCACCATCAAAAACAGAGACGAAGTTTGGAATGTGAAGTCCGGGACCGATCAGCCTCGACCACGGCCCTGATAGACATTGTCCTCAGTGACAATTTTGTCCATATAGATGTCGTGATGAGCAACTGGGATTTCGTCAAACAACTGACACTCAAAAGCCAGGGCCACCAATGGTGTATCACGGCGAGCGTGTTGCAGCAGTTTGTCGTAATAACCTTTGCCGTGTCCCATGCGACCGCCGCGACGATCAAAGCCGACTCCCGGTACCATGATCAGGTCCAGAGATTCCACATCGATTTGTTTTTCGGCAAGGTCTCGCAGTTCGGTTTTCGGTTCGAGAATTCGGTACATGCCGAGTTCCAGTTCGTCCATGCTGGTCAGCTTGAACAGTTCCAGTTCCCCTTCGGCGTTGCACCACGGCACGACGATGGTCTTGCCGGATTGCAGGGCCAGTTCGAGATCATGGCGAGTTCGGACTTCGCTGCGGACGTCGATGTAAAACATCACAACTTCTGCCGTTGCATATTCCGGCAGTGACATGAACGCACCGACAATGCGGCGGCTCAGTTCATCTTTATTTTCCTGTGCATTGCGATTTGTGTGAGCCAGCTTGCGCAGAGCCTCTTTTTTTTCACGAATTGCAGATTCGGACATCATGTGATTGAAACTCTTTACAATTGCTGTCGCAGGGCTCGACAAATTCAGATGGACCACAGGCGGGATGGCAAAATGCTGTCGAAAATCATGAGACCGAGGTGACAGACGTCATTTGATATTCCATCCACTCACCTCGGTGAAATTTCAACGCCGCTTTTATAACGATCGTGTGTGCCATTCAACCAGCAATTAGTTCGAAAAACCAGTGTTCTTTCTGAACGGAACGCCAGGCGAGTCCGTTTCGGAGATCGACGGGCCGAACTCGGCTGAATCGACGGCAGGCATGGACGCAAGCCCAGTACCATTCTGCAGCCCGTGGACCTCTGCGGCCAAAATCCTGCGTGACAACTTCCCGGATTGAGCTTCAACTTTCTTAAGTGCTCAGCTGGAGAGAAATTTTCGAAAGGTACTCGGTAGAACTGGTGGTTTTTGCATTCCGCAGACTCTTGCAATCCATCTGGAGATCCACCACGATAGCTGAATCTGCATATTTTCCAGCCTGCCGGGAGTGTTGAAAATGGATCGCCCTGCCCTTCTTCTCACGATCATGTCTCTTGTCTGTTCGCCTCTGAATGCAGCCGACTGGCCACAGTTTCGAGGTCCCGGAGGCCAGGGGCATTCCGACGCTACGAATCTTCCGCTGACATGGAGCGAAACGGAGAACGTGGTATGGAAAGTCCCCGTGCCCGGTCTTGGCTGGTCTTCGCCATCCATTCAGGGGGATCAGATCTGGCTGACAACTGCGATCGACGACGGCAAATCACTGCATGCGATTGCACTGGATCGGGCGACTGGGAAAACGATTCACGACGTGGTCGTTTTTGAACTGGCTGATCCTGGTGCAGTGCACTCCAAGAACAGCCACGCATCACCTACACCATTGATTGAAGATGATCGCGTTTACATCCACTTCGGGGCTCATGGAACCGCCTGTTTGAAAACCGATGGATCTGTTGTCTGGAAGACGCAGGAACTAAAGCACGACCATCGCCACGGTCCCGGAGGTTCACCGGTTATCTATCAGAACCTGCTGATTCTGAACTGCGATGGATCCGACCTTCAGTTCGTCGTGGCGCTTGATAAGAACACCGGTAAAGAAGTCTGGAAGAAGAAACGAGAGCACATCGGGGAAGACCGGATTAGTGGAAAATCCAGTGTCCCGATGGCATATACGACACCGTTGCTGACGGAGATTAACGGAAAAATTCAACTCTTAAGCAGCGGTGCGGACAGCATTGTTTCGTACGATCCTCTCACTGGTGACGAGCTTTGGTGGTTTCGTTACGACGGTTATTCCAACGTTCCACGGCCCGTTGTTGGTAAAGGGCACGTGTTTATCAGTTCGGGATATGATCGTCCGGAGTTCTTTGCGGTGCGAGTTGACGGCACTGGCGATGTTACAGAATCTCATCTTGCCTGGAATATGAAGAAAGCGGCGCCGTTGAATCCATCGCCTTTGCTAATGGGTGATGAACTGTACCTGGTGAGTGATAACGGGATTGCCACTTGCCTTGATGCTGTCAGTGGAGAACAGCATTGGCAGGAACGTATTGGAGGCAATTTTTCCGCTTCGCCAACATTTGCTGACGGGCGAATCTATTTTCTGGACGAAGAAGGAAAAACGACTGTCGTAGCGCCAGGGAAGAAGTTTGAGGTGCTGGCCAGTAATCAGCTGGAGGGGCGAACTTTGGCGAGTCCGGCGATGGTCGATAGTTCCATATTCCTGCGCACAGACACGCATCTTTACCGAATTGAGAAACCATAGTGGCTCGCAAGAAGCAGAAGAAGACGCAGCGAAGGACGAGCTCACCTGTTTCTCGTGATGTCCAGCAAGCCCGAAAAAGGGATGCTGAAGACCAGCCGTCTGTGCAGGATGTCGTCAAAGACCTTTTGTCGAACAGGCCGGGCTTTGTCGGTTTTCTTCTGAGCGTGTTGCAGCTGCTGGGGCACACGGCGTGGATTATGCTCGTGTGGTATCTGAGTGCTACCGGTAAGGTGGCTCGACTGGATTCTGATTCTCCGATGTCGTGGTTGATCGTAGGGCTGTTGGGAATCAGCCTGACATTAACGTTTGTGTCACTGTTTGTGTGTTTGTTTTTTGGATTGAGAAGGTCTCCCAGAGTACTCGCTGTCGCAGGTTTCGTGTTGTCGTTTTTTGTCGGCGTTTTAGCGTCAGCGGTTGTCTTTATGCAGGGCCTGCGGGCCATGAGTGGCCCGTGATGTCAGAGTCAAAGACGTGGAAGGCGGGATATGGCTGCTGACCGAGAACTCGAGTTGCCACTATCGACCGAGGTGTCGGAGCCTGCGAACATTGTGGCGTGGGCCGGCATTGTATTTGGTTTCATTGCCGCCCTTTTGTACGGGGTACTCTTCTTTCTATTGAGCGAACTGCCAGACAATCGCCAGGAGCTGGAAGGCCTCACCACGAATTCGCCAGCACTGACTCAACTGCTGATTGCCGGTGGAAGTGCGGGTTTGTTGAATCTGGTTTCACTGATACTTTGTCTCACCGGCTATCTGATTCCAGGTCGCTCGAAATTTGAAGCCATCGTGGGCACTCTCTTGTCTGCGTTGATGCTGCTCGCCGTGTTCTCGGTTGTCTTTGTCAGCCTGATGTTGACACCCTGATACATCTGCTTCGCTGCCCTGCCGAATTCATTACCTTTTCGTTTCCATCCCAAACTACGCCATGGATTTGAAATGCCCAACTTTGATGAACACCGAATCGCACCCGGACAGAAAGTCGACCTGCGAAAACTGGAGTCGGATGGGAAGGATCTGGTTTCGAATCCCAGCCAGTTGAAGAATGAGTTTCACGAGCGTCGAACAGAGATCGTGGAACTGGGTGAGAAACTGTTCGCTGAAGGACGTCAGAAATTATTGATTGTGTTTCAGGCGATGGACGGTGGCGGCAAAGATGGAACCATCCGGTCTGTGTTCGAAGGAGCTAATCCTCAGTGGGTTGAAGTGACTTCTTTTAAAAAGCCGAGTGCCGAAGAGCTGTCTCGCGACTACCTGTGGAGGATTCATAAGGCGGTTCCTCCGTCTGGAAAGATCGGAGTTTTCAATCGATCGCATTATGAAGACGTGCTGGTCGTGCGAGTTCACAAGTTGGTTCCTGAAGGCGTGTGGAAACCTCGGTACAAACAGATCAACGCTTTCGAAGAAGTTTTGACCGCTTCGGGCACCACGATTTTGAAATTCTTTCTGCACATCTCGAAGAATGAACAGAAGCAGCGATTTGAAGAGCGGATTCAGATTCCGGAAAAGCGCTGGAAGTTTGATCCGGCAGATTTGGAAAAGCGCAAATACTGGGACGACTATCGAGCAGCGTTTGAAGACATGATGGAAAAGTGTTCGACAGAGAACTCGCCGTGGTATGTGGTTCCTGCCGATCAGAACTGGTACCGGGATTTGGTAGTCGCCAGCGTGATTGCCGATACGCTGAAGAAGATGGCACCCAAATATCCGGACCCTCCGGACGTGTCTGGTATTGTCATTGAATGATCACGCGATCGAAGGCTACTTGGCTTCGATTATTGCAGAACGAATGAAGGCTGGGCGATTTGTCGTGATACCGATCGCGCCCAGAGTTTGAAAGTAGCGAGCGTCGGCCGGTATATCGACCGTCCCGACATGAAACTCCTTCATTCCCTGCTGCTTCAGAAAATCAACGAACGTATCCGTAACAATCTCTCGATTCCCCTGTGTCCCTAACCCGTCAGCTTTTGTGATTTTCAGCGTTGCCGAAACTTCCATTACAGTCGGATGCCATGCACCCGACTGCTTGTCTTGTTAGCCAGTGTTGAATTAGCGACTTCCAATTTACGGCCGGCAGTGCGTTCAGTGTTCGCGTCATGGATGCAGACAATCTGCTGATCGTTCGTCACATAGAAGTCACCTTCGATGCCATCCGCATTTTGAGCCCATGCTTCTTTGAAGGCGGCGATCGTATTTTCCGGAGCATCCTGAGACGCGCCGCGATGAGCCACAATGACCTGCGCCGAGAGCGGCTGAGTCTGCGTCGCTGCCAGACAAGACAGAAGGAATAACACAGGCTGGTGAACGACGGAAAGGGTTTTCATCAGCAACGGTGTTCCTGAAGGCAAACGAGCGAAATCGGATCAGATTTTTCAGGACTGGGACGCACTCTATTTAGGGGATATTAAGGGAATATTAAGGGGGAACCGTGTTTTTCCGCAGCAGAGAGGAAATTTTGCTCAGAAAGCAAAGATCTGATAACGTCCCGATAGAGAACCTTGCCGGGCTCCGGCTGCACAGGCGATCGGGGAATCAACAGGCGGTTTTTGCAAGCTCGTTTTGTAAGGAAGAGCATCGTGTCAAAGTCTTGGTTGAATGGAATGCGTGGGCTTGTAGTCATCGCCCTGCTTGCTGGCGGCAGTCTTCCTTTGTCGGCACAGGAAAAAGTGGCTGCTGACCCGGCAGAAGAAACAGAGTCGGCGGACGGCGCCGAAGTCCCGAGTTTGACCGTCGGTTCCAAGGCTCCGGTGATTAGTATTGAGCACTGGATCAGCGATGGTCAGGGAAAATTCAAACCTGTCGAAGATTTCGAAGAAGGTAAGGTCTACGTCGTAGAATTTTGGGCGACATGGTGCGGGCCATGCGTTTCCAGCATGCCTCACCTTGCTGAAATTCAGAATAGCTATGCCGAGAAAGGCGTCCAGATTATCAGCATTAGTGATGAAGAGCTGGAGGTTGTCCAGGGGTTTCTGAAACGACCGGTTCGCGGCGCAAAGGGACCGAAAGCCGCTAAAGAAGATTCGGAAGGCGATGCCGACAAAAAGACTGCGGCAAACCCTGTGACCTATGCCAAACTCACGAGCGCCTACTGTCTCACGACGGATCCGGATGGATCCGTGAAGGCCGACTACATGGAAGCTGCCGGGCAGAATGGGATTCCCACATCGTTTATCGTGGGCAAGTCGGGGTTGATCGAATGGATTGGCCATCCGATGAGCATGGACATGCCACTGGAAAAAATCGTGAGCGATGAGTGGGATCGAGATGCCTTTCTGGAAGAGTTTCGCAAGGAGCAGGAACGTGATCTCGTCATGACGAAGCTGCGAGCCAAAATGCAGAGAGATGATGCGGAGGGAGCTTTGGAAGTTCTGGCAGCAGCTAAGCAAGCCGCGGAAGGCGATGCAGAAACTCAGACGATGTACAGCCAGCTGGAGTTCCGTCTGAAGGCAACTTTTGCGATGCAGAAGATTCAGGCGGGAGAAACAAAAGAAGGCCTGGCTGATCTGGATGCGCTGATGAAAACAGCGGCTCCGGCTGAGAAGCAGCAGCTTGTGCTGGCTAAACTCAACGCGATGCTTTCCGCTGACATGCAGGATGACGCTGCCAAACTGCTAACTGAAATTTCTGGTGCTGAAGAGACAACTCCTGAAATGTTGAATCAGCTGGCGTGGGGCATCTATGAGTTAGCAAAAGATAACAAAAAAGACCTGTCAGAACCTTTGACGAAAGCCGCAATGGCAGCGGCCGAAAAGGCTGTAAAAGCAGAACCTGAAAACAGCATGCTGCTGGATACCCTGGCTCACCTTGTGCATTTGCAGGGTGATCTGGATCGTGCCATCGCGCTGCAGACGGAAGCTGCTGCACATCTGGACGAAGCGTCGGATGATGCTAAAGCAGAGATCGCAGGATTTTTGGAAGAACTGAAAGAAGAAAAGGCTGGCAAGTAACGACGAAGTGCCCGTCAAATGATGGGCAAAGTTGTTTCAGTTCTCAAAATCGTTGCGATGCAATGCTCAGGCCGATGTCTTAAAAGACATCGGCCTTTTTGCGTAAAGCTCTTCGCTTCAAAGTCGCACGAGCATTCGCAATCAATCCGGGCGTTCATGAGTCTGATGTCACGAGAAAAAACTTGCACGGATTGAGTCCGCAAATCAACTGCGTGAGGTTACTCTTTCCGATCAGCCTTCACTGGTCTTGCCGTCGTAGGCGGCTCTGACAGAAGCCGGACAGGCAAGCTCTGAGCTACTTTTCCGGGGGCCTTTCGGACTGGCCGGGAGCTGGTGCCGATGTTGTCAGGCGTTCTAAATTCAACAGGAAATGGTCGACATGAATCTTTGGATGCGTCTCTTCGTCTGTGTGACTTCTGTGTTTTTCGTTTGTTCGAACTGCGGCGTCGCGGACGAGCGTTTTGTGGGAAAGGAAAGTGAATGGAACGGATTTGCCAGGTTCGACTTTGAAATTGGTAATCGTCCCGTTCTGGTAGTCACTCCAAAGGTCGCGGCGAAGGGTAAACCCTGGTTCTGGCACGGAGAGTTTTTTGGTCACAAGCCTGCCCCGGATATCGCTCTTCTGCAGAAGGGTTTTCACATTGTCTACACTCAGATCTCGGATCAGTTCGGCAGCCCGACTGCTGTCGCTCATTGGGATCAGGTTTATGAAACGCTGACTTCGAAACATGGCTTCGCCAAAAAGGCCGCGTTGACCGGTACTAGTCGCGGCGGACTCTATTGTTACAACTGGGCCGCTCAAAACCCGGCTAAAGTGGCGTGCATCTATGGTGACGCGCCCGTGTGTGATGTGAAGAGCTGGCCGATGGGTAAAGGCCACGGCGTTGGCAGTCCCGACGAAGTTCGCAAACTGCTGGCCGTCTATGGAGTCGCGACAGAAGAAGAACTGTTTGCTAAATTGTTGAACCCGATCGACCTGTTAAAGCCGCTGGCAGAGGCTCACGTTCCATTGCTGCATGTCTATGGAGATGCCGATGAAGTCGTGCCCTGGGATGAGAACACAAAAGTCATCGCGGATCGATATAAGGCACTTGGTGGTGAAATCATCCTGATCAACAAGCCGGGCGTGGGGCATGTGCATGGGCTTGATGACAGCACTCCGATCATCGAGTTCATTGAGAAGCACTGTCTGGCCGCCATCAACGCCACGCATGTTCGTTGAGGAATCTCGCGGATCAGTGGTGGTTTCCTGGTGATCCTTTATTGGTCAAAATGCCCTGTCGACTGGAACGCCTGGAATGCGAGAACAATCTTCCATCCATGGGCAGCGACCGTTGATGCGACAGCGTGCGTTTCTGGTCGAGCGAGGAAATAAAAAAGGCTCGTTCTGCTTTCGCGGAACGGGCCTTTCGTCTTCTGGCAAAGATGAGTGTTCAAGAAGCTGAACGCTTACTTCTTCTTGCCTTTGTTGTTTTTCTCACGCTGCTGTTCCGAATTCTTCTGTGCGTCTGCTGCGGCGTCCAGAAGTCGCTTCAGAAAACCGGCTGGCTTAGCAGGAGCGGGTACTGCAGTGCTGGATCCATTGCGTGACACTTTTATTGCGGGGCTTGAATCTGGTTCAAGGACCTGAACGGCGGGAGTCGCAGGAGTCAATTTGCCGGTGCCCAGCAGTTTTCGTTCAGCGATACTCCAGAGGCTGGAGGCGATGAAGTACAGACAAAGGCCAGCCGGCTGATGCCAGAACATAATGCCCATCACGCCGGTCATCATATTCATCATCTTGTACTGCATTTCCTGCTGCTCATCCTGCGCCGGTGGCATGAATAACTTCTGTTGCGTCAGGAACAGGGCTACTGTGCACAGCGGAAGAATGCTGAAATCCTGGCCCAGTCCGAATGGCAGTGAAAACGGCAGCCGGAACAGAGCGTCAGGAGCGGCAAGATTATCGACCCACAAAAAGCTTTGCAGGCGAAGATCCACAGCCGAATTCAATGCCGTATAGAGGCCCACAAAGATTGGCAGTTGCAGGAACAGAGGCAGGCACCCGCTCAGCGGATTGATGCCATTCTTTCGCCACAGTTCCATCTGAGCTCTTGCCAGTTTTTCTTTGTCGTCGGCATACTTTTCTTTCAACAGGGTCAGCTGTGGCTGCAGCTCTTTCTGCCGAGCGGCCATGATGGCTTGCTTGCGGGAAATCGGAAACAGGCATCCTCGCACCAGTACGGTGAGCGAGACAATGGCAAGAAAGTACGGCAGACCGAGACTGAAGAACGTGTCCAGCAGATAATGCATTCCTCGTGCGACAAAACCAAACATCCCGTAATTCAGTACCTGGCTGGCCTGCAGTGGAGCCGGGTCCAGCAGCTCGCGACGTTTGGGGCCAACGAAGAACGCATACTTGTGAGTCAGGGAATCTCCCTCGCCTTTGGCCTTCAGAATCACAGGCAGGGAAGCCATTCGCACGCTGATATCCGACGTCTTGGCGTCTCTTGGATTTCGAGCGATCATCACAGGGTAGGTGCGTTCCAGCCATTTGCTGTCGCGCCGTTCTTCTTCAGACCGATCGTCAAGCGGTGCCACGAGCGCGGCAAAGAACTGCACGTCAACGCCCGCATATCGAAAAGCGGAGGTCCACTCGTGATCTTCACGCAGCATCGCGCGCTGTTCAAGCGGTGAGGAAAGCCGAGCAAGTTCATCGTCAAGATCATCGCAGTAACCGTCGATCGTCCCAGCCGCAAGAGTCGCTGGCTTCGTGTCGTCCACAAATTCAATATGGATGTCACGATACTTCGAAGAGTGTTCTTCGTTTTCAAACAACACACCGACAGGACCCTGAAGCTCATAATCCACTGTCTGAGGTGTATCGGACAGATTGATTAACTCCAGAGTGACAGCCAGCGTGTAAATGGTCGGATCTGTCCGCCATGCCTCCGCGATAGCCGCCGAAGTTGCTTTCAGTCGCGGTAGTGAAAATGTCTTGCGGACGCGGAGAGTTCCATCGGGTGCGTCGTACTCAAAAACCGCTGTGGCAAGGGAATCTGTTTCCGTCTTTTCAACCAGCTTCCAGTTCGCAGATTCCAGAGTCTGCTTGCGGCTGGCCAGTTGCTTGTCGACGGCCAGCACGGCCATCGACAATGTTCGATCATCTGTCAGATTATTGCCGATGATGCGGGCCGCCTGCGTTTTGTCCTTCATATCCTTGTATTGAGGAGCGGTGAGCGACACCGCGGCTACAGACGCGCCGGCCGAGGTCAGTTCCACGTTTAAGCCATAGCCGCTCTCCGGATCCAGTGACCCGAGTGTCACGGCTTCCGTCGGATACTCCGGAATCACCAGATCGGTTGCGGGGACGGCGTCGCCTGCAGCAATCGCCTGCACAGCATCGCCCTCTCCGGTCACCGCCGGAACCACTTCGGGAGCGGCCGCAACCGGCTTCTTTTTTGGTTCCGGGAAGAATTTCGGGCCGATGACAGTCGTCCAGAGATACAAAAATGCCAGCGATGTCAGCAGAAATGAGAAGAGTCTGCGATTTTCCATAAGATCAGATCGCGAGAAATCTCGCGAATTCCATCGAGTATGTGGTCAGAAAAGCCTGCTGAAGAATGGCTCAGCGGCCTCAGGCTGGATCAAATTGAGTTTGGAAAGATAACCGATGCGAACGCACGCGCGTATTGTCGGATCTTGAGAACTCCGTTTTCCCAACAGTTTTCAGGAAAGCAGCAGTCTGGGCGATCTGTGAGGGCTGGAATTTACCGGCCGATTTTCGGAATTCAACATAGATATTGAGCTCAAATTGGAACCAATTTTCAACGAATACGGCGGATCAAAGCGGATCTCACGGTTGCGTGTCGGGAAATCTCGGCCGACGAATGTCATGGTCTGCTTCGCCGTTCTTCGTCCTTGAATGGACGAACTGCGTCGTTAAGGTTGATCGATCACCGACACTCGATTCGCTGGCTGTTTGGATTTGTTAGCGATAAAAGAGCAGTTTCAGGAGGGCTCCGTTCTTTCCGTTTTGATCAGGACCTATCGCTGTGCTTTCAGCCCAACTCAATTTCGTGGTCACACTGTTCGGTATTATGGCCTCCGCAGCAGCTCTGGTTGCCGCCGAAGGAAATTTTGTAGCCACCACGCCGGTACCGGCAGAGTATTTGGTGGGATTCGAGACTATTCGGGAATCCGATTCCCAAGAGCTGCTGCGGACTTTAGTAGAAGGTGAAATGCAGGGTCGAGGGACCGGGCAGGAAGGATATCTTCGAGCGGCCCGCTGGTTCGCAACGCAGCTCGAATCGTACGGATTTCAGCCGGCAGGTGCTGATGGGTCCTGGTTTCAGAATGTTCCCTTCATCAAGTTGGCAACTCAGCCGGCGGACTGCGGATTCAAGGTCGGCGTCGAGGAATTCATCGGCGGAACGGCGATTGGGATCAGCGACTTCGCCGGCGCTTTTGAGGCTTCTCTTCCGGTGACTTTTGCAGTGGTCACAACCAATCGTCCTGAGATTGCCGAGGGCACGTTTGCCGGTCGCCTTCTGGTTATTCAATCGGCCGACCGTATTCGCTGGGATGATGCGTTCATCGTGCGAGGCAAGCCGGCGTGTGTGCTGTTCGTGGCGGATGATGGTCGAGTCCGTAATGAAGCGGTGAACGAATCCGAGAAGACGCCCAGCTCCATTCCCGTGGCGATGGTCACTACGGCCGCGGTCAATGCTCTCGCGGCTCGGTGTGGCGCGCGTGCCGATCTTTTCTCTGCTAACGCTCCCACTGAGAATGTGCTTGTCAGTTCTTCACAGATGGTTCAATGCCGGCTAAAGATTGAACGTGAAAGTGTGGATGTTCCCAACGTCGTCAGCTGGTATCCGGGCGCGGATGAAACGGTACGGCACGAACATGTCTGCGTTGGCGCACATCTGGATCATCTGGGCCTTCAGCGGGGGGAATTGTTTCCCGGAGCAGATGACAATGGTTCGGGCTCAACGGCAGTCTTGCAGCTGGCACGCGCGATTCATGCCAATCCCGTGAAGCCTCGCCGCAGCGTGCTGCTGATGGCATTTTGTGCGGAAGAACGCGGGCTGCTGGGTTCAAAATACTATGTGGCCCATCCGCTGAAGCCGCTGAGCGATATGATCTGCATGCTGAATATCGATATGATCGGCCGCAACGAAGAGTCGACGTCAGAGCCTGCTTCGGAAAACGAGAATACGATTCATCTGGTGGGCAGTCGGGATCATTCGGCCGCGTTCCACGAGATGGTTCGGAAGGCGAATGAGTCCGTAGGATTTGTGTTTGAGTATGACGAAGAAAACCGTGTCGATGGGCGAAGTGACCATGCTTCGTTTTCCGAGAAAGGGATCCCTGTCACGTTTCTGTTCGGTGGCTTCAATCCTCATTACCACAAGACGACGGATACGATGGACGGGATCAACTTCGCCAAGATCGCGAACGCTGCACGATTAGATTACCTTGTCCTGATGATGGCCGCGGAGCAGGGTCGATTCGCACTGGATGAAAAAAAGTAAGAGCACCGATTTCTGAATTAGGTGCTGTCCGCAGTTATTGGTCGGTTGGTCGGTTGGTCAGTTGGTCAGTTGGTCAGTTGGTCGGTTGGTCGGTTGGTCAGTTGGTCGGTTGGTCAGTTGGTCAGTCACCCGGTCAGTCACCCTGTCGGGCGATCCTTCAAAATCGTCAGAGCGGTCGCGTTCCGTTGTGGCATTTATCCATCTGCGGCGGTGGTTCTGCGGTCGGATGTTGAAATCGGAAGTCAGCCCCAACAGTGGCT
Source organism: uncultured Planctomycetota bacterium (assembly GCA_947085455.1). GTDB lineage: Bacteria > Planctomycetota > Planctomycetia > Planctomycetales > Planctomycetaceae > SXXK01. The sequence goes on along the minus strand of CAMTWR010000004.1, from coordinate 93,823 downwards.
GAGAGTTTCAGGATGTGTCAGGGATTTGTTTTGGAATGGAGTCTTCATGGCGATCACTCGTCATTTTCTGGACTGGGAAAAACCGGCCCTCACAGCCGCAGCTGATTATCTGATCCGGCGCTATGCTCACGGCGATCAGCTGGATATGTCAAAAGTCATTCTGGTCTTTCCGGGACGGCGCGCGAGTCGGCGGATGCTTGAACTTCTCGTGCAGCGAGGCGGCGGCAAGTGGCCCGCATTGATTCCTCCAAGGATGGTCACGTTTACTCGTTTTCCGGAAATGTTGTACCCGCAAAAACAGAAGCTGGCCGACGATCTGACACAACTACTGGTCTGGCGGAAGGCGCTGTATGCGATCCCGTCGTGGGAGATCAAGGAGGCGCTGCCTAATCGTCCGCCTGAAGATTCTGTTCCCGCATGGATGGCCTTGTGTGAATCGCTTCGTAAGCAACACAACGAGCTGGCGGGCGAGGGACTGGAGTTTGATGAGGTGTATGAAAAGCTGATGCAGTCGGGCGACACTGAAGAAGCGAATCGCTGGAAAGCGCTGCGTCGGATTCAGTCGGAATACCTTGTGCAGATGGATGAACTGAAACTTTGGGATCGACAGGCGGCCCGGCTGGTGGCTGTGGATATGAACGAGTGCCGCACCGACAGTGACATTGTGCTGATCGGTACGGTCGACATGAATCGCATCATTCGAAAAATGCTGGATCAGGTTTCTGATCGCGTCACCGCGCTAATTCACGCTCCTGAATCGGAAGCCGATTCCTTTGATGAACATGGCTGTGTGAAAGCCGACGTGTGGGAGAATCGCCTGCTCAATATAGAACCTGCGAAGACTCGATTCACCGGCACGCCGATTGAGCAGGCTCATGCGGCGATGAAGGAACTTTCTTCCAGCAACGGACTCTACCGTGCCGACGACATCACAATCGGCGTGGCGGATGACACGATGGTTCCCACGCTGCTGCAGGCGATGGCAGATGCTGGTATCGCTGGTCACTGGCCGGTCGGGATGCACATTGCGGAAACACGTCCATTTCGACTGCTGCAGGCATTAGCTCTGCACATTGCATCCGCTCGCGACGACATGCCGGCCGACTTTGCAACGCTCAATGATCTGGTGCGACATCCGGACGTCAATCAGTGGATCACCACTTATTTGGCCGCCACGTTGTCCGATGAGGAAGCCTATGATCGAATGGGCATGTGGCTGAGCGAACTGGACCAATACATCGCCGATCATCTGCAGGTGACACCTGGAGAAATGCTGGGCAAGGCACCACGTCGAATTATCGTCGCGGAACTCTGCCGAGCTGTGGAGATGTTGTCTCGCTGTCTCGTAGCCGATGCGTACACGGCCGAATCGGCAAGTTCCGCTGTGGGTCGACTGCGTTCCCAGAAGACGCAGCCGGTTAACCGGGCTCGACAGCGGACGCTTGATGAAATGGGTGACGTGCTCGCATCGTCGCTGACTCAGCAATTGGAACAGCGCCGTCCGTTGTCGGAATGGGCCGAAGGTGCAGTGCGAGTCCTCGCGACCATTTACGGAGAACGAGAACTCCACAGCGAGTCGGCAGCGGATCGGGGAATTGTGGAATGTGTCACGAAGCTGCAGGATTTGAATGAGCAGCTTCAGAGGATTCCCATCGCTGTGTTGCCGCTCTGCACTGCCAGTCAGTCGCTGCAGTTGCTGTTGAAGCAGATCGCCGTGGAAATTATTCCGCCCGAGCCGAACGATGATGCGGTAGAGCTGCTTGGCTGGCTTGAACTGACTCTCGACGACAGCCCTGTGTTGATTTTGACTGGATTCAATGAGGGCAAGATTCCGGAGTCCATGAACTCTGACGCCTTCATGCCCAACAGTTTGAGAACTCGACTGGACCTGACCGACAATCGCCGTCGTTATGCGCGAGATGCTTATGCTCTGACGTCGATTCTGAAGAGTCGCCGAAAGGTGGTGCTTATCACCGGCCGAACGGACGTGCAGGGGAACCCGCTGGCCCCCAGCCGCTTGTGGTTTGCCGCTGATCCCGCGTCGATTCCCGATCGAGTTCACCGCTTTTATGATCCTGGATATGTGGCTGATGATGGTGTGGTGGAGGTCGCAGGTGCCGCTGAATCTGACGTTTTGCCTCGTCTGAGCGGCTTTGCGGTGCCCTGCCCGATCGATATTCCGGCAGCCCCGGTTGAGATTCCTGTCACCGCGTTTCGTGAGTACATCCAGTGTCCCTATCGCTACTTTCTGCGTCGAGAGCTTCGACTCCGAAACGTGGAAGACGACGTTCGTGAACTGAACGCGCCGGTGTTCGGCAGCCTGATGCATGATGTGCTGAAAAGCTTTGGCGAGTCGGCTGTTCGCGAAGCTCTGAACGTGGAGGCAATCGAAACATTTCTGTTTCAGGAGCTTCATCGGGAAGCTCTTGGAAAGTTCGGAAGGTCACGTTCGGCGACCGTCAGCGTGCAACTCAAAATGCTGGAAAGCCGCCTGAGTGCATTTGCGAGGTGGCAGGTGGACAGCCTTCGTGACGGTTGGCGAATTGCTTATACCGAGCGAGATTTAACGTGCGAAGATTTCGCAGACATTCACAATAGACCGGTGAAGTTGATCGGTCGAGTGGACCGGATTGATCGGAAGGAGTCTACCGGTGAGTGGCGCGTTCTGGATTACAAAACCAGCGAAGCGGCTGATCCGCCAAACAGAACGCATCGCAAGAAAGATGAATGGGTTGACCTGCAGTTGCCGTTGTATCGTTTGCTGGTGAGATCGATTCCCATCAAAGGCGATGTTCATCTTGGCTATATCCAGTTGCCTGGTGACCTGAGCAAAGTGGGTTACGAGCCGGCGACGTGGACGGATTCGGAACTTCTGCAAGCTGAGCAGATCGCTCGCACGGTTGCCGCAGACATCATTGATCTGAAGATTGATCGAGTCACCGCAATAAATGACGATCGCTATTCAGAGCTGGCCCGCATCTGTCAGGACCCTGTCATCGATCGCAATATTCCGTGGCTGGCGTCCTGGCCCGGTCGCGGTGGCAGTCCATCGTAGATCGACCTGACTCACGCCGATATTCCTGCGCGTAGTGAAACCAAAACCAACTTCGCTACCTTTCATCTTCTCCAGAACGTGAAGGCCGATTTGAAAAACGATCGGCTTACAGGCAACCATGAAACGACTCATCAAAGCCTCCGCGGGCAGCGGCAAGACCTTTCAGTTGTCAGGACATTTCCTGCGACAACTATTCCTTGGCGACCGTCCCGAAACAATTCTTGCCACAACATTCACGCGTAAAGCCGCCGGAGAAATTCTTGGACGCGTTCTGCTGCGCCTTGCGGAAGCGGCCGAAGATCCGAAGGCTGCGAAACGGCTGAGCGAGTTTCTTGCGCCGGCCGAAGTCACGTGCGAAACATCTCTGGCGCTGCTTGCAGATGTAACGCGGCATCTGCATCGCCTGCGCGTCTGTACGCTCGACAGTTTCTTTCAGCAGGTGGCTCGCAGCCTGACACTGGAACTGGGCCTGCCGCCCGGATGGAGCATTGTTGATGAACACACCGACCGTGAGCTGCGAGAACAATCGATTGACGCGGTGCTTTCGCAACACATTCCTCAGGACGCGCAGAATCTGATGCAGATGCTTGCCAAAGGTCGGTCGAAGCGCAGCGTGCGAGACCTGATCGATGACACCGTCAGCAATTATCATGAACTGTTTTTGCTGACCGATGATGAGGCGTGGAACAAGCTTCCTAAGCTCAATCGACTGACTCAGGAACAGCGAGATCAGGCTCAGCGCGATCTGTATGCCGCACCACTTCCGACCGACAAACGCTTCATTAAAGCGAGGGCGGAAGACATGGAGCGATTTCAGACGGAGCAGTGGGACGAGTTCATCGACAAGGGCCTCGCCAGCAAGGTTTTGGCCAACGATCTGAAGTACTATGGAAAGACGCTGAATGATGAAATTGTTGAGATCTATCAACGCCTGCTGAGCCATGCCAAAGCCGAGCTGCTGGAACGCCTGGCCCTGCAGATGAAAGCCATTCGCAATCTGATGACGCGTTTCGATCGCGAGTATTCCAAGCTGCGTTCTGAACATGGTTGGCTGCGGTTTAATGATGTTACTCGCATCCTGGCAAAGTCAGCCGGGGCGGCCAGCGGGAGACGCATGGGGTTTCGTCTGGACAGTTCCATTCGCAATCTTTTGCTGGATGAGTTTCAAGACACTTCTACGGACCAGTGGAAAATTCTGAGACGCCTGACGGAATCGCTCAATGATCACGGAGGCAAATCGAGTTTCTTTTGTGTGGGTGATGGGAAGCAGGCAATTTACGGCTGGCGCGGTGGCGTTGCCGGCATCTTTGATGCTGTTGCAGAAGCAGTGCCGGACATCAAAACGGACACACTCGATACGAGTCGTCGATCGTCCCCGGCCGTGATGGAAGCCGTCAATCGGATCTTCAGTCAGATCACCAACCATTCCAACATGGACGACTATACGGCCGCCAGTCTGAAATGGTCGAATGAGTTTCCAGAGCATTCGACCGCTCACAAAGACATGCCCGGTTATGTGTGTTTTCGCACGTCCCCGACAATGGAAGGCGAGTCGGCCGACGAACGGCGCGGTCCGTGGTTTCGCTGGGTCGCCGAGCAGATTCGCGAGCTGCATCAGCAGACTCCCGGCGCGGAGATCGGCGTGTTGACTCGGAAAAACAGCACGGTCGCCCGACTTGTTCATGAGCTGTCACTATTGAATGTGCCGGCCAGTGAAGAAGGTGGAACACCGCCGACCGACAGCCCGGCAGTTCTGACTCTATTGTCGCTGCTGCATTTGACGTCTCATCCTGCATGTCAGGTGTCGCGATTCCATGTGGCGAGATCGCCGTTTGCCGAGGTTGTTGGTCTGCATCGCTGGCGAGATCTGGCGCTGGCCACGAAAGTTGCTGCGTCCATTCGCGAACGCCTGATGGACGAAGGATACGGAAAGACGCTTCAGTGGCTGTCTGAATCCGTACGACCGGCGTGCAGTGCGAGAGATCTGCTGAGACTGCAGCAGGTCGTGTCTCAGGGATGGTTGTTTGATGCGACCGGCTCTCTGAATCCATGCGACTTTGTACGGCTGCTGGAAAACAGTAAATTCCAGAAGTCCGAACCTGCGCCCGTACGAGTCATGACGGTGCATCAGAGCAAAGGCCTGGAATTCGATGTCGTTGTTTTGCCTGAAATCGATGGGCAGTTGTTTCAGAGCCCGCAGGCGGCGTTCACAAGCGAGAAGCCTGGTGAAGCTCCGGACCGCGTTTGCGTGTGGAGTAAAAAATCACTGCGTCCCTTGCTGCCGGAGTCTTTGCAGAAAGCTTTCGAAGACACCATCTCACGGCAGGTGGCCGAAAGCTTGTGTGTCTTTTATGTGGCTGTGACTCGCGCCAAACACGCCATGCACCTGCTGTGCCCGCCGATCATGAGCGATAAGCCGCCCAAGTCCTATGCCGGACTTTTGCTTGCTGCATTGTCCGGTGGAAACCAGGCGCCTCCGTCGACAACACTCTACGAAACTGGAGATCCGGAATGGTTCACAGGTCTTCCGGAGCTGCGATTCGCCGAAGCTCAGCCGCGCACAATGGTGAAGGCGATCATTCCACAGGTGCGACTTTCACCGATGCCGGATGGTCGTCGGCGAGGACTTCGGCGTCGAGCCCCATCGCGGCATGATGAGACTCGTCTGTACCTGCCTGAAGTTACTTCGGCGATTGCGAAGCGACAACTTCCTGAGGAACCTGTTGCCGTTCATCGCAAAGGGCCACCCGCCGTCGACGCGAGGACTCGCGGGACGGTCATGCATGCGTGGTTCGAATGCATAGACTGGCTCGACGGTTCTGCTGCAATGCCTGACGAAGCGCTGCTGCGGACGCAATCAATGGAGCTGTCCGTTCCGGATAACATCGTGAATCTGCTGTTGCCCGATTTTATGAAAATGCTGAAGCAGCCGGATATTCGAAAAGCGTTTGAATGCACGACGGGCGGCGGGGCACCGTCATTTGATGTGCACAAAAGTCAGCTGGCGAGCGGGCAATTACAATTGAAGGTCGAACGAGAACGCACGTTTGTGCTGCTTCACAACGGCGAACTTGTTCAGGGAACGATCGATCGGCTGGTTCTGCTTTACAGTAATGGTCGGCCTGTTGCGGCGGATGTTGTGGACTTTAAAACAGACCGCTTCGTTGGCGATCGCACTCGCTGGATTGAAGGCAAACAGCTTCATTACGGCCCGCAGCTGGCAGAGTATCGCTTTGCTGTTTCCCACTGCTTCGGCATTCCGTCCGAAAACATCAGCACCCGCCTTCTGCTGTTGGAAGCTCAGGCCGTTGTCGCAACTTAAAGTCGTTGTTTGCTCCGCAAACAAAACGAATGAAACGAACAATCCTGTAAAGCTCTTAATCGTTGTTGCTGTACCTGTTGTTGCTCTGCGTTTCATGAATTCAACGATGCCACCGCTGCACTCTGCGAAATTCAATACTCTCCCTGCCACACATCAGATAACTCACTACTCATGTATTGATCGCGGTAAGTTTTTTCTGCATCAGGCCAGAAAGGCGTCTGGCGGAGATGCCAAAGGAAAAGTGCACTCCAATACCCGTTTTGTTTGCGGAGCAAACAACGACTATAGTCAGCAGACGAAACATCGACTCGGATCCCATCTTTACCGGCCTGCATCTTTATGACACACCTGTCGGCAAACGAAATCAACGCCGCCCTGCTCGCTTCGATTGAGCCTCCGCTGCCAGTGGATCGTTCCATCGGCATTGGTTGCATCGGCGCCGGGTTCATCATGGCTGACTGTCAGTTGGTTGCTTATCGCCAGCATGGACTGAATCCGGTCGCGATCACATCACGAACACGTGCGACGGCGGAAAGCGTCGCCGCACGACATCAGATCAGATCTGTCTGTGATTCCGTAGAAGAGGTTGTCGCGCGTGCTGATGTGCAGGTGCTGGATGTGGCGGTGCCGCCAGATTGCCAGGTGGATGTGATTCGGCGAGCACTGGCAGTTCCGAACCGACTAAAAGCCATCCTCGCTCAGAAACCGCTCGGCGTCAGTTACGCCGAAGCGCTGCAGATTGTGCGCATGTGCGAAGACGCTGGTGTGGTATTGGCGGTGAATCAGAACATGCGGTTCGATCAGTCGGTTCGAGCGTGTCGGACTCTGCTGGATCAACAGGTTCTGGGCTCGCCGGTTTTGGCGACGATTGAGATGCGAGCGATCCCGCACTGGATGCCCTGGCAGGAACGTCAGGGCTGGGTGACGCTGCGAATCATGAGCATTCATCATCTGGACACACTGCGTTACTGGCTCGGGGAACCGGATCGTGCCTTTGCAAGCGTGACGCCGGATCCGCGAACGTCGGAAAAGTTTGCTCATCAAGACGGCATTGCGCTGTACATTCTCGAATTTCCCGGCAACGTTCGAGCGTCCTCATGGGATGACGTCTGGAGCGGTCCCGCTCGTGAAGGAAGTGCCGCGGATCTGGGAATCAAATGGCGAATCGAAGGCACTGATGGACTGGCTCGCGGAACAATTGGCTGGCCGTCGTATCCGGAACGCACACCCAGCACGCTGCAGTATTCGACACGTGCCGACGCAGGCCAGTGGCATTCACCGACCTGGGACAGTGTCTGGTTCCCCGATGCGTTTATCGGACCGATGGCCGAACTGCTGTGTGCACTGGAAGAACAACGCGAACCAACCATTTCCGGACGAAAAAATCTGCCGACGATGGCTCTGGTCGATGCCTGTTATCGATCGGCCGAACAGCATCGCGCTGTGAGTCCGCTTGAGATCGCGAATGAATTTCTCTAATGCAGCCTTCGCACAACCGGCCGCATGTTTCAGCTTATTGCGGCAACCGCATCGTCCACTGTTGGAAACACTTCCAGCACGGTATCCAGTTTGGAAACGGACATGGCCGCTCGACAAAAAGTACTCATGCCGCAAAGTGCAAAGCGGCCAGATTCTTTCGCTGCAAAGGCTTTTTGCAGACTTACCATTCGCCCAAGAAATGCCGAACCAATAAATTTCACGTGCTGCATGTCGACCACAAGCAGAGGCGCGGGAAGAGTCTGAGCGAGTTCGGTGGTGAGTCCGAGATTGTCCAGCAGGCTTTCGTAGAGATTCGAAAAATCAGATCCGGGCCGAACGATGGTCACAGAGTCCAAAGTCAGAATTTCCGGGGCTGTTGGAGTGTTCATGTTTGTTCCGGCGTGGCAAATAAGAATTTTCAAGTTTATGACATGGTGATGAACACCGGTCTGATTTGCAATCTACCGCGTTCACGCTTCGCGGCGCGTCAAAACGCGGAATGCATCGACGCGAGCGTGGTCGTTGCTCTATGATCTTTTTTTCAGCACACCTTCCGTTAGCCGCATTTCTCTTGAAGTCGCGGCGCGGCCTTACCAGGAAATGCAACGATGCGATGGTTGATCTTTTTGGCATTGATGTGTCGACTCCCCGTGACGTCCGCGGGCGACCAGACGATTCATTTCACACCGCATTCGGATTCGCTTGAAATACAACTCAACGATCAGATCGTTGCCCGTTACCTTTTTAAAGACGCGGCAATCGGACGCCCCTGCTTTGTGGATGTAAAGACGGCCTCCGGCCTGCAAGTGACTCGCAATCATCCACCTGATCGTGCAACCGATTTGATGGATCATGAGCACATTCATTCGGGGCTGTGGTTGTCCTTTGGCGATCTCAGCGGTCATGATTATTGGCGCCTGAAAGCGAAGACAGAACACGTCCGCTTCCTGACTGAGCCTCGGACCGAGAACGGCGTGGGGACATTCTCAGTGCTGAACCGCTACCTCACGACAGATGGCAAGAGCACCGTGTGCGAAGAAGTTTGTGAGTACAAATTTCGTGTTTCCGAACAGGGATACATGATCGAAATCAGCAGTGAATTTACTCCGGGGCTGAGCGGGCTGGTTTTTGGTGATCAGGAAGAAATGGGACTGGGCCTTCGCGTGGCTTCATCCATCGCTGTGGACAGCAAGAAAGGCGGCCGAATCATGGACAGTGCCGGACGAATCAACGGGTCTGAAGTCTGGGGGAAAACTGCAGACTGGTGTGACTATTCGGGACTGATTCACGGGCGCTGGGCAGGAGTGACGGTGATGTCATCGCGCGAGAACTTCCATCCGTCCTGGAGTCACGCACGCGACTACGGATTTATTGCGATCAACCCGTTTGGAAGAAATGCGTTTACCAAAGAGGCGGTGAGTCGAGTGGAAGTGAAGCCGGGATCAACCTTAAAACTTCGCTACGCCGCATTCATTCATGAGACGGAAGAAGAATCCGGATACCAGCCTCAAAGTGCCTGGAAGTTATTCGAACCGTGAATCAGAGTTTGCAGGAATCTGACGCTTAATGTCCCATGCCGCGACTTCGCTGACGCTCGTGAGTGACCTTCACAACCGCCAGATTTTCCTCTCTTCCTTCGTTGATCTTTTCAAGTAAAGTCTGCCGCACAAAATGACAACATTGACAGCTCGACGATTTGATACAGGCGAAGCGGTACGGCTTCAGATTCGAAATGGCCGGATCGCGTCCATCCTTCCTGCCGGTGTTTCTGCGCAGGAATCAGCAGAACTTCCTTTTGTCGGACCCGGACTGTTCGACATTCAGGTCAACGGATTTCACGGTATCTGGTTCTGCAGCGAAACGCTGACGACAGACGATGTGGAAAAAGTGATTCGTGCTTACGCTCAGCAGGGGATCACTCGTTGCTTTCCGACGCTGATCACGACCTCCTGCGGCGCGATCGAACACGGGCTCGCCACGATTCGACGGGCTCGTGAAAAGTCGGCTCTGGTCCGGAACTCCGTCGTGGGATGTCATGTGGAAGGGCCGTTCATTTCGCCTGTCGACGGACCTCGTGGAGCTCATCCGCTGCAGCACGTGCGGCCTGCAGATGTGTCGGAATTTCTGCGTTGGCAGCAGGCGGCTGGTGGACTGGTGAAGCTGGTCACACTGGCGCCGGAAGTCGCCAACGGCCTGGACTTTATCGAACAGGTGGCAGCGACGGGCGTTGTCGTATCGATTGGTCACACTGCCGCTTCAACCAGCATTATTCAGCAGGCCATCGAACGGGGCGCACGACTGGGAACGCATCTGGGAAATGGCTGCGCGGGCATGGTGCCTCGGCACGACAATGTTTTTTGGCCGCAGTTAGCAGATGATCGGCTGACATGCAGTGTGATTGCGGATGGCTGGCACGTCCCCGCCACGATGCTCAACTGTGTTCATCGTTGCAAGACCAGTGATCGAATAATCCTGACGTCCGATGTTTCGGGATTTGGCGGATGTCGCCCGGGACGCTATTCGACGGGAGAAGTTGCCGTCGATGTCCTGGCCGATGGTCGCATCGTGGTGGCCGGTCAAACTCAGTTCCTCGCGGGATCCGGAGCGACCACGGGCGAATGCGTGGCCCATTTCATGTCGACCTGCAATACGACTCTGCAGGATGCGTGGTCACTTGCGTCAAGTCGGCCGGCAGAATTGATGAAGGTCGCGCCCACTTCTTTGGAAGAAGGGTCCGCTGCCCATCTGACTGTGTTTCGTCTTCAGGAGACAACCGAAGCAGATGGCCGTGCGACTCGACGTTTTCTGCCAGAGTTGTCGGTGGTCGGTGGTCTTGTCGAGCGTTCGTCAGTCTGAGGTCGAGGGATAAATCCGGTGCTTCAAATCACGCAGTCATTGAAATGTGGTCTCGCAAACTATTGTTGGCCGCTAACCAATGCGTTGATCAGATCGAGCGGTGATTCCGTCGGCTTCGGATAGTCGTTTTCCCAACTGACCAGGCCGGTGCCTTCGACAAGGAAAACGGCCGGCTGAATTTTTGCAGAGGGGGCGTTGCCGGAGACTGTCGGAGTTCGCCCCCACCGCGAGGAACACGAACCCGGCTGGCCCGCGACTGTATCCCGCAGGATTGGGAATGGGTATGAAATGGCCTTCGTCTTCTGTTCCGGATTCAACGGTGTCGAAATGGCAAACACCATCACGCCCGATCTCTTCAGAGCAGGAAAGACTTCTCGCAGCCGCTGCAGCACGGGGTCAGAATCCAGAACCTGGCCTGAAGGGAAAAAATAGATGAGAGCTCGGTAACGCCCAACGTAGCCCTTCAGCTGTGTGGGCCGCGAATTCTGATCCAGCAGCTGGAATTCCGGGGCCGGCATCAAGTTGAGTGACTCAAGGGAAACGACAACTTTTTCGCGAGGATTCGCTGCTCGCCACAGAGTGGCCGCAGTGACGCAGGCGAGCAAAAGCGGAAAAATGACTTGCCGAGTTTTCATAGCGACGTCTGAATTCGAAATGCGGTCAGAAAGGACGGATGTCAGTTGCAGCAGTTGTTCTGCATAAAGGGATTTTAGCGACAGGATGCGATCTGGCATCCCACTGTCTTGAAAACCTGCCGCGCAACATGGCGGGCCTGAGCTACGCTGACTTAGGGTGGTGTTCCGGCCCATAGAATTCGGCAGTGTGACAGGCGAGATTTGAGAGATGCAGGGCATTCAACAACAAGACGGCAGTCAACAGTGGCTGTCTCGCGGCATTGTGTTGCTGCTGACCTTGGTGGCGGCCAATCTTCTGGCATGGCGCACGATTGAACCCGATCTGTGGGGACATATTCAATACGGGGAAGACTGGCTTTCTGCTGGCGAGATGCCGCGGACCGCTACGCACACCTATTCGACCCCCGATCAGCCCTGGGTCAATCACGAAAATCTGTTTGAACTGGCCGTTGCACTCGGCCAGCGTACGGTCGGTGGTCTGGGTCTGATGATCTTCAAGTGTGTCGCCGGACTCTGGCTGTTGTGGGGAATGGTTCGCACGGCTCAGCGTCGACAAGTCGCCACATTAACCGCAGTGGTTGCGATGGTTCCCGTGGCATGGGGACTGAGTGAATTCTGGCTCGCACGACCACAGCTGTTTAGTTTTCTGTGCTGCGGCCTGATGTTCATGGCGATCGAACGTGCGTTTCGCAGCTGGGCTGAAGACAGGCGTGTAGAATTTCGCTGGCTGTGGATGTGTGTGCCGTTGATGACGGTCTGGACAAATTCTCACGGAGGATTTGCGGCAGGGCTCTGCGTGCTGATTGCAGTACTCGGACTTCGCTCCATCGAGTTGCTGCTGCGTCGCGAGACCAATTGCTTGAAGACCATTCTGCATTTCTCTGCCATCAGCATCTGCGCAGTTGGCGCTGTGTTGATCAATCCGTACGGATACGAACTGCCCTACTGGATGATTGTGTCACTCAGTCAGCCACGCCCGGAAGTTTCTGAGTGGGCCAATATCTTTGATGGGGGCGTCACTGCCGTTCCGTTTGCGGTGCTATCGGTGCTGACACTGGTCAGTCTTCAATGCACACGTCGCCGACGTGACTGGGTGGAATTAACTGTCCTGGGACTAATCGCTGTGCAGACGCTGGGACATGTACGCCACCTCGCATTCTTCGCCATTGCTTTTGGTTTCTGGATGCCACAACATCTGGAATCGCTCTGGCAGCGTGTTGTCGCATGGCGACCCACTCTCGGAACTCATCAGGAACTGTCTCGCAAAGAGATTCGCTGGCTGGTTGCCGAATTGGGCGTTGTCGCTGCGCTGCTGCTGGGGCTGCTTGGTTATTCGTTCGTCAGTTTTGGTGTGGATCGCAGTCAGTATCCGGTTTCGGCGATCCAGTTTTTAGCAGACGAAAATATTAACGGTCGCATGGTCGTGACATTCGACTGGGCTCAGTATGCCCTCGCCGCGTTGGCGCCGACGACTACGGTTGGTTTTGATGGTCGCTATGATACGTGCTATCCACAGACTGTGGTCGACATGAATTTCGATCTGCTGTTTGGAAGTGATCTGTCGCGTCGTCATCGCGGCCCGGCGTCCAGACCTGTCGATTCCAATCGGGTGCTCGAATTTGGCAATCCGAATCTGGTTCTGATGGATCGGATCGCGGATACGCCGGCTGTGAAGTTTCTGGATCAACACAAGGCGTGGGTCCGGCTGTATGGTGACGGGCGATCGATTCTTTGGGGCCGTCGTTCGGTATTCGATGATCCACAGCTGCCGACTTACGTTCCGGAGTGGCGGCGACGAGCAACAGACGAGATGCCTGCCGGAATCGTGGCATGGCCCGGCTTTCCGGGGCGAAGCGGCCGAGATGCGTTTGCTCCAGCTCGCGCGGCCGAGGCTGCTCGGCAGAGAGTTCTGCATCCGACACTTACAAAGAGAGAGCCGGAGTTGTTGAATTGAGCCGGTGCGAATGGCGGAAATGGCAACTTAAGGGTTTGTTCAGTATCGAGACTGTGGTGGAACGTCGGAGAAGGCGATAGACTTCCGACGCCTGTCTGAGTGTTCGTGTCCATCCGTTCGGAGCTGCATGTGAGTCACGAGGTTGTTCGGCGCATCATTGCCAATGTGGAAAGTGCGGTACTTGGAAAACCACAGACAATTAAATTGTCGGTTGTCGCACTTCTGGCCGGTGGCCACATCCTTCTTGAAGATGCTCCGGGTCTCGGCAAAACGTCGCTTGCAAGAGCGCTTTCGAAGTCGCTTGGCTGTCGTTTTGTGCGAATGCAGTTTACGCCCGATCTGTTGCCCAGCGACATTTTGGGATCCAGCGTCTATCGACCTGCGACTGGCGACTTTGAATTTCGCCCAGGTCCGATCTTCACCAACGTTCTGCTCGCTGACGAAATTAACCGCACGACTCCGCGCAATCAGAGTGCGTTGCTGGAGGCGATGAGTGAGCGTCAGGTTTCCATCGAAGGGCTGACGCACCAGTTGCAGGAACCTTTTCTGGTGATTGCGACTCAGAATCCCTATGAGTTTGAGGGAACCTATCCGCTTCCCGAGAACCAGCTGGATCGCTTTATGATGTGCCTGAGCGTGGGGTATCCGGATCGAAAGGCCGAACTCGAAATCCTGCAGCGGCATCGCTCTGGTCAGCCCGTGGACAGCCTGTCGGCAGTGACTAATGCCGATGAAGTTCTCGAACTGCAAAAGCTGGTTCAGGCCGTCAATGTGGAAAATTCATTGGCCGAGTATATGCTGGAACTGACGACTCGGACGCGGTCTCACGCCGAACTTACGCTGGGCGTCAGCACTCGCGGTGCATTGACGTTGTATCGCGCGGCTCAGGCCATCGCCTTTGTAGAGGGCCGCAATTATGTAATCCCTGATGATATTAAACAGGTGGCTATCCCGGTTCTGGCTCATCGTGTGGTCTGTCGCGGCGTGCTGCGGGAGGGCCATCGTCAGCGAGCGACTCAGATTTTAAAATCCCTGATGGACGGTATCGCGGTTCCAACGTAGCGACTGTTTATTTTCAAAACTACCTCAGGCTCAGGCCGTATCACTTTATTATCTCTCCGCGAACAAGCCGCCCATGTCCGACCCAGTCACCGCCATTATCATCGTCGACCACGGCTCCCGTCGTGGTGCGAGCAATGAAATGCTCCACACCGCCGCCGAACGTTTCGCCGCGCAGTCGCAGTACTCGATCGTCGAACCCGCGCACATGGAACTCGCCGAGCCCACGATTGCTCAGGCGTTTTCAGCCTGTGTGGAAAAGGGCGCCACGGAGATTATTGTCTTCCCGTACTTCCTTTCGCCCGGTCGGCACTGGACCGAAGACATTCCGACTCTTGTTAAAGCCGCTGCCAGCAGTTATCCCGACGTTCGCTGGCTGGTCACCGCCCCCTTTGGTCTGCACCCAGGAATGCTGGATATCATCAACGATCGCATCCGCCATTGCCGTGAGCAGGCCGATTCCGCTTCTACTGCCATCGGTTGCGATGTCTGCGGCAACTCAGGCTCCTGCCAGTTTCACTAGTGCGGCGTCACAAATAGGTTTTGGTGTTGCATGCGAGCCGACAAGTGGCCCGTCTACGCAGATTCGCCGCACCGTCGGCGAAAATAATCGAGGCGGCAATCGTCACATCAAGTGTTGACGAAGCCCTCGCATCGTGCGATTAGACGTCATAGGGTCCCCTGTCTCCTCGCGACGGCCTTTTGTGCCGGATAACGGCGTCCCGGCGGGATTGTCCAAGGTTCTTCGCATCCCGAGCAGCTGTTCGCTCTTGGCGGCTACGAGAAATTGTTCTCATACTCCGTGGCTTAATGGTGGCCACCGATTGCGATGACAATACCAACCTGTGCCGGGCAGCGCGGAGGATTCGAATGATGAACTCAACTCAACTGTTGATCCGCTGGTCGTTGATCCGCTGGTCGTTGATTCTGACGTTTGCCTGCAGCGCTGGGGGATGTGCCACGATTGTCAGTGGCCGCAAGGATCAGGTAACGATCAACAATTTTGGCGGTCCTACTTTCTTCAGTGTGGTGGATGAAAAAGGGAATATCGTCCATTCTGGTCTGACGCCTCAACAGGTGACATTGAAAACCAGTACAGGACCATTTCGTCCGGCGGAATACACTGTCGTCTACGCCGGACAGGAAGGCGCTGTTCGTAATCAGATCGACACGAAGATTAATTGGTGGACTGCTGGCAACATTGTGATCGGAGGCGTGCCAGGGCTGGTCATTGATGCGGCGACAGGCGCGATATGGAAATTTGATTCCGAGATTCAGGGACAGGTGCCAGCTTCATCCGCCGTCGCCGATCTCCACCAGGGTCAGGCAATTGTGTCCGGGAGAGATGTACCAGTCTCTGGCCATCCTGCCAATCGGCCGCAACACGACATTCATCAGGCATCCTTCGACGAAAGCGCATCGCAGCCACATCACCGGCAAACGCAGACCATGCATGGACGCCCTCTGCCTTCGCAAAACCAGACCCGATAGCCGTCGAGCTGGCGTAAAAAATGGGCTACTTGGCCATTCTTGCTCCGATCGGGACAAGGTCATTGAAGCGGTCGACTGGTTCTTTGGCTGTCCATGCGATGCCGCGAAGCAGCAGGATGCGGAACAGCGGATCGTCGAAGGTCCAGCTGTAGTGGCCGGGGATGCTGACGAAGACTCGGCCCTGAGCTTTTTCTGTTGTCCACATTTGTGGTGTTGCAGCGCCTTCTTCAACACTGGTGGCCAATAGAGTGACATCGGACGGATTTCCCGTCAGCTTCCAATAGCTCTCATCGTACATCTGGATCTGATCGAAATTACGAACGATCGGATGGTCGGTGTTGTGAATCTCCAGCGTCAGCGGTCCGTGGCGAAATCCAATCCGACCACCCCACGAGGCGTAGCCGATCCGCTTCGAGAACTCCTGCACTTCGTCGTTGCCGTTCACTGCCCAGTGGATGTAAACCGCGCCGCCGCCACGGGTGAGAAATGCGTCCAGCTTTTCTGGTCGAGGCTTCGCGAAACTGCCTTTTTGAAAGAATAACAGTACGTCTGCAGCGGCCAGCTGTTCGTCTGAGGGAAACTCGGTGGCGGTCGAAACCGTCACATTGTCAGCTGCGGACAGCAGTTCTTCCCAGGCCGATTTCCATGCCGGATAATCGTGCTCTCCCGGGCCATGATCCTTGGGGCCATTCACGAGGACGATGTGAAGCGGCTTCGATGTATCCGGAGTTTCCGCCGAGCCTGCAAGTGCGGCGTTGACTTCGGCCTGTGTTCGCAGCGGCGGCGCGGTGAGAGGCGAATCGAGCGGCATGTGAGGCGGTCTGGTCATCAGATACGTCAGCAGATCCTTCATCTGGTCGGCGGTCAGCTTCTGAGTCAGTCCTTTCGGCATCACGGACGTGTTCGAAACGGTCATCGATTCGATGTCGGACTTTTGCAGTTTTGTGACAATGCCTTTTTCGTCGCCGATCACCAAATGATCGCCATCATTCTGTAAAACACCTGTCAGAATGCGTCCATCGTTCAACGCCACGACATGACCAATGAAGTCCGGATTGATCGCGAAGCTGGGGTTCTCAATATCCCTCATCACTGACGCATAATCCCGATGCACAAGGTTCACCAAATCCGGCCCGATCTTCGCACCGCCACCTCCGACAGAGTGACACTTGAAGCAGCCCGCCGCTTCACTGCGGAACACCTTGCGACCTCGAGCCCAGCTGCCGCCTTCAAGTTCCGCGATTTTTGCAGGCTCCGTTGTCCCTGCCGATTCGCCCGGCGAAGCGAGTTCGACCCACGGTTGCAGAAATCGATGCAATTGCACGGGTCGCGAAGATGAATCTTCATTCGTGTGAACGGAAACCGTCAGTTGAGGAACGGTGCTCTTCCCTGTTCGAATCGCCACGACGATATCGACTGGCTCCTTCTGATCGGCGGAAGCCTTGAACGTCGCAAGCTGGCGTTCCACATCTTTTTGATCGCATGCGACCGAAAGCTCAGTGGCCGGTTGATTGGCGTCACCAGGTTGACTCGCCTGCACCACGATCTCACGGTTGCTGCTGAAAGTGACGAACGCATCCTCCGCCGGCCACTCATAGTCGATCGTTGCTCCCGGCTGAATATCAGGACGCAGAAAATGATGAAGGTTCAGTCGAGTCTTCAACACCAATGTCCCGGGTTGCTCAAGAGCATCCCACAGTGGCGCATGACCCGCACTTTCCGCAAGCATCGCGCGGCAGACGTTTAGATCCGCATGAGGCAACCAGCCGGACCAGGCAGGAGTGGTGTTGTCTTTGGCTGGCGTCCACTCGGCCTGCATTCCGTGCAGGGCAAAATCCACATCGAGTTCCGGATTCTGATCGATGGCGGCGATCTTCGTGACAGCATTGGCGTCTTCAGGAGACGGAACTCTTGGTACCGTGACCGCGTAGTGAACGTCGAACTGCATGGGAGCAGTGTTAATGATCAACGTTCGCAGATCACTGGTGATTGCGGCGCCTCCCACCGGCAACGTGAATCGCGGCTTCATCAACTGAGAACGCACGAGCGCATACGGTGGCATTAGGTTTTCGAATCGATCGGCGGCGCGCACATGTTCGCCGTACTCGACCCGAATGCGTTCCGCGAGGTGACGAAACTCGGTCGTGTTAAGAGGGCGATCAAACGCAATGTGAATCTCCTGAGGTCTCTCGGCCCATGTCGCCACGGGTCTCGCCGCTTCAGGCTGATCCATTTTAATGCGAAACAGCTTGCCGATGCCTGCCGGGCCAGTTCCCCAATCCGGCGGGCCGCTGTGACAAGCGACGACAAGATCTCCGTCCGGCGCCACACACGAATCGACGGTCAGCATCTGCAGGCACGCGAACAACTGCGACGCCGCGACGTAACCGGATTCCGTTTTCATCAGCTTTGTTCGCCACAGCTTGCCACGCGACTCCCCGGTGACGATCGCGTCACCTGTCCATGAAGCCGGCCCAAAGACAGGGCCTCCATTGACGGACGAATTAAAGAACATGCCGCACGTCGACTGATGTTGAGGCGAATAATCAAACGTCGAGGGCTCATCAATGACATTTGGATTGTGCTGTGGATGTCGGGGAGGAAATCCATAGTGTCGCATCGTTCCCGGTTTCCCATTCGGACCGATTGCATCCAAGCGAATATGGAGCAGTTCATCTAGCGGATTGCCGTTGGCCAGCCACGTGGCTCCTTCCTGTTCGGTGCAGAACAAGTCACCTTCGCTGTTGAAGGCAAACGCGATCGGAAAGCGAATTCCCGTGCAGACGGTTTCGCGTTTGCTGAAATCGGCGGAGACCTTCTGGACCGTTCCGCGATCGGAATTGAGATCGTATTCGGCCTTGCCATCATCGTTCACGACATAGGCGTTGGCGTAGTTAACCGTTCCCAGTCCGAAGTACAGATTTCCGTCTTTGTCCATGGCGATGCCGACAGCATCAACGTTCTGTGTGATCTCCTTCCATCCGGTAGCGACGATGATTTCTTCGTCCGCTTTGTTATCGCCGTCGGTATCCACGATCAGCGACACTTTGCCTTTGCTGGGCAGGAAGACGCCAGTTCCCTTTGCGTACCCTGGCGGAGTAAGCAGTATTCCAAGCGGACCGCGAACACTGCCTTCGTTCTTCCAGAACAGTTCCGCTTTGTCTTCGATGCCGTCGCCGTCTGTATCGCTGAGCAGATGAATGTCGCCGTCGTAGCCGAGCGTGACCAGCTTGCCGTCGGCACGATAACGGACGTTGTTAACGTTGGTCAGTTCAAGCGGCAGCTCGCGAACGGAAAAGCCGGGCTGCAGCATCTGAATGACAGGAGGATTCTCGGCTTTTGCCAGCGGCGTTGAGCCCTTCTGTGACAGCTTGAGTTCCCGAGGCAGCTCCTCGGCCAGTTTTGCATACTTCTTCGTCAGATAGTCGCGAACCGACTTTGCTTCGGACTCGGACAACACACGATCGTAGACCAGAACTTCCGCAAGATCGCCATGAAAAGAACCTCGAACCGGCTGAGCACCGGGCTCATTCGTATAGAAGCGAGCTCCGACTGTGAGTTCATCGAAAGACAGATCGGACGGGACGAAAGAACGCGAGCCTTCCGGTCTGCCATCCATAACGAGTCGAATCTGTTTCGCATCCGAATCGAGCACAACTTCGATGGTGTGCAGCGTTCCAAAGTCGTCCGCAGAGTTCAGCAAATCCTGATCGCCACCAAAACCGCGGCCCTCAACATTCAACTGCTCGAAACGAAAGCCGGGCCCCGGGCCAAGATCAATAGTCAGGCCTGATTCATAGTCCCGACGCTCGGGGGCGTTTGCGGCGAAGAGTCCATTGAACTCGCCGGGATTGGAATGTGGTGCCGCGGCAAGGAAAAGAGTTGCAGCCTTCAGATTCATTCCTGTCTGTGTCAGACGCAGATGATCGTCCTCACCGTCAAACCGCAGCAGCCATGAATCGCCAATTTTGACAAGCCGCGGGCGGCATTTTGCATCTGCTGGCTGAAACGATTGGCTGGCCCTGGCGGCATCGGCCCACTCTGCGATCTCATCGCCGCTGGTGTGTGCCGGCTGCTGCTGGGCCGTTCGCGTGTCGTTGATTTGCGACGCATCCAGCCAGACAGTAAGTCCTTCCCGGACATTCAGATTTCCGTCAGCCCACGGAGCGATCTGCGCCTCCGCTGGCGAAGTTGTGAGCCCCGTGATGAGAAGCACGATCAGGGATAACATTTGAATTGTCATGGTCGGGATTTCTCAGGGAACATGCCGTAGAAGCGGGGATGGTCAGGCGACGCATTTTCCATCGCCGAGACGTCGGCGTCAATTGTTCAACTTCGCCCCTTCCGAATTGATCGCACTGGCATTGAGTGGACCCACCAATCTGCCGTCGGCAAAGGCAGAACGCGACTCAGCGACGAACGAACATGCCTTGAGCCGGCTTCTGTGACTTCACGACTCGCCGGCGACTGATGATCCCAATCATGAATCCGGGGGTTACTGGGTCAACACAGGTCAGAAGTATGCCGGGCCTGATATGAGATTCCTGGCACCCAACGACTGGCCGACGATTGGTTCGATCGTCAAGCGGCTGAAACCCAGCGGCAAAGTTCCGTTTCCGGCCGTGCAGCTTCCTGAACCCATTATGGCCAATCCTGACATTCTTCTTCCGGGGCAGAATGCTGGCTTCATGGGGCGAGAATGGGATCCTGAGATTTTTCGCTGTGACCCATCTGCCGCTGAATTTCATGTAGACGGGTCTGGGTTGCAGGCTGATATCTCATCGCAGCGATTGTCGATCTGTAACTCTGGTTGTTGCTGTGGGTGAAATGGGACGAACGTCAAAGTTCAACGCCAGCGGCGGACGAGATCACTGGGGCGGTGACTTTCCGTTTGTGATGGCCGGTGCCGGCGTTCGGACGGGCCAGGTTGATGGTGCCAGTGATGTCACCGGAAGTTTTCCAGTCTCCGGTCGAATGACTCCGAGTGATCTTGCGGCCACTGTGTTTCACTTGCTCGGTATCAGGCCCGAAGCCACCTTCCCTGATCCTGCAGAACGTCCTCATGACGTGACCAATGGCCAGATCGTTCGCGAGCTGCTGGGCTGATTGATCTGTCGACAACTGTGTTTCTTCCCATCCGTTCGTATGTTCAGGCTTTGAAAAAGTTCGTTGCTGGGATTGGAAACGGCTGTTATGTTCAGATTTAATGTGTGTTGATCCTGAACCATCGCAGTGTCTGTCATGACCGGAAGAGGACTGATCTTATGCATCCTGCGATCCGCTGCTGCATTTGGCTGCTGACGGTCTGCTTTGCTCAGGCCTGCGTCATCGGGGCGTGTATCGCTCAGACTGAATCTGTTGATTACCTTCGCGACATCAAGCCGGTGCTCAAAGCCCGCTGCTTTTCCTGTCATGGAGCGCTTCAGCAACAGGCGGGTCTGCGACTGGATTCGGGATCACTGATTCGAAAAGGAAGTGACAGCGGTCCCGTGATTGCGTTCGATCGGCCGTCCTCGGGCAGTCTGATGGACCGCGTGACTTCGGCCGATCATTCCCTTCGAATGCCGCCGGAGGGTGAACCACTTTCCGAACATCAGATTAGTCTCCTGCAAAACTGGATCAACGACGGAGCCCCTTCACCGGACGGAGAACAGCCGGAAAAAGATCCCGGCTTGCACTGGGCCTTTCAAAAACCAGTTCGTCCTTTAGTGCAGTCGCTCGCAGGTGATGCCTCTTCGACTTCTGCTGTCGATGCGCTTTTGCTGGCGAAGCTTTCTGAGCATGGCCTTGAACCTCGGCCGCCAGCGTCCAAGCTGATGCTGCTGCGGCGAGTCACACTGGATCTGATCGGATTGCCGCCGACTCGCGATGAGCTGCTGGCGTTTGTGGCGGACGATTCCGCAGACGCCTATACGAAAGTGGTCGATCGACTGCTGAATGATCCTCGACATGGCGAACGGTGGGCTCGTCACTGGATGGATATCTGGCGATACAGTGACTGGTATGGACGCCGCGATTCCAACGACGTGCGTAACAGTGCGTCGCAGATTTTTCGATGGCGCGACTGGATCGTGAAGTCGCTCAACGAAGGCCGAGGCTACGATCGCATGGTTCAGGAGATGCTGGCCGCGGACGAAATCTGCCCCGAAGACTACGACGCGGGAGTTGCGACGGGCTACCTGATTCGCAACTACTATTCGCTCAACGCCAACGACTGGATGCGGAGTGCTGTGGAACACACGGGCAAGGCGTTTCTAGGGCTGACGTTTAATTGTGCGCATTGCCACGATCACAAGTATGATCCGATCACGCATGATAACTATTTTCAGATGCGAGCCTTCTTCGAACCGGTCTATATTCGTCAGGATCGAGTCCCCGGTGAACCGGATCCGGGCGTCTTTCAGGACTACTCGTATTCGGGACTGCGGTCGGTCCAGCGTCTGGGCGCGGTGCGAGTGTTCGATAAATCGTCAGACGCTCCAACATGGTTTTATTCGGGCGGTGACGAACGAAATCGAATCGTCGACAAGGGCTCACTCAAGCCCGGCCTGCCAGCATTTCTAAAGCATGCGAACGCGTCCGTGGAATCGATCAAGGCTGTTCAACTTCCACCGCGAGCCTGGTATCCGGGCCTTCGTCCTGAGATTCAGGAGTCAATCCTTACAGGCGCGAAGTCGGCCGTTGAAAAGGCGAGAGTAGAAGTCAAAGCCGCAAGAGAAGTCGCTCCTGCTCTGCCTGAAGAAGTGAAAATCCAGCTGGCGAAAGCAGAAGCCGGTTTGGCAAATGCTGCAAAGGACGCGTTCGTAGAAAATAAACCGGGTGCGCTCAGCGGTCAGCAGTCTCTGTTGTTTGACGCTGGCGCAGGTCGCAGCATTGTGCAAAATCGACTCAAGACACTTGCCGCGCTGGAGCATGGTGCGGCCTTTGAATTTCAGCTGCTGATTATTAACGATGCTCACATCAATTTTCAGTTCGCTCGCGACATCGCCAACGGCCTGACCGCCGGGTACCTGGCGTTCGACAACGGTCGGATCATGTCGTACCAGCCGAGTTCTTATACCGAATTCGAAACCGGTCGTTATGACTTCGCAGCTGGACAGACACAATTTCACGTGCGTCTGGTTCTGAATGTTAACGACGATCATTCGTTGCTCACGGTGCGATCAGTGACGGACGGAAAGGTTCTGGTCGATCAGGTTCCCGTCGCATTGAATGGATGGCGTCCGGCAGGTGATGACAATCAGGGACTTTCGTTTGATGCCAGACCCGGAAGTCTGGCTGCCGTGGACGATCTGATGTTGTTTGGACCGGATCAGTCCGCATCATCCGGAGCGCCTCTGCTGGTGTGGGATTTTGAGCCGGCCGTTTATTCGGAGGGACGTTCTCCGGTTGGTTTCGAAGGCTGGGAAGGATCGCCTTATGCCGCATTGCCCGGGACGGCGATCGTCTCTGCGACGGCAGCCAACAAATCCCTGCAACTTGCGACGAATGCGGTCAAGCTGGCAAAAGCCGCAGCGAGTCGACCTCAGTTGGCAATTCACGCGGCGGAAGCCCGGGTTGTGACGGCTGAGGCGGAACTCGGCAGTCTTGAGGCACGGATTGCGGCAGATCGAGCGCAATATGAAGGAGCCGGGACTGGTGAACTGACGCCTGAAGTCGTCGGATCGCTCATTCGCCTGGCCAGTCAACGTGAGCGTGAGGCGGCGTTAAGGAAAGCAGAAAGTGATGTGCTCAGCAGTGAACTGGCTCACGCAACCGCCGAAGCCAAACCCGCAGAGGATGCGGCTCGCGCGAATGAACTTGCTGCCGCTGCAAAAGCGATGAGCGACGCAACGGCCGCCATGGCGAAAGCGATGGCATCGCTTGCCGACGAAAACCAGGCAACCGTTTATTCGCCGTTGAGCCCTCTTTATCCAAAGGAAAGTACAGGCCGACGTCGAGCTCTGGCTGAGGCAATCACAAGTGTGGACAATCCGCTTACGGCACGGGTCGCCGTCAACCACATCTGGGCTCGGCATTTTCATCGTCCGCTTGTTTCGAGCGTTTACGATTTCGGTCGAAACGGAAACGATCCGACTCACCCGGAGTTGCTCGACTGGCTGGCGGTGGAGTTTATGGAATCCGGCTGGAACATGAAGCATCTGCATCGCATCATTGTGAGCAGTGCTGCGTATCAGCGAGTCTCGTCGGTCGGCGATGCCGCTCTGAATGTTTCAAAAGATCCGGAGAATGCGTTGCTGTGGCGAATGAACGCGGGTCGTATGGAATCAGAGGTTGTGCGTGACAGCCTGCTGTTTTTGGGCGGTCAGCTGGATTTGACAATGGGTGGCGTGGAACTGGAAAACACGGAATCGCTCACGACTAAACGCCGGAGCCTCTATTACAGTGTCTATCCCGAAGCTGGCGGCAAGAGTGCTCTTGGGGAACTGTTCGATGGCCCTGATCCTCTGGATTGTTATCGTCGAGCCAGCAGCATTGTGCCCCAGCAAGCTCTTGCGCTGACAAACAGTGACCTCGTGCACCAAACGAGTGTTGCCGTCGTGGCTGCATGGAGCAGACAGAATGCCCCCGACGAGAACACGGATGCGGTGAACAGAAAATTTGTGAGTCAGATGTTTGAGCAAATCCTGACTCGGGCACCGAGCGATGCAGAGATGGATGTCTGTCTTGCCGCCCTGCAGAAACAATCCTCTCTGACCGCGGACAATGATGCGATTCAACAAAGACGCCAAGGCTACGAAAGCATCGTGCGGATTTTGTTGAACCACAACGATTTCTTAACCACCCGTTGAGCTTCACGCTCCGAGCGAAGATTTGAGATTTGAGATTTGAAAACTGAGGCCTCCCATGACTAACCATCGACGCGCGTTTTTATCCGATCTCGGAATGGGAGTCACCGGCATGGCATTGGGTGCGATGCTGGCGGACGATGGAGTGGTGCGCGCGGCGGAGTCTGGCGGTTTCGTACCAGCCCCTACTCAGTTTGCACCAAGAGCAAAATCCGTAATCTGGATTTTTCTGTCCGGCGGCTACAGTCATATGGAGACATTCGATCCAAAGCCTGCGTTGAACAAATATGCGGGGATGACGTTCGATAAAACGCCGTTCGATAACCCGGTCAATTCGCCGCTGCACAAAAAACGATTTCGTTCCGTACCTTCCGAAGAGATCAATGTCCGCGACGTTTACCCGACGATCTTTCCTATGCAGGTGGGCTGGAAAAAACGAGGCTCCTGCGGCATTGAGATGACGGACTGGTGGCCCCACCTTTCGAAATGTGTGGACGATCTTTGTTTTGTTCGCAACATGTGGACCACCGACAACGACCACGCGGCTGAGAATCAGTTTCACACGGGGCGTCACAAGCTGGACGAATCACAACCCAGCGTCGGCGCGTGGGCTCATTATGGCCTGGGAACTCTGAATGAGAACCTGCCGAAGTTTGTCGTTCTGGGTGGCCCCACTCGTTCGGACACCCGCGAATCCATTGATTCGCTGTACCTTGGTCAGCAGTATGCCGGGATCCCGATTGCGCTGGACCCGAAGAACCCGCTGCCGTTTGCTCAGCGAGTCGCCGGGCAGACCCTGGAACTGCAGCGAGCCGAATACGATGCCATTCATCAGTTGAACGCTTTGACGGCCGTGGAGTACCCGGAAGATCAGGCTCTACAGGCGCGGATTCGATCGTATGAACTGGCATTTCGAATGCAGTCCGCTGTTCCCGAGGCGGTGGATTTTTCGCAGGAGTCCGCCGCGACTCAGGAAATGTACGGCTTGAATCAGGAAGCCACGAAAGTCGCCGGGCAGCGACTTTTGGCGGCTCGCCGAATGGTCGAACGCGGCGTTCGATTCGTGCAGGTGTTCCCGTCCGCGTATGGCTCCTGGGATTCGCATCAGCAGCTCAAAGATAACCATACGCGGCTGTGTGCCAACGTGGATTTGCCCGTCGCGGGGCTCATCCAGGACCTGAAACAGCGAGGACTTCTGGATGACGTTGTCGTAGTGTTCGGGACGGAATTCGGACGAACCCCCGGTCTGGAACTTCGCGGCGGTGGAAATACAGGACGAGACCATCATCCGAACGGCTTCACCGTATGGATGGCCGGCGCCGGGCTGAAGAAAGGCTGCGTGCATGGGGCAACAGATGAACTTGGCTACCATGCTCTGGGCGACGGACACTACGTCACCGACCTGCATGCGACCGCCCTGCATCTGCTGGGGCTAAACAATCGGACTCTGGAAATTCCCGGCCGCAAGCGACTCGAGATTGACCACGGCCGAGTCATCGAAGACATCCTCGCGTGAAGAAAATAGTCGCCCATTCCTGGGCGGTTAACTCAGGGACCATCGTCGCTTCGCACCCATACGTCAGCCATGCATGCGAGCTGCAACTGCTGGGGTCGAATGGGAATTGCACAGGAGCCATCTCATTTGAAGCAGCGAATCGCACGATTAACCACGATTAAGCAAATGTACCGTCTTGTGATTGGCGAAGGGAGGCGGCTCCAATTGTTTCGGGCGATAGATGCGCGTATCTTGCACAACACGGGTATGTTTGCATTTTTTTGCGGTGAGTTGCCTGACATCCTGACGATTGGGGAATGATCTGTTGCCCGGGTTGTGTTGAATGGCATGCTCCGATGAACATTGCCCCGGATGGGACGTGAGATCCTCCGCCCCGCCTCGTTTAGGAAGACAGGACAGGCGCTTCGTTCGGCACATGTGCGGATTCTCAAATCCGCGGTTCCGACGTGTGCTGCTGTGAAAGTGCAGGTCGGGTGTATAATCGTCAGTGAGAAAACCCGTCAGAACCTCGTTCATCACCGATGGCATGCGTTATCGGCCTGCGTGTTTCGACAAATGAACTGCGGAATCAGCGTAAGGATTTAGAAATGTCAGAACCGTTAGATGTTGTCCACCATATCGCGATATCTGTTGACAACATTGCCACTGCGATTGAGTGGTACACGAAAGAGTTCAAGTGTGAGATCGCTTATCAGGACGAGACCTGGGCCTTCCTGAAGTTTGCGAATATGCATTTGGCACTCGTTCTGCCGAATCAGCATCCGCCGCACATCGCGTTCGTTTCCGACAAGGCAACGGTGCATCCGGCGTTGAAAGGTCATCGCGACGGAACTCGTTCCGTTTACGTCAGTGACACAGCTGGCAATGCAATCGAACTGATGGATCCTACGAGTCTTTAGGTCTGGGGCTGCGAGATGTATTGGCGCAGAACCGTGGCAGCCTGTTCGGGCGCTACGGTTACGATGTCGACACCTGTCAGGAATTCCCATCCGGCCGATCGTCCTGTTCTGGGCATCAGTTCCAACATCCATCGGAATTGTTCTGGCTGATTGAGGCGAGGGTGCGGCAGGATGAGGTTGAAGGAAAAATCGCCGCCCAGAGTCTGCTCCAGAATTGTCAGCATGCGTTTGACCAGTTCGGCCAGTTCTCTCAATGTGTCCTGGTCGGCGTTCATGAACGATCGATCTGCGAAGGACTTCGGGACGAATCGAACGTGCCACGAGGTGCGCGAGGCGAATGGGCACAGCACGACAAATCGCTCGGACTCAACCACGACTCTTTTTCCGGCTCGTTGTTCAGCAAACAGGAGATCGAGAGTAATTTCGCCTCCGGTTGTTTCGTAATGTCGCGCCGCTCTTTCTGTGCGTTCTGTTTCCAGTGGAGTCGCTTGCTGAGAAGCAATGATCTGAGAATGGCAATGAGCCAGTGAAGCGCCGCCACTGAAGCCTTCGTTGCGAAAGATCGAGACATTGTTATAGCGACCGTCCTGAGCCAACTGCTGCAATCGCGCCTGCCAGGCAAAGAAGACCCGCGCCGTTTCCTCTGTCGCGAGCTCTGCCAGACGAGTTCGCGAATCCGGGCACTCGATGACCACATCGTGTTCCCCAAATGCGGGCTGAGACAAAAAATATGGATCGGCCGGGGTTAACGGCGATGTCGTCTGATCTGTCTGGGAAGCGACCACCGCCGGATACCGGTTAGGGACAACTCGCAACAGCCATCCCGGGCTGTTTGGCGGAGAATGGGGATCGCGAAACGCGAATCTTTCACCCGGTGTTTCCTGTTCCTTGCCCTCTGCGAAAGGATCATCAGATCCTGCCAGCGAAGGTTCCGGGTGAACAGCCGAGGGTCGTGAAGACCTGACGGGAGCGACAAGTACCTGAAGTCCCGTTAAAACATCTGTGCGAAACTCCGGAATTGCGGCTGCGTTCATGGGGCACATTGCAAACATAATTGTGGGCCGGGAATCATGGGAATGAGGATCATATGCGAATCCCGAATCTGGACACGTCTCTGTCCATATCTCTAACTATTTTTCTAGTCTGCTTTTTTCTTAACGCAGTCTTTCGAAGCAAAATCATCAGTGGGATCGGTGGGCTGTTTCTGCTTTTGGGAGTTGGCCATTTTATTTTATTGGGTGCGTATGCCGTGTATGTGATGCTTTGGACTCGCAAGAAGTAGAGGAGGAGCCCGCTCGCAAAAGCACGGAACGTCACGAAAAAGTCGTAACGCACAAACGTACTGCGATATGGTTCCAGTCTGGGCGGGAATGCGCGATTGAGCCCGTGCTCATGCATTTTCTGCCGGTTCGGCCAATCCTCGAATCTGAGACACTGAAAATTGGCCTCCGAACGCGGCTGCGTTTCCCGCCGTCTTGTGATTTGTCGTCGATCTATTAGAACATAGAGTTTCCAAAGGAATTCCGACAGGGGTTTCTCTGGACATGTGATGCCCATTTTCCTGTCTCTGAAGCAAAGTTTCCTATCGTGTATCGAGTTCTCATTACCGACAGCCTGTCCAAGGCCGGCCTGAAGATTCTGGAACAGACAGAAGGCATTGAGGTTGTCGTCAAGAGTGGCCTGACTCCTGCACAGGTTCGTGAAGAGCTGAAGTCCGCGGATGGCATTATCATCCGCAGCGGCACGACTTTGACCGCGGAACTGCTGGAAGGCCAGGAACGGCTGAAATGTATCGCTCGCGCCGGTGTCGGTGTCGACAACATCAATCTGGAAGCGGCGACTCGCGCCGGTGTCCTCGTGATGAACACCCCGACCGGCAACACCATCAGCACGGCCGAACACACGTTTGCCATGATGCTGGCTTTGTCGCGAAACATCGGACCGGCTCACGCCAGCATGAAGTCTGGCAAGTGGGACAGGAAGTCATTCCAGGGAACACAGCTCGCCGGCAAGACTCTGGCTGTCATTGGCCTGGGGCGAATTGGTCTGAGCGTTGCATCCCGCGCCGCGGCTTTTGAAATGAACGTCCTCGGCTACGACCCGTTCCTGTCAGAAGAAAAAGCCAAGGAACTGGGAATCACTCTGTTCCGTGACGTCGATGAGATTGTCAAAAAGTGTGACTATCTGACCGTTCATACTCCGCTGACTGACGAAACACGCGGCATCATCAACGCGGCACGCATCGCCACGATGAAGAAGGGTGTTCGCATCGTCAACTGTGCTCGCGGTGGCATCGTTGATGAGAAGGATCTGGCCGACGCGATTGAATCGGGTCATGTCGCTGGGGCAGCTCTCGACGTGTTCGTGGAAGAGCCGCCAAAGGATCGCCGACTGA
Source organism: uncultured Planctomycetota bacterium (assembly GCA_947085455.1). GTDB lineage: Bacteria > Planctomycetota > Planctomycetia > Planctomycetales > Planctomycetaceae > SXXK01. The sequence continues at coordinate 64,373 of CAMTWR010000004.1, read as the reverse complement.
TCGATCTGCCTCAGGTTCTGGCAACACCACACCTCGGCGCTTCCACGGAAGAAGCCCAGGAAATGGTCGCCATTGAAGCGGCCGAACTGGTGGTGGCCTATCTGAAACGCAATGAGATTCGTTGTGCAGTGAACATGGCTCCTGTCTCTGCATCTGAGATGGGTGAGCTGAAAAATTACCTGAACCTGTCTTATCGCCTGGGTTTGCTGTCCGCTCAGATGATCAAAGGTCAGGGGCTGAAGGGCGCAGAAGTCATCTACCGTGGCGAAGCCGCCAACAAGAAGACTCGCATTCTAACCAACGCCTTTACCGCCGGTCTTCTGGAAGCGGCACTGGACGAAACCGTCAACATCATCAACGCGACCGCCGTGGCGCAGGCTCGAGGAATTCATATTCGCGAGTCCGCCAGCGGTGACTGTGAGAACTTTTCGTCGATGGTTTCTGTTGTGCTGACAACGGACCAGGGGACGTTTGAGGCTTCGGGAACGATCTTCGGAAATCAGTTCCTCCGACTTGTGCGATTGAATGAGTACCACTTTGAAGCGTATCTGGACGGCTTGCTGCTGATTTATCGTCACCGCGACGTGCCAGGTCTGATCGGCTTCATCGGCACCGTGTTTGGTGAGCATAATGTTAACATTGCTCAGATGGCCCTGGGACGGAAGCAGGATCGACCGGGCGGAGCGTCCGTCGCAGTTCTGAACCTTGACAGTGAACCGTCTGCTGAAGCGATTCAGAAGATCAAAGGGCACAAGGAAGTGACCGGCGTGGACATTGTTCGCCTGCCGCCCGCGGGCGCACCCCTGCCCTGGTTGACTGCGTCATAAGGCCAGTCGGAAATTGTCGTCCAGTGCGCAGTCTTTGATTGACTGCCTGGCTCCGCCGGTGTGAAAACCGCGCGGAGTTTTTTTTGGCTGTTTTCGCAGCCGCGCATTGGAGAAAAATCAGCAATCTGTGGGGCCCGTTCACGCGAGTCGGGCGGAAATCTACTAGAATCCCGCTCCGGTTCGTTGTCGTGTTTTTCTTTACAATTGCATTGCGGTTATGACTCAGCCTGAATTTGGCGTGCTGTTTGACGTAGATGGTGTGCTGATCGATTCCTATGCCGCCCACCTGAAGACCTGGCAGATCTGCTGCCAGCGTCACGGTCGGGAGTGCACTGAGGCTCAGTTTGCCGCTGGCTTTGGTCGGACAAGTCGAGAAGTGATTCGGGACACGTGGCTCAATCCTCCTGACGATGCTGCGATCAAAGCATTCGATGAAGAGAAAGAGGTTCTCTATCGTGAGCTGGTAGCGACCGATTTTCCCTACATGCCCGGTGCGAAAGAACTAATAAACGCTCTGTATGAACTGGGAATTCCGATGGCTATCGGATCCAGCGGGCCACCTAAAAACGTAGCAGTCGCGATTGAACACCTGCAGGCCCGGGACAAAATTCGAACAGTGATCACCGGTGCGGATGTAGTGCGCGGCAAGCCGCATCCGGATGTGTTTCTGAAAGGTGCAGAGGGACTGGGGTTGCCTCCGTCTCGATGCATTGTTCTGGAAGATGCCCCGCCCGGCATTGAGGCGGCTCTGGCAGCCGGCGCTAAGTGTCTGGGTATTGTTTCACGCGGTCATGCGTGGGACGATTTATACAGAGCAAATGATCGAGTGATGGACGATTTGCGTCAGGTGACGCCCGATATGTTACGACGAATCATCTTCTCTTAATGAATGCCGTCGAACGGATTCAATTGTTTTTGGAAGGCTTCCTGCGATGGCAACACACGATACGACCATCCTGATTTTTGGTGCATCCGGAGACCTGACGTCTCGCAAGCTGATCCCTGCTCTGTTTCGGCTTTCTCAGCAGCAATACCTGTCGATCAAATGTCCGGTGATCGGAGTGGCTCGTCGCGAGAAGAGTCATGAAGAATTCCGTGCGGAAATGCGGGAAGCCGTTCATGAACGCGTCGGAGCTGATAAATTTGATGCTGCGGCGTGGGATGTGTTTGCCAAACAGCTGTTTTACCAGCAGCTGGATATTGAAAACACGGCTGAGTATGCGGCTTTGAACTCATCCACGGCGGCGCTGGAAGCGCAGCTGGGAATATCGAGCGATCCGACACGCGTGGTGTATCTGGCGACAACTCCTGGGCTGTTTGCGGCTGCGGTGGAAGGACTTCATGAGGGCGGGATGATTCCGCCTCGCGAGCACGACGCTCGTCTTCGTGTCGTTGTGGAAAAACCATTTGGCCGGGACCTGGCATCCGCGCAGGAACTGACCGTTGCGCTGGCTCGGCGATTGCAGGAAAGTCAGATCTATCGCATCGATCACTATTTGGGAAAAGAGACCGTTCAGAACATCCTGCTGTTCCGCTTCGGCAACGCGATCTTTGAACCGCTGCTCAACCGAAATCACGTCGACCACATTCAGATCACGGTGGCCGAGTCCCAGGGCATGGAGGGAGCTCGCGGCGGTTACTATGACACATCAGGTGCGATGCGGGATGTTCTGCAGAACCATGTGTTGCAACTGCTGTGTCTGATCGCGATGGATCCGCCGTCACTCTTTCAGGCTCGCGAGATTCGCGACGAAAAGATGAAGGTGCTGCAGGCGCTCCGACCGGGAACACCCGGACCAATTGGAAACTGGGCGATTCGAGGCCAGTATTCAGCGGGGCTGGTCAATCGCCAGCCGGCTTTGGCCTATCGCGAAGAAGATCGCGTCAATCCGAGTTCAAACCGCGAAACCTATGTGGCGATGCGAGTCGCCCTGGACAACTGGCGATGGGCGGGCGTTCCGTTTTATCTGCGCACCGGAAAGCGTCTCTCAAAGCAGATGACGGAAGTGGCGATTCAATTCAAAAATCCGCCGCTGAATTTATTTTCCACCGTGGAATGTGACGGCGATCTTTGCGATCTGGTGGAGACACGTCCAAACCAGTTGATTCTGCGAATCCAGCCCCAGGAAGCCATTTCTCTGAGGTTTTCGACTAAGCGTCCGGGTATGAATTACCAGGTACAACCGGTCTCAATGGACTTCGATTACGACGAACATTTCGATGCGCAACTTCCGGAAGCCTACGAACGTTTGTTGCTCGACGTAATGCGAGGTGATTCCACGCTGTTTACTCGCAGCGATGAACTGGAAGCGGCCTGGCGATTTGTGACACCGATTCTGGAAGCGTGGGAAGGCAGTTCGTCTGCTCCGGAGTTTTATCCGGCAGGCACCTGGGGCCCGGCCGCAGCCGATCGTTTAATTTCTGACAGCAAAGCGCTCTGGCGAGCGCCTCGATAAGGTTGCATGATGACTGATGAAATTGCCATTCCCGATCCTGCTCGCGAAGAGTTGGCCGCTGACCTTGCCGAAGACGTGTTGTCTGACGGACAGGTGCCAGATCGCAACAAAGGACCTCAGCCGCTGGCCGATCTGATGCTGCAGTATCGGTTGAAAGCCCACGACCTTGTCGAAGCGTCAACCGAACAGCTGACTCATAAAATGGTCGCCCGCGCGATCAAGGGGCGTCAGCTGACGATTAACACTCGTGGAATTGTGCAGCGTGCCTTCAATCGAGCCACGGGCAAGACATGGACTCAGGCTCAGCTTTTCAACTATTGATGTGATAACTGTCGATGTCAATCCGTGCAGCGGAGATCAGGGTTTAATCCGCAGGATGCGATTGTTACCCATGTCGACCACATAAAGATTGCCGCGTTCCCATGTCACACCATGCGGATGGCTGAGGCGAATTCGGGCATCGCCCTGCCCTTTTCCCAGTACAGCGGTGACTTCGTGTGTCGTCGCATCGACGCGTCGAATGGTGCCATTTTCGTCATCGGCAATGAAGATGTTGTCGGCATCATCAATGCACACATGCTTGGGTGAGCCAAATTCTGCAGAAAGTGCTGGTCCATCTTTCGAACCTTTCTTACCAGTGCCTGCAACGGTGTAGATCTTTCCATCGGGTCGCACCACGCGGAGTGCATGGCCGCCACGTTCCAGAATCCAGATGTTCTGTTTTGAATCCTGAACGACGGCGCGAGGATCCACGAGTGCACTGTCTGCGGCCAATTCGCCGTCTTTTGGGATACCCTTTTTCCCGTTACCCGCAACGGTGCTCACGAGCCCCGTCGCAAGGTTTACGGCACGAATGCGATGATTATTCAGATCGGCAACGTGGATCACATCATTCGCGGGATTCAGCGTGATGCACATGATAAAATCAAAGGTGGCCTCGGTCGCAGGGCCGCCGTCGCCGCTGAATCCTTTTTTACCGGTCCCGGCCACTGTCGAAATCAGGCCGGTCTTGGCGTCCACTTTTCGAATGCAGTGATTCCAGCTGTCGCCGATGTAAAGGTCGCCGGTCGATGTCACGGCGCAGTTGTGCATCCCGTTAAACGTAGCCGTTGACAACGGTCCGCCGTCACCTTTATAGCTGGAAGAACCATCGCCGCCCGCGAGATGCAGAATTCCTTTTTGATCGAGTCTGTGAACGCGGCCACCTTCCAGTTCGACCATCCACATTTCTCCTTCGGCGTTGAAGTCCACTCCAAACGGCGACGTCAGCGGGCTGGATTTTGGATCCCATGTGCCGCCTTCGGAAACCATCAGACCGCCCACAATAAATTCCACATCCGCCGCGTCGGTGCGCGCATTGAGCAGCGAAACGTTGAGCAGACAGACGACGGCCAGCGTGAATACATGGAAGGCCAGGGGGCGATTGACATCGAAAATCCTCATGAAGTATTTCCCTTCCGGTTCTGAACTATGACTGCAGTATGTTCGTAGGCAGTCTAACTTCGTTTCACGCCAAATCCCAACAGTCCGTTCTGTGCTCGCTCCAGACTGGATCATTCTGTACTCTGCTTCGGGTGCGCGCTCGCCCGGCGCATGTTCAACGGCTAAACATGTAACTACGCGATCATTCACACTGGCGATCATTCATGACCACAACTCGCATCCTGCAACTGACTGACCTGCATGTTTTTAAGGATCCGGCCACGAGGCTCAAAGGCATTCCGACGTTTGAATTGCTGAACGACGTGGTGGAGTTTATCCGAAGCAGCGGCGAGACCTTCGATTACGTCGTCGTTACGGGTGATCATACGCATGATGAGCTTCCGGAAAGTTATTCGGCCGTGCGTTCGGTTTTGAACCCGTGGATCGATCGCCTGTTTCAGGTGCCTGGCAATCACGACGATCGTGCTGTGCTGCGATCTGTGTTTGGTGACAGAATTGCTGGTGAGGGCGATGATCGAGTGAATTTTTCATTTCAAGCCGGCCCGTGGTTGTGTCTGGGTTTGGATACTCATCTGCCCGGCGCGGTTTCGGGACTAATTGACGCCAGTCAGGTGGAGTGGGCTCGCAGGCAACTGGCCGACAGTGATGCACAAATGGTCGGGCTCTTTTTTCATCATCCTCCAGTCGATCTGGGCAGCCCGTGGATGGATGCCATCGGACTGACAGGAAAGGAATTGTTGCAGAGCTGGTTTGCGGAAGAACCCAGAGTGCGGCTGGTTTGTTGCGGGCACGTGCATCATGAATTTCGAACGATGTTGGGGCATGCGGAAATCATGACAACACCTTCCACTGGAATTCAGTTCAGTCCCGTCGGAAATGCGCCCACGTTCGTTGCCTCTCCGCCCGGCTATCGCGTTATCGAACTGCATGACACCGGCTATACGACTCGCGTTGTTTGCCTTCCAGACGTTCGCTTTTCGCCTGTTTTGAACTAACGCCGAAGAAATACGGGGCGTCTGCGACACCTAAAAGAGTATCTCGTTGAACGTCTGGATGCCGGTCGTATCGCATTGAGCAAACTGCAGCATTTGGCCGCATGCCGAGCGGAAATGAAGATCTGTTTGATCTCTGCCGGTATTCTGAGAGAATCCCGGCTCGGTTCATCATCGATCCTCAGGGAATGAGTTCGTGATTTCGTATCGAGCACTTAAGAAGCTGATCGGCGAAAGCAGTCTGGAGAGAAAGTGTCGCTTTCTGTTCGGGTTCGCGCTTTTATTTCTGATCACCGCCAGCTTCTGGCTTTATGCGTCACGCACGCGACGACTGGTGGAGTATCAGCAACTGCTTGCCGCCCGCATGCTCGTTCCTCGGCTGTTGCAGCTGCGTCACTATGCCTTGTTGATTCCGCCTGGTGAAGGACAGAATCCAACAGCCGACGCCGCAAATGGCTCACCGCCGAACAATGTTGAGGGCGATACTTCAACGCCTTCTCCAGTTGAACCTGAAGAAGGCGAGGTTTCCGCTTCCGCAGAGCCATCGTTGCCTCGGAATTTGATTCTGTTCAACCGAGTCCTTGATGAGTTGCCTGATACGCCGGAACGCGCCGTTTGGAGTCTGACTTCTGCGACGAACGAGTTCCCGGAGAGTGAAGACGGTTTTGAAGCACGACGAAGATTTCTTGACGAAGAATCTCCGGAGGAAGAGTATTCACTCATCAAGGCCGCGGAGGGCGATCGTCCCCGAGAGCTGATATTCTTTGCGGCTATCCGAAACGAAGACGGCTGTCGAAAATGTCATCAGAAGGATGGAGCCAGCGCATTTGGACTGGCCAATCTGGAGATTCCGTCAGTCCCCGTGGATACTTCGACGCTGAAAGTCCCGGAGACTGCCGTCGAAGGCGAGGTTCTTCTTCGTCCACTGCCGCCGCTGCTCAGTATTGCAAGGATCCAGATCTCACTGGAGTCTGTCGACGCGCAGCTCAGTCGTAATCGAGCCATTCTGTTGGCTACGGGTATCGTCACATCGTTTTTAGCCATGCTGGCGGCCTATGCGATCGTGCGATACATCATCGTGAAGCCGGTCCAGCACTTGAAAGATGTGAGTGACGAAATCGCGAGAGGCAATTTGAATCTAAGAGCCGACATCAGCACGGGCGATGAGTTTGAAGAGCTGAGTCATGCGTTCAATCGGATGCTGCGGCACATGATGACCGTAAACGATGAACTGCGTTCGTTGAACGACAGTCTTGATGGAAAGATTGATCAGCTGGCTCAGGCGAATATGGAGCTGTTCAATAACAATAAGCTGAAAGACGATTTCCTGGCCACGATCAGCCACGAGCTGCGTACGCCACTGAACAGCATTCTTGGGTTCAGCGATATTCTGCAGGGCGCCGTGAATCTGGACGACCGCCAGAAACGTTATGTGCACAACATTCAGACATCCGGTCAGTCGCTGATGGTTCAGATTAATGACCTGCTGGATCTTGCCAAAATTGAAAGCGGCAAGATGGATCTGAATCCTGGGTTCGTGCATCTTGCAGACGTTCTGGAGATGCAGGTACAACAAATCATGCCGCTGGCAGATCGGAAGAATATTGATCTGCGCATCGAGCCGCTCGCGCAGCCTCTTCCGATGATGCATCAGGACCGCAGCAAGATCTGCCAGATCCTGACGAATCTGCTGTCGAACGCGATCAAGTTCACGCCGGAAGGCGGCCGCGTTCGTCTCACTTCTCGTCAGATTGATGCCGATTTTCTGGAGTTCAGCGTTGAGGACACGGGGATCGGAATCCCGCTTCAGGAGCAGGAGCATATTTTCGAAAAATTCCGCCAGGGTTCCACTGTCCCAGGCGGCCGGGATCATGTTAAGCGAGAATACGAAGGCACCGGTCTGGGCCTGTCGATCGTGCGTGAGGTGGCTCGCCTTCTGGGCGGAGACGTTTCGCTTCGCAGTGAGTTTGGAAAAGGCAGCCTGTTTATTGTGCGTCTGCCGATTCGCTCGCCGGAGAAAAAGAAACCAGAATTGCACGAGCCGGTGCTGGAGTCACGTTCATCACCTGGCTTGCCACTGATCACAAGCATCGATCTTCTCACCGTGTCGGAAGACACCGGTCCACACGACTCGCGTCACGAAGTTCCGCTGGATGTGCAGTCGATCTGACAACGAGCCGTTGGAATCGAGTTAAGCGTAGATGATTCAGGTTTTGGACCCCGCATCACGGAGCCAGCGTTGATGTTGCCGGAAGCACCCCGATGCTGAAATGCGTTGGATGGTCGGCCGAGCGGAACACACGGTGGGTCGCCTTTTGAAAGTCGTCCGGCTTTGCAAAATAGATGTTCGGAACAAACGTCTGCGGGTTACGATCCACCAGCGGAAACCAGGTGCTCTGGATCTGCACCATCAGGCGATGGCCCTTCTGAAAACGATGCAGGACATCCAGAAGTTCCAGCTTCACCAAAGTCGGCTGGTTGGGAACGAAGGGCTCGGGCTTTGCATAATCGTTCCGATACCGACCGCGAATCACTTCACTGCGAAGCAGCATCTGGTACCCGGCCAAAGGAGTTGTCTCCGGCCCGTCGGGGCGAACGTCGATCAGTTTCACAATCCAGTCCGCATCCGTCCCGGTCGTGGAGACCCAGAGATTGGCCATCAGTGGGCCAGCGATCACCGTGTCTTCTGTAAAGACGTCGGTCTGCCACGTCAGCACGTCCGGCCGACGTGAAGCAAACCGCTGATCATCGACCATGTATTCAATGGTCATCCGCGGAGTGATCGTTTCTGAAGAAGGAACCGGTTTGGCAGGATCACTGACAAATTCATCAAAGCCACTGCCCGTGCCACTGCCCGTGCCTGCCTCTGCAGCCGTCGCTGCTGGTGCGTTGAATGTCAGTCGCCCGGACTCATGCACATAGAGCGATTTGGCTTCCAGATTTTCTGGAGGCCAATGGTCAAACGTTCGCCAGGCATTGGAGCCTGTTTCGAAAACGGTGGCTTCCGCGGGAGCCGGGAATGCTTGATCCTTGAGATACTTTTCGAAGAATGGCAATTCAATCTCGGCTCGATAAAAGGCGCTCGTTTTGGAACCAAACGTGACATTCCCAAGTTTGTCGCCATCCACGGACGACCAGCCACCATGATGCCATGGTCCCACCACCAGCACGCTGTTGACCCCGGGATTCTGCTGTTCAATCGCCTGATAGGTTTTGAAGGATCCGTAAAGATCTTCCGCGTCGTACCAGCCTGTCACAGTCATGACCGCGGGTGCTACGTTTTTAAGATGAGGCATCAGGGCTCGCTTCTGCCAGAACTCATCCCGGTTCGGATGCTGCATCATGTCGGTCCAGAAAGGAATGTTACCTTTCAAATACAGCTTGTCGATATTTTCGACGGACCCGGCCTCCAGAAACATTTTGTAACCATCGGACATCGGATACACGTAAGGAATTGCCGGTTCGGTCGTGGGCGTCTGACGTTCCGTTGCATTTCCGGATAGCCATTTGAAGGCGTGAGCCAGAAAGAAGGAACCGTGATGCAGGAAGTCGTCGAAGTACCAGTCGCCAACCGGTGCCTGCGGTGACACAGCCTTTAGAGCTGGATGAGCGTCAATCATTCCGGCTGCTGCGTAGAAGCCGGGATAAGAAATCCCATACATTCCGACTCGCCCGTTGTGTTGTGACACGTTTTTCAAAAGCCACTCGATGGTGTCATACGTGTCCGAGCTTTCGTCCACGTCAGTTGGCTTTGTCTTGTTGGGATTGTGCGGCGTCACCTGGATAAATTCGCCTTCCGATGCAAAGCGACCTCGCACATCCTGGTTGACGAAGATGTAGCCAGCCTTGACGAAATGTTCGCTGGGGCCCAGCCGTGCCGGGTACTTATCATCTCCGTACGGCGAGACGTTGTACGGCGTACGTTTCATCAGGATGGGATACGTTTTTGTGGTATCCTTCGGCACGAAGACCGAGGTCATCAGTTTTACCCCATCCCGCATCGGCACCATGTACTCGTGTTTGGAGTAGTGCAGGCGAATGTAGCTTTCATCCATCCGGGCGTCCTGACCCGCTGCACATTGGGCACAGATGATGCCCGTCAAAAAGCTCAGCGTCAGAAGCGTGTGAGTCATGATTTTCATGCGTTGTCCGGTCCCCGAAAAAAAGAATGCAAGGAATCGTGGGTGCAGGGAGGGTGACAAGAGGGCGGTGGCTCGCCAAGTGGCCCGGGCAAAAATGTGAGTCTCACGATCGCTATCTGCCGGACAAGGTTTGACTTTGCGCCGTTTAAAGAGAACATTCCTGATTCCCCGTACAGGTTCGCAAGCCAGAAAGATTCAGGCGATGTCGTTGTTCGAAGATTTTGAACAGTTTCAGCGGTTCAAATCCGCCTGGAGTTCCGTACGCATCGAGCGGACTGCGGAGTACGGCCTGTTCACGTTTGGTGATTCAGAACTACCCTACTTTCTGGTCACGACGTCGGCCGACAAAGATCGCCTGGTGAAGATTCGACGTGGAAAAGTGACGATCAGTCGAGCTCGCATAATTACGCCCGATACGATGCATCCCGAGCTGCGTAATTTCTTCGAAGAACACGAAGAGGCGGGGCTGGTGAATTTTTTGATGTCCCGCACGGCCGCATTTTCCAATCTCAAGCTGGCCAATGAATCCGGACCCGAACGGATTGTCACCGATACTGTTGAAGAAGCCGTTGCAAAGCTGAATCAACAGCTGGATGCGGAAGAAGAAAACGGCGTCGCAGTGCTTTCGGCACCTGCCGCAATGGCCGGCTTCGCCGTGTTCCGCTACGCGTCAGAAAAAGTTATGTCCAGCGCCCCGGATAACATTCAGGAAATGCAAGAACGCGGACTGTTGCCGTAAAATGGGTTCTGGGTTCTGGGTTCTGGGTTCTGGGTTTTCAAATTTCAAATTTCAAATTTCAAATTTCAAATTTCAGCTGGGCCTGACATCAGGTCTTTCAGTTGCGGAGCTTCATTCGCCGGACGCGATGATTGCTGCTGTCACCGACATACAACCAGCCATCCGCTGAAACAAAAACGCCGTGCGGTCGGTTCAGGTGGCAATGCAACGGATCGCCATCCGGTCCGTCGCCTTCAATCCCGTCGCCCATCACAGTCTCAACAATCCCCGTTGCGGCTCGCAGAACGCGGACCGTGTGGCTTTCGGTGTCAGCGAAATACAGATCGCCGGACGGTGCCAGACTGACTCCTTTAGGACCTGCCAGCTGCGCATTTTTTCCTGGACCTCCGTCGCCCGAGTATCCGCTTTTTCCGGTGCCGGCCAGATGGTGATAGCTGCGTGTCTTAAGGTCCATGCGATAGATCGCGTTCCCTTCTCGCAGAGCCAGAAACAGGGAGCCCTTTCCATCGAAATCCAGAGCTCGCGGTCCATTCAGAGGTGTGTCATCGAAGGATGATCCGTCCGGCGTTTCTGCCGTGCCGCCTGTTCCCGCAAAGGTGGTGATGATCCCCGTCGCAGGATCCACAACTCGAATCCGATGATTTTTGATATCGCAAATGTAAAGACGGTCGTCGTGATCGAGGGCAATCGAATGAGGCTGACTGAGCTGCGCTTTCATGGCCGGTCCGCCGTCGCCCGAGAAACCTGCCACGCCCGTCCCGGCAATGGTGGAGATGATCCCAGTGGCACGGTCCACTCGTCGAACCAGATGATTCTGCATTTCGACAAACAGCATGTTCCCCGCGCGGTCGAACCGAACTTCATAGGGCTCATTCAGCTGCGCCTTCGTTGCCGGTCCACCGTCGCCCGAATAACCCTTGTGGCCAGTTCCTGCCACAGTTGTGATCTGGCCGGATGTGAGGTCAACACGACGAACGCGATGCGAACCCACTTCGCAAACATAAAGAGCGCCGTCAGGGCCCAGACTGATTCCGAACGGTAGCGACGATGGGCTTTTGACCGCCAGTCCGTCAGGGCTTGCGGGGATGTCTTTTCCATTGCCGGCCATCGATGTCACATGGCCCGGACGTGTCTTGGTGTCGTCCACGGGGACCGCAGAAAGGTTGACCGGAAGCAGCGCAGCAAAAATTGTCAGGACCAAATTTTTCATGGACGCGACCTAATGATCGGCAGGACGGTTAACGACGTCGGGCAGCAGTGATCTTCGGCTTTGCAGCAGGCCGCATCTTAAATGCACGCGGGCGACTATTCCGCCTTCTGCAGTTCGTCGTGCTTTTGCAGATTCAGAGCCGCAAGCAGTTGCCCCACTGCGACGAAGCCAACGGTAAACCCAACGTCGCCCAGGAATGTTCCTTTGGCAAATGGGATCGCCATGGTGAAGCACTCACCCAGCCCGCTGAGATTTCGCTGGTAAAGGTACTGTCCTTCATGCGGCATACACCACACGCCAAGATTGCTGACGACAAAAAAGATCGCAGCCGCAAGCAAGCCTGTCCCCAGAGCCGCAGGAACGTGCTTCGGCTGCAACATGCGACCGGCTGCGAACATCGCCGCATAGGCGGCGTAGTCGAAGGCCATTGAACCGTAAAAGCCGTGCCCGGTACGGTACTCGAGCACGCAATCGGTCAGGGCGCGGCAGGCAAGCGGTACCAAAAGCCCCAGCCAGGACGGGCGAAGAACAGCGCCACAGAGGACCGCAAGAGCCCCCATCGCTGAGAAATTCAGCATCGGACGATCTGCCAGGCGGAGCAGAACTGCAATCAATGCCGCCACAGTAACCAGAATCAGAGAAGATTTTTTCATAATGCGGTGTGTCTCATTGGATCATTAACGGCAGTCAACACGCCAAAACAGAACGCTCAGTCCCGGCAGGCGGCACGACGCAACCGGTCATTCAGAGCGATCCCAAGGCCATAATCAGGGAACAAGTGGGCGATGATAACGTCCAGACCGCTGGAGTCGAGACTTCTCATCGACGCAAAGAACTTCGCAGCACAAGTTTGCAGGTCCTCGGTGTCAGAAAGCTCAATAATTCGGTCAAAATGACCACTGAACGGCTGTTTCGCACTCGTTAACAGCCCGCAGCGCCGATCTGGCACTGCTGTGGCCATCGTATCGTGTGCCACCAGCATCAACGAAGTGGCGGGCGCATAATGGCGGCTCAACATCCCGGGGGCGGGCTGAGCGGCATCGTCCTGGAAAGGATCAGAGACCGCCCGCTCGATCGGCCCGATCAGGGATTCGATCGTCTCAATCGGACATCCACCCGGCCGCAGCATGATGGGCCGGGGCTGCATAAACGAGACAACCGTGGACTCAACACCCACCGCACACGGGCCTCCGTCCAGAATACAGTCGACTTTTGAGCCCAGCCCATCCATCACATGCTGAGCTGTTGTCGGGCTGATGCCACCGAACGGATTTGCACTCGGCGCGGCCACTGGACATCCGGCAGCTCGGAGAAGTTCCAGTGCAACCGGGTGATCCGGAATCCTCACGCCCACACCCGGCAATCCGGCCGTCACGAGGTCCGGGATGGAATCCTGTTTGGGCAGGACGAGCGTCAGCGGACCAGGCCACAAATTCTCGATGAGCGTCCTGGCCTGCAGCGGGATTGAGGAAACCACAGAGCTCAGCTGTGAGAGATCGGCAATATGAACAATCAGCGGGTCAAAGGTCGGCCGTTGTTTGGCTTCAAAGATCTGCGCCACGGCCATCGCGCTGGTGGCGTTCGCGCCGAGCCCGTAAACCGTCTCCGTGGGGAATGCCACAAGCATCCCGTCGCGCAGCAACGCGGCCGCATGCCGAATATCGGTTGTTATTGAAGATGTGCTCGAAGGCGATCCGTTGGACATCGAAATGAACGTGCTCCGTATTGATCAGACCAGGACAATCTTATCAGCGGCAAAAGTCGCTGTTCGGCAGCCGATCATGATACACGGAACGCAGGTCGAAGTGAGTCCTCTGTGTCTTGAGGATTAGTTTTTTGCAGTTCATTCCCAATGGCCGCTACTTATTGCAGGTTTTCTTCTGCCGGTGCGACCACTGCTCTTTTTGCGATCTCCGCAGTCACAATGTCCTGCATGGCGGGGTGCAGCAGAATGATGTACTTCATCCAGTCCTGCTTGGTTGGAACATGTTCGCCCCAGAGAAGATTTAAACCCGAGTTACTGCCCGGCTGGGGGTTGCTGCTTGTCAGATCCGGCCATTGCACGCTGACTTGATAACGTCGGCCCGAACGACTGGCAGCGCCAAGTGCAGGCATTTTCTCCAGAACCTTCACTCGCTGCGTGTCAATAATGTCAAATACATCGCGTGACGAATTGAAGATCATTTGCACCTGTGGCCGACAGGATTTGTCGGTGTCGATCGCGGCGACAACGTTCAAAAATTGAATAAGCAACGAAGTGTCCACAGTTGGATCCTGCCCAGCACTGCGACTGTCCACTCCGAACTCCAGCTGAACGAGGGCAAGTTCGCTATCCGGAGGGATGGCTGGGGATGCGACGGTACCGAAGGACCTGTTTACAGACACCATTCGAGCGACATCTTCCGACGATTGGCTGGCTTCTTCCAGCCGCCGCTGTATGGAATTCAGGACTGATGCCTTTTGTTCTGCAGTCAGTTCGGCACCCTCTGAAAGGACAATACAAGCCTGCGCGACGAGCGTCAGATCCGATTCTTCGTTCGCAAGAGTCTTCTCAGCCACTTCGGTGACCTTCCGCTTGAATGGTGCTGGCCAGAGTTCATATAAATCGGCCGAGCCGCGTTGGGCGAGTGGCTTGCTTAACCACCACGCATCGGATAGCCCGGAACATTCGGACAGCATCCTGGTCACAGACGCCGCGAATTCTTCGTTCTTGCCAGAGTTGAAGAGGCTCAATCGAGCGCGAAGCAGAACTGCTGCATCAGCAACCATTTGGAGATCCATCGGTGGATTTGAGGCACCGGTCGGTGACAGAACGGATCGCCCCCATGTCACCAGGGGTTCAAGATCTTCAACCGATTCAGGAAATTCAGGGGAAATCGGCAGCGCCATCATTACGAGTCGATCGTTCCACTTTGGATCGGAGCTTTGCGTGCGAGTCCTGACCCAAACGTTGAAAAACTGAGTGCCTCGATTTGCCTTTCTGAGGAGGTCGCGTGAAGCAAGATCCAGCGTCTGCACGTTACGGGATCCTGTTTCTGTCCCCTTCAGATATTCCTCCAGTTCTGGCAAAACACGTAAGAGCGTGTCTGTGATCTCATCGGCATTCTCCGTTGTCACCAGCGCGCTACAGGCTTCGATTGCCAGCTTCAATCCTTCAACGCCCCGCTCCAGACGCAGAAGGCGAAGCCAGTCCTCAAGCGGCTTTCCAGCATAAAGCGGTGCGTTCGACTGTCCTTGCTTCTGCGATTGAAACGGGTCTGCGGGCTCAGTCGCTGAAATGGTGGCAGAGTTCGTGGAAGGAATTTCGGTCGCTGCTTCTGACACTCCCGGAGCGTCCTGACCTGTCGCCTGTGGAGCATGCTGAATTCTCACCACAACTGTCTGGCCGTTCTTCAGCGTGAACTTACCATTTTCAATCAGCAATCCGTCACTGGGTCCGTCGATTGTGATTTCATAGTTGTCCGCCTGAAGACGCGTGGACGTGGTCCCGTGAGAAACCTGAATTCCTTCCACTGGCTGACCGCCCTTCAGCACTTTCACCGAGACGTTTTCAATGTCGGATTCAATGATCAGCTGCCCTTTGCTGAGTTCCAGCTTGATCAGAACCCCGGCAAGGAGAATGACGGGCAGAGAGGCTGCAAGCAACAGGCGGCGGATGGTTTTGGAACGACCGCGTCCTGATGAAGACTGCAGAGGAGCAAGAGAGGCCGGAGCGGAGGAGAAGACGCGTGGGTGTTCCGGGAAGGGGGATTTCTTCAGGGAATCGGGGGACGCTGTCGCTTTTTCGTTGGCCTGCTGAAGCAGTTCGACCAGTTTCGACCCTTCCGCAAACGGAGCCAGCTGTTCGGCCACATGCGCGGCACTCGCAGGGCGATCCGATGGATTTCGCGACAGCATTGATGCGACAAGTTTCGCCAGATCGTTCGACGATTCTGGACAAAGGGTGCTCAACTTCGGAGGCTGATGATTGGCCAGTAGTCGGAGCTTTTCGAAGGGTGACTGATTGGGTGCTGCAGCCAGAGGCGGTCGGCCGC
The DNA here is from genome assembly GCA_947085455.1 of uncultured Planctomycetota bacterium. Taxonomy (GTDB): domain Bacteria; phylum Planctomycetota; class Planctomycetia; order Planctomycetales; family Planctomycetaceae; genus SXXK01. The sequence continues at coordinate 48,530 of CAMTWR010000004.1, read as the reverse complement.
ACAACAGTCGAAAAAGTGTCGCGCCAAGTGCATACAAGTCGGCTCGATAGTCCACCGCGCCGCTGCCTTCTGCCTGTTCGGGTGCCATATAATCCAGCGTACCCATGAGCTGTCCGACGGTCGTCAGATCCACACTGGCTTCGTCCCAGACACTCAGCTGAGCCAGTCCGAAGTCCAGAATCCGAATGCGGCCGCTGTCGTCCAGCATGAGATTGGACGGCTTGACGTCTCGATGCACAACGCCTTCCGCATGAGCACAGGACAGGCCAAGAGCCACCTGACGAATCAGCTCACACGCATCGGCAACCGGCAGTCGTCCCATCAGGCGAGCCAGTCTGCTCAAATCCAGCCCGGGCACATATTCCATCACCAAAAATTGAGTCCCATCGATCTCACCCGCATCAGTGGCCGCCACGATCGACGGATGATTGAGCCGCCCGACCACTCGAATCTCACGTTCAAAGCGAGCTCGCACATCGCTGTCTTCGGACGAGATCAGTGGAAGCAACTTGATCGCCACCTGCTTCTTCAGTTGCCGATGCATCGCCAGATAAACAGCCCCCATTCCTCCGCGGCCGAGTGGTTTGAGGAGTTCATAGACGCCCAGTTCACGTTGGGCCGGTTGCCAGGTGGCTCTGGCTTTGTCGAACGCCGATTCCGGAGCACCATTCAGCATTTGTTTCGCCTTTGTGAGGGCAGCAACAAGCGGAGCTTCGTTTTCGAGGACGGCGTTCGCGTCCCGTTCGCGGAGGGCAGATTCTCGATCGGCGACAGCACCGGTTACAAAAGGGGCGGCAGGTTGAGCAAGCGTGGATTGCAGTGATTGCAGCAGAGTGTCAGGCTTGACTTCCAAATCCTGCAGGGCAGATTCGCACGACGTGCATCTTTGCAGATGCAGTTCAACCCGTTCCGACTGAAGCTCATCGCTCCAGCCAGTGAGATACTGCTTCAACTCGTCCAGCGTCGGACACGTTACAGCTCTGTTGGATTGACAGTCTTCGGTTGTCGTCATTGCTTTGATTCCTCGATCTGCCAGTTTGCTGCATTTGTGAGCGGTTTGCGACTCCTAAGACCAGAACGTTTGGCGCGTGACAGCATTTATTTCCGTGAGCGGAGCGCGGGACGTGCCGTATATCCGTTCCTCTGTCGAAGGGCTTTTAACTTTGCCCGCCACGCTTGCCCCTTCGAGCGGATTCCACCTACATTGGCTGCATGCAAGCCGAATCCTCAAGCCATGCGACTCGTTCCAGTCTGCTGCTCCGAACACGGCAGCGAGACAGCGCGGCGTGGGGAGAACTGGTTGACCTGTATGGTCCATTGATCGTCCACTGGTGTCGGCAGTGTCGCATCGATTCGCATTCTGCTGCCGACTGCATGCAGGAAGTTTTTGCCTCAGTCGCCGTCGCGATAGAAACCTTCCAACCGACGCGAGAGACCGGTTCTTTTCGGGCGTGGCTGTGGACCATCACACGTCGCAAGGTGCTCGACCATCTCCGCAAAGTCAGAGGCAGTCCCGAAGCCGCAGGCGGCTCAACGGCGCTGGGACTACTGCAGCAGGTGATCGACCCCGATGCCTTTTTTGATGAAGAACCCTCCGGCGAAAATCAGATTCAGCAACTGACTCATCGAGCCCTGACGCAGGTCCGGAGCGAATTCGAGGACCGAACATGGCAAGCCTTCTGGCGATGTGTTGTTGACGGGATTGCCACAGACCAAGTCGCCGGTGAACTGGGCGTATCATCCGCGTCCGTCCGCCAATCCCGCAGCCGCATACTCCGCAGGCTACGGCAGCAGCTCGGTGATCTGCTTTGATAACCAATTCGCAGCGCAATCGTAGCACCGTCATTGTCGGCATCTGACAGCCCGTCTGCGCATAAAGAGACGGCGGGTAAATCGTTAGAAGTCAATCCCTCGCTGACGTTTCGGGTTGTGATAAGCCTGAACGCTGGTCTTCAGAACCTGGCCGAAATTCAGATACTCTTGACAGTTCGCTCATGTGGCAATAAATTAGCACGTGGTAATGGGTTGCCACATTCTGCTACCTGCAGAGTCGAGGAGTAAAATCGATGGTCAAGAAGAAGCCTGCCGAAGATCTGGCTAGGCGTGAGCGGCAGATTATGGATGTGATCCATCAGTCGGGAGAAGCCACGGTCGGGGAGGTTCTCGATCAGTTGGCGGACCCGCCGAGCTACTCCTCCGTGCGAACGATGATTCGCTTACTGGAATCGAAGGGATTGCTGAGTCACCGGCAGGATGGCAAGCGGTATGTCTACAAAGCAATTCAGTCGCGTGAGGCGGCCAGCAAGTCGGCTTTACGAAAGCTGATGGATGTCTTTTTTGCCGGATCGGCGACTGATGCTGTGGCGGCCATTCTGGATGTTTCGTCGGAGTCGCTCGAACCGGGCGACCTGGACCGGATGGCAAAGTTGATTCGTCAGGCTAAAGCGGAGGGGAAATAGTATGGATACGATGTCTTTCGCTCGTTTGCTGTGCTCGCTGTTGCTCGACTCGGCCGCCAAAGGCACCGTGCTATTGCTCGTTGCGTGGCTGGCCGTGGGATTGGCTCGCCGCTCTTTAGCGGCACTCCGGCACTCGATCTGGTGCATGGCCATGGTGGGATTGCTGCTGTCGCCAGTCGCCGCGTGGTTACTTCCGGCGTGGCAGATTCCGATCCTGCCGCCTTTACCAGCGACAGTTGCGGAAGCCCGTCTTCCCGAGCCGGCGCGTGCATCAGTTGAGATCGGGGAAACCGCTTTGATCGGGGCCAATTCGCAGTTACCGGGCAAAGCCAAACAGTTTGAAGCGTCTGGTCACATGATTGACCGTTCGATCGCGAAGGCTTCCTCCGTGGTGCCTTCTGAGATCGAATCTCCCGCTGCGATTCAATCCATTGTCGAGCCAGACGTCCGGCCGCTTTCGATCGTTGAGTGGGTTTTACTCGTCGTTAGTGTGGTCTGGATCCTGGGAGTCACGGTATTCGGCGGCTTGCTGGTCGTCGGGCTGTGGCGGACGGTTTGCATGCGAAACCGATCGGTCGTGATCGTTGATGGCGAGTGGCCGCGCATGCTGACCGAGTTGCGGCAACGTCTGGGTCTCTCGCGTTCAGTCGAACTTCGCGAACATGCGGATTCGGTCGTACCGCTCACATGGGGCATCTGGCGACCGGTGGTCCTTGTGCCGCAGATCGCTCGCGACTGGGCCGAGCCGATGCGGCGGGCGGTGCTGCTGCATGAATTGGCCCATGTTCAGCGCGGCGATGTGGCCTGCCAGGTGCTGGGCCGACTGACCTGCGTGCTTTATTGGTTCCATCCGCTGTCGTGGTTCGCGCTGCGGCAACTGCGTCAGGAGCGAGAACAAGCCTGCGACGATGCCGTGGTTCACAGCGGCGAGAAGGCGAGCGACTACGCCGAACAACTCCTCGCTGTCGCAAGGCTGTGCTGTGCCCCGCGCGGGTTATCGCTGGGAGTCGCCATGGCCGAAGGGAGCAGTCTCGAACGCCGCGTCATCGCGCTGTTCGACAGCGCTCGCAGCCACGGTCCGCTAACACGGCGAGTTGCGATGGCTTCACTGGTGATCGGCGGAGCGATCCTCGCTGGGCTGGCTCCGATCCAGCCAACGGCCTCGCAAGCTGAGCCAGTGAAAGTCGAGACCTCGGAGCCCGCCCAGCCCCAACCCGCTCAAATACTAGAGAGCAGAATCCATGACGGCGAAGCTGCGAAGAAGCAGATTGAACACCTCCATCCAGTCTTCGGCAAGGCGAAGCTCGGCATCCAACTCGGACTGGCCATCGGCTCGCTCGAACGAACCTTCCCTGAGGGTGGCCGCATCCCGCTGTGGCTGTTCTATCGCAACGTCGGTGACAAGGAGTTGACGTTCCAGACAACGCAGGATTATATGAACGACCCGGTGACTGTGACCGACGAGAACGGGAAACGGGTTCAGATCTCGTTCATGATGCACTGGATGCGCATCGCACCGCTGACCATTACCCTGAAACCGGGTGAGGTCTGGTGCATCGCTACGACCGGGCTGAACCTCGGACAGCCGATGCCGAACATCAAGCCCGTGGCTGGGAAGTACAAGCTGACCTACCCGCAGGGCATCTGGGATGTGAACACCACGCCGCAGCTGCGAACGGATATTCCGGTCCTGCCGTCATTGCCGCCCAATCTCTCACCCGCGAACCCCGACGCCCCACCCAGCCCGGACACTCCTGTCGCCAGCCCGGCAACTCCTGTTGGTCAAATGGTCGAGACCCCGAATTGGAGCGAACGGCTCGAAACCGGCACGATTGAGTTCGAGATCGCACCGGGGAAAGACGGCCAGCCCGAGGCCCGCGTGCTGGCGATGGCAGACGCAGTGGCCCCACTCGACGAGCTCGTCGTCTGGGGCAAGCCCGTCGATGGACTGCAGGCGGGTTTCTGGCCGGCGTCGACGGGGGAGCCGCTCAATCAACGGGTGCCGCTGGACGCGATGGTCGAGTATCACGTCGTCGTGAAGAACATTTCGTCCGATGCGAGGAATGTTTGTTGGCAATTGATCTCCTTCGATCGTGGCGAGATTCCGTGGCTGATTCCGAGTGACCAGATTGTGCCCGCGATGGAGTTGCCCGCTCCGCCCGCCCAGTTTCGTGCGGTCGGAAGCCCCAACCCGTTCTCCGGAATCGATCCAGCCTTCATCGTGCGATTGGAACCGAACGAAACGGTGATGGTGCCGGGACCGCAGCGGCTGTGGATCGGGAAGACTTTGCCCAAGGAGCATCAGTACACGCCCCATCTGGCGGATCTGACAGCCGGGATGAATTGGATCGTGCAGCCGATTAGCGTGAAGACGGTGACGGACAAGGAACGATTCGAATACAAGTCGACCACACAAACGGCGATCACGGTCTACGATGCGCAGGGGCAGTCACGAACCGTTAAAGCGGACACCATTCCCGCCCGCTATGCGGACCCCTCGATCTACGCCCGCATCCAGCTCGAAGTCGGCACCCTCAACGCGGAGGCTCATCGCAGCGCCGACAAGGCCACTTGGGGCGAGGTCGATCGAGGTCTCCAGTGCGGCATCCGGGTTCTCGATCCTCGGGCGAGCTACCAGACGGGCGACACGATCCAAGCGGAGCTGTTGTATCGCAACTCCAGCGACAAGGTGCTGACCACGACGCTGCCTCTGCAACGTGATTTGTATCCGATGATGGAAGACTCCGATGGCAAGTCATTCATGATCGATACCGGTGCAAGGTTCCGCCTGAGACCGCCGTCACACGACTACCAACCCGGCGAGGTTCACTCACTCGGCACGATCAGCGTGAAACTCGTCGCAGCGGGGACGCCATCTCCCAAAGACAATCGGGAGCCGGGCCACATCACGCTGCCGCCGGGGAAGTACCACCTTCTCGGCAGCGGAGGCGTGGGGGAGATCAACCCGCACAGCGGGAAGATCGCGTTCATGGTTGCCGATCCGATAGCCGAACAACCGGCACCGGCGGTTTCCAAGACCATCAGCGGCCAGATCATTAACGACCTGAAGCTCGGCATTCCCAACGCTGACGTGCTGATCGTGGCTGGTGGCGATTTGAACGATCCCCGCGAGGGAAAGGTTATCGCTCAAGGGAAGACGGACGTGCTGGGGAACTACTCGATTTCGATTCCGGAAGCGGAACTCGGCAAGCGGTCATGGGGACAGGTCTGGCGACGGGCACCGGGGTTTGCGGCGACTCGCGGGAACACCATGCAATCGTTGGAGTCGTTGACGGAGCAGCCGCTGCAACATAACCCGCTCGTAAGTACCGAGGGGCTGCATCTGGTCGTGCAGGACCCGGCGGGGAAGCCGCTTGCCAATGCTCGAGTGGAGGCGATCTCCGTGAAGGTCAATCAGGGCATCGGCTACACGCTGCCCGCCGCGTGGCAGGACGACAACTCGGGGGTGACTGATGCCGAGGGGCGAGTGCATCTGCCGTACATCGACCCCGGTTCGCTCAATCAACTGGAGATCACTCCCGAGGGCAGCTCGGCAGCGACTCGCTTCAGCCCCAACTACTTCCTGAACTACCGTCCGGAAGAAACGGCGCCGCACTTTATCTTCCCGACCTACAAGACCGGAACGATCGAGGGTCAACTGGTCGCTGGCCCCGGAGTCACGCTCCCCAAAGATCTGAAGATCCCGCTGATGACGTTGACCGGCAAGGTCGATGTTGCCGGCGTCCGCGAGGTGACGGTCGACCAAGCGGGGCGCTTCCAGATTCCCGACATGCCGATCGGCGAGATTTCAATCCTCAAGTTCCTTGATGACGCTCAACCGTTGCGATCGTGGATCAGCGAGCGGTCCTTCGTGAAAGCGGACGAGACGACGAAGCTGGAGATCCCGATCGTGACCGGCACGCGGGTCACGGGGCGAGTACAGAAGAGCGACACCAAGGCGAGCGTGGCCGACTATGAGTTCGAGGTCTACTACGGCCCGGCCATCAAGTTTCGCGGGTCGGACTTGTGGCTGCTGAAACATGCCGTGAAGACCGATGCCGAAGGGAAGTACGAGTTGCTGCTCCCGCCGGGGCCGATCAATTTGCGACTGACGCGATATGTCGATGGCTACAGCGATGCCACTTCGTGGTTGCCTGATGAGCAGCAGGGAACGTGGGGGCCACTCGTTGAAATTCCCGCGCAAGCTGATTTCGAATTGCCCTCCATCGAGCTCGTCAAGATGCTGCCGATTCAGGGGAAGCTGGTCGATCAGAACGACCAACCGCTCATCGCATTCGACTGGATGGTCTACGGCTATCCCGAGATTCCCGGCGAGGAGGACGGGTTCGTGATGAACTCAATGGCCGGAGTTCAAACCGACAAGACCGGCCACTTCGACGGCACCTATCCCGAGACTTATCCCCCTGTCCGCTGGTCAGTCAGCCACCGGGTCTGGAAGACCAAGTACGAGTTCGACGACCTCAAGTATGCTGCGAAGGTCGTCACCCGCGATCCTCTTGTGTTGCGAGTCGACACAACGACACCGCTTGAGGAATGAGCACGGACGGACGGTACCAATCCAGTGAGTTTGACGCCCCCTGTTTTTGGTCAATGGGCCGATCTTCACTATTGTTCGACATGTGATGGGCATGCTTTCATGCACAAATGCCGCAGCATGTTGTCCCGAGGCATTGAGTCGGCAGTAAGCGAAATGCGACGACTGATGGACGCCGGCAATGGAGGGATTCCGGTCATGGTGATCTCCAACGAAGTGAAGAACATGGTCTCGTTTTCACACTTGGTGGATTTCATCAGCATGTCATGTCCGACGGTAGCCTCGACCATGTCGCGAGATCCGTCGCTGATCGCATTCGGATGTCAGATGTTGTGAGGAAGACAAACATTTCAAAGGGTGCGTGCGTGAACTTAATTTGCCCGAATCGGCAGAATCTGCCGCAAACTTCGGATTGCAGTGCACCTGCCGACAAGATTGCCGTTTAATAGGTGTTAAGGAGGGGAAATTCTCTTCAACCGCTGCGCTCGATGTACGATTATGCCAAAGAGCAGAAAACTTTCGGGCCACGATGTGCTGTCCGTTCGGCAGAGGTAAGTTCATGGACTCCAGCACTGAAATCGCGACCCGCGCACAACAGGATCTGAAGCCGGCCCGCGTAATCGGTGAGCCGCAGCATGTGGATGCTTTCCATGCTTTGGCGTTTCGCCCCCTGCCCTATCGCGAACTCAAGCGGCGTTTCTGGCATATGGCGCCAGGATTGCTGGCGTTTGGACTGCATATTTTTCCACATGCAGACCCGATGTCCAATTTGATGAAGATGATCGTCTTCGGATGTTGCGCTGTGATCGGGATCAAGGTGCTCCTTGGCTTTCAGCAGATTCAGCGCCAGGGAGAAGGTGCAGGCGTAGCGGCTGTGGCCGGGTATGCCTTGTCTGTCCTTGTGATGACGCTGCTGTTTCCTGCAGCACTGGAACTTGGACTTGCCGTGCTCAGTATTTTGGCCTTCGGCGACGGTTCGGCGACTTTAATCGGTTTGTTGCTGCGTGGCCCTCGATTGCCCTGGAACTCGGCGAAGTCGTGGTCGGGGTTCCTGGGATTTATCAGTGTCGGTTCATTGATGACCGCGTGGATTTATTGGGGCGAGACGCACAACCCTGAGGCCGCTGAACCGGCCGTCAGTTTTGGAATTGCACTGGCATTAACGCTGCCGGCTGTTGTGGCGTCGGCCCTTGCCGAATCTGTTCGTTCCCGAATCAACGACAACGTTCGGGTGGGAATCACGGCCGCTGTGTCTTTAGCGATACTGCATCTGTTTCGCGTGGCCTGATTGCAGGGTTAGCTCGCGGGCATTAAAGCCGGAGGCAGAAGTTGCCACCAGAGGAGTGCGAACGGGCCCGCGAATAATGGGCTGTCGAGCAGATCCAGAAGACCTCCGAAGCCGGGCATCAACGCGGCTGAGTCTTTCTTTTCGACATCGCGTTTGATGAGCGATTCGCAAAGGTCGCCAGCCAGTCCAATCATTCCCATGGTGGAGGAATACGCCAGCACGATCCACATCGCGGCCGGAGCGGGATGCGAATCAAACAGTCGACCGGCAAACGTCAGCCACAGCGTGCCACCAAGTGTGCTGCCGAAGATGGCACCGACCAGTCCCATCCATGTCTTGCCTGGGCTAAGGATTGGGGCCAGCTTTTTCTTGCCCCACAGACGACCGAAAGTGTACGCAAACGTATCGCCGGCCTTGACCGCAATAATCATTGACGCGATCACGAAGTAGCCCATACTTGGATCCGGGATCCATCGCAGCTGGGCCGTCACAGCCATGAGCCCGCCTGCATAAAGGACGATGATGAGGTTGCAGCCGAGCGACTCCATGGCTTTTCCGGGTTGCTGGTACTTCCATGCTTCAAGAGCCAGCAGAATGCAGAAGGATATGGCCAGCATGAGACCGATAAAGCCCAGCGAACTCAGCATGGTTCCGATGGGCTCGGGGATTGCAAACCATGTGTGCATCCAACCGGCCAGCACCGTCAGGACGCTGAGTGCAGCGGCGACCGGAAAATCGGGTTTCATCCTGCGTGCGCTCATCAGGTCGGACAGCTCGTATGCATTTCTGCAGGCAACGAGCAGGCTGAAGACGAGCAGCAGGAGCGCTGCGGGGCCCAGTGAGTGGTCCAGCCAGAACAACGCGATCAGGAAGGGAACAAGGATCGCAGACATCACCAGTCGCCAGCCCAGCATCTAATTAATTCCTGTGCAATTCAGAGAAAGTGTAGGTTCGACGAGTCTGCTGTTCAGCATCGGCAGAGTGACGAAGTGTGTTTGAGAATCATGACTGAGCCGCAGTTGTAGTGGTCAGTCCGCCATACCGACGATCGCGGCGCGCAAATTCTCGCATCGCCTGCCGGAACTCCTCTTCACGAAACTCGGGCCAGTGCTTTTCTGTCACCAATAACTCGGAATAGCTGATCTGCCACAGCAGAAAATTGCTGATCCGAAATTCGCTGGCTGTGCGGATCACGAGATCCGGGTCGGGCATCCCGGCGGTCATCAGGTGACTGGCGACCGTCTGTTCGGAGATGTCTTCAGGCCGCAGCGTACCGGCCTGAACGGCGGACGTAATCTGGCGGATCGCGTCGGTGATTTCCTGCCTCGCCCCATAATTGACCGCCAGACACAACGTCATGCCATCATTATTGGCGGAGACGTCAATCGTCTTTTGCATTTCAGCCTGAATCATCGGGTCAAGTTCGTCCAGTTTTCCAATGACTTTAAATCGGAGGCCCTGCCGCTGGATTTCTCGACGCTCTTCTATCAGATACTGCTTCAACAGGTGCATCAGCAGCGTCAGTTCACGTGGCGGTCGTTTCCAGTTTTCGCTGGAAAAGCAGTAAAGAGTGAGTTGTTTCAAACCCAGTCGAGAGGCTTCTTCCACGACACAACGGACGGAAATGACGCCTCGTCGATGCCCCTCAATTCTTGGCAGGCCACGTTTCTGAGCCCATCGCCCGTTGCCGTCCATAATGATCGCGACGTGCGCGGGGATCATCGCGCGGTCCAGACCGAACGATGTCAGCTGCTCAGCCGAGTATTTTTCTTCCTTTGACAATTCTCACCTCTTCCATTGGTGCGCACTGCACTCAGCGGTTCTTTTCCAAGGCCAGAGTGTAGCAGGTGAAATCTTTTTTTCCTGCTGCGAGCCTGACCTGTTAACAATGTGGCGGTCGACTGCACCCGGCCCACAATTCTGGCTGCTTTTCATTCACGTACAGGTTATCATGACTGTTCACGGTTCACTTGCTCGATGTTGCCTGGGTGATATGTCTCAGCCCGACATCGCTCGAACGACACTTGTCCTCCCTGAATGATGTGGCATGCGTATGACGACGAAACGCCTGTTGCGGATCGGTTTCTCCAGGTTTCTCCTGCCGGTTTGGGTTGTCGCGTTGGCGTGGACGATACCCGTACTGGCTGTGGACGAGCCTGTCAAACCGTCGTTGAATGGCGAGGAATTAAAATTCTTTGAAGAGCGAATTCGACCTGTTCTGATTGAACACTGCTACTCGTGTCATTCCGCCGATGCGAAAGCTGTGAAAGGCGGATTGGTGCTGGATAGTCGGGAAGGACTATTGGTTGGCGGTGACTCCGGCCCGGCGATTGTTACGGGCAAGCCAAACGACAGTTTGCTGCTTCAGGCGATGCGTCATGAATCGCTCGAAATGCCGCCCACTCAGAAATTGTCCGACGAGATCCTTGCGGACTTTGAGACCTGGATTCGTCTGGGTGCAGCGGACCCGCGCGTCGGCGGAACTGTGATCAGGAAGGCGGCGGTTGACATCGTCAAGGGACGCGAATTCTGGTCGTTTCGCCCTGTTGTGAAACCGCCGATTCCACGGGCCGACGGATCTTCGCATCACGATATTGATTGTTTCATCATTGATGCTCAGCAGCGTCATGTGGATTCTCTTGCAGATACAGTCGAAGGCGGGACGGGGAAAATTGAGCGGTCGTTGGATGCGTCTGCGGATGTCATGATTCGTCGCCTTGCTTTTGTGTTGACCGGCTTGCCTCCGTCCATCGACGAGCAGCTGGCCTTTGCCAATGCTTACGAGCTGGATCCTGAAACGGCGATCGCAACGACGGTGGATCGGTTGCTGGAGTCGCCTCGGTTTGGTGAACGGTGGGGTCGGCATTGGCTGGACGTCGCTCGTTTTGCGGAATCGACTGGCGGAGGTCGCAGTTTGATGCTTCCGGATGCCTGGCGATTTCGCGACTATGTCATTCGATCCTATAACAATGACAAACCGTTTGATCAGCTGATTCGGGAACATTTGGCGGGCGACCTGTTGCCGACTTCGTCTGATGAGCAGCACGACGAACAGCTCACGGGCGTCGGTTATCTCATGTTGGGAGCCATCAATTACGAGGAGCAGGATAAAGAACAGTTGCGAATGGATGTCGTGGATGAACAGATTGATTCGATGGGTCGCAGCTTTCTGGGGATGACGCTGGGATGCTGCCGATGTCACGATCATAAGTTTGACCCAATCCCGACAGCGGATTACTACGCCCTCGCCGGGATTTTTCGCAGCACAAAATCGCTGACTCCTGGAAATGTTTGCGGTTTCGTCTCAGCGCCCCTGCGGACTGGCTACGACAAGACAGCGGTTGCTGACTGGACCGCAAAAGATAAGCAGTTAGAGACGCAGATCGCCAAGTTAAAGGCCGGAGTTCGCAAAGGCTCGGATCGGCCAGGTGTGCCCGCGGGAAATCAAATTGCGGGGATTGTTGTGGATGACACTGAGGCCCTGTTTGAGGGTGAATGGGTTGCGTCCATGTTTCAGCAGCCTTTCGTTGGGGCCGGATATCGTCATTCGGGTCAGCCGCGTCGAGGGCTTTCTGCCACTTACGAAATGATGCTTCCCGAAGAAGGTGAATATGCAGTACGCATGGTGATCAACCATGACGAAAGCCGTTCCAAAAATGTGCCCGTACGAATTGTGCACGCGGACGGCGAAAGTCAGGTCAGCGTTAACCAGAAAGCGAAGCCTGAAGGCGATGGTGTCTTTGCAGACCTTGGACGTTATCGATTCGAATCCACGAAAGCGGCCCGAGTTGTCATCCAGGCATCGGAAGCGGCGCCGGGTTTTGTGATCGTCGATGCCGTTCAGTTTGTTCCCGTTTCGTTATTAACCGCCCCCCCTGCATCACTCGCAGCGGTGTCCGGCCTGGCTGACGACAAAGGCATGGCAGGAAACAAACAGCAGTTGATAAAGCTTGAAGAAGAGAGAAAGCTGCATGCAAAATCGAAGCCGGAGATTCCGACCGCGATGTGTGTAGAAGACGAGACGCAGTCGAGCGACTGGCACGTGCATATCCGCGGTGAAATTCGCAACCTCGGCCCAAAGGTGCCTCGAGGATTTATCACGGCGGCAACATCAGAATCTGTCAGTGCGGCGCTTCCGGCCGGAGCGATGACAAGTGGGCGGCAACAACTGGCCGACTGGGTTGCTTCGGCGGACAATCCATTAACGGCTCGAGTGTATGTCAATCGCATTTGGCTGCATGTGATGGGCGAGGGTTTGGTGCGAACACCGGACAACTTTGGTGAAACGGGAGAGCGGCCTTCGCATCCGGAGTTGCTCGATTATTTAGCGGCGACGTTCATGGAAGATGGCTGGTCCACTAAGAAATTGATTCGCCGGATTTGCCTCAGTCGCACATTTCGACAGTCGTCCATAGCAGCGGAAACCGCAGCGCGGCTGGATTCGAGTAATCTATGGATGACGCGAGCCTCTCGCCGTCGGCTTGATGCGGAATCCGTGCGGGACTCTTTGCTGCAGATTAGCGGTGCGTTGGATTTGAATACGGTTTCTGGCCGAACGATTGTGAAGCTGTCGACATACGACAACGAATACCGTCACGCTCTGTATCCGATGACTGCGCGAAGCGTGTTTGTGCCATCGTTTCGAAATACGATGCTGGATCTTTTCGAAATCTTCGACGGGGCCAATCCCAACCTCGTCAGCGGCAAGCGGACTCGCAGCACTCGACCCGCTCAGGCCTTGTATCTTCTCAACAGTCCGTTTGTTATGACGCAGGCTCGTCTGGCCGCGGATTCCTTCCTTGCATCCGATCGATTTCGGCCGCACGATGGACCGGCCAATTTAGAGTCCGTGTGGCGTTTGTGTCTGGGCCGTTCGCCAGCGTTGGCTGAGACGGATGCGGCGATGCGTGTCGTCGGGCCGGACATGTCGTCGAAAGAGGCATGGACGGAAGTGTTTCATGCGCTGTTTGCGTCGTTGGATTTCCGATACCTTGAGTAGTCCGTGAGAACGTATCGACGCTCGGCCGCAACGGCCGCAACGGCTGGTCGGGGTCGAACGTTCTGAATGAAAGTCATTCCTCATGAATCCAGACGTTCCCACACGCCGCAAATTGCTGGCTCAGACCTGCTGTGGATTTGGTGGGCTCGCGTTGAGCGCGATGCAAATGTCGGCGTCGCATTCTTCAGACGGGGTGTCAGCGAGTCCGAGTCGCGAGTCCATGGCGGCACAGCCAGCCATGTTCGCTCCGCGAGCCAAACGCATCATTTTTATCTTCATGCAGGGCGGTCCAAGTCATGTGGACACGTTCGACTTAAAACCTGAGTTGGTGTCTCGCGATGGCCAATCCATCGATTTTACCGGCGTGCGTTTCGGTGACTTTGGTCAGGTGACCAGGCAAAAGCTGATGAAGCCGCTGTGGCGATTTACGCGCCATGGGCAAACCGGAAAGGCTGTTTCGGAACTGTTCCCGCATATCGCCGGACATGTCGATGACTTGTGCTTCCTGCACGGCGTTCATACGGAAGGAGTCGCTCACGGACCGTCGACTTTATTCCTGCACACTGGCGCTACAACGCTGGTTCGGCCGTCGATAGGATCGTGGATCCTGTATGGATTGGGGACGGAGAATCAGAGCCTTCCCGGTTTTGTTTCTTTGCAGCCGTCGGACGCCAATGGCGGGCCTCGAAATTATTCCAACGCGTTTCTGCCGGCCATCTGTCAGGGCACTTCAATTGGGCGATCGTTTCAATCTGCCAGCGAGATGACTATTGATCATATCCGCAACACAGAGCTGACGCCCGAACAAACGGAACGGCGGTATTCGCTGACGCAGCAGATGAATCGAACACAGGCGGAGCGGAGCAATCATGCGGACGACGAAATGGAGGCCGTCATTCGCAACTACGAACTTGCGTGGCGAATGCAGGCTCAGGCCCCTGAAATACTGGATCTGTCCGGCGAGTCAGCAGCTACAGCGCAGAGGTATGGGATTGGTGAAAAGGAGACGGACGAATTTGGGAAGCAGTGCCTTCTGGCTCGCCGTCTGTCTGAATCCGGCGTGCGGTTCGTGCAGGTGAATTATTCGGACCAGTCCCCGAATCCTCGCTGGGATCAGCACTCCAATATGCCGCAGCATGCGATTCATGCCAAAGCGACCGACAAACCTGTGGCCGGGCTGCTGGAGGATTTGAAGCAGCGAGGATTGCTGGAAGATACGATCGTCTGGTGGGGCGGGGAATTTGGACGCACACCGTTTTCACAGGGATCTGACGGGCGCGATCACAATCCTCGCGGCTTCACTGTGTTTTTGGCCGGTGGCGGATTCAAGCCCGGTTTTTCCTGGGGTGCAACGGATGAGATTGGTCATCTCGCGGTGGAAGGCAAGGTACATATGCACGATCTGCACGCGACTTTGTTGCATCAGCTTGGGATTAATCACGAACAATTGACGTTTGAGCATGCGGGCCGGAATTTTCGTCCGACCGATGTTTATGGGCGAGTGGTGCCGGAAATTCTTCAGGGGTAGCGGATTTCCCCGGCGAGCGGTCATTCCCGCGTGGGCACGCCACTGTTTGTCGCGTAATTGAAATCACGGACCAAGTGGAAGTGACAACTTGGTGTGGAACGTAAACAATTCGCGTATGAACACCACATGGACGCCAGAATCCTGGCAAAAGCGACCTGCCCAACAGCAGCCGAAATACGATAATCCTGAAGAACTGGCGGACGCCCTAAAATCGCTGTCGCAATTGCCACCGCTCGTGACTGCATGGGAAGTGGATCGCCTGCGCGGGCAGTTTGCCGCGGCCGCTGAAGGCAACGCCTTTGTGCTTCAGGGCGGAGACTGTTCGGAAAGCTTTGACGACTGCAATTCCGGGACGATTCTGCGGAAGCTGAAAGTGCTGATACAGATGAGTCTGGTGCTCATCTGCGGCTCCAAAAAACGCATCGTGCGAGTGGGTAGAATCGCCGGCCAGTATGCGAAGCCGCGGTCTGCGGATTTGGAAAAGCGAGGCGATCTGGAACTGCCCAGTTACCGCGGCGACATTGTCAATCGTTCGGGATTCACTCCTTCCGATCGACGTCCCGATCCGCAGCTTCTGTTGCGGGCCTACGAATACTCTGCACTGACGATCAACTACATTCGCGCGTTGAGCGAAGGTGGGTTTGCGGATTTGCATCATCCAGAAAACTGGGATCTGGAATTTGTCCGCAATACTCCAGGATCACGTCGGTATCAGCAGCTGTTAGCATCGTTGAGCGACTCCATTCGTTTTATGGAAGCGGTGTCGGCCGGGGAACTGGCTCAACTCACGCGCGTCGATTTTTTCACCTCTCACGAAGGACTGCTGCTGCAATTTGAGCAGGCATTGACACGTTTGGAGCGTCGCGGCTGGTACAATCTGGGAACCCATATGGCGTGGATTGGCGATCGAACTCGCTCGATTGATGGGGCTCATCTGGAATACTTCCGAGGCATCCGAAATCCGATCGGGCTGAAGGTTGGAAATTCCATGACGCCTGAAGAACTGATCGATGTGATTCGCATTTTGAATCCTGAAAATGAACCCGGTCGATTAACTTTGATTCATCGATTTGGGGCGGAAAAAATCCGTACGAAGCTGCCTGTTCTTGCCGAAGCCGTGTTGAAGTCGGGACACAATGTTCTGTGGAGCTGCGATCCGATGCACGGCAATGGGCAGACCGCGCGAAATGGAATCAAGACTCGATCTTTTGATGACATCATGTCAGAAATCTTCATGGCCTTTCGGATCCATAAGGACGTAGGCAGTCGGCTCTCGGGAATCCATCTCGAACTGACTGGCGAGGATGTGACCGAATGCATCGGGGGACCTGGTAATCTGTCAGAATCGGATTTAACCCGCGACTACCGCAGTCAGGTGGATCCTCGCCTGAATTACGAGCAGGCGATGGAGATTGCATTCCTGATCGCCGAACAGATGAAATAAATTGAGCGATTTACACTCTGCCAACTGCCGTGTGTTTGGTTCTCTGTTTTCGGACTACGTGGCGGCGAGACAATTCTTCTATGGAATGCAGTCCGAGGGCCATATGGGCGCTGTGGCCCATGGATTCGTCAGTCTGCCGCTGTAAAATAAAAGGTTTCGTCGTTCTGGCGGCCGTCTTCTGTTCCGATAATTCCTGCTGAAGCAGGCCTTTTCTGAAGGAATCCACTTTCCCGCCAATGATTTTTCATCACAGCCCTGAGACTTGGCGCGTTGAGACTGGTAAGATGAACGATTGAACGACAGGTCCCCGACTTAGTGCTTTCGGAAAGACTTCCGATGAATAACTTACTGTTCAAAATTGCGTCACAACCATTACTGGCCTGGTTTCCGGGCCCGATGGAAATGGCGATTGTGTTTGTGATTGTCATGCTGCTGTTTGGTAACAGACTTCCCGGAACAATGCGTTCACTTGGACAGAGCCTTGTGCAGTTCAAGAAGGGAATGAAAGAAGGCGACGACGAAGGCTCTGATAAGCTTCAATAGTCGTCGGCAGTATGTCGTTTGTTCGATCAGAATGTGAGCACCGCTCGCATGAGGAGTAACTGCAATGGGATTTCTTCCAGGCGTTGGGCCTTTTGAAATGCTGATCGTTGGCATTATCGCGCTGCTGTTGTTTGGCAAGAATTTGCCTTCGGCCGCGAAGAATCTGGGCAAGAGTTTTGGCGAATTCAAAAAAGGCGTCTCCGGATTTCAGGAAGAGATGCGAAGTGCAAGCCGAGAAGTCGAGAAGACAGTCAGCTATACACCTCCAACCATGAAATCTACCGCGGAAGATCGCCCCAAAGTGGAGGCTTCCGAAGCGACGGCCGATGATGATTTCGCAGCTCCTCGATTTGACGTGAGCTAGTTCGGTAGGCTCTACCGCTGGCTGGATGAGCTGATTTCGCGTTCGTGGCAACGTCGTTCGAAACACATTCCCTGCCGCCGTTGTTGGCTCAGCCGCCGTTGTTGGTTCAGCAGCCGTTGTTGGTTCAGCAATTTTGCCAGGGCCGCTGCATGAGTGTGACCTTGGGTGTAAAGTGTCACGGGATCGAATCGGATGTCTGGCGAACACAATCCGTATGATTCAATTCCCGCGGTCTGCGATCAGCCGCGAACCAAACGGCAGCGGATGGTGGCCTGCCTTGTGGGTGCTGTGGTAACGTTGTCTGCCGCTCTGACTTTGCTTGCGTTTGCATTCGGGCTGCTCATTTCCGTCGCTGGCCGGTCGATGCCATCGCCACTCCGGTTTTCCGCCGTTCTGTCCAGTCCTCTTGGGCAACGATTTCTCATGGGGACCGTCGTGATATTACCCGCCACAATTTTACTGGGAATCCTTGCCGCGTCTCGCATCGCGCGGGTGCAGCGAGCTGTGCAGGAGACAACACGACGTCGACAGGAACTGCAGCAGCAACTTGAAAATCTGCGGCAGGCACACGCTACGGAGTGAATGCAGTCGAACACAAACCGGGATGCAGAACAGACTTGACCGTGAGTGGAAGAAGTGACGGGAAGCGTATGTCGAACACATCGCGGGTGAATCAGTTCTGTGTGACGCTCGACGATATTCAGCGGGCCGAAGAGCTCATTCGTACTTATGTCATTCGAACACCGCTTGTCGACGCGTGGGGTCTGCAGCCTTTGATGGGATGCCGCCTGCGTTTCAAATGTGAAAACCTGCAACAGGGTTATGCGTTTAAAACGCGCGGTGCCTGCAATGCGGTTTTCAGTCTTTCCGAGGAAGAAGCCAGCCGCGGAGTTGTGACGCATTCTTCCGGTAACCATGCTGCGGCGCTGGCTCGAGCAGCAGTTTTGCGTGGAATTGCCGCGCACATTGTGATGCCGAAAAATTCTGCGCGAGTCAAGTTGCAGGCCGTGCGTGCGCTGGGTATCGATCCCATTCTGTGTGAGCCGGACTCCGCATCACGTGAATCCACGGCCGCTCGAGTTCAGCAGGAAACTGGCGCTACTTTGATTCATCCGTTTAATAATCGGCGGGTGATTGCCGGACAGGGAACGGCAGCGTTGGAAATTCTTGAGCAGGCTCCGGATGTGGATACGATCGTCGTTCCGGTTGGAGGCGGCGGACTGTTATCAGGAATCCTGATCGCCGTCAAAACGCTTCGCCCGGACATCCGTGTCATTGCCGCCGAACCGGCTCTGGCCGACGACGCGTTTCGCAGTCTGAAGTCAGGGAAGATTGAACCGGCCCTGCGGACGGACACGATCGCAGATGGGCTGAGAACGCCGCTCGGGACGCTGACGTTTCCAGTGATTCAGCAACTGGTCGATGAAATCCTGTGTGCCGATGAACAGGTCATTATTAACGCCACTCGCCTGCTGGCAGAACGCGTCAAACTTATCGCCGAGCCCTCCGGAGCTGTCCCGTTAGCAGTGATGCTGCAACACGCGCCGCAGTTTGCCGGCCGAAATGTCGTGGCTCTCATTTCCGGCGGCAACATGGACACTCATGGTTAAGCATCGGCTGCTTTTCATAGTCGCCTTTTGCTCCGCAAAAGGCGCGTTGATGTTCGCTGCTTTCGCGGCACCAGGGGCGACACTTATTTTCCGCCCGGTGCAGGAATATCAAACGTTAGATGGGCATGCTGGTGGATGTGCCAAAGTGAATTGTCATGGCTGCGGCAGTAGTTGGACCGTGTCCGCAATGACGTGGCCGTCTGTGCCAGCGTTGGAAATCGTGATCGTAATCTGATCACCATTTTTCATTTCAAAGCTGCCCAGCGAGTGAAACACGCCGTCAATCTTTGGGGGCAGCTTCTGGTTGACTGTCTGAGTTGACGATTGGCCGTTCAGCGTGACGGTGACAGGCACATTGGTGGCTCTGTTGGGATTGGCGGAGTAGCTCATTCGCAACGCAAACTGGCCAGTCGATGGCGCCTTGATGGTCCATGTGATGGACTTCTCGCCTTTTTCCAGATTGCTGTCGTGAACGTAATCCACTCCGACATACTTGCCGGCGGATGAACTGCGAGCCCATGCGCCGGTCACCGTTGCCTCTGCGTCATCCAGCACGATTCCCGGCAGACTCTTTTGGGAAATGGCTTCCTTGACAGGTATTCCCGGCGGGAGATCGAGCACCTGACTATCTTTCAGCAACTGTTCGCGCAGAGGGCCGAACGGAAGCGTCTGCAGATCGCAGTTCGATTGCATCGCCTGCACAGCAGCAGTAGCGGCGCTCTGTCCAAGAATCATAAAGACAGGTTCCATACGAATGGACCCATAAGCGATATGGGAAGAGGACAGGCAGACGGGCACGGACAGATTCGTCACCTGACCTTTGGCCGGAATGATCGAACGGTAGCTGATCAGATACGGACCACCCGGAGAAACCTGCACATCACCTTCGTTCTGCACGAAGCCATCTTCGGTGACGAACCTGCGAACGTTGTGAGAATCCATGTTGTAGCTGCCCAGCCCTACAGAATCTTCCACAAGTCGAGTACGACGGCAGTCGGCTTCAGTGACCACATAATCACTAACCATACGTCGGGCTTCGCGAATATAGAGCTGATGAGGCCAGTTGCCATTGTCAACAAACTCGTCCGCGGGCAGACCCCATTGGCTCATTTCCTGTCGAATACTTTCAGGAACTCGTGGGTGATTAGCCAGACTCCACATCAGACCTTTTTGATAATCTTCATGGTCAAGAACAATGGCCTCTCGTTCGGCATAGCTGCCATCCGGATACTTGTAGTTTCCGCCGAGATAATCTGTGGAGAAGGCGCAGTTGTTATTGGTGTCAGTTTTTCCATTGGGCATCATGTCAGGCTTCATTGGGAATCGCAGGTCGCCCGCTTCGAAGTTACGAAACAGAAGTTCGTAGCGTTTTTCGTCATAGTTGGCTGGCTTTGGAAATGGCACGCGATTGGATGGCGCATTGCTCATACACATCCGAAAACAGTATGCCTGGACGCGATGATCGCCCGTGCCGTCAACTCCAGGTCCGCTGTCTTCAATGCCTGGCAGCAGTCCGCTTGAAGCATTCCCCTGCACCACGTAGGGATCAACATCTTTTACAAACAGATGATTATGCGTGTTGGCCTGTACCTGATTGCCGTTCAGAAGTTCGCCGTATTGTGCATTAAATTCTCGGCCCACCGTGTACTTCACATTCGCAGCCGCCATCAGATCGCCTTCGTAGGTGGCGTCGATAAACTGCCGAGCCGTCAGACGTTTACCGGATTCCAGCAGGATGGATTCAATCTGACCGTTTTTAAATGAAACTCCGGACGTGCGGTTGAGTCGCTCTTTCATAAAGACTTCGACGTTGGCTTCCTTCAGCATTTGCTGAAAGACGGCTTCCGCAACCTTCGGCTCGAATGTCCACATCGCATCTTCGGACGAACGGTACCGAGCGTAGTCCGAAGATTTTTCGTGGGTCCACGCGTCCGGGTTGTCATAGTGCTTGTGGATTCGCTGATAAAACTCGCGCGAGATCCCGCCGATGACTCGCTTGTCGCCGCTGTCAGTAAATCCCAGACCTCCGCTCGTGAGTCCACCGATATGCCCGCTCGGTTCGACCAGCACGACCGTATGTCCCATGCGTGATACCTGAATCGCCGCCGCGATCCCTGCCGATGTGCCGCCATAGACGACGATGTCAGTTTCTGTTTCTGTCGGCTGAGCGTGACCGGGCGCGTCGACACCCAATAGCAGTGCTGCAGAAAGCATTAAGATGTGACGCACAGTGACGGATCGCGCCTGTGCGTGTGCGGCCCAGATACTTGTCGAGATCATGGGGTCATTCCTGAGGGGACTCATGAGGATGGTACGGTCCTCCCTCTTTCCCGGAGAACGCATTTTCTGCAGTCTATTCGCAAATGAACGGGGATTCAAAACAGGCGAACTGTCTGCCGACGATTGCTCGCGCACACAGCCGCGGTTTTTGTTGTGTGTCGCAACTTCGCTGAGTCGATCCACTTGGAATGAATTCGCTGCGTTTGCCGAAAAGCCGGATGTAACGCCTTTCCGTTTTTTGCCGACTGTGCCCAGGGATTGGCAGGTACGCGTTGAGGATGTCCCTGATTGCCAGCAGATTACATCTCCCAAAACGCTTAATCGTTACCTCGAATTAAACCGAATTGTGACGATTGACGGTCCGGAGATTAGTCGTGAGCTAATGTTGCCTTAAGACATCCTCGATCAGTTCAGGTTTGAGATTGTCTTCATCGCGAATCAGGACGGCACCAACGCCGACACTATTCAGGACAGACAGATATGAACATGACAGATATCCAGACTGACAGCCGGTTATCCTCAACAGCAGGTTGCTCCTCGGGGCTTGGCGCAGAATCGATAGGCGCGGCACTGCCGGAAGGCCTCTGGGTACTTGTTCGCAGTACCACTGATAACAATTCGAATCATCGAGTCAATGTTGTGGGGCCATCGTTTGCCGTCGGTCGGCATCCGTCGAGCAATCTTTGTCTCTGCGACCCCACAGTTTCCGGACGCCACGCGGAAGTGCTGACGATCAACAGAGATCTTTTTGTGCGAGACCTTAACAGCACAAATGGAACTCTACTGAATGGTCGCCGTATACAGCATCTGACAGGACTGCGTTCCGGCGACGTGCTTCATTTCGGCAGCGTGATGTTCACATTGCAGTCTTCGACGGACGAATGCACCAGTTCGACCGTCACCGCCGACGTGTCTTCGGAAGCACTCGCCCATCTTCAATTTGAAAAGCTGCTGCGTCGCCCGGCGTTGCGACCGTATTTTCAGCCGATTGTTAAACTGAGTGACACTTCCCGCGTAGGCTTCGAAGTTCTGTCCCGCAGTTATCTGCTGGGGCTGGAGACTCCTGACAAAATGTTCCGTGTGGCTGCCACAAAGAACGTGGAAGTAGAACTCAGCCAGGTCTGCCGTACCGAGGGCTTGCGCATTGGCGAAACGTTGCCGTCGACTCAGTTTTATTTGAATACTCATCCTTCGGAAATGGTGGGACTGGAACTGTTCACCTCACTGGAACAGCTGCGATCTGAATTTCCCACGATGCAAATCGTTCTGGAAGTGCATGAAGGAGCAGTGGCTTCAAGCGCTCTGCTGCGGGACATTCGGAAAGCGACTTCGGATCTGGAGATCGGACTCGCCTACGACGATTTTGGTTCCGGTCAGGCCCGGCTGAAAGAACTATTTGAAGTTCCTCCGGATGTATTGAAGTTTGACCTGAAATTTGTGCAGGGTCTGCCGTTCACGACAGCTCAGCATCGCGCCACTATTCAATCGCTGATCAAAATTGTGAAAGACCTCAACGTCGTTCCCTTGGCTGAAGGTGTGGAAACCGTTGATGAAGCTTCCGTCTGTTTTGATCTCGGTTTTGAGCTGGCTCAGGGATATCTGTTTGGTAGAGCCGAAGCGGCCAGTCATTGGATCAACGCTTAGTCAAAGATCTGAAACGACTCTCCTTGTTTTCGGTTAAATCTCAGGCAAGTACCGTCCACGAAGAATCTTAACCCATGCTAATGTCGCGACCCGCACCAGGCAGAACGAGTGACTCGGCGCTGCTGACCGCATTGTTGGCTGGCGAGAGCTTTTGGCCCTCCGACCCTGCATCGTTTCATGAACTCGGACTCACAGAGCCGTTTCTGGAAGCGATGGTTTGTCGCCTGCTTCGTTCTTCAGGCAACCTGTCCGGAAGGACAATTGCCGGCGAACTGTGCATTCCGTTTCGCATGATCGAAGGGCTGATGGATCGCCTGAAGAATCGCCGAATGGTGATTCATTGCGGCAGCGCCAGCATGAACGACTACGTATTTGGCCTGACCGATGAAGGGCGTCGTCGCGCCGAAGTGTTTCATGCCGAATGTGCCTACGTTGGGCCGGCACCAGTGCCGCTGGCTGACTATGTGATCTCTGTCGAAGCTCAGGCGATTTGTGATCAGCCAGTGCGTCGAGAGGAGCTGGACGACGCATTTTATAACGTGTCTGTCTCTGAAGCACTTATGGACATGCTGGGCCCTGCGATCAATTCGGGCAGCGGTCTGTTTCTGTACGGGGCTCCGGGGAATGGCAAGTCCACGCTGGCGCGATGCCTGACCAGCTGCTTTGGACAGGAGATCTGGATTCCGTATGCGATCATGGATGGCAGAGAAATCATTACGCTGTTTGATCCGGCCTATCATCAGGAAGTACAGCAGCCTGAAGATCGACTGGCCTACGACCGGCGGTGGGTTCGCATCCGACGTCCGACCGTGATTGTCGGCGGAGAACTGACCCTGGACAGTCTGGAAATTCGTCACGACTCCACAAGCAATATCAGCGAAGCTCCTCTTCAGATGAAGAGCAATTGCGGTTGTTTGTTGATTGACGACTTTGGGCGTCAGCGAGTCAAGCCGGAGCAATTGTTGAATCGCTGGATCATTCCGCTGGAAAACAAACACGACTATCTGACTCTTGCGACGGGTAAAAAGATTCAGGTCCCGTTCCAGCAGTTGATCATCTTCTCGACCAATCTCGATCCGGCCGATCTTGTCGATGAAGCTTTCCTGCGACGAATTCCCTACCGCATTGAAGTTGAAGACCCGGAGGAACAGGAGTTCCATCGTCTGTTTCAAATTTCCGCCGAAAAGCTGGGCTGCAATTATGACCCTGAAGCGGTTGAGCATTTGATGAACAAGTGGTATCGCGCAGAAAAGCGACCGATGCGCCGCTGCCATGCACGAGACCTTCTGCTGCAGGTCCGCAGTTACTGTTTGTATCGCGGATTGCAGTTTGAAATGCTGCCCGAGTACTTTGACGTCGTTTCCGAGTGCTTCTTTACGCGTGTTCCTACGCGTCCACTGAACGCCTCATTCGAGATCGCTCAGCCGATGTGTCGCTGAAAGGAGCCTTTCCAATGCTTAAGACAGAAGTTCAGTCTACGGCCCTGTTAGCCGATGTGGCCGCTCATCCATCTACTTCATCAATTAACCTGACGGAAATAGCCGGGTACCGTCTGCAGGAACGAATTGGTGTCGGCGGTTTCGGCGAAGTTTGGAAGGCGATAGGCCCTGGTGGATTTCCGAAGGCGGTTAAGATCCTGTTCGGAAATCTCAGCGGGCCTCAGGCTGAAACGGAATTGAGATCGCTCAATCGTATTCGCGAGCTGCGCCATCCGTTTCTGCTGTCCGTGGAACGCGTCGAAGTAATCGACAGCCGTGTGGTGATTGTCACCGAACTGGCAGATCGAAGTCTGGAAGATCGATTCAAGGAAATCGTGGCATCCGGCCATAAGGGAATTCCTCGCGATGAGCTGATCGGCTATCTGCGAGACGCTGCCGATGCGCTGGACTTTATGGCAGAACAGCATGAGCTGCAGCATCTGGACGTTAAGCCGGATAATCTGCTGCTGCAGGGGACTCATGCCAAAGTCGGCGACTTTGGATTGACAAAAAGTCTGTCCGCAGCCGGTCATTCTCTGGTCAATGGTTTTACTCCATTATACGCCCCGCCGGAACTTTTCGACGGACGACCCGAACGCGGCAGTGACCAGTATAGTCTCGCCATTGTCTACCAGATGATGTTAACGGGAGTACCTCCTTTTAACGGACGATCGGCTGCCCAACTGACGTCTCAGCACCTGAAAATGGCGCCGGATCTGAGTTCGCTGCATCCATCAGACCGTTCTGTGGTCGCTCGCGCTCTATCGAAGAATCCTCGCACGCGTTTTCCAAGCTGTCGCCAGTTCATTGACGAATTGTCACGGCGCCGCTTTAGCAATTCGTCACTGCCTCGCGTCACTGAACCGGCAGAACCGGTCCCCTCAAGCCCGCTTACGGAATTCGTTGAAGCGGGGACGGCCGGGCTCAGCAGGTCTCAACTGTTGCCACCGGCAACGCCGTTGCGGCCGCCAGGAACGCAGGGGCTGGAATGGACCGTGCGTCCCACAATGTTCGTCGCCATTGGCGGAATGGGGATGGAGATAATTTCGCACCTTCGTGATCGGCTTCAGAAGCAGTATCCGGATCTCTCGGTGCCTGCCCTGCACTTTTTGTGTATCGATGCTGACATAGAAACTCTTCGAGCCGCTGAGGCGGTTCAGCCTTCGTCGTCCGGCACGACTTTGGCAACGGTCAACATTCCACTTAAGACCTCACACGAATACCGAAAGACTCCCGGCGATCATTTGAACTGGCTCAGCCGCCGCTGGCTGTTCAATATTCCTCGCTCAGGAAACGTGGAAGGGATGCGTCCGCTGGGACGGCTGGCATTTATCGATCATCAGGAACAGATTCGAGCGAAGTTCCAGAAAGGAATCGATCAGATTTTTCATGCGGATGCGGCTCAGGCGTCGAAGGATCAGACACAGCTTCCGTTCACTCGCGATGGACTTGATTTTGTAATCGTTGGCTCAATCTCCGGAGGCACCTGCAGCGGATCTTTACTGGATACCGCCGCCTTGCTTCGAGCAGTTCTGGCAGACCGCAGACTGCCGCCCTGTAACGTAACAGCCATTATGCTGCATGGAACGGGGACTTCGGGACAGCTGGCTGACATGCAGGACGCCAACACGATCAGCTTCCTTCAGGAACTGAATCACTTCAGTCTTCCCGGGGTGCAAAGTGCCTTCCTGAGAAACCGCTCTGGAGACAGCGCTTCACCGTCGATGCCAATGGACGACGCTGTCTTCGTCCATCTGGGCGACGATTTGAGTCATGTGGAATTTCAAAGCGGACTGTCTCGGGTCTCTGATTATCTCGCATTGCGGACAATCACTCCGGCGCGTCTCGAAATGGATTCGTGGAGAATTGCGGAAGATTCCGTCAACGAATCACCTTCCAGTTTTCAACTTCGCACATTTGGTCTTGCGAATGTGAACTGTGCGACGTGGGACGTTGCCAATGCTGAGTCTAACCTGCTGGCCGCTCAAATGCTGCAGCGGTGGGTGAGTGCAAAATCTGCGACAGATGCAGCTGCCTCTGCTCCCGTCGTGGCTGGCATTTCCACTCTTATCCATGATCTTGCATTGAACAGTGATGCGATCGTGGAACTTGTGCCCCGCCTTCTTAATGCCGAGCGAACTCGGCGGGTCGACGAGTACGCGTCCGGTATCTGGAGTCGTCTGGGACCATCCACTGCGACGGACGACGTCCCCGGACTGGTTGCCAGTTTGATCAGTCAGGAAAACACCTCGTCATCACTGAAGAGTGCGATCGCGACCGTGATTGAAGAGATCCGGAGGGATCTGAACGCGGGTGTTGCTCGGTCTTTGTCCAAAATCACAGCGTATTTGCAGAACGCCGTCGACGGACGCGGGCGCATCGCGATTGGTGAGTTTGTCATTCAGAATTTGCTGGTTGCGATTGAGGAATCGATCCAGGCCAGTGCTCTTCAAAAATCTGATCTGCAGTCTGCATTTGCCGAACTGTGCTCAGGTTATGTGGCCTCAAATACCATCGGTTCGGATGGGCACGGTTTGAAGTCTTTCTGTCGCCAATATTGCATGCTGCTGGTGTGTCAGACTGTTTGTCAGAATGTTACCAGCCAGTTGAAATCTTTACGTGACGCCGTGTCGAAGCTGCAGGAAGAACAGCTGAACAATCTGAAGAAGCAACTGCAATTGATGTCATCGAGGATCGGTGTTGGCACTGGAGAAAAAATAACTCTTCCGGCGGCCATGCTGAATGCATTTGACGACTTCCTTCTGAAGAATAGCCGCTTCAAAATGGCGCAGTTGATGCAGCGAGAAGTGCGTCCGTCAGATACAGCCCTGTTGAGTGGTGAAGCGACAAACTTTTTGTTCCAAAGCATCGGGACAGCTTCGCCTGTCGCGACAGCTCCGGCCCTGACGACCAATGCGTTTCCGGGAACGGCCCGTCCGTTTCTTAGAAACGTGGGCGGAGGCCAGCGCGTTCTGGTGGCTCTTCCCGAACAGTTGCCGACGGAGCTGTGGAAGACGCAGGTTCAACAGGAATTCGGCGCGTGCGTTTCGGTCTGCCCGATGGATCGAAAAGAGATCAGTGTGCTGTGTGAAGTCGAAGGTGTGGGCGTCTCTGTTGTCGTGGAAATACTTTCGAATCTGAAGCCGAAGGTCGTGGAGCTTGCCAGTCGAGTCCATTCACGGCAGGATATTCAGTGGTGATATTGCGGCGACGCGCAGTCACAATCCATGCATCAAAAGCCCGTGCTGGCACAGGCACGGGCGTTTACACGTGATGTGATCACCTGTGGCTGACTAGACCTGAGTCTTCCGGCCGCCCAGTTCGTCGTTCGGAATGAACTGGCCAATATCCTGAATGGTCGTGTTACCGCGTGGCCAGCTCAGGACGAATCGAGTCCCCTGCCCCGGCCCGCCTTCCACGCGAACTCGCCCGCCGTGTTCTCGCAGAATCTTGCGACTGACAGGCAGGCCGATTCCTGTGCCACGGGACCCCTTGGAGGATTCGAAGACGTTGAAGATTGCAGCTCGCTGGTCTTCCGGAATACCGGGGCCGTTGTCGCTCACGGCGACCAGAAGCATATCAGCTGAACGGTCATATCCAGTTTGAACCACCACAGCGCCGCGTTCGATTCCATCAACCGCATCTATCGCATTCGAGACAATATTTAACACGGCTCGATGGATTCCTTCGCTGTCAAACAGGGAAGCAGGAATCTCCTCTCCTTTGCGAAACTCCAGCGTGACTCCACACTCCGCGGCGCGGGCGGAAGCCAGTTCAGAAACTTCGCCCACAACCTTATTCAGATCTGCCAGCTGCAGCGTTGGAACACGGTCTTTGCTGAAATTCAGCATGTCCATTACGAGGTCATAGATGCGAGTTTGATTGCGTTCGACGATGTCCGAGCCCTGTCGAATCAGATCACTTTTGCTTTGGTCAAGCCCCATGCGAATCAGATAACTTCCGCCGCGAACTCCCTGAAGAATGTTCTTGATGTGATGGCTGAGAACAGTGATCGTCTGGCCCATCGCCGCAAATCGTTCGGCCTTCACCATGGCATCCTGGAACTGGCGGGATTCGAGTGCCAGTGCGGCCTGACGAGCCACCGTGACAACAGTCCGCAGGTGCTCATCATCCAGTCGATGCTGAACTCCTTCAGCCATGGCTTTGTCAAACGTTGTTGTTGTGTCGAGATAGAAGACGCCCAGCAGATCGGAGCGGCCTCGCATCGGCGCACAGATGGCTTCCCGAATGCCGGCCGAGACGATGCTTTGCCCGGCCTGAAAACGATTGTCGACACTGGCGTCAGATGTGCGCACAGCTGTTCCATGTCGCAGCACGTAGTCAGTGATTGACCGTGACACCGGCATCATCTGCGCGTCTGCCGCCGAGGTACTCCGGCGAGAAAAGGCGATGGCAGTCAGGTCCGCGCCCACCGGATCCTTCAGCAGCACGCAGCCGCGATCGGCTTTCACCGCATTCAGCGTGAGGTCCAGAATTCGTTGCAGCAGGGCTTCCAGTGAATGCACCGGCGTCACCAGCTCTTCGGCAACATGATACAAGAGTTCCAGACCACTTTGCGGTGGGCCAAGTGTGGGCAGTTCTGAGACCGCGTCGACACCGACGGTAGTTGCGAACACCGCAGAATCCAGGGCCTGCGCGTCTTCCACAAATCGGATCTGGTTCGCGGAGATGACGGGCGAATGAGAGGATTCCGGCAGCTGGAATGCAATCACACTTGAGCCAAACTGCAGATTGTCGCCGTTTACCAGAATGCGTTCGGTAATGGTCAGCCCATTAACCTTCGTCCCATTGGCGCTGTTCAGATCTTTCAGGACAAAGTCACGACCGTTGTGGCTGATTCGAGCGTGGTGGCGAGAAACTTCACTATCATCGAGCCGCAGATTGCAGCCTACACTTCTGCCCACTACCACGTCCTTATCGGATGTGATTTCAAACCGGCTGCCGCGATTGGCACCGTTGATCACGAGTAATGTGGAATCGAACACAGCAAGAACCCGATGGAAGACGGATTGGGGAAATCCGAGGTGAGGCAGGAACCGAGATCTGCATCCCGGCATTGAACAGTCCGAAAGTTCAGCGATCGGTGTTGATGCGGCAGTACGACGCAGCACACGTTTCAGAATCCCGTTCGGTGTTCGACGGTCATTTCAGTAGATTGACGCAGAACACTCAAGCACAACGGAGGAATCAATCGATCATTTCGGCATTCCCGAATTCCCGGGAAAATGCCAATGTGATTTGGCTGCTGACACCTGGCTGCTGTGCAGGGATCCGTGCCCTGCACTTTGCGCTGCAGCGATTGATGGTTCGTTGGTCAGAGTGAATTGGACTGTTGTTCAGAGCGAATTGGATTGTTGTTCAGAGCGATACACGAAGATTTTCATCCACGGTGCCGCTAAATCCAGGATCCTGCGCGGCTCATGGAGTTGCTCGGGATGACACCGATGCATCACTCTGAACCGTGTTCATTATTACGCGTTCACTACTTGCAGTACGTAGCCTTCATCACAGCGAACACAATTCCGCCAAGCGCGATCGGAATGGGCATGTATCCCAGCGGCAGACTCTGCTCGTTCAAAAAATACAAAGCGGCAGACGAACCAATGGTTGCCCAGCAGGAAATAATGGCAGTAATGGCTGTACGCTGTTGGGCTTCTTCGGCAGACAAAGGAGCGGACTTACTTTTTTTTGCAGCCGGGGCTGGTGCGGCTTTCTTTTCGCCTTTGGCCTTTTCCGGTTTGCCGGTCTTTGTGGACGAGTTAGACGGAGACTCGTCAACCACAGACTCTTCCCGCATCCCAGGCGCGTAGTACTTGGCGATCGCCTGATTGACTGCACGCGGCATGGCCAGAACAGCACGCATCGGAATTCCACAACGCAGGCGGATCTCATCTTCCAGCGCCGGAGATGGCTCATCAATACATGCCACCAGCAGATGACCTCGATCTTCGAACAGCGGCAGGCAGGAATGCTTCTTGACGACTCGACGCGGGATCTGATCGAGCACGTTATCCTCGGGAAGCATATCTTCCAGATCGACATACGGCAGACGCAGTTCCACGGCCAAAGCGCGAGTTGCATCGACGGGTTCGACCAGCTTCATCTGAATCACGGCGTCACGATGATTCAGTCCGCGAGCTTCCGCGAAGTGTTCAATCTCTGCAACCTGCGATCGCTTGATCAGATTTTTCGACACAAGATACTGCAGAGTGGATTTCGGCGCATCGTCTTCTGTTTGTGACGGCTCACGACCCAGTGAGACATCGTATTCTTGCTTGCCGTCCGGATCGGTCAGGCACAGCATCGCCTTGGCCATCTCATTCAGAAGTTCCTGCGAACGCAACAGGTACTGTCCGGTCGCGTACTTACGAACATGTGCATTGAGCTTGCGATAGTTGCCGCGAATCTTTTCGACGTCATCTTCGAACATCACCAGGCGAAGCAATGTGTAGTTATCCGGTGGACGATCGCCTTCCGGAATTCCCAGCCATTCTTTGTAGACGTCGATCTCAGCCACTCCATACGCTCCTGTGGAACAAGGCCAGCGTTTTTTGATGATGATTCCAGCCGCGGGCTTCTGTTTATCACGTCGCTCGAAGCCACACAAGCCTGACGATACCACTTAAAACGGGAATCGATCGTCCAGCTCCGCATTGGTCAGGTCGACGAGAAACTTCGAAAGCCGTTCCACCATGATTTCCATCAGCTGCTGGCCCTTTTCTGCGGTGGCCGCGTGCGGATTTCCAGCTCCGGTGTTGGTCGTGAGCAGGTGCCAGGGGCGAGTGATCGAGACCCAGCCGTTGTTGACCGCAGGTAGCCGCGTTTCTGCCGTGACGCCATCGTCGGCCGCCAGCGTTCCGTCAGAATTTTTGGCGACCAGATGGCCGAAGTACGCCAGTCCGAGCGAGGTTTCAATTTCTCCGGCGTGGTCATCCGCTTCTTTGAAGATGGATTTTTTTACATCAGCCGTCAGGCCACGAAACCAGTCACACAGAAAGAGCTGGACTTTAGTCTTGCCGTTCAATTCGCGTAACAACGGTTTGAATTCGTTGCCGCCGTGGCTGTTCAGAATCAGCAGCTTTCGGATCCCGTGCCCTTCCAGCGATTCGACCAGATCCTGAATAACTCGAGCCAGCGTCGATGGATTCAGATTCATCGAAAGTCGACATTGCGACTGGTTCGTTTCTGTGCCAAAGGGAATCGTCGGCAACAGGACGACTTTGGCACCCTGATTCCAGGCGGCCTCACAGCTGCGGCTGCCGATGGCTTCAGCTTCGAACGTGTCTGTGCCATAGGGCAGATGCAGATTGTGCGGCTCCGTGGCTCCCATGGGCAACACGGCTACCTGATACTCGCAGGCCTTCACGTGAGCAAAATTTGTTTCAGCGAGAATCCACGGACGCATCACATGACTCCAGACGGAAGACTTCAGACAGTGGCCCTGTTTTTTAAAAAACGGCGGCCTGTTTTTCAACGACTCGGTCAGGTGCGGAGTTGTTCCTGCCGACCGATTGGTTTCGCGTATGATAGCTGAATGAGCATAACCGGCTTCATGAAGCCGACAGAGTTCTTCATCCATTTCCCGATTGCGTCCTGCCCCATGTTGGCTTGCCTGACATGAACGAGAGTCTTGAAGTTAAGCGATTCGGCTCGTGGCACGAGCTCAGCGCACAGCCTCATGCTTTAGCAGGGGGGCACTTTCCAGGTGCCGTTTCACGCTGCGTAGAGGTCGAGCGGCCAGGGTGGAATGCAGGCGGAAACGGAATTGCTTATCATCAGGAGCCCTGCCCTTTCCACTGTCTGCCCGCGGGAGATCTGCCTGCTGTAAGGATCGCGTGATGAGACAAACGGCCTTCCTGTCCGGCGTCATCGTTTCGTTCGCATCGTTAATGTTGTCGACGACTGCCGCTGCACAGCACGGCCCCAATATTCTTTGGATCAGCTGTGAAGACATCAGTCCGCACTTTGGATGTTACGGAGACCCGCAGGCCGTGACGCCGCATGTGGATCAGCTGGCGGCGGAAGGCACTCTGTTTACTCATGCCTTTTCCTGCCACGGAGTCTGCGCCCCCAGCCGCACTGGAATCATTACCGGAATGTGGCCGATCGCTTTGGGGGCCAACCACATGCGTTCCAGGGTTCGGTTGCCGGAACATGTAAAGCTCTTTCCGCAGTACCTGCGCGACGCGGGCTACTATTGCACCAACAACAGCAAGACCGACTACAACGTCGTTTGGAATCAGAAGGCCACGTGGAATGAGTCTTCTCAGAAGGCTCACTGGAAGCATCGTCCTTCGAAAGATATGCCGTTCTTCGCGGTGTTTAATCTGACGATGACTCATGAAAGCAAGGTCTGGCCAGACGGATGGAAGAGCGTCGTCCGGGACTTACCTGTCGATCAACGGCATCGACCGGAAGAAATGATAATGCCGCCACTGTATCCGGATACGCCTGCTGTTCGAGCCGACCTGGCACGGCTGGCCGATCTGATCACCGTGATGGATCTTGAAGTCGGTCGCCTTCTGCAGGAACTTGACGAGGCAGGTTTGGCGGATGATACGATTGTGATGTTCTGGTCGGATCATGGGGATGGCCTGCCGCGTGCAAAGCGCTGGACTTATGACAGCGGTTCACGAGTGCCGCTGATTGTGCGTGTCCCCGAAAAGTTGCGTCAGCAGGTGGGAGCAGAATCACCTGGATCGACAGACGATCGACTGGTCAATCTGATTGATCTGGGACCGACGGTGCTGAGTCTCGCTGGGATCCCCCTGCCCTCGCATTTGCACGGACGTCCGTTTCTCGGGCCTGCACGTCCGGCCGATCGGGAATTCATTTATGGGGCTCGTGATCGGCTGGATGAGCGTTTCGATATGGTGCGAACCGTGAGGACTCGAACACATCGGTATGTCAGAAATCTGATGCCGTGGCGTCCCGCTTTGCAGCCTGTGGCTTATGGCGAACAGAACGAAACGCTTCGTGAGATGCGCCGCCTGCTGGCTCAGAAGACGCTGGCGCCTCAGTCTGCCCAATGGTTCGACGTCCAGCGAGCTCCTGAGGAACTTTACGACCTGGAGTCGGATCCGTGGGAGCTTGTGAATCTGGCCAAACACCCAGAGCAGCAACAGACTCTGCAGGCATTGCGGGACGAATGCGACCGCTGGCAAACGGAAGTTCGCGATGCTCATCTGTTACCGGAAGCGATGCTGGATGAAGGCGAACAGCGGCTGGGAAGTCGCTGGCAGATTCTGCAGACTTCGGACGGAGAACAGCGAACGGTCGAACTGTTGAAGGCCGCGAAACAAGCATCCCGACTTGACGAGAAAACCGCCGATGCCGTGAGTCGTTCGCTGGCTGAAGATCGGGCCGCCCGCTGGTGGCAGATGCTGCTGCTGACGCATTCACCACATGCAGAAAATCGAATTGAAACCTTCCGTACACAGCTGACGTCCGAGGAACCGCTTATCAAGCTGGCCGCCGCGACGGGTCTTGTGCAGGCCGGTCAAAGTTCAGAATCGTTAACAGCACTGAAGGAGTTGCTGGGCAGCGGAAACGAGTTCGTGCGGCATGCTACACTACTGAGCATTGATGAAGCCGGGCCGGCGGTCATTGACCCGTTGCGGACGTTTCTGACTGCTGGCAAAGATGAAGAATATGGACGCCGTTTGTGCGAGCATGCTCTGAATCAGCTTTCCGCTCCGTAGCACGGTCACCGTTTTTTCTTTTTCCTCAGAGCCTTGTCTCATGACTTCACCTGTTGCTGCTTCCTCAGTTCTGTTTGACCCGCAAAAATTGATTCGTCCGCGGCGTCGCATTACAGGAATGTCGGCCGTGCTGCTTCCGTTTCTGGCATCGGGAGAAGTCGACTGGACGTCCTTTGAAGCTCATGTGGTTCGCACGTGCGAAGCCGGTCTGGTGCCAGCCGTGAATATGGACACCGGGTACATCAATCTGCTGGAGGAATCCACAAAGCTGGAAGTTCTTCGAAGGACTCAGGCGGCCGCCGCCGGGCAGATGTTTATCGCCGGTGCCTTTGTGAAGGATGCGCCGGGTTCTGCATTTGATCTGGCTCAGTACAGTCGTCGCATGGACGATATCCAAAAGCACGGCGGAACATCGGTCATCTTTCAGTCCTATGGGCTGACGCAGCAGGCCGATGGGGAAATCGTCGAAGCCTATCAGCAGATCAGCACGCGCTGTGATCGGTTCATTGGTTTCGAACTGGGAACGATGTTTGCGCCCTTTGGCCGCATTTACAGTGAGAGCGTGTATCGCGGACTTCTTGCGATCCCACAGTGTCTGGGCGCAAAACATTCTTCTTTGCAGCGAGATCTCGAATGGCAGCGACTGATCTGGCGCGACGAAGTGCGCCCCGATTTTCTCGTGCTGACGGGAAATGATCTGGCCATTGATATGGTCATGTATGGCAGCGATTACCTGCTGGGGTTGAGCAGTTTTGCACCGGACCTGTTTGCACAACGGGACGCCATGTGGCAGGCTGGTCACTCAGACTTTTATCAGCTCAACGACGTGCTGCAGTATCTGGGCTTCTTCGCGTTTCGTGTGCCTGTGCCCGCTTACAAGCACTCCGCCGCCATGTTTCTTAAACACCGCGGTTGGATCCAGACAGCGTTGACTCATCCCGATAGCGCAACACGGCCGGAAAGTGACACGCCCGTTCTGGAGGAAATCCTGAGCCAGTTGCAGCCATGGCTGAGTCGCTGATGGGATTCGCGCGACCCTTCGCGAAATCCTCAGGATAACAAACAAAAGATCGCTCCGAGCCAGATTACTTTCTGTCACCTCGGTCAGAGATAACGAATCCGTTTGTGAATGTCCGTATTCATGCTTTGATAACGGTTGCTCAGACTGCCTGCGCTGAACATCTGAGTCCGAATGGCTTCCACATCGTCCAGGCCAATGGCATTGGTGAAGATCGGTTTCAGATATTCAATGCCCAGTTCAGAAAGCTGCATCCTCTCTGCATCGTACATGCACGGATGCACTTCGCGCGGATGAATCTCACCCCAGCGGTCACGCAGCTTGTTCGCAGAGATGGAACTGAGCGAGAAGCCAGAGTCGCTTTTGTACTGAATCGTCGCGATCTCGTTGGTCTCCCCTGACACGAGCAGATCAATGGCCTTTCCGCCCAACTGGGAGGCATAGAAGCGATCGAACAGAATCGGACGTCCGCCGCGCTGCGTGTGTCCAATTTTTCGAGTGAACATGTTGGAAGACGCGGGCTCGAACGTTCGCATTTCTCCGAACAGTTCTTCACCAAGCGATTTTGTCAGCAGCTGAGCAATTGCGTCCGCGGCACCGCTGTAGCGAATGTTGCCAGCCGGGTCATACGTGGGCATCGCAGCGCCCAGTTCACTGCCATCCGCACTGCGAACTCCCTCTCCCACAACAATCACCGCGTGCTGTTGAAGCTGATAAAGGTGTGTCACGCGGGCCGTCAGCTGTTCCAGATTTAAAGGGACTTCGGGAATCAGAATGATGTCCGGCTGAGCGTACGCGGCTCCCAGAGCAATGTAGCCTGACTGGCGACCCATCACTTCGACGATGGCAATTCGACGGTGACTTTCAGCCGTGGTTCTCAGGCGTTCCACGCTTTGGGCCACCACATAGACGGCCGTGGCATAACCCGGCGTTGCGTAGTTGATAATGTCATCCAGACGCAATCGATCGCGGCAGGGGTTGCGCTTTTCAAGGTATCCCGGAGGCCCGTCTTTGGGGGAGCGAAGCCATTCGTTGGGTTCGTCAATATAGTTCAACCCCAGATCGTTATCGATTGTTTTCGGTGCCAGAACGCACGGCACAATCTCGGCGATAGGCTGCATGCCGTTGATTGTTCCATCGCCACCGATGCAGATCAGCCCGTCGAGTTTCAGTTTCTTCACATGCGCGGCCACGAGTTCCAGCCGCTCGGTGCAGGTGGAATCCAGGTACGTTCTGGAGGAACCCAGTAACGTGCCACCTTTGCACGGATCAAGTTCGGGGATCGTGGTGAAGAGCGGATTTAAATGAACGTGCGGCACTCGGCTGTCGAGCAGGCCCGCATATCCTCGCTGAAGACCAAGCACGTCAATTTTCAGTGCATTGGCACGCTCGACCGCCCCGTAAATGGTGGCATTCAATGCTGGAGTATCGCCGCCCGCAGTCAGGATCCCAATTCGCTTCATTGCAACGCATCCCATTCTGGTTGATTGCAGTCGTTGATTCGTCAAGGAAGACATCGCGGAGTTCATTCTGCCCGCGTGTTTCCTTCACACTTGCCGCCACGTAGACTACCAGCATTCCGACCATGGCGAAATGGCGGCTGCCGGGAAAGGGATGTCCAGCCGTTCGAATCGCATTTTTCCGATGGAGTCAGAAATTCAAATTCAGCTTCACGTGACTGGTGGGCTGCTTTACTCATTGACCCACGGCAAATAGCATCACGCGAGTCTGATTCTGTTCGTGATTTCGTCAAAAGGGAAAATGATGATCTGTCTGAAGACTCTTCGCCGGCTGTTTCTGGCCACTGCTGTCACCGTCGGCGGCATGGCCTCCACGGCCTTCGCTGCTGATGAATATGTTTACGATCTGGTTCATTCTTCGGTGAGCTTCAAAGCGCGTCACCTGGACATCAGCTGGATTCATGGACGCTTTAACGAAGTCGATGGAAAGTTTTCGATCGACCGACAGGATCCTACAAAGTCAACGTTCCTGCTGACGATCAAGGCGGACAGCGTCGACACCGCCAACCCGGCTCGGGATGAGCATCTTCGTCAGCCCGACTACTTTGACACAAAGCAGTTTCCGACGATCGAGTTCAAAAGCAAAAGCGTCAAATCCATCGAAGGTGGTTACGAAGTCACCGGCGACTTCACGATGCACGGGACCACAAAGGAGATCACAATCACTTTGATGGGTGGAAAAGAAATCGAATCCCGTGGTGTGAAGCGGGTTGGTTTTTCTAGCGAGCTGAAGCTGAAGCGCAGCGACTACAACTTCGATAAAGGTGCAATTGGTCCAATCGGCGACGAAGCCATTGTCATCATTGACTGCGAAGGCATGAGCAAATAACCGATGCCGGATTTGCTCCTGTTTCTGAAGGCGGCTGTGTTCTCCGTCAGCGCCAGTGCGGTCACCGTACTGGCGCTGACGTTTTGCAGGTGGACTGCGGATCGGGCGATCAACAACAGGCCGCCCGCATCCGCTGTTCTGCTGGTAAGCTTTGTGCCGGGAGTCTGGACCGGTTATTGGTCACTTGGATTTTCGTTCCAGTGGCCGCCCGGAAACGCACTGGCTCGTTTTTTGGAAATCATTCTTCCGGCCATCGTGCTGATTGAACTGGTCGCCAGCCTTCAAAAAGTGCCTCGTGCCGCTGTCTGGTTTTTGCGGACGATCGTTGCGGCTGTTTGCGGGCGAGTCCTGTGGCACGAGTCCGTGTATCTTGTCGCCGACAGCTGGAGCGGGCTGACATCGCAAACGGCGCTGGTGCTCGTGGGATGCCTGCTCAGTTTAATGATGGTCTGGCTGATTTTGTTTCGCATGGCGGAATCGGCGATTGCTGAAATCCTGCCGCTCGGACTGGCCATGTGCATTCAAGCCAGTGGATTGGCCATTATGCTGGCCGGATATATCAAAGGAGGTGCCGCCGCAATTCCTCTTTTTACTTCGCTGGCGGTTCCGGTTTTGATGCTGCTCGTAATGCGCAGACAATGTGATATTCGTGGGCTGCTTGGAATTGGGATCGTGAGTTTGTTTAGCCTGCTATTCATCGGCCGGTATTTCGGTGCCGTCAGTTCAACGCAGAGCGTTGTGATCTTTTTCGCACCGTGCCTTGCAGTCGTTTCCTGGCTGCCGATCGTTCGACGACGTAAACCAGCAGTCGCCAGACTGCTGTGTCTGGCGCTGATCAGTGTGCCGCTGCTGATTGTTTTGACGCAGGCAAAATCCGCATTCGACAAACGCATGGCACCGCTGATCTCTGACAGCTGTTCATCAATTCTTCTAACACCTGCCGCGATTGCAATTCGCGGCGAGGCGCGGCCCTAAGCGAGAGATTGCCAGAGGTCGGACGATCAGAAGTCGATCTGAGCTCGTATTCCAAACATATCGGTATGAGCTGTTCCGGTGGGGCCGCCTGGGGCATCCGAGATTGCGTGCACGTAATTGAAAACCATTTTCGTATAGGGGTTCCAGTACCAGTTCAGACCGGCGGTGTAGTCGGTAATCGTGCCGCCAGCGATCAGGGAATCGTTGAGATCCAGATACGACCATCGACCGGCCACTTCCCACGCACCCAGCCCGGGATTGCATTCATTCCCGGCGAACGTCAGATTTGATTTTGGGATCACTCGGTCGATCGTGCCTGTTTTTCGATCGTACGGCCGGTGTTCGCCGGTCAGGAAGTATCCTGCCTGAGCATAAGCACCCGGCAATGCTGCGGTACCTCCGGCAGACTGGCTGACAAGGTTCACCATGGCTTCGGACTGAATACTGAGCGGTCCATCAACCCACAGCAGTTCGCTTCCCAGCACGTTGTAGTACGGGACGTCGAGATTACCGGTGGAGACAAAGAATGGTGTTCCGTTCGCGCCACCTGGCACGGCTTGTCCGCTGGTTCCAACCGCACCCGGGCCATTGGCGCCCACGTAAAATTCAGGAATCGTCCGAAAGTTTACAGAGTCATTCGGGGGTGCGTTGAAGAAGTGCCCAACCCCCAGATGAAGGTAGTTTTTACCATTGCATTCCCACGAAGGAACCCACGTCAATCGCTCGGATGTTCCGTATCCGCCATCGTCGCTGAGTGTTGCTCCGAACTGGTCCTGTCCGGTGCGAAACGCGGATGCGGCCCATGTCATGCTCAGGTCATCGGAATGATCGTAGAACCCGATGCCGCTGTGTCGAAACGGAGTGAACGGCTGGAAGAGAACACTGCGTTCCATGAAGGTCGTGTAGCGAAAGCTGCTGACCGTTTCCAGCCCGAATGGTTGTTTCCACTGTCCAATTCGCACGTTGCCGAAGAGTGGGACTTTTGTCTGTTCCAGCCAGACGTCTGTGAACGTTGGGCGTCCGAAGAACCCAAAGTCCATCTGAAAGAAGTAGTTGGTGAGTTCCGTCACGCTGCCCTTGGCGGACAATCGAGCGCGGCGGAAATCTGAACCATCAAGAATGTCGCCGTACTGAGCGGTGCTGGTAGAATCCTGATGAATCCAGCCTGAGTCGGCCTGAAACACACCATTGACTGTGACTGACGGATATGTCTTTTTGGTTGCCTTGTCCTGAATCGCCTTCAACGCTTTGTCCAGATCAGACAGTCGCTTGTCCTGCAGCAGATCTTCGTTTGATGCTGCCGTCTCCTGCGGGGTCGTCTGAGTCTGGCGGTAGACCGATTCACTGACGATCGACCGCACATCGCTCTCTGTCAAAGGCGATTCAACCGCGTTGGATGCAAAAAGAGTCCGAGGTTCTACTGGCTGATAAATCCCGCCAGCCGCGAAAGTATTCGTCGAAGTACTACGGACCTCTGTGGCAGGAAGTTCTTCGGTCTCGTCCGTCGCCTGCTCAAAAGCCTCAACCTTCCGCCGGAGTTCCTGGTTGTCTTCTTCAAGATGTTCAAGACGCTGCAACACCGCTTCCAGGCCCGGAGTGGAATCCTGAGCTAATGAAGTCGTAGCAAGAAAGCCAAAGAGGGCGCACCCCATCACGACAGGTTTTAAGTTATGGCAGACCATTCGCATCACTTGTTCTCTCCGAGCCGGTCACTTTTTGTTTGCACGACCATCCGCATTTTTTTGGCGATGATCCGAATCTCTTTACAGAACACACAGCGACGAATGCATTATCTGCCCACGTAAAGGAACTGGGCAGAAAGATCTGAAGACCATCAAGCCTTGAACTTCAGGCAGATACTCGGGACAGCGGGGAGTTGCAGCATCAGGATTTAGACAGGCTGATTCTCAAGCTGAATGCAGCGAACATCAGAATGAAACTATCGTCTGTTCGACTGAAATGAAAAATTCGCTGGCGGCATTTTCGAATGCAGCAGGCGATCCGAGAGGGCGTCATCAGATTTTTCGTCGCTCTTCGATGCAGCAATGCAGCCGAAGTCGTCTGTCGCATGGAATCGCGATGCCGGCTGCCTGCGTTTTCAAGCGTCAACATTCCATTACTGCCGGTGCAACGCTCGACTGTTGGGGTCGAATCGACCAGGCGAACACCAGGGTGGCACATTATTGGCCAACTTTATTTGAGCGGGAGTGTGTGCAGCCGCCACAAAAATCTTCGTTACGAACCAAGTGACGGCGTAAACGCCCGTGGGGTATGGCATGCGGATTGCGATGGGCTTAAGTAGGTCGCTTTCTTTTGACGCGTAGAGCGGGTTGATCCCGATTGTGTGGATGCGATTAGATAAACGGCAATCGA
Source organism: uncultured Planctomycetota bacterium (assembly GCA_947085455.1). Taxonomy (GTDB): domain Bacteria; phylum Planctomycetota; class Planctomycetia; order Planctomycetales; family Planctomycetaceae; genus SXXK01. The sequence continues at coordinate 7,901 of CAMTWR010000004.1, read as the reverse complement.
CCGAGGAGGGATTGGTGTCGCTGTCAATCTTCGCGATCGGCGATGCATCATGAAGAGTTTTGAGTTCCGTTGTTTTGGCAGGAGTGTTTCGCATGCCCGAGTCGTCCAGAGTCTTGCTCGATCGTGCACGTCTTCAGGAGATGAGTCCTGTTCGGACTCAATGAGAAATTGAAGCCGCTGTTTGTGATGGGGTTAGGCGGATTTGAAACAGCCAGGATCTCCCGTGTCCTTGTGGATGCTGCGGAAAACTTCCGGCGAGCAAATTAGCTCGCTGAAGTTTTCCTTAACATCATCAGAGTTGCAAAAGGTTTACCGCTCGGGTACGTCAATTTCTACTTCAGCGCCGTCGGGGAGGCCATCGATCTGAGCATGAACATGGCCACAGAATGCCCAGTATTGTTCGATCGATGACACGTAGAGATTATTTGTGTCATAGCCTCCACCCAGCACAGGCAAATTCTTGAAGGCATAGCACTCATTGGGCTGAAGTTGCATTCCTGCTTCCACCACATCATCAACCAGCCCCATGAAGAACCAGTCGTCTGCATCGTCACCAAGGTCCTCTTCATCCTCGGACCCTTCTTCCGATTCCATTCGTTCAAAGAATTCATCAACGTTGGCGGCGACCTCCGACAGTTCACCGTCGGTTATGTTGAGCCAGAAAACAATGCCAGCTTCATCGACAAAGAACAGGTCGCCAAAGCGATTCATCAGCCATGGCTGAACTTCCATCTCTTCATCAATGAGCCAGGCCCAGGACGAAAGTAGTTTTGGCCAGTCAAGCGCCGTGTGATCGATGAGGTAGTCGTTTACGTCCATGGGATTGTCCTGAAGGAGGCGCAGCTTGTTTCGTCGCCACGAAGAAAAATCAGCCTTTCTTCACTTCGCGGCTGGATGAGCCGTGGAGAGTTCCGGGCAGTGTCAGTCGCGATTTATAGCTCGTGTCGCTACGTTGTTTGAGGTTGCGGACAGTCGATATGTCCACTTTCTCTGCTTCTTTGCGAAATTTCGTGGCGCGCCACTGCAGGAGCGGGACATGTGATGGGAAGCAGTCTGCTTAGTCCAGAGGAGAGCGGTGCGTCGTGGAAAGACCTGTCATGAGCGATGACGGCGACTTTATCAGACTTGCGAAGACGGTCCATCTAAACCGGAGCGATATCGGGATGCCAAAATTGGATGGGTATGATCTCATCCGAAGGATTCATGCGATGGAGTCTCCAGCAAATGCAATTCCGGCGATTGCAGTCACAGCGTTCGCGCGGCCGGAGGATCGACAGCGGATCCTTGAACATGAATTTCAGTTTCATCTTGGTAAGCCTCTTTCGCCTTCGGATCTGGTCGCCGCGGCAGGAGCGGTTCTCGGCAGGCTGTAACGCTGCTTAGAAATTGCGAGCGGTGAAGGCGTGTCCCTCATATATCCGGTTCAATTTCTGTATCACTCGCGGGTCTGGTTCCGTTGATATTGTCGGCGATCTCAGCATTGTTCTGTTGAGGTTAATGGACCGCAGTCGCCATGGCCGCCGCCAGCGAAATCCCGGGGACTGCCGGTTGTGCTGAACGAAAAAGACTTCGTGGCAGCTAAATTTGGTTGCCGACATTCCTCAAAGTGTGCTCGGTTTGTTCACGCGATTCATTTCGCGAAATGAAGCACTGAGCTACGATCCCAGTTGGCGGTCAACGCGGTTGGTCCGACGTGAGTCCAGCGGATCCCTTGAGGAGTTGAATGTGAGCCGTATCCTGTCGAGTTTGTTGGTTGTAGCCATGTCGTTGACGTTCGCTGGCAGTGGTTGGGCAAGCGATGCCGCTGAGTTCCAGTTGCTGTGGCCGGACGGGGCGCCGGGAGCGGTTGGAGACAAGGATGCAGACAAGCCGGGAGTCTGGATCTATCGTGCGACTGAAAATCCGAACGGCGCAGCGGTAGTGATCTGCCCGGGCGGCGGATATGCCATTCATGCGACCGATCATGAGGGCGTGCAGCCGGCCAAGTACTTTAATCGAATAGGTGTGACGGCATTTGTTCTTCGCTATCGTCTTTCGCCTTACCGTCACCCCGCTCCGCTTAATGATGCTCAGCAAGCGATCCGTTATGTCCGAGAGAATGCGAAAGAGTTTGGCATTGATCCGCATCGAGTTGGCATCATGGGATTTTCCGCTGGTGGTCATTTGGCGTCGACAGCTCTGACGCATTTTGATCTCGGAAACGCATCTGCCGAAACTGGAACCGGCAAACAGAGCAGCAGGCCGGACTTCGGAATACTCGGCTATCCGGTGGTGAGTTTTGTTGCCGACTTTGCTCACAAAGGCTCGGCAAAAAATCTGCTTGGCGAGAGCATGGGCGAAGATCAGCTGACGGAACTGTCCAATGATCTGCACGTCACGGCGGAGACGCCCCCAGTCTTTCTGTTTCACACATCAGAAGATACTGGAGTGCCTGCTGAAAACAGCCTCGCTTTCTTTGCAGCCTGTCAGAAAGCAAAAGTGCCGGCCGAGCTGCACATCTATCAGCAGGGACCTCATGGAGTTGGATTGGCCAATGGGCACCCTGCTCTGTCTCAGTGGATCGATGCCGCGGGAACCTGGCTGCGACAAAACGCAATTCTGGCGCCGGGAAAACGTCAGTCTGTTTCCGGTACGATCAACTTCAAAGGCCAGCCCTTAAAATGGGGCACCGTGGCGCTGATCCCCGAGAATCCGCAGGCACCTGTCGGGTGGGCCATGGTTCGGAACGGACAGTTTTCTATTCCCGAAAAATCCGGGCCGCAGGCAGGTCCGTGTGAAGTAGTGGTGACTAACCTGGGAGAAGTTGCCCCCGGACCAACAATCGATGACGCACGCGAGCTGGCACGAGGTCAACGGGTGGATATGAAGGATGGGACTGACAATAACTTGCAGCTTCAGTTTGAATAACCCCGACAGGCGTCGAGTGGTCATTTGTTATTTAACGATCGACGTAGTGCCCGGTCCGTTTTGAGTCATTTGGGTCGTGGGTGAAATGGCTGATGAATCGAAAATGCGATTGCCGCATATTTTGCATTTTTCGACGTTGCGCAACTGGGTGACATTGCTCTGGCGTCACGGGCGGCAGATCGATAAACGCCATCGCCTGCAAGCCTTGCGGATCACTCTGTTTATCATCGCCACAATTCCCATTCGCCTGTTTGAGCGTCTGCGGTTTGGGCATTCCGTGCGGAAGCATCGCCTGACAGAGTCTCCCGTGTTCATCATTGGACATTGGAGAAGCGGCACGACGAATATGCATAATCTCATGCTTCAGGACCCGCAGTTTGCGAGTGTCACGATGCTGCACTGTGCCATCCCCAGCGGCTTTTTGACATGGGGCTGGCTCGCTCGCTGGATCCTGACGCGACGTCTGCCGAAGAGTCGTCCGATGGATGCGGTTCCTCTGGGTATCGACGAACCCATGTCCGAAGACTTCGCGCTGGCCGGACTGACTCACATGAGTCACTACCTGAATTATTTCTTCCCTCAGATCGCCGAGCAAACATTTCGGGAAACTGTGTTGTTTGAGGGAGTGAGTGCGAAAGACGAAACTCACTGGTCAAAAATGTGTGAGTATCTTCTGCGAAAGGTTTCCTTTGCTGCCGGTGGAAAACGATTGCTGCTCAAAAATCCTCCGAACCTCGGTCGCGTACCGGCAGTGCTGAAGCTTTATCCGGACGCGAAGTTTATTCATGTGTATCGGAATCCGTATCTGGTGCATGCTTCCACAATGAAGCTGATGGATCGGTTTATGGAAAACCTCGCTTTTCAAAGCCATGATGTGAATCAGATTGAGCAGTTTGTATCCCGACGTTACGAACTGCTGTTTGAAAAATGGCACAGAGACAAGGCTTTAATTCCGGCGGAGAATCTCATCGAACTGCGTCACGAAGACATCATCGCGCGGCCGGTGGAAATTGTAGAACGAATCTACGAAAAATTTGGCCTGACGAGATGGGAATCGGTAAAGCCACGGCTGGTCGCTTACACCAATACACTGACCAATTATCAGAATAATGAGTACCGATTTCCGCCCGAATATCTGGCCCGGATGCAGCCCAGTCTGCAGCGATTTGCAGATCAATTTGGTTATCGTGCTCCGGGCGACCAGTCAAATTGACGCAGGCCGGGCGGATTTCTGCCAATCATCGGGACTCGCGTCGATTATGCTGTAACCTTCAAAGTTTCCCTAACACACTTTCGTCTCAAAACCGTTTCTGACAGCCTCCGAAGTTTGCCGCATGCCTCTTTCTCTCGCTGAGTACGCTGACCTTCTGGATGGTCGTAAGCTGATGTGGCCGAAAGTGCCAGCGCCCAAGCCCGTCAGTGCGATTCCGTCCGCCAAACTGCTGCCGGGGATTCGAGCGGTTCTGTGGGACGTTTATGGAACTCTGCTGCGAGTCTCTGAAGGAAGATTCACGCTGTTCCCGGATGAAGAAGCACGATTGCAGATTGCCCTCGATAAGACGATTCACGAATTCAACATGTGGAACCACATGTATCGAAAGCCGGGGCCTCCATGGCAGTCCATAATTGGTCTGTATAAAAACACGATCGAGCGGCAGGCCATGCAGGCCGCCGCCAGAGGAGACTTCACAGAAGTGAATCTGGTCCATATCTGGGGCGGTCTGATCATGAAGCTGTTCGAAAAAGAGTACACGTACGACGAAGGCGAATACGGGGACCTGGACGAATTCAGCGAGAAGGTTGCCTACTTCTTTCACTCTTGCCTTCAGGCGACGGAAGCGAGATCCGGAGCGGCCCTGGCGATGTCCGATATTGCTGCCTCGGGACTCACGCAGGGTTTTCTTTCGGATGGCCAGTCCTTCACGCTGGTGCAAACTTTGCGAGCCCTTTCGAAACAGGGAGAATTGCCGCCTCTGTATCAGCTCTTTCGTCCACAGTCGCTGATCCTGTCGTATGACACGGGCGTCCGAAAGCCTTCAAAATCCTTGTTCACGGAAGCCGTTCAACAGCTTCGATCGCTGGGCGTTCAGCCTCAGGAGACGCTGCATATCAGTTGTCGGCTTTCCACTGATCTTGTTCCTGCGCGTGCTGCCGGAATGAAGACCGCGTTGCTTGTCGCTGAGAAGTCAGGCCTGGAAGTTTCCAGTGATGTCTTGAAAGATCCGGCGACTCGTCCGGATCGGCTGGTGACAGATCTAAGTCAACTGCGTGGGCTGCTTGGTATCTGAATTCAACGGCACCTGCGTTCAGACTGCGATGGCTTCCAGAGGCTCCGGAGCCAACCAGCCAGCGTTCTCCCATGCTCCACGGACACATGAAATCTGTTTTGGCTCGATGAACACATCTCCGGATCCAGAACTGAAACGCCCATTGACTTCGCTGCAACTTCTGAGTTCTTTGGACACTGGCAGCTGACGCGATACCGCTCGCCGAAATGGAGGGCCGCGTGCGGGGTACCATATGCAGGTGGTTACTCATTACCGAAAAGCGGAGAACATCAACGGAAAATCCCCGCGAGCATTTCCAGCCGATCGCGAATCCACTGTTTGCGATGCGAATAGTCTCGGCCAGGTTCTTCATCCCGCCCGCACAGGAAAGTCCTCCGCACACAGCGATTCACCAGATGAAACACCTGTATCTCGTCGTCCGCAAAGATCTAAAACCGATTCACTCGTAACAAAGCCGCCGCTTCCGTCAAAAGCAAAAAATTCCCTGATGTCGCAGTTCACAGCATCCCGGTCATCCCCAGCTTCTTCGACCGAGTGCATGGCACTTGTGTTTGCTCCTGCAAAGTCGTTGTTCGCTCCGCGAACAAAACGGATGCAGGAGTGCAGTATTTTTTTCACTAGCGCAGGAACCAGAACAACAGCCTTCCTGCCAACGAGTGCGCTCACATGGTCATTGCGAAGTCCAACCCGTTTTGTTTGCGGAGCAAACAACGACTATGGCTTCTGAGTTTGGATGGCCCCAATTACGAACTGATGCTGAAGCACCACCTACTGTGCTCAGCGTCAGATGCAGAAGCTCAATCGGGTTCGTCACGTGCAACGCCGTAACTCGCCGAGATCGAACGTCACCGGCTAATCCGCCTCGATCAGATCGGGACAAGACCAGATCCCCAACCTTCAGCGATTCGATCGCCACGGAACCAGACGGAGTTCGTACTGGCGTTCCGGCGACAAAGCAAAGCTTACTTGTGAGAGCCCAGCCGATAGAGGCGAGACCGCTTAGTGAATTCCTGACTCCCGGTCGCCGCAGGAACCGCATTATCAGCGTGGCGTTTTCGGCAGAGTTGGTTGCGGCGGAATCCGCTACCCGATCCAGCCATTTTGCGGCTTGCCCTGACTCCGCCAACGCCTTGATGCCACCAGAGGCAGCTGCCAACAGCGCTTCATAGGCCAGATAACCGGCAATGCGGCCGGCCGTCTCTGGATCTATTCCTTCCTCAATAGCCCAGGTACCAATTTCGTACATCAAGTTGCGAATCAGTAAGCCTGTCAGCTTTCCAACATCACCGTACTCCAGGAGCATCGCGTCAAGTTTTTCAGGGTGTCCCGCCATGCTCTCTCGTAATGCTTCTTCGAAGCGGGACTTCTCTTTGTCGGCATTCTTCAGGCCGTCACGGAGTGACTCAGCGGCCTCCATCGCACGATCGATGAACTCCAACTCGTCTTCGAATGCCTCTTCACCGTATTCACCGAACCCCTTATGGAGTGGATCGCCTGAGAAATAGCCGTGCCAGCCTTCGCCCAGGGAACGTCCAAAGCGATCTGTTGCGTCCCACAAATACGAAGCCGTTCCACCAATCAGTGATCCGATGCCTTCTATGTCTCCCCACAACCCGTCAACGAGAAGCCCATTCGCGAATCCCGAAACCAAATCACGGTGGAGAGTTGCGAGGCCCGGAATACTGCCGTATTTATCCCAAAGATCTTTCGATTTTTTCTTCCACGCTTCATGCAAGTCATCACGGAGCTGATCACCAGCAAGTTCTGCATCAATGATCGCCAGATCAAGTTCTGTCAGTGCATCTTCAGGAAGGATCGTCAGCGGCGGTAATGATGGCGTGACAGGTTTCGATTCGATTGCAGCAACGGGCACCTCCGGTAGTGGTGGATTCAATCCTTGGCTGGCCAGATCTGGGGCCAACTCAGCCAGGCTTGGAGGGGACCAGGTCGGTGGTGGATCAATCGGGGCTGGGGTTTCATCGATGGGAATGGTTTCGAGGTCTTCGTCGGTCGCATCCGCGTTGCTTGTGCCATTTTGCTGTGGGGCCGGTTCAGCCGAGACCAGTCCGCCGCTGAACAGTGTGGAGAGCTGGCGGGCGGTGCTGGCTGTGCTCGGGGGCTGAGTCGTGGGGGGATCGAGAGACGGTTTTTCGACAGTTGTGTTGGTGTCGGTCTGGCTGACGAGTCCTTGTTCCCACGTCCCTTTCGCAGCGGCGAGGTTGGTGCGGGCGTTGGCGAGGGTGCGGTCTCGCTGACCGGCGGCCTCGACCGTGGCTTTGTTGTAATCGCGAGTGGCTGCCGACTGACTGATCCGCAGGTCCGCCTGATGCTGCAGCATGCCTGGCAACATGATGGCCACATCACCACCGACAATCTCAGTTCGCCCGGTGAGGTAGTTGGTCTGTGCTCGGTTCACGCTGCTGAGGTAATCGGCTGCCAGCTCGGCTTTATCGGCCAGAGCCATCCAGAACGGATTGGCCTGCGATGCACCCATCGGTTGGCCCAGTGCACTCATCCCGCCTATCGTTGTGACAGGATACTGGGTGGCCATGTTCCGAATGGCATCGGCAAGGCTCTGGGCCAGACCGTTGGAAGAGGTTGCGTTGAGACTGACCAGTTGACTGATCTTGCTGACCCAGTCATTCGCTCGGTCGACGGTGGCCTCATGCCGCTCATCTTCCACGCTGTTGGTATACAGTTCACGGG
>CAMTWR010000003.1:0-228953 GCA_947085455.1 uncultured Planctomycetota bacterium | reverse complement strand
ACGTGTCCCCGCAGGACTATTGCATCATGCTCGTCTTCGTTATTTGCATCGGCTATTGCCTGCTAACAGGTCGCAGCATTTGAAGAGCAGGATCGTCCGCCGTTGGCGATCATTTGGCCAGCGTTTTCATGGCTGCTCGATCCTCCGCAGTTAGAACAAATCCCGGTAGGTTTTGCTGAGCGATCTTCAGCAGCAGTGAGTCCGTACCGGCCGGTTCTGCGACGAACCAAACACCCGGGTAGGTTCTCGTCAGAGCAAGAACGCGTGTTGCAAATCGGTCATTTCCAATGACTACCACGGGAGTGTTGCGAGTCCTGATGTCCGCTCTCAGGTTAGCGAGTGTCGTTGCAATGGGCCACAAGGGTGCTTCCGCGTCCAGCACAATCAGCTCGCAGTTCATCTGCGAAAATGCCAGATCGACACCCGCCGGCCCGGTTTCCGCAATCTGAGCCCAATAGTTTGCATCCTGAAAGACAAGCTGCAGCGTGCGGAGCTTGTCATCATCTGGCGAGATAATGACCACCTCGGGAAGCACACTGCCCTGCTGTGCGGCTTCCAGCGTTCGTCTCACGGTTGCCGAACTCACTTCCACCGGCAGTTGCTGGTCTGCAATAGCTGCCGCCAGAAACCGCACACGAATATCGGGGCTCGACAACGCCAATCTCAGCACTCGACCAGCTTCGACGAGCTCTGATTCCTCGACGGTCGCCAATCGCAACCCGCGAAGATACTCAATGGCTGCAACAGGATGTAACTCCAGGGCCGCTTCAAGCCCTGCAAGCAGTTCCGATGATTTTCGTCCAACCGCAACAGTGGCCTCCGCTGTCAGGGCCGGCGATACAGAAGCGCTCTGCGCCACCCCACGCACCATCAGAGCTCGCGCATTTTCAGGATCAATGGCCAGCGAATCATCCAGCAGTTCCAGTGATCGTGCAAGCTCCCGAGTTCTCTCGTCCCCAGGAACCAGTTCCCGCAGTTCAGCCGGAGTTTCCAGCGACGAAAAACGCGAGCCCGCCTGTTTTAGAAGGGCCTCCGCTTCCGTGGCAAGCATTGCAGCAGCCTCTTCGCCACTTGCAGGCTGCAACGAAGATTCACTCAAGGTTTCCACCACAGTTCGAGCAACCTCGGCCACCGACGGATCGACATCGGCAGCATACTGCCATCGCCACAACCGAACCGAAAGGCCGGAGTCGCCCGAGGTGCCAAGGATCTGGATCAATCTTCTTTGAAGCTCGGGATCTGCTTCTGCGAGGGTGCTCAGAAGCCCCGAGCGAAATGCATAGACATTCTGAATAATCAGGTCATTGGCAATTCTTCCGGCCGGCGTCGACAGGTCTGCTGCCAGAAGATAAGGAAGCCCGGCATTACCGCTGGAAATCAGCTCCGTGGCCGCATTGATACCGGTCGTGCCAGGGGCTGCCAATTGTTCCACCAGAGCCTGAAGCTCATTTGCTGACCACGTCTTTGCTCGACTCGCCGCATTCACGGCCGTCAATAACTGTTCAGATTCTGGATGAAGACGAATGTCCTGCCGGAGTTCCAGAAAGGGCGCCGGCCCTAAATCATTTCGGAGCCGCTGCCAGTCATTTTCTCCCAGCTGCAGGTCGAGCAGCTTTTTCAGGAACGCACGGCCATCACCGGGGCGATCAAGTTTGGCTGTTATTGCAGCCGCCTCAATCAATTCCGCAGGAGTCTTTGGCTGAAACTGATAGAGATCGCCGGCAATGACTTTTGCATTGGCAGCAGCCGGATTTGCGGCGTCTTGAGCCACAGCATCCTGAGCCATCGCGTCTTCGATCACGCCAGACGTGACTGAGCTTACGGCGGCCAAGAACATCATTCTGGCGAAGAGCGGGGCTGAATGGTTGGCGTAACGCATTGGTAAATTCCCGGCACAGAGGAGGGCGAATCTCTTCGAACCGCTCCACCACACAATTACAGATGGACAAAGTACAGATGAACAAAGCAACCTTGATCGGTTCTGCGTCACTGCTCCGTGCTTATCTTGTCGGACTCTGTCCGTCGAAGCCAGAATGGGTTGCAGAAAATTAAGGCATTCAGAGGCCTCCCTGCCCAACTTCACCATTTTCTAGATCGGCGTTCGATTTACTGTGCTTCATGCTCTTTGGAGCCCGCTGTCAATTCCTCTGCAACGCTCGTCCAGCACCCTCCTAAACTGACTTATACCTCACTTGGCGTCGGGCGAATTCAATGTTCAGGCATGATGCTGCAGTGCTAGGCAGGCACGATTCTTATTTGCAAATTCAAGTCACGAAGTTCACCAAACAATTGCCAAAACTTCTGGTGGAATCGCCATTGCTAAGGGTTCGCTCTGCGGAGTGCTTTTACTTTGAGCATGTTTGCAAAATGCATGTGCATATCAGTGTTCAGAGCGTGACAGAATGCCATTTTTTTGCTGTAATTAAAACACATAAAGCCTTTACTGTAAACTGTTTATGTCACTAAACTAATTCCTCGTGAATGGGTAAGGCACATAGTTTGCATTCTCGTTCACTCGTTCATTTATTTGGCATGGATGGCATCGGAGGAGACGTAAAAGGAGGTTGCTGACGGTCCGTCAGGGCGCATGAACGCCTTGATGAAGCTCGGCAAACGAAAGTCTCTGGTCGGATGAGGGTGCAGTGCCCGTTCTTTGGCCACCCATCAGCGAGAATGACACTCCGGAATTTCCGGAAACAGACTGCAACACGCAGCAAAACAGCACGAAAATAAGCGAGGAGAAAAGGCGATGATTGGTAGTATGTGGACCCGACTGCGGCCCGCCGCATTGATGGTCTCTCTTGGACTGTGTTTCCTGGTGAGCGTTCCTACCCCCGGTTTTTCACAGGATCCTCCGGCTGAAACAGTGGCTCCCGCGGAGACTGCTGACGCGGCGGCCGCTGAAGAAGCTGCGGCAGCCCCGGTGACTTATACGATCCCCGACGCGGCAGAGATTTCTTATTCGATCGATAATCTTCTGCTGTTTATCTCTGCTGTTCTCGTCATCTTCATGCAGGCTGGGTTTGCTCTGGTTGAAATTGGCCTGAACTCTGCCAAGAACGCCGTAAACATTCTGTTCAAGAACACGATCGACTTCTGCATCGGTGTTCTTTTGTTTTACGTATGCGGCTACGCGATGATGTATCCAGGAGCTGATTTCGCCGGCAAGTACTTCGGTTATGCACAGCCTGACTTCTCCGCAGAAGTCACACCGGCTGACATTAACGGTGGCTTTGCTGACGGTGCTCTGCGAAAGCTGAATCCTCAGATCGACTTCCTGTTCCAGGCAGCATTCTGTGCAACAACTGCAACGATCGTTTCTGGTGCTGTTGCCGGTCGTCTGAAGTTCACTGGATACCTGCTGTACACGATTGTGATCACCGGATTCTTGTATCCAGTCGTTGGCTTCTGGAAATGGGGCGGCGGATGGCTGGCAGTAATGGGCTTCCATGACTTCGCCGGTTCCGCGGTCGTTCATGCCTGCGGAGGCTTTGCAGCTTTGGCTGGAGCCTGGATGCTCGGTCCACGAATCGGCCGCTACAATGCCGAGGGCAAATCAATGCCAATTCTTGGACACAACCTGGCCTTTGCGGCGTTGGGCGTATTTATTCTGCTGATTGGCTGGTACGGCTTCAATCCAGGCAGTCAACTCGCATTCGCGGGTGGCGGCAATATCGCAGCCGTTGGCAAGATCGCCGTCAATACGACTCTGGCCGCATGTGCTGGTGGTTGCGTCGGTATGTTTGCCAGCTGGATTGTCTACAAGAAGCCTGACCTCACGATGAGCCTTAACGGTATCCTTGCGGGCCTCGTCGGCATTACTGCCAACTGTGACTGTGTGACAAACGGCGAATCACTGATCATCGGTGCCGTCGCTGGTGTCATCGTCATGATCGCTATCACGGTCCTCGACAAACTTAAGATCGACGATCCAGTAGGCGCTTTTCCAGTCCACGGTTGCTGCGGCCTTTGGGCTTGTCTCGCGACTGGAATTTTCGGCGAAGGCAAGGATCTGACAGTTCAGGCCATCGGTTCATTCTCAATCGCAGGCTTTTCTCTGGTAGTGATGCTGATCGTGTTCGGAATTTTGAAGGCTGTAAATCTTCTGCGAGTCTCTCGTCAGGAAGAAATTGAAGGCCTCGATATTCATGAGCACGGCATGCCTTGCTACGCAACGGACAGTGCTTACTAGTTCGACCTGAACTTTTGAACGAATGTGGGTTCATTAAAGTCTGATTGGAACAAGATACTGTTCATCAAACTGAACTGATCCCTCTTCAATTTTCGCGAAGCGCTCGTGCTGGAAACGGTTCGGGCGTTTCGTCGTATAGATGCGACGAGGTCAATGCCGTCGCGAAAATGTTGGAATTCCGTGAATTCCATTCTCAGTAATCATGCCGCCCCACTTCGTCATGAGCGTGCTGCGAACGCTGCTGTTTTTGCAGAACGTGACAATGTAGAAACCGTCGGATTCTGCATCTCTGTATTTCTCCGGTACTCGAGCGAATCCGAAAAGACCTTCCCCCCCCCACGCAAGTTAGAAAGATCAAGGAGACAGGCGATGTTTGGATTTTTTGGCCGTCAGTCGCGAATCGCATTGGCTTCCGGGCTGGCCACTTTGTTGACGTTATTTGCGATTTCAAACGCATCGATCGCACAGGAGCCAGCTGTTGAGTCCGCTGACCTATCTGCATCAGAAACTTCGCTGGACGCAGCGGCTGCCGCTGAAAGCCCCGCGGAGACCACCTCGGCTCCTCATCTGACTGGAACCATCGATACAGGTTCCACAACCTGGCTGATGGTGAGTTCCGTTCTTGTCTGCTTCATGATGCCAGGTCTCGCTCTGTTTTACGGCGGTATGGTACGAGCCAAGAACGTTCTGAACATGTTCATGTGCGTGATGGTTTGCGTTCCGATCGTCACGATCCAGTGGGTGGTCTGCGGATACAGCCTGACATTTGCAGTGCCGTCCGCAATCTCCGTTGATGCTGGAAAAAATGAAGACGGATCCGATAAACCTGCAATCAGCTTTCTCGGATGGGATCCGAACCTTGTGCTGCTGAAAGGCTTCTCCGATGCGGACCCAGCCAGCGAAAATTACTACGGCAAGATTCTGTTATCTGGTGACACAACAGGAGCGGCTCCCAATGGAGTTCCCGAGCTTCTGTTTGCAATGTTTCAGATGATGTTCGCGATCATCACGCCCGCATTGATCGTTGGCGCACTTGCCGAACGAGTCAAGTTCAGCGCCTGGTGCGTGTTTGTCGTTCTTTGGGCGACACTGGTTTACAACCCCGTGGCCCATTGCGTCTGGAACGTGAACGGCTGGTTGTTTCAAAAGGGCGTACTGGACTTCGCGGGCGGAACCGTTGTGCATGTTTTGGCCGGAGCGTCGGCCCTGGCTTTGATCCTGATTCTGCCAAAGCGTCATGGATTTCCCAAGGGTCCATTTCTGCCTCACAGCATCGGCTGGACACTGATGGGAGCCGGGTTTCTGATGGTGGGCTGGTTTGGCTTTAACGCGGGATCTGCCGTCGCTGTTGGTAAAGACTATCTGCCAGTTTCGGGGGCAGTCGCTGTCATGGCCTTCGCAACCACAGCCATCGCTGGAGGAGCTGCAACTGGCTCATGGATGATTGCCGAATGGATTCATGCCGGTAAACCAACGGCCATTGGAGTCGCTTCCGGAATGGTTGCGGGACTTGTCGCCATCACTCCCTGCGCCGGCCATGTCGGTCCCGGCAGCGCATTGCTGATTGGTTTGCTCGGTGGAGTTGTTTGCTTCCTTGGAGTTCAGCTGAAGCAGGTTCTGAAGTATGACGACTCACTAGACGTTGTTGGCGTTCACGGAGTGGGCGGCGCATTGGGAGCTGTGCTTGTGGGGTACTTCACGATCCGACCTGTTGTTGGCGGTATGGATCAGGTCATGCTGCAGTTGACCGGAATCGGTGCCGCAGCCGTCTATGGTTTTGTGGTGACTGCCGTGCTCGGTCTGATTATCCACAAGACGATCGGATTCACAGTGACAGAGCATGAAGAAGAAGAAGGCCTCGACGTGACGGAACACGGTGAAACAGCCTATCGTATGAACTAGACGAGTGGCTGAATCCAGCCCTGATTCTTCTGAAGCCCGGCTCCCAGCGAGTCGGGCTTTTTTGTTGGTACCGCTCTGGAATTTCTGGTGGGCACCCAGCAAATTCGTTGGTTGATGCCGCCTCAGCCGACCAAATGAGATGAATTGAGTTTCCCAGTCATTGTCTGTTTTCCACCGAGGAGTAACGAGAGGACCGATCAACTGCAGTCAGACGGATCAAGAATACGAAACCAAGACGTAGTAGGAGATGATCTATGGACGACTGTGTCGTACTTCCGATGAGAAACTTGAATCAAGAGTGACATGACATTAACATGGGGCCAGACAGACACTAATCGCCGAATCTGTGCCAACAGAGCGGGGGAACCACCCTTTTGGGGCTAACTCAAAGTATTGAGCGGGGCATCTTCGGCTCCGAGCCCGTCAGCTAACTTCGCAGGCGTTCGAGGACTCTCTTGTCGTGAATCAGCCGCCGGTCATACGCAGGGCATAGGCGAATTCTGTAGATCATCGTCAGATCTACCTCTCTGTCACATCAAAAATCGGGTTGAGAAGTGTGCTAATTCTCACGAAACACTGTTCCAGACCAACTGGACAGTACGCCTGCGCTCCGGAGTGATTCCCTTGTCTGGAAATACATCTCGTGACCATCACTATGCGTGGTGGCTCATCATGTGTCTTTGCGGTGTCGACTATTTCAGTACTCTTGGTTACCAACCATCCATCGCCTTTGAGGGCGCAGGCATTCTTGCGCCAATTGCCACTCTGGTGCTCGTGTCGGTGACTCTGTTTGGGGCACTTCCGATCTATTGCCACGTGGCCGGGGAAACTCCGGATGGCGTGGGCTCCGTCGGCATGATCGAACGCATTTTTCGAGGCTGGACGTCAAAGATCTTTGTGCTGGTCCTGGTGGGATTTGCCGCAACAGACTTTGTGATTACCAAGACCCTGTCGGCAGCAGATGCAACTGCGCATTTGCTTTCCAATCCACTGTTTATGGGCTCGACACCCGAATGGATGCACAGCCAAATCGCAGTAACCATGTTTCTGCTGGTATTGCTGAGCGCCATGTTCATCAAGGGGTACGGAGAAGTCGTAGGCCTCGCGACCCTGCTTGTGGTGACGTACATTGGTCTAACTGCAATTGTGATTGGTGCGGGGCTCGTATACCTGGTGTCGCATCCGGAATTGATGACCCACTGGATGGATCAGATTTCCAGTGGAGACTACCACCTGCATCACACTCCAATCTCAGGAAAAGGTCCGTGGGTCGCGTTGCTGATTGCCTGTTTGATTTTCCCCAAACTGGCGCTTGGTATGAGCGGTTTTGAAACCGGCGTTTTGCATATTCACTTGATTCGTGGCACGGAAGAAGACCCCTCGAATGCTGAGGGACGAATTCGTCGCACGCGACTGCTTTTGATTACTGCGGCATTGATCATGTCGGTGATGCTTGTGGGATCATCTTTTGTGACCGGAACCGGCACACTGATTCCGGTCGAAGAATTTCGCATGAGTCCCGACAAAGGTAAGGCCGTTGACCGTGCCCTGGCGTATGTGGCACATGGTGAAACCCCATTTCCAGTGTGCTCCCTCTTCGGCCCGGTATTTGGCACCATCTACGACATCAGCACCATTCTGATTCTCTGGTTTGCAGGCGCTTCTGCCATGGCCGGCTTGCTGAACATGGTGCCCCGTTATCTTCCTCGTTACGGCATGGCACCGGAATGGGCGGCCGCGTATCGTCCGCTGGTGATCGCGTTTACCATCATCAACCTGCTCGTGACCTGGTGTTTCAACGCTGATGTTTCGAGCCAGGGAGGTGCGTACGCCACCGGTGTTCTGGTTTTGATGACAAGTGCTGCCATTGGGTCGTTGGTTGACTTGAGGCGAAAGCCTCGCCCGGCTGAGCCGAGTTTACAACTGCGGCGAAAAGTCAAGATTGGCGCGTTTGGACTGATTTCGCTCGTCTTCGTCTACACAACTGCGGCCAACATTGTCGAACGTCCGGATGGCATCATCATCGCATCGATCTTCATCGCGTGCGTGTTGGGTATGTCAATAATCTCCCGCATCTGGAGAAGCCGTGAGTTACGTCTGAATGAATTTCGATTTGAAAGCGAGGGTGACCGCATGCTGTGGACGGACCTTTGTGCTGACGGCGGTTTTCGTGTGCTGATACCCCACAGACCGGGTAGCCGATCGCTTACTGAAAAGGAAATCGAGGTTCGGCGAAAACATCGTATTCCACAGGAAGTACCATTGCTGTTTCTGGAAGTTCATTCCGGTGACACCAGTGAATTTCACAACACTCCAGTCATTTCTGTAAGACAGGAGGATGAACGATTCATTCTGGTAGCTCGTGAAGTTGCGTCCGTTTCGCATACCATCGCGCAGATTGCCATCGAGCTGGGTAAATCCGGCGCGCCGCTGGATATAGTGTTTGGCTGGAGTATCGGTAACTCATTGCAACTGGCCGTTCAATTTGTGTTGTTTGGCCAAGGCGATGTTCCAAACAGCGTCTTCAATCTTCTTGAACAGGCAATTCCGGACTCGACCAAAAGGCCAACGGTTTTGGTCGGATAAAAAACCAAAAGTCGAGACTCCTTTGAAACGGTAACGGTGGAACAGTTGAGTCCCTCGCGTCTGTTACTGTCGAAAAATTCGTGGGAACGTAGAGTTTCGGCATTTGAGAACAAGGCGGCTGGGATTCAGCTTTTACCCCAGACTTGAACACAAATTTCCGCTCGTCATGCACTTCCGCATCTGGCATTCACGGCGTTGACGAAGCTCTGGGAGCGGTGCTGGTGAGCTATTTCACAATCCGACCGGTCGTTGGTGGCATGGATCAAGTCATGCTACCGGTAACTGGGATTGGAGCAGCCGCTGCCTATGGCTTTGCTGTGACAGCCGTTCTTTGGCTGATCATCTACAAGACGATTGGATTTACAGTCACCGAACATGAGGAAGAAGAAGGCCTCGACGTGACCGAAAACGGTGAAACGGCTTATCGTCTGAACTAGGCATTGGGCCGAATTAAACGCTGATTCAACTGAAGCCCGGCTCCTGCGAGTCGGGCTTTTCTATTCGATGCGTTGCGGAATGCCAATCGCTACCCCTCAGTGATTCCTTGCAAAGACGGCAAGATCGAAGCCATTTCTTTCCCCATTACTTTAAGAGACGGTCTGATCCTTCGGGATGGCGGACTAAGACTGTCCCTTGGCGATTGTGGCCACCGATACAACAACAACTGAAGCATTCTCCTCGGACTAACCTTCCCAACCTGTGCAATTCCAATGAAGGCACACGGTAATTCCGCTTGCCGTCGATGCGAATCATGGAGACCACCTTGCCCGCCCGATTTTCTTACCGGGCCTGATCAGAGGCAGGCCACTCCCGCCCCGCACGGATGCACTGAAAATGACACGAACACGCCGTTTTTCTGCTACGCTTTCCAAAGCCCTTGGAATTGCATTGGCCGGACTTTTGGGAGAACTGGCCGTTTCTGCCGATGAGTTCTGTTCGCTTACGGCCCCTTACGAATCGGTCGCACCAGAATTCTGCCGAGCGACCTATCGGCCCGTTTCCTCGAACGCTTGCGCGGAGAATTCCTGTGGCGAAGGGTGTGGAGACATTGCGTCGGCCCCATCCTTTTGCGAATCATTGATGGCTCGGCCAACGCTTTGTGGAGACTGGTTCGGCAGCCGTACACATTTCGCAGAAAGTGGCTTCACATTCAACGTCAGTACGACTCAGTATTTTCAGGGCGTTGTCAGTGGCGGCCTGAATCAAACGTCTCGATACGGTGGTCGCAATGATGTGCTGATGACAGTCGACGGCGAGAAGGCCGGACTTTGGAAAGGTCTCTTCATCGCAGTGCATGGCGAATCCCGTTACGGTGAATCGGTCATTCAGGATACAGGCTCGTTGTTGCCCGCGAATCTGGCTCTCGCTTTTCCTCAGTCCCAAGGCACTGTTTCCGCCTTAACGGGCGTGAAGGTGATGCAATTTCTGTCCGAAGACATGCTGGTGTTTGCGGGAAAGATCAACACCTTTGATGACTTCCGCCAGCCTCTCACAGGTGCCGGCGCGACAAATGGATTCATGAACACAGGCCTGATGATTAATCCTGTGGTGGTCCGCACAGTTCCGTACTCCACCTTCGGAGCTGGGTTCGCGATGCTGCAGCAAATGGAACCGGTCTTCTCACTGGCCGTTTTTGACACAAACAATACTCCTACAACTTCCGGCATCGATACGATCTTCAACAATGGGGCGTCGATCGTGTCGAATGTGAACCTGCCTACAGTGTGGATGGCCCTGCCCGGCCATCATTCTCATTCAATCAAGGAACGCTTGCTTCAGCGTTTCCATTGATGGGATCCTCTGCGACGGTTCCTTCGTCAGGCAGTTCATGATGAGCCTGTTTAATGTCGTCGGCAGGCCGCACGCTTCCGGGATCAACTCAGGTGGGCGAGACGACACGATCTGGCTGAACACATCCGGGGCATCACAGCCGATGAACGGCGGTCGGCCGGTCGCCATGAAGTACAGGAGTGCTCCGAGGCCATAAATGTCCGTGCGCTGGGAGATCGTCCCGAACGATGATGAGACCTGTTCCGGGGCAAGGAAGCTCAGGGTGCCGCCACGACTTCGATTGACCTCGCTGACAGATTGGCTCATCCCAAAATCCGTCAAAACGAAATCATGAGGAGACCTGCGAAGAATATTTCCCGGAGCGATGTCTCCATGAAGCAATCCCGCGCGATGAAGAGCGGCAAGTGCATCACACATCTGAAGTCCGCAGGTGATAATTTCAGCGGAATCATACGACGGACCCTGAGCCCAGTCGCCAACATTTGGGCCATTGATGTATTCCATCATCAGAAACGGCGCACCGGATGGAGCAAGACCCCAGCCGTCATGGCGAATGATTTGCGGATGGGAGATCGTCGATGCCTTTTGAGTTTCGTCGATCAGTGCCTTTGCCGCTGCTGCATGATGCCATAGCCGCTTCGTAAGATACTTGACAGCGACAATTCGCCCGTTGTGTTTCAGCCGAGCCCGATAGACTCGCCCAAAGCCCCCCTGACCAATGAGCTTCTCGATGATGACGTCCTGATAATGGAGTGTCGGCGAGTTGCTTTGGACGTGATTGCGTTCCGTCGCAGGTGGTGCTCCTGTCGCAGCGGCTGCGGGCACTTCAGACGAGTGATCAGGATCTGCCATCACATCATCCGGCGGTGTGAAGCGATTTGGTCCCGACAAAGGTTTCGTTTCGACGGAGGGGTCGACATCAGGCTGTTGCAGATCAAAGTGTTCTGCCAGATGAGTTCGGATTCGCTGCATGGATCGGCGCACGGTTCGTTCGGAACAGTTCAGTTGGCGAGCGATAGCTTCCAGCTTTTCGCCCTGAAGTCTAAAGGTCAGAATCTCGCGGTCCGCTGGCTCCAGCCGATCCATCAGTGTTTCGATGTCTTGAGTCAGTTGGGCTGCGTGTTCGGAAGTGGGCTCGGAACTGGCGATTTCCTGCCAGCTTTCTGCATCGTCAAGAGACCGCTCCTGCTGGATATCGCGACATTCGGCCTGATGACGTTGAGCCTGTCGCTGCAGTTTTCGAATGGTCAGAGTGACCAGAAGCGGCCAGAGATTGTCGTCATCCGGCACGTGCAGTCTGCTTCGATTGGCCGCCACGAAAAAACTACGCCATGCCGAGAGGACAACATCTTCCGCATCAATTCGTCGGGACAGTTTTTGAGACAGTCGGCTGCTGGCCAGTGCCGTCAGTCGCGTCATGTAGCGATCGACCAGGACTTGGGCCGCATGCTGGTTTCCTCGCTTCCAGAGCTGCAGCAGATCAGTATTGGAACGATCTTCCATCACCATTTTAAGGAGCCCCAAAAATCTTCGAAAATCTTGTCCGGTGAATGATAGGGCTTTGCATTCACGTTCTGTCAGGGCGTTTCAGGCTTTCTCACTGAACGGTGGCTCTCTACTTTCAAAAGGAAAAAACCATGGCCATGGTCGTTACGGAACCGTGTTTTGGATGCAAGTACACGGATTGTGTCGTTGTTTGTCCGTGCGACTGCTTTCGCGAGGGCGAATCGATTCTGTTCATTGACCCCGAGGAATGCATTGACTGCAATGCGTGCGTGCCCGAATGCCCGGTCTCCGCGATCTTTTACGAAGATAATGTGCCTCCGCAGTGGAAAGACTACATCGCACTGAACCGTGAGATGGCTCCGTTGTGTCCGCCAATCACGGAAAAGAAGGCGCCGTTGTGCGGGTAAAGCCGAGGAGAGTTCGAACGATGATAGTTGTCATTCGCACTGCGGCTGTGTGTCCAGCACTCGTCCAATCACGAAATGAGTTTCATCAAATCGGCATGAGTGAAATGATTGCCAATGTCAGCTTCTGGAGAATCCATGAGTGGCTTGAATGCGAGATCCTGCATGCCCAGAAATCCGTTGTGAAAACCGTACTGGCCTGTCATAAGACAGACTCGAGTCGGCGTACACAGTGGCATTGCGTAAAACGTTTCGAAGCGAGTTCCTTCGGTTTTCAGGATAATCCCAACAGCGATCGGGCTTCTTCCTGCCCGGCAGCCGGTTTCCCAAATTCGCTCGCCGTGACACGAGCGAGGGAAACAAGATGCTGCCAGCGTACTGATGCACGTGTAGCATGAAAATCGTCCCATACGGTGTGGAAATACTTTTCTGCATGCAGGGCTCCGTCTTCACTGACCGCATAGCGAAGCAGTGCTCCGAATAGTCGCTCGGCTGGGAGGGCCAATTGACCGTAACGCATGGCTACTGCAGCAGCGTGTCCCTGCAGATTGTTTTGAATGGCTTCATCCAGCTTTAGCAGCAGACCATCAGCATCGGTTACCGCGATTCGATCCAGATGATGTTTTGCCGGCAACGGATCTGCCAAAAGATTTCCCGGATAAGAGCGATCTCGAGCAACTTGCCAGGCCCCGATGATCAGGCATGCGAACACATTTCGACCACTGCTGACTCGTGCCAAATTTCTCCAGGCGTTGGCAGCGTCGCTTGCGTGAACTCCGACAGAATCCCCATGGACCGTACCCGCAGGCTTGAGTCTGTCTTCCCACTGAGGCAGCCGTCCGCCATCTCGGAGAACTAAAGAACTGGCGGCCAGAGAGATGGCTTCGCCCACGGCCGCCGGTTCATAACCGTCGGCCAGTGCGGTCGCTGCCGCCTTCGCCGCGTCACTGGGCGTCCCTGTTGAGAATGTCTGGCTGAGATGCTGCAGGTACGTGTCTTCCGCTTTCTTCGTACCGGGCTCTTTGCCGTGCAGATGGCATTCATCGAGCAGACTGATCAACATTTTTCCATGTTCATCCCATTCAGCTTTACGCTGCGGTTCTGCACGAACGCAGTATCTTAAGGACTGACGAAGCAATGTCAGCGCATGCTGCGTCCCAACGATCTCCTGCATATCCCAGGCGCGATAGGGAAGCACGGTTCGATGGACTTCCGGGTTATCCTGAACCGCTGGAAGCAAGGCATCCAAGGCGCTGCGAGGATCGGAAGACACGAATGCGGAAAGTATCTGCTCGGCATGGTTGGCATCCTTTGCTTTGATGGCATCATGAAGAGCGGCGGGATTCAGTTCGTTCACAGGCGATGACGCGGACAGCCCATGCAACACTTCGGAATCACGGCCTCCGAACTCCTGAATGCGGCTGCTGTTGCGGTACAGCACTTTGAAAACCGGCAGAGCTTCGGAGCCTTTTGGCATCAGTGCCGACATCTTCAGCGCCGGACCAAGCGCCATGAAGGTATGGAAGCCGATATAATCTTCTCCACCAAACGTGCGAGCGTTTGCGAGGGCCGCAGCGGCAACAAGCGTCTTGAGTGGCAGACCAGCCTGAAGCTTCTTTGCCAGTGACGGCTGAAGCTGTTCGATCGGTGTTTCCTGCAGCGAGCAAACGAGCGGTTCAAGGTCGCCGAATTGCAATGGAGAATCCAGTTCCTCGGCAAAAGCTTTTGGAGCCAATCCCAAATCCGTGAGCATCGCCGGGCCCAGCGTCGCCATCAGAGTTCCTCGCCCCACATCCGCCAAAAAACCGCGACGCGAATGATTCTGAGACATCAATGACTCCTTCAAGGCAGCGGAACTAACGGTCATAGCTAACCGAAAGGCTACACTTGTGGAACGTCAACATGCAATCAGAGAGAGGGAAGTTCCCCACAGATGCGGCGGCAGATCTCTCAACAGAACCGCCTTCTGACAGTCGTCGAACGAGTGCTCACTACGGAATCCGTAACTCCATCAGTTTCAGTTCCTGGTCCCGATTTATTGTCAGGGATACTCGTTGGCCGGGTCGGAAGGCCGCCAGCTGCTGTTGAAAATCCGTAACGCTGGTGATGACAGTATCGTTGACCAGCACGATCAAATCACTACGCTGCAAGCCGGCTTTCTGAGCAACCGAACCGCGCACAACGTCGTCCACAAACGCAGGCGTTCGCTCGACGACACTGGGCAACATGGTCAGACCGAAACGACTTGTCAGCTGCTGATCAGAAAGCATTACGACGTCCGCCGATGCCTGCTTTGCCTCGGACGGTACCGACTTGCCCGAACGCAGCGATTCCACGACCGGAGACAGCGTCGTCAGAGGCACCGCATAGTTCACCCACGTCCGACTGCTGGCGTGCCGAATTTCTCGTCCGATCAGGCCAATCGGCACTCCTTGAAGATCGGTCACAAGGCCACCTGTCGCTCCGGAGTTATTCGTAATCGCATCAATGAGCCAGACCGGGGTCGTCATGGGGAATACCCAGCGTCCCTGAGTCGCTTCAAGCGGCACTTTCGCAGCGAGCACTCCATGCACAACGGAAACCGGTTCATTGCCCGCGGCGACTCGAAACATATTGCTGAAGGCGTAGATCGATGTGCCCACTTCCGGGTCGATCGCCTTCTTCAGATCCACAAACGGAAACACCTCGCCCGGCTCCGTCTTCAGTTTCAGCAATGCCGCGTCATGATCTTTGCTGGTACCCACAACATCCACAGGGAACCGACGACCATCGAAAGTCACGGCCGTCAGGAAACCGGTGCTGATCAGGTGATTCCAAACCGTCAAAACATGTCCTTCCGGCGACACCAGAATCCCGGTTCCGTAGGAATCCAAATTTCCGACTCCCGCACCGAACAGCTTCACGATTACCGGCTGCTGCGCTTTAATCACATCGGTGGGACGAGCAATCTCCTGAGCAACCACAGACAACGTGTCGTTCGAGTCGATGAAGCCCATCACAAACAGGAAGACGAAAACAACAGCGGTGAGTCTCATAAAATTTTCCAGCCGTCAAACTCTGTCAGTTCAGGGCGATTTACGAATCAACTTGTGAGTCCGGAGTTCTTCTGAGGCCTACTCGGACTTGTATCGTCGTTCCCTATTTCGAGCTCACTTCGCCGACAGTCAGCCACGTGAGTTCTTCTTTTTCACCAGAGATCACTCCGATGCGGCCCGGAAACACGATGCCGCCGCGATCCGCCCAGTCATCGAGGATCAATCGAGCTTCATCGATCGCCTGACCGTATTCCACATCGACTGCGACCGGCAGCTCAGAGCCTTCCGAAAAGTACCAGCGACATGTTCGTGCGCCTTCTCGAGTGACGAGGATATCTACCGGCTTCCGGAGCGGAAGGTGAAGCGTTCTTCCCATCGCCAGCTGTTCCGTGAAACCACCATTCTGCCCCGCCAGCAATCGCTTAAGCTGAATCATAGACGTGAGAAAACCGGGCAGCTGTGCTGGCTCTTCACTTGCGTCCGGTTCGTTGGAATTTTGAAGATATGGCGCACCGTTCAGCTTCAGTCCCGCAGCAGCCGGGCCAACAGTCAGTTCTCCGGTCAGCGGCGTTCCGCCGCCAGATGCTGCGAAGCTGATCTTCCATCCGGCCTGATAGTTTCCCATCGAGGCGACTCGTGAGCGTAAAGGGTCGAGCAATCGTTTCTGCTGAAGCTCATTGAAATAAAAGTTACAGAAACCATCACGTTCGACAAACAGCTTTGTCAGAGCGTCCGGCAGTGGTTCGGGAGCAGTCGGCCCGCCCTGCTCTTCCTCGGGAGATTCCGGATGCCCGTCCGGCTTCGGCCCATCTTTTCGTTCCTCAGGCAGTGTTGGCGCTTTTTGAAATGCGTGCAGAGGTCGCAGACGTATCGTGGCTTCATGTTGACCGGCTTTATCTCGCCAGGTCAGTGGCAGACGAGTCCCTTCCGGAAAGATGCCCACGATGTTCTGAAAATCATTCGCGGACGTCACCACTCGACCTGCAAAAGAAATGATCTGGGCTCTTGGCCGCAGTCCTCGCCGCCAGGCTTCAGACAACTCTGACACCTGACTGACGATCACTTCGCCCTCGACCGTTTCTACCGTGAACTCAGTAACGCCGTGATCCACAATCAAGCCACTCTTCAGAGACTCGATAAACAACTGCACCTGATTCACACTGATCGCATACGCAGCACCGGAGTTCACCCGCCCCCGTTTTTCAAACGATGCGCGACCGTTGATGCCAATCCAGCGTCCCTGAATATCAAACAGCGGTCCTCCCGAATTTCCTGGGTTAATCGACGCGTCAATTTGAATGCAGTCCGTGTATTCCAGAAATGTATTCGCGGGATACTGATAACGATGAATGCCACTGACAATTCCAAAGGTCACAGTGGGCGAGAAATCGGATGCGAGCAGGAATGGATTTCCCAGAGCCATCACTTCGTCGCCTACTCGAACCTGATCACTATCGCCCGGCTGAGCGAACTCAAAATCTGTTCGTCCCTGCAGCTGAATCAGCGCTACGTCTCCGGTAGGATCGATGCCAACAATCACACTGTCGTAGAGCTTGCCGTTGCTCAAGCCGCACTTCATGAACGAACCCGAGCCTGACGTGACGTGATAGTTGCTGATCGCGTAACCATCCGCTGAAATCAGCACGCCCGATCCGCCGCCTTCGCCATTGGGTGCCATTACACAGACAACGGACGGCGTGATGCGGCAAATTGTCTCCACGCGCGCGGCTTCACGCTCCGCGACAGATTGCTGAGCCGACACATGACCGGCGAGAAGAAGACTCCAAAGCAGCGTTGCCAGAGTGACGTATTTTCCAGAGCCACCAGACGAGCCTCGCACGTGAGATCGCTTGTTACCAGCCATATTGTCCACTTCATATTCTCCGGCGATTTCCCGATAGCAACGATTCACGGCTTGTCCTTTGCGATGATCAGCCGGGCATCCGCGAGATCGAGCCAGTCGCACGTGCTGTCCTTGTCACCAAAATCAACCAGGATCGTCAGCGTCGAAACACCGTCCACAGGCAGATGTAACGAAATGGGCTCGTCGGTCGTGGCAATGATCTGTTCAAAAAGTACACGGTCATCGCCCGAAATTTTCAGACCCACTTTATAGAGCCCGTTGAAGGCCACTTCATCGTCAATACCGGCAATGCAATCAAGCGCAGAGTACTGCTGATCCAGCGCCCATGAAATTTCGGTCCGGGAATGAATACACAGGCCTCGCGAATACTCGCGACCTCGCAAACGAATTTTCGAATGCCGTTCCATCGTCGTATCACGTCGAGGCCCGAACAACAGTTTCTGCTGTTCCTTATCGGTCAGGCCGGACAAGAGATCGCCTTCCAGATCAACACCGTCAAAACGCTCCTCGAGAGGTTCCAGATCCGACAGGAACTGGACTCGGCCGCCGCTCAGATCAATCTTCTGAATTTGCTCCAGCGGCACCGTCAGCGATTGTCCCCAGGCCGATTCAATCTGCAGCTTTTCATTCTCCAGCGAAACCGATTTAGCGGCCAGAAAATCTCCTGAAACACTTGTCACGCGTATTGTCGATTTTGTCCCGGCCTGTTCGCTGCCTTCTGCCGCCGCCTTTGCAAAAACAACCCCATACACACGGGCCGATGGCACCGGAACATTTTCGCCATCCAGGAGGAATTCAATTTTCTCCGCTCCGATGGATGTGACAACTCCCGCCAGAAAATCGAGCCCCGTTCCGTCACGTTTCGCAACGACCAGAAGATCTTTTTCGGACTCACGCTGAAGAAATGTAGCCCACTGCGCGCGATAAGCCGGGTTATCAGACTGAAGGCGTACCGACTGGACCTTCCGACTGTCCACGGAAACTCGCCCAAGTCCAGGTGACTCGATCGTCAACTCTTTTGCCGAACGAACAATGGCTGATCCATGCAACCGACTTCCATCATTCAGACTCAGCACCTGAGGATCCTGAGGTGGCACCGTCTTGGCAGCAGAAATCTCGACGGCCAGCACATCGGTCATCCCCAGATTCACCGACATTCCATTTTCGTTGAATGAAATATTCTCGCCGGAAATCGATGTCAGCTGCCCCTCGCGAGTCTGTCCGTCCAGCATCGACATACGAACGTCGCTGGCCACCACCACAGCTTCCATACCAGCCCAAAGAAGCATCAGCACAATTAACAACGACATGTGATCCCTCATTCTTAAAACCATTGCGAAAGAGCCCGTCCTCTCTTTCACGCTGCGGCGACTGCCGGACTCATTTCTGTGACGACGCTTCACTTCTTCTGTTCGGCAATTTTTCGAGTGTAGCGGCTGATTGCGTCTAGAAAATTGGGGGGAAACTGTTGCCGAATGAGTTCCTTTGCCTGAGTTTCAGCCTGCTTGTCCAGCATTCCCCAGCTCCCGTTTTCTGTCAGATCTTTGCGGTCAGCATTGCCGTCACCGGTTGCGCCTTTGATTGTACTCTGCGCCTGACCCTGCTCGCCCGGCTGGTTCTGCTGACCGCCTCCACCCTGCCCCGACTGCTGTTGCTGCTGCTTTTCTTTTTCCATGTCTTCGAGCAGTTTGTCGAGTGCTGCGATGACTTCGTCTTCTCGCTTTTGAACGGGCGTATCGGACTTGCCGAGATCAAGTCGACGTTGCACGTCGGACATCAGCCGAGCCACCTGTGGCAAGCCTTCGGCAGTCACGCCGGACTCTTCCTTCATTAATTCCGCCACTGTGCGAAATCGAGCGGGAACATCCAGAGTGTTGTTCAACAGCAGCGCCAGATCGTCTCCAGCCTCCGCAGGCTTCAAGAGTCTCAGCCGACAGACAGCGCGATAGAAGAACAGACTGGCGGGATCGACAGATGTTTCCGGATTCAGCGACTCCAGCAGCACCATTGCTTCGTCAAAGAAACGATGCTGTGTTAACCATCGAGCGTGATACAGTTGCACCTGCTCGCGAAAAAATGAGTCAGAACGAACACCTTCGAAATTCATCGGCTCGTGCACACCGGAGGTTCGACAGGCTTCCATCAGCGCCTGAACGGATTCATCTGCGATTGCAAATGATTCCATCAACAAATCCAGAACATCTTCAGCCAGCAGTGCTTGTACTGCCGCCTTATCCGCCCACAGCGCTGTCACTTTCGTCGCCGTGGCCTCATCCGTTTTTGCCTGGGCCAGCCACTGCAGCAGTCGAGCCTGAACCTGATCGATCGACATCCGACTGAACGCCACCGCGGAAGCGGCTTTGACAGGTGCAACGGGTTTCTCTGCCGCCTGAATCAGCGGCCCCGCCAATGCGACCGGCGATTGTAAGCCATCAACCCGCGTCATCTCGGACGCTGTCAGAATCAGCGGACAACAGGCAGTTGCTGCAATGAGAAACAGTGATTTCATGATGACCTGCCAGCAGACCATGGACTTCGAACGATACTCAACGTCGATTTATCTTACCCGCCACCATGGGTTTAAGAAATACAGGAGACCGTTTGCACCTGCGAATCGCTCGATCCGGAACCGTCCGATATTGAACGTCATTCCGTGGTTTCTCTCCGAAATTCCACGCAATTTCCCCCTAATTCTGAATCCGTCCCTTGAAGCCACAGCGACGTATGGCGACACGGCCCGGGTCGCGACTGGACAAACCTGTGCCAGCAGTGCATGTACTAACAGTCCCTTTGTCAAAAATGCCTTTGCTCATGACCAATCGTCTCTGCACCGATCAAGAGTGCTGCAACAAAACTCTCATACTATTCATCGAGCAGCTGGATCACATGACGCACCTGAAACGGGCGCCGGACCAGGTCGCCGGACTTCGCCGAATTCCACTGCATCATGCAGACGTGATTGCTGGTGGCCAGAATCACCGGCTCACCGGCAGCGCCATTCAGGAATGACGATTTGCGAGCCAGAATCTCTCTGGCGTTTTCTGGCTGCTGGAGGTTGTACACGCCGCCCGATCCGCAACAGTCGCGTGCCTGAGGTGCCAGTTCCCACCGATATCCTGTCGCGTCGAGCACTTTCGAGGGGATGCCGTCCAGCTTCTGACCGTGCACCAGATGACACGGCAAGTCCACGTAGACTCGTGTTCCGTCGTCACGACGCTGTCGAGGCACCAGATCCAGTTCTCCGAGAAAATCGAGCACATCCCGAACGGGCTTCTGGCCGGCCAACGTCTTCTTCATTGCCAAACCGCAACCCGACGAATTACTGACCACCGCGTCGACATCCATCTCCGAAAAGGCATCTCGATTTTGGGCGCGAAGACGATCGACCTGATCAAGACCCAAATGCTCCTGCATAGCACCGCAGCAGGTTTGATTCCCGGGGACGAACACCTGCACGTTGTTCGCAATGAGAACTCGAACGGTCGCGAAATTGATTTCGCGATAGACAGATTCCATCAGACAGCCGGTCAGCAACGCAACTCGCGGTCCCGTCGGCCGATGCTTCTCCATCAGCTGCTTCGCGTAACCAGCTGTCGACACCGCAAGAGCCGGCGAACCACCAAACAGAAATCGATGCGGCAAAATTCCCAGACGGCGAAGAGCCCGCACAGGAAACATGGCCATATTGAAAAATGCAGGCCGCGCTGCCAAAGCCGCCGCCAAACGCAGCAGCGGCTTCACGCGAGTGCGCCCGGTAGCCACATGCGAATGTCGCGTGTGTTCAAGGATTTCGCCGTACGGAACGTTGGCAGGGCATGCCGATTCGCACGCAAGACAACCGACGCAGTCCTGAGTGTAGTGGACGGTCCACGGATCCTCGACGAGGCGGCCTTCCGCTTCTTCACGCCACAGTCGCAGTCGACCGCGCGGAGAATTGTTCTCGTCACCAGACAGTTGATAGGTCGGACACACTTCCAGACAAAAACCACAGTGCACGCAGCTTGTAAGCAGGTCGCGACTTGCCACCGGCGCACAGTGACTCAGACTGGAATTAATGGACGGGCAAGGAGATTCATCCGTGTTCATGGAGTCGGTATTTTCCGCATTCGTAGATTTCATAAAGAGCCAAACTCCTGTTCCAGCATCGTCAGCCACTTCGCTTCCAGGCCTTGTGGCACTTCGCGCGGGATGTGCCTGGAGTGCCAGTCACCGCCTGCGTCCAGGAGCGAGCGTGCGTGTTGAAGGATGATAGACTCCACTTTCTCTTTCGGGTCGGACAATTCGAATTTGTCGCCAGCTGATGATTGTTCCTGAGACCGCAAGTAGCCGTGCACGACTCCGTTATAACACAGCGCGACACAGTCCACCGCGGCCTCTGCTGAAACACTGGCAGCCAATGACAGAACTCGATCAGGAGTCGTCTTCAGAACAAAGTCCGGGCATCCATCCACCGGACTGGAGGCATCCCTGTCTGAAGTCATCTGAAGCCCATGCGATGCCGCGAGGGCAGCCAAAAATTGTTCATACACGGGCAACTCAATGGATGGACAGTTCAAAGCGATTCGAACTCGAAAAGTACCACCCGTTCGGTCGAACAAGACATCCACACTGTCGAACCAATGGATCCAACATGTAGCCGTAAGCTCTGAAACCAATTTTGCCATCGGACCAAATGCGTTGCCGGTTATCCAAAAGAGACTGGTCGTTTCGGAAGCAGGACGCAGACGCAGCACAAAATCGACCGGTTCGCCGAAACGTCGATCAGAATTCAGCAAGAAACGCAGCAGATCGTAGCCAGTCGTCGACTTCACAACCCGCTCGCCCACACGAACAATTCTCCCGTCCGGCAAGCGCCAGTTCATTCCCATAATATTGTCACAAAGTGGCCCAAACCGGGAAGAGGCTGGCCCAAAACCGGTCGCAGCCACCTGATCCTTCAGCGATGCACGAGAATCGATAACGAACGGGTACCGAAGTCGATGCGGCTGACACTGGGCATGAAGCTCTTCCGCGGTGACATCGGCCGAACAGCAGATCGTTCCGTCGACAGCATCCAGAAATGGAACAAACGTGGGCGAAGCCTGAAGCGCATCGTTGCGGCAGGCATCGACCATCGATCCGCCCTGCTCCGCACTCCCTGCAAACCGTCGACTTGCAAAGACCTTCAATGGATTCAGCTGATGATTGGGATTGAACAGCTTCGGAACAGCCAGTTGCAGTTTCAAATTATCAGCGCCGAACACGAGCGGCATGTAGGCGGTTTTGTCGTTTCCAATTCCATGCTCGCCCGACAAGGTTCCGCCAACTGCCACCACGCGCTGCATCAATCGTTTGCTGATAGCTTCGACTTTTTCCAGCTCGCCCGGCTTTCCGGAATCGAACAGAAAGTTCGGATGCAGATTTCCATCCCCGGCATGAAACACATTCACAGCCGGTATTCCAGCCGCATCTGCTTCGTCGTAAACCAGTTGAAGAAGTTCGGCAAGCGCGCGTTTGGGAATGACGGCATCCTGAACAAGAAAATCAGGACTCATCTGACCCATCAGACCTCCCGCCACCTTGCGGGCTCGCCAAAGTTTCTTTCGCTGAGTCTCGTCATCGCTGAACTCTACGCTCGATGCTCCGGCACTGGTGAGCAGTTCTGCGACGGACTGGGCTCGCGCATCCACCAGCACAGCCGGTCCGTCGATCTCCGTCACGATCAGAAAAGAATCTTTGGGAAGACCAACCGCCATCGGACTGTTTTCCACCAACGCCACACAACGAGGATCCATCAACTCAATCGCCACCGGAAAAGAAGCGTGAGCCGCCAGAGCATGGATCGCCTTTTCCGCAGATGACAGATCCGGAAACGTGGCTCGATAGGTCCAGGCTTTTTCCGGGCGAGGCAACAGTCGGAGCCAGAATCGAGTGAATGCGCCGAGTGTGCCTTCGGACCCGACCATCAGTCGTTTCCAGTCTTCCCGCCAATCGCCCCGTCCACCAGCCGGACCACCGAAGCGATGAACCGTGCCATCCAGCAGAATGACTTCCACGCCCAGCACATAGTTGCTCGTCACCCCATAACGAAAACAATGCGCGCCGCCAGCGTTCATTGCCACGTTTCCGCCCAGAGTACAGACCGGACCGCTGGAGGGATCGGGAGGATAGAACAGGCCATAGGGAATCAATGCCGCGTCCAGCTGATTCAGAACGCAGCTGCATTCGACTTCACACCAGAAGCCTTCCGCACACACCGTCCGAACTTTTCGCAGAGACGATGTATGGACAACAATTCCGCCCTGCGCCGCCACGGGGCCACCGGACAGCGAAGTGCCTGCTCCACGCATGGTGACAGGCACATTAAGTAGCTGCGAGGCTTTAAGCAGTTCGACAAGTTCTTCAGCATCGGCCGGAATCACAACTGCGTCCGGGCGGAATGTTTTGTATCCCAGACCGTCCGCATCGTATCCGGCCAACTGCGCAGGAGATGTCAGAACGCGGCCGCGACGAATCACTTTTTCGAGTTGTGAACGCAGCAATGCCGGGTTGCCAGAGCGCTCCACGGAACGCGTCGTCGCCTGATTCATGGGAATAGTCATCGTAAGACCTTGAACATTGCAGCGATCAGCTTGAGTTCCGAACCCAGATTGTCCCGACGACACACGCGATTCCACGGGGCCAGCTGCAATTGGAAGTGTAGCGTGCTGAGCATGAACGTTGAATGAGTCGGTGGTGTTCCATTTTTTGCGCCGGTGAAGTGGCAGCTCTGAGCCCTCCGGTACGAAGCACGTACTTTGCAATTGTGCTCAGTTGGCAACATCCCATGGGCTTTTGAGCCGGAAACCGCGCATCAGACCCTGTTTTCAATTTGGCGAGCCGCGAGATCCATCCCCAGGGGAGGAACCGAGTGCTCATTCGTTGACACTGCAGATTGCCGCTCGATAGCATCTGCGGACCTTACGTGTTCCACATAAGCAAATCAGTCTGAGATCGACTCCTGGCATTACTTCCCTGCGGGAATCAGCTGGGTTCTTTGTCAGAGTGTCATAGATCCTGTAGAACCCGGGCGGTCAGATCTATGATCAACCCACGGATCGAAAGGCGATTTCATGTCAGTAGTCAACTCACCCCGCACGCAGGGCCGAAAAATGCCCGCGCCGCATATCAAGTTGACAAAATATGACGTGGCAGTCTCGACCCTGATCACCACAGCGACCTGTGCAGGGCTCGCGTTCATCGTGATGGTCTTCATTTGGCTCTCAAATTTGCTTCCCGCTCCTGAATCCAAAGCCGTGACGATGCTTCCCTCTGGGGATGGCGGCTGGGAAGATGGAGACCCCAACGCCACACCAAATGTTGAATCGCCCGAAGATGCGGCCATGGATCCATCGCTGGCCAATGAAGAAACGGACGTAACTGAGCTGGAGGAAGTGGTCGAACAGGTCACGGAAGTCGCCGACAACGCAGCCTCAATGGTGGCTCCGAACGAATTCTCTGACCAGCAAAACACGGGAGTCCCGGGAAGTGCTGACGGAACCGGCGGACGACCATTAGGAAGCGGCGGACCGGGACGCGGCGGCGCCAAGCGAGAACAACGCTGGTTTGTTGAGTTCGGCGACAAAGGCGATCTGAAGAGCTACGCTGCTCAGCTGGATTTCTTCGGCATTGAGCTGGGCGCCATGTTTCCTGATGAAGGTCGACTGGTGTACCTGAACAGTCTTAGTCAGGAGAAACCAGTATCCCGAGAAGTGAAGACAGGCGATTCGGAGAAGCGTCTGTTTATGAGCTGGCAGGATGGCAGCGAAGAACGTCGCGCTGCGGATATCGAACTGTTTCAGAAAGCCGGAATTGATGCGGGACCGGCCGTCGTCATGCATTTTTATCCGCCAGCAACGGAAGAGATACTGGCCACGGCGGAATTTGAATATGGCAAGAAGGCGGCCACTGAGATTCGTCGAACTTACTTTCAAGTAAAAAAAGTTGGCAGCGGGTATGAATTTACGGTAACCCGTCAGCAGCTGCGATAACGCTTTGTGGCGCTCCCTGTTTGAGTTGCGACCACTTCCACATTTAGATTTTTTTGTTGATTTTTTGGGACCTCCAATGATCAGTTCTGCAGACTTTGTAAAGGTGCCTTCGATGTTTGCGGCTGTCGAAGCCTCGTTCTTCATGAAAGTCGTGGAGAACTCGATTTGGCTGGGCATCGCGGTGTGTGCGTTCGTGGGGATGTACAGCGGTATTATGCTGATGCGTCGAGTCAAGCAGAAGCA
This sequence comes from uncultured Planctomycetota bacterium, assembly GCA_947085455.1. Lineage (GTDB taxonomy): Bacteria > Planctomycetota > Planctomycetia > Planctomycetales > Planctomycetaceae > SXXK01. The sequence goes on along the minus strand of CAMTWR010000003.1, from coordinate 203,421 downwards.
GTTCCCCGGTGTTGAAGCCGAGCAGACTTTTTTGGCAGATCTTGGGGACTGCTTCCAGAAGCAGGACTTTGAAGGGGCCGCTCAAGTTTGCGATAACCCGGCGGTGTGGAACAAAGCCCTGCCGCAGCTGGCGATGCTTGCGATTCAGAATCGAACCGAGCCGATGAAGAAGATTCGGCAGATGGTCGGTGAACGATTTGAACGCGATATTCTTGCAAGCCTGGATGCACTGAATTCGTGGGTAGGCACCGCGATTAAGACAAGCCCGCAGCTCGGGCTGCTGGGTACTGTTCTGGGGATGATCAATGCCTTTGCAAAAATCGCCGGAGCGGCGACATCCTCAGTGGATCCGAAAGAATTGTCCGCGGACATCAGCTTTGCCCTCTGGACAACAGCTGCGGGGATGGCCATTTCCATTCCGCTGATCGTGCTTCAGGGAGCAGCCGGTAACAGTATCAAGAAGCTGCAGGAAACCGTTGACGAAGGAACAGGGCTCCTTCTGGATGAAATGGCCGCTGCAAAAGCTCGAACGGCCCAGTAAGCCGGGCCCGTATCGGTAGCCGCTTTCGCACCTCAGGAATTGTTCTGGATTCTTTATGTCAGCTGAAGACGATGATGTTCCTTATAAGCGGAAGAAGCAACCGGAACCTGATACGGAAATCGACATTACGCCCATGATCGACGTGACGTTTCAGCTGTTGATTTTCTTTATGGTCACTTCCACCATGCAGGGAAATCCGCCAGCTGAAATTCCTAAGTCACGGTCGGGTGGCTCTATTGAGGTGGCGAAATTGATCAATGTGGTCATTAAAGCACCTTTAGATAATAAGACTGATCCAATTGTGGAAATTGACAAAAGACCCGTCACTCTGGAAGAGCTGAAAATTCAACTTGCCGAAGCCGCAGGCTCCAGTGCCAAGGGCATCGACGTGATGCTGATGGCAGACAGAATGGTGCCCAATCGATTCACCGGAGAGATCGAAACGCTGATCGGTGAGATTGAGGGAATTACGTATCACTTTGCCGTTCAGGAACGCTGATAGCGTTACGACTCTTAGCACAATCGCCCCGACAAGACGCTCTCGCCATTCTCGATGTTATGAAGAACGCGGCCCATCATGACTGACCTGACCGATAAACATCTGGGTGAGTTTCACCTGCTCCGAAGACTTGGCAGCGGGGGCATGGCGGACGTTTTCCTGGCAGAACAAACGTCGCTGCAGCGATACGTGGCTGTGAAAGTCATGAAGCCCGCGTTGATGGCTCATTCCGGTCAGGACATGGTCAGCCGCTTTAAGCAGGAAGCCATGATGGCGGCCGGCCTGAATCATCCTAACATCGTGCAGGTTTACACGATCGGCCAGGAAGGCGATCTCCACTACATCGCGCAGGAGTACGTGCAGGGAAAAGATCTGGCCACAATTATCAACGAACGCGGCAAGCCCGATATCTCGTCAGCGCTGCACGTGATGCGTCAGGTAGCGACCGCATTGAAGGCGTCCGGCCAGGCAGGGATTGTACATCGCGATATCAAGCCGGAGAACATCCTGGTCACCAAGAAAGGCGAAGTGAAAGTCGCCGACTTTGGACTGGCGCAGCTGGGCGACAATTCCGGCAGCGAGAAAGAGGGTGTCACGATGGGCACGCCGCTTTACATGAGTCCTGAACAGGTGAGCGGACGAGAACTGGACCCTCGCTCCGATGTGTATTCGTTTGGAGTGACCTGCTATCAGTTGCTATGCGGAGAAACGCCTTTCAAGGGATCAAATCCCGTCGCCATTGCGATGCAACATCTGAAAAATTCTCCTCCCTCATTGAAGGAACAGAACCCTGCCCTGCCCGATGTTCTCTGCAGGGTTGTTCATCGCATGATGGCGAAACGCAGAGCCCTGCGGTATCAGTCCGCAGACGAAGTCCTGGAGGATCTCAAGAAGCTGATCGTTGCTCATAAACAAGGCCGTTCGCTGGATCTTGTTCGACTGCCGCGTCTGGAAGAACTGGAAAAACTGGCTGAACAAGAACGTGAAAAACATCTGAAGAACGGCGGTGCAATTCCGTCCGGTGGCTTCGATGATGTGGGACTGGAACTTACGTCGACGGCTCCCGTGACCCAGACATCGGTCATGCCCAGCCGATGGGCAGCAGAGAATTTTGTTCCCGAATCGCCAAAAAAAGCTACTGTTGCTGCTGATCCGGTGACGGTGATTGAGGACGACGATGACGTTCCTTACCGTTCCAAACGCGGGGCGACGGAAACAGGAGCGATCGACCTGACTCCGGCTGTGGATGTAACTTTCCAGCTGCTGATCTTCTTCATGGTGACTGCGTCTTTCAGCATGCAGAAGGCCTTTGACGTCCCGCCCGCAAAGAATACCGAAGGCGTATCGACGAATGTCATCGTTCCACTGGATGCGCCTGTGGGAATCAAGGTTCAGGTAGGTCCTGACAATGTCATGTACGTCGAAGGCAAGAAGGCCACCACGTATCAGGAGATTCTGGACCTGCTGACTGCAGAAAAGAACTCTGCCTCCGGGGTTACAGACCTCGAGCTGGAACTAGATCCTGAATCCATCCATGAAATGCGTATTATGGTGATCGATGCGGGCACTCAGGCTGGATTCACCCGCGTTCGAAACAAAATCGTTGAATACTAAGACTCTGAAAACTCAGCCTTCAGCAGTCTTCCCTGCATCTCGATCAAGTAAAAAGTGAAACCCAAAGTGGCATCTGAAGAATACGACGACGACGATGTAGTAAAGGTTGTGGAAGGCGACGATGATCGCGTGCAGTCTCGCGAGGCTCTCGCCGAAAAAGCGCGCCGCCAGCTCAATCGCGGACGGCTGGCCCGCCTGACCGAGAAACTGACAGGAGGTCCCGAGCGACCTGGTCAGCAGAAAGTTGCTCGATCGCCCGTTGTACTGCTTCTTGCCGGATGCACCGCCGGGGCCACGATTCTGGCTGCGATCTTCTGGTTCATTAATGCACAGAATCAGGAAGACCGTCTGCTGAAAGTGGCCACCGATGCGCTCGATCAGCAGAAGTATCTGGATGCTGAAGGTCAGTTCGAAAAGTTCATTTCGATCTACCCGAAAACAGCTTCAACGGCGGCGGCGAAAATCGGCCTGCATCGAACACGAGTCGAAAAGTTCATTCTCACAGAAACGCCCGACGTCATTAAAGGGCTGGCCGAACTGAAACTCTTGGTGCAGGAATGCCGTGAGCTTGAGGGCTTCGATGCACAAAAAGACAACCTCAAACGTTACGCCGATCGTCTGACGTTTGCCGGAGCGCGCGTCGCCGAGATCGCCCAGTCGCAGGAAGCTCTGGATGTCAGTCTGGAATCGATAGAACTGTTGCGAAAGTTTTCCGGCGATGAAGGGATTCCTTCGAACCGCGAACAGGATCTTCAGAATCGCCAAAGAATCGCGTCTGCGTCGGTAGCCAAAAAAGTTGACTTCACGGCCATGCTGGCCGCCGTCAGGCAGCAGCTTGAAGTGGGCAACACGGTGGGCGCCATCGAGACTCGAAACGATTTGATCAGTAAATATCCGATGCTGAAGGATGACAAAGACGTCTCTCGAGTTCTTCAGGACATCCTCGACAACGAAAAGAAGTATGTCGTTCGCACGGACGTCGGAAAGGATGGAGATGGTCCGGCGAGCGATGCTGCCGCACTGCCATCTCTGGCTCTGGCCCTGCGAACACAGGCGACGACAGATCTTGCTTCTCAAGGTCGCTCTGTGTTTTCAATGGGGATGGATTCCTGCATTGCGCTGGATGCCGACACGGGAACGCCTCTCTGGCGACGTCCAGTGGGCGCGAATTCACCGTTCGCCCCTATTCCGGTGAAAGCGATAGAACCCGCTGGCGTGCTTGTCTACAGCACTCTTTCGGAAGAGCTGCAGATGTTGTCGCAAAAAGACGGCCAGGTCGTTTGGCGTCAATCGCTCGGTAGTCGGCCCACCGGAGCCCCGGTACTGATTGCCGACAACGTTTTTATCACAACACAGGCCGGCGAGCTGTGGCAGGTCACTGCGATCAATGGGCGAGCGGTCGCGAAACTTAAGTTTTCGCAGCCCGTTGTCGGCCCACCCGCCGTTTCAAGCGATTCGCAGAAGCTTGTGATCCCGGGCGATCAGACATTGGTTTACACAATCGGGTTGAATCCTTTTACCTGCGTCGCTGTCTCTTACGTGCCACATGCAACTGGCAGCGTAAAGGCTCCCATGATCGGCGCGGGACGCTATTACCTGTTGTGCGACAATTTCACCGCCGACAAGGCTCGTATTCAGACACTTCAAATGGATGATGCCGGGCAATTGACTCTGGTGAGTGAAGACACCGTGGATGGTCAGGTGAACGACCCCTGTCTTCTTCGCGGTTTTGAATTGTTTGTGCCATCCACTCCGCAGCGAGTGACCGCGTTCCGCGTCACTGATGAAGCCGGTCAGCCTCCATTGGCAAAAGTCGGAGCCAATCAGCTTGAGGAAGGTCTGCAGACAAAGACGTTTCTTCTGGCCGGACCGGGTGGGCAGCTGTGGATGGGCGGGCGCGATCTTCGCAAGTTCCAGACCCGAACGAATACGGTGCTGCTGGATTCCGGAGTCACGGCAGAGGGAGTCCATGTGCAGCCGATTCAGTTTGCAGACGACGCTGTTTTTCTAACTTCACGTCAGGCCACGTCCAGTTCTACGTTCTTCACTCGTGCTGATCGAGAACAGATGAAAGGAACATGGCGAACGGTGATCGGTTCACGAATCGTCGCTCTGGCTCCATCTGCAGGCGGCCAGTCAGTATTGGCCGTGGCTGATTACGGTGAAACGTATCGAACTCCGATGGACGATATACGGACCGGCGGATTTGTCACAGAATCCGTCAGCCGGTTTCGACTACCGGAAAAACTGAAGTCGTCCGTAGAGGGAATCGTTCTGAAGGATGGTCGCACGGCCGCATGGTGCGGGGCCGAAGAACCGTCGATGTGGACATTCACCAACACCGGACAGCTGGAACGAAAGTGGACACTGCCTGATGCCCCGCAGACAGCTCCTGTAGCGATTGACGGCGGTGTTGTGTTTGCGATGCCCGGGCGCCTGCACATTTCAGCGACGGCCGGAGGAAAGCAGGCGGAAGATTATCGTTCATCACAGACCGCCGAGGCTCAGCAGCCATGGAAATCTCTGACGGCCATTTCTAACAATCAGGTATTAGCCATCACAGGTGACAACTCTTTTGTGCGTGTTGAATATCGTGATACACCGCGACCTCAGCTGGCCGAAGTGAGTGTGACTCGCATTCCTCAGATCGTTGAAGTTCCGCCCGCGTCCGCGAATGGATTTCTCTGCGTTGCAACTTCAGAAGGAAAACTGATGCTGATGCAGGCTTCCAGTCTGGAAGTTTTGGCGGAAGCAGATCTGGGAGGCGTTCCCAGTGCAGCTCCGAAGATCTCCGGCGAATATGTGTTTGTGGAAGTCGCTCGCCGCGAAGCGAGAGTTTTTCATATCGACAACACCCTGCCGCAGACTGCCGTCATTAAACTCGATGGTCATCCGCTTGCCGGTCCACCGCTGGCTAACGGCACGGGCTTTCTGGCGGCTCGAACTGACGGAACTTTGATGCTCCTTGACAGCACCGGAGCAGCCACAGAAAAAAGCTTATTCCTTGGCCAGCAAATCCAGCAGGGGCCTCTTCTGATCAACGGACAGACTCTTGTCGTAGGGTTTGATGGCAGCCTGTACTCAATTGATCCAGGTGCTCTGTGATACAAAATAAGTTCATGATCCTAAGGCCAAAGTGTCTTCCGTTTCACCGAGGCGACATGAGCCAGCACTTACAATCCTTCAGTTTTACAACCGCTGTTATGCAGTGGATGTCCCATGTCCGCCTTCTTGTCGTGCTGATGGCCCTGCTGAATTCGGCTGTCGCGGATGAAAAAGTCGAGCGAGCTGAGCTTCCTAAGCTGAATGAAATGCAGACTCCTTCGGCCGACGAGATCTTCCAGGCCGATGAAGACGACAAGGAGTTTGACTGGGTGGTGCTGCAGGCCAACCTGCCTGAAGATCGCACAGTGATCGTTGTCAATCCGCTGTTTCCTCGTCCGAATACACTCGAAAACATGGCCGAGGAATATAAGAAGGTCGAAGCCAGCAAGCCGCAGAATCAAAAGGAGCGAGAACAACGTGTCGAACGCATGAAGCAGCTGCAGCGACTGGTCGTCACGCTAAAGGGCGATCAGGTGACAGAATACAGTATGCCCATCTCAACGATCGACCAGATTCTTTTCTTCGAAGATCTGATGTTGATGCGGGTCGACGAATTGATTCGTGAAGGCGATATTCGAAAGGCCTACGAGATCCTGCTGCGAGTGGAGAATGAAATCCCGAACTGGGAAAAATCATCGTCAAGATTTGAACAACTCCTGTTGGCCGAATCGACGATTCGAGCCAACGCCGGGGATACCTATGCAGCGCTGGCTCTGCTCGATGAAGCAGCGGCTCGCAATCTTCAAAACCCGGAACTTCGCCCTCGTCTGAGCCAGATCGTCGGACCTATGATTTCTGCGGCTCTCGAAGCCGAAGATTTTCGAAAAGTTCGTTATCTGATTTCTCGTGTTGAGAAGACAGTGCCGGATCATGAGCTGGTGGCTCAATCAAAGGCCAGTCTGGCGCAAACGGTGACTCAATTCCTGACGGAAGCCGACCAGCTCTCGAAGAATCGCGATTTTCCCGGAGCCGCCGCTCTGGCATGGAAAGCCAGCACGGTCTCAACACTGGCTGGCAATGAACGGGCCGCCTTTTCACGTTTCGTGGCTCGGCATCAGGTACTGCGCGTCGGCGTGGAAGATTTCGAAGGCCAAAATCAGGTCTTTCCGGCCGCCCTCGAGTCTCAGGAGCGTCTGACCGAACTGCTTGAGGTCCCGCTTTTTGAACCTTCTGCCGCCGACGAGCTGACGTACTTCCGATCCAGTTACTTTGAGATCTGGGATCCCGCAGACCTTGGGCGGGAGGTCATTTTTTCTCTGCGTGAAACACGGCCTCATTGGCAGTCACAGCCTCTTCTGACAGCTAACGATGTTGCCGAAACACTTGGACAGAGAATTGATCCGTCCGGTCCGTTGTTTAGTTCGCGACTCGCGTCCTTTGTGAAAGAAGTTTCCGTACGGTCGCCGAGTGAGCTTCGAGTGCGATTCTCTCGCGTGCCGCTGAGCATCGAGTCATTGCTGAGATTTCCGATCACAGGCCAACCGAGCGTTCCTGAACGCAGCGACAACAGCACATCGGAACAGGATGCCGCTGAGCCAGTTGAAGAAACGCAATCGGTCGAGACAAAACTGCAGCCCGTCGTACTTTCGACTCGCTTTCGAAAAGCCGCTGCGGACGAAAATGGTCGCGTCTTTTTGCGAGTGCGACCGGAACCCGACGGTCTGGACGGAAGTCAGTATCACATCGCAGAGATTCAGGAGAAGCGATTCCCAAGCCGAGACAAACTTCTGCAGGCTGCCGTTCGTGGAGACATCGATTATCTGCCGCATCTCCATCCCTGGGAAGTAAATGCGTTTCAGGCGTCGTCGGAGTTTAACACCCAACAATATGCTCTGCCCATTACTCACCTGATTGCTTTCAATCCCATGTCTGAGCGGGTAACGAATGCACAGATGCGGAGGGCGCTGTCGTTCGCTGTTAATCGCGAAAGCATTCTGAAATCAATCGTGCTTCGCGACGAGACGATGAAATTTGGACGCCCAACGAGCGCCGCCTGGCCGCTCTCCAGTTACGCCACTGAACCCAGCCAAAAGCCCCCGGAATTTAACATTCGCCTCGCGTTCGCTCTTCGCTATGCATCCGAGCGACAACTGCAACTGGCCGAGCTGACGCGGCTGATGGATATCGCGAAAGTCGAAGCGAAGAAAGCAAAAGTCCCGTTCGACTCTGAAGTATTCCGTGCAGAAACCAAAGTCGACTATATCAAGCTGCCGCGACTCAGATTTGTCGTCGAGCCGGACCCAGGCTGCATGGCGGCAGCCGAACGGATGATGATCTATTGGCAGAGGATCGGCTTTGAAATTGACTTGATCAAAGGCGACCAGCCCGGGCAGCCACTTGGCGACGGTGACTGGGATCTTTGTTATCGTCAGGTGCGAATGGAAGAACCTCTTCTGGAATTGTGGCCATTGCTGGCCAACGACAGTTCGCTGGACATGAAGCGGCTTGGCATGTTCCCTGACTGGATGCGGCAGGAACTCATCAATCTTGATTATGCCTCCAGCTTTCAGGATGCGCAGTCACGTTTGTTCACAATGCATAATCATATTGCCGCAGAGGCGTTTTTGATTCCCCTTTGGGAAGTCGACGATTTCGCAGTCTGGCGAAAAACGGTGCTTGGAACTCCCGATCGCCCTCTTTCCACTTACCAAAATGTTGAACGCTGGATCGTGCGACCATGAACCTTTCTATCAATCCACTTTGTCGCATCGCTGTTTCAGCAACCGTCCTGGCACTGTTGCTGTCTTCGCGATTGTCTGCACAACCACCTGTCGAAAATACCGGTGGCGTTCCCGCAGCAACCAAGGCAGCAGACTCCAGCGTTCAGACGCCTGCGACCGCTGCAACTGAGCAGCCTGAAGCGCCGCAAATTCCACTGACCCACAAACCTTATGAAGTGCAGGTGGAAGTGGGATTCGAAGGGACAGAAACAATCACTCTGGAGGTACGCGATAAATTCACGGCAGAAATTCGCGACGGCCTGACACGAATGTTTGGTCCAATGTGGAACGCCACGGTGACATCCAGTGACTGGCTGATTCCCGCCGGCACCGCTCGCCTGCAAAGGCTGACTGAAGCAGACCTTCAGGCTCGCTACGCCGGCACTTCAACCGAGAAAGTGCTTTTGATTTCTGTAGCGGGAAGCAATGGCCTGTTTGAGATCAGCTGCCGCGAGTTTGACAATCGCGTACAGGAACTCACCCCGCTTCTGACAGAATCCACTGCGGATATTCAAAGCGTGAGCAACATCGCATGCCGGTTGACAAGAGACTGCTTCCGCCCGGTGTTGCTGTTTTCCGGTCCATCCATTAACAAAACTGAACTGGAGTTTGAACTTCAGGCGGGAACATTGATACCTCCGGACCCAACAGCCGCCCAGATCGCTCAGGGCGATGTCCTTCGTACCTTTCTTCGGCAGCTGGATCGACGAAATCCTGGCAAGGTCAAGCTGCTTCAGAAGCTGGATCTGTGCTATGTCCGAGTCACATCATTCAATCAGGAACTGCGTGCGGACAGTATCCCGGCAGGTGACACTGACATCAAGGTAGAGGGCCTCATAGCCGATCAGACTGCTGTTTACAAAGACAGTGGCCATGTTCAGGGCGTCCTGATCGCGCATGGTATGGTGCCGTTCGGGGGACGCAGTCGAAGTGTGGAACAAATCGCTCTGCGCCAGCGTCCGTCCGCAGCCCGGAGCAGCGTACGGCTCGTGCTGCAGTCTCGCCCCGATCGACCACTGATTTGTTACCGTGTCGACCGCGTTGCCAAACTGCGTCAGACAGATGTGAATGAATCACCCGGCGTTCGAATGTTGTCTGACCGCAATGGCGACATCGAGATTGCTGTGGATCCGGAAAATCCGACTTTCTGGCTTTACGTTTACAGTGGAAGCGCTTTGCTGGCTCGCGTTCCTTACGCACCAGGTTTGATTCCGCACGATTCCATGAAACTACCAGATGATTCCGTCCGACTGGGCGTCGAAGGGGAACTTTATCTGCTACGCGACCAGCTTGTAGATATGGTCGCTCAAAAAGCCGTTTACATGAGCCTCGCAAAGAAGGCCGCGACCGAGGGAAACCTGGCTGCACTGGAAGCGTCGGTCGTTCAGCTTGACGCTTTGCCCACGCAAAAGAGATTTGAAGACCAGTTGAACAAGATCCAAACTGACGCTGTGACGAAGGCAACACAGCAGAAAAACACTGCTGCAAAGCGTAAAGTGGAAACCCTCTGTAAAAAGATGGGTGAATCCCTGTCGCTGTTTTTTGCAGCTGATAAACGCGTCAAGGATGCTCAGGAACTTGAGAAGCTGCGCCAGTCCGCAGAAAGCCGAGCCGGAGCAGCAGCGCCAGCCGAGACGCCATCGCCCGCGCCTGCTCCACTGTAAACGGGCTCAGGTTCTCACAAGATGGCTGACCCGAAGATGCTCAGCAGAAAAGCGGTCAGCCTTCTATCCAAAGTTAATTCTGCGATCCACCAAAGGCACCGCCTGGTGCGCCGAACCGCCGCATATCAAGCTGCGGCTGTTGATCGAGGCTTTGCAGAGCCTCTCGGCGATCCTGCTGAAGGCCATCAGCCTGGTTATTGAAGAAGTCTGACATCTGCACAATCGCAGGCCCAAGCAGGAACAGAAACACAGAAGGCATCAACAGGAGCGCGACCGGGAACAGCAACTGGAACGACGCTGCGTTTGCACGGGCATCTGCTCGCTCCTTCAGCGAAGAACGAATGCTGTCGCTGTAATCCGATAGTGCGCGGGAAATGCTGGTGCCGGTAGTTTCCGACTGGATCAAAAGAGAAGTAAACGAATTCACTTCCGGTGATTCAATGCGCTGTCCAAAATTGCGAAGTGCTTGAGGAAGATTGCCGATTTCAGCCTGCTGATCCACGATCCTCAGTTCCTCCGCAAGCGCAGGATGGGAAGATACAAGTTCAGTGCTGATTCTTCGTAGCGACTGAGGCACCGTGAGCCCCTGACTGACTCCCATGTTCATCATGTCCAACACGTCCGGCAAACCGCGTTCAATGTCACTTTTTCGCTCCGACGCTTTGAACGCCACAATCAGCGGCGGGAGCGCCCACATGAACAAGGGAGCCATCACCAACAGTCCCAGCAACCATGGTTCGATAGCTGGCGGAGCCACGATCAACCAGAAGCCCACGATAACAAGCGCCAGAAATGCTAACGTAAAACGAATGGCGCTCAGATTGAGCCATGAAGCGCGGGAATGATAGCCAGCTGCAATTAATGTCTTTCGCTGAACATCGCGGCGTGTGTCTGTTTCAGGAAGCAGTTGCGCGATGGACGGCGTCAGAGAACCAAAAACAAAATCGTCATTTCGAATCGGCAGGTCTTCAGGCACTGGAATCGGAAAGCTGTCGGCACTTTCGGCGAGTAGACCACGAAAATCCTGAAACAGTCTGCGGTCGCTCCAGGTCGAAATCCGGCCAGCTCCGGAGGAATTATCCATGGGGATTGTCGCAGCGGTGGCCCAGGACCGCCCCGGATCAACTGCCGAAGCTCGCACAACCGACTTAGGCCCGTTGAAAGGCACGGATGAGTTTAAGAACGGCGAACGAGCGTCGTCGGCTGAACTCCCGGGCGAATTCTCACGCAGCCGACTCTGGTCTTCGTCACGATCCCCTGTCATAAGGTTCGGGACCGTGTGTGTCTGCTGAAACGGACTGAGCATTTTGGCTTTCGCCGGCTTCAGCACTTTCCACAAAACGTAGACGGCCACGAGAGCACCAACAGCAATAATCGGCCAGCTGAAAGTCATGAATGGTGCTCCTGAGATGAACAACAACGCATCGAACTTGGCCGGCGAGCCCGTGAAAACACTAAGAACAGCCCACCGAAAGCATCAGATAAACGACCGCCTGCTGAATCCTGCTGCAACTTAAAAGCGAGAACTGCGCTTCAGGATTCGGAATACAAGAAGGCAGCCAATCACCTGAAGAAACACACCCAGTCCCAGTGACAGTCGTCCCCAGAATGAATTCAACAGTGTGTTGAGGTACGCAGGATCACGAAACAAGTAAAAGCCCATCACCAGCACCGGGATGATGACCATCATGATGGCCCCCATTCGACTGGCGATCGTGGCAGCTCGCTGCCGAGAAACAAAGTGCAATCTGTCCCGGACGGCCATGGCAAGGCGTTCCAGCACCGAGATTAAATCTCCTCCCGTATCCTGGTGAACGGCCAGAGCAGAGGAAAACATTGTCAGCGTGGAAACACCCGTGCGTGCGGCCAGATCTTTCACGGCACGTCCGACGTCGATCCCCATCTCAATCCGGCGAGCACTAATTCGAAGTTCATCCCCGAGTGGTGCCGGCGTGTCGGCAGCGACCAGCATGAAGGAGTGTTCCAGGTTCCGGCCGGAACGAGCACAGCGTGCCAGTTCTTCCGACATTCCCGGCAACTGATCCATGATAAGTTTCTGCCGACGTGTCCGAGAATTCACCGCATGAATGATTGGGATGAATAAGCCAATCGCCGCCGCCATGGAAGTGACAAATGGGCGTTCTGTGACAATAAAAATTGTGCCCCCTACCGCCAGAGCAGACAGCACACAGAGTCCCAGCCACAACGACGGTGACGTGCGTATTCCGGAGTGAATCATCAATTCATCAAACCAGCCATTCACCGACTCCCCAACGCCGGTGGAATCGCCTCGAGCAAACTGCGTGTCTTCTCGCAACAGTCCGGCAAACTCCGGGAGGCGTTCCAGCGTAGACAAATTGTTGTTGGGAGCGATCATCATCGAATCCGGAATCGAAAGGGCCTGCCAGACGTGGCGTGAATTCCTGACAACGTGAACGTGTCTTCAACACGTCTCTGAAGCACGCAGGGAGTGTCAGTCCATTTTCAGTTCGCGAGCTTCAAACAGAGGACGATACTGTTCCACGTCAGCTCCGGTCATCGCCAGTCGACGAAGCGCCAAAGGCACGTGGCCGGTGGCGAAGAAGGTTCCCAGTGTCTGCCCTTCTTTTTGCTCGCCGCTGATGCGATACACAAAGATGTCGTCCATGCAGTACTCGCCATCTTTCAAACCAGACACTTCCGAGATGCGGGTGATGCGACGCTGACCGGTGTGAAGCCGAGTAACATGGATCACGATATCCACTGCATTCGAAATGTATTGACGGGCAATTCGAGACGGCAGGTCCGCACCAGAAAGTGCAATCATCAGTTCCAGACGGTCCAGAGTTTCGCGAGTGCCATTCGCATGCACGGTGCTCATTGAGCCGTCGTGACCTGTATTCATGGCCTGAAGCATGTCCAGAACTTCGGCTCCTCGAGATTCTCCAACGATGATTCTGTCTGGTCGCATTCTCAAGGCGTTTCGCAACAGATCACGCTGCGTGACTGCACCTTTGCCTTCCATGTTCGGAAGACGAGTTTCCAATGGAATGACATCTCGCTGCTGCAGCAGCAATTCAGCCGTTTCTTCAATCGTCACGACGCGCTGCGAATCCGGGATGTAACGTCCCATGCAATTCAGAAGTGTTGTCTTTCCAGCACCTGTACCACCGCTGACGATAATGTTCATTCGGCCACGGACGGCCAGGATCAGAAAGTCGGCCATCGCCGGGGCCATGGACCCGAACTTGATCATATCTTCCAATTGAATTCGACGATTTCCGAATCGACGAATCGAGATTGTGGGGCCGCAGAGTGCCAACGGCGGAATCACCGCATTGAAACGCGAGCCATCAGGAAGCCGAGCGTCGACCATCGGACTTGATTCATCGATTCGACGTCCGGCACGACCCACAAGCCGATGAATAAAATGCATCAGATGGTTTGCATCCGCAAATCGAATATTGGTCGATTCGAGAATACCATTTCGTTCCACCAGAACTCGATCCGGGCCATTCACCAGAATGTCAGTGACCGACGGATCGACCATCAGCGATTCGATCGGCCCAAACCCGTAAATCTCGTCCATGATCTCGGAAACCATCGCTTCGCGCTGCTGATGGTCAACTTTCACGGACTGCCGCGAACAGAGATACTCGGCCAGAGAGCGGAGCTGGGCTCGCAGCTCCGGTTCGGACATGGCTTCGGCTTTGGTGAAGTCCACAACGTCGACAATCTGCCGATGCAGAGAAGTCTTTAGACGCTGAAAGTCGCGAGCTGAGTTGTCCAAAGTGTCTGATGGAGCGACCATAAGGCGGCCTTAGTACTTTGCGAAACGGCGAAACGGAAATAAAACAATGCAAGCACTCGACGCTATAGACCCGTTGTATTATCGAGTGCCATCCCCTGGGAACTCCACAATGTTGGATGCGACTGTTGCAGGCAGAATTTCCCTTCGGATGCGTTTCATCGGCAGAATCAGCTTATGCCTGTAGTGCCGTAACTTGCAGCCTGCTGAAGATTTATCCGACGATCATCGCACGGCGACAGACAACTGGCATCCAGCACCAGTGAGTTCCCTCCGTCATCACCTGCGCATTTGCAGCAGCAAACTCAGGTCTGGATTTACTGTGTCAATCGGACGCTGTAGACGTAGCGATTCGACGCAATGCCCGCAGCAGTCGATGTTACGGCCGTCGATGTAACCATCACACACGGCTGGAGTATCAGACCCACCATCTTCGATGCATTCTGCTGGACCTGCACAATCCTCACGGCTACAGGTCGCTTCAATTTCAGCGTTCCGGCCCCGTTCTCAGACCCTTCCATTGAAGACAAACAAACAATGCATGGCTCTCCGATTTTCATCTGCAGAGCGCTCATACAAGAAGCCTGATCCGGGATTGACAGCGAGGCCGTTGGCAGAGTTCCGGGAAAAGTAATCTCATCAATACCGAACGTCTGCAGGTCATCGAGTTTCAGTCCTCTGTTGATCCATCCTGCGATTGCCGGTCCAGACGCCGCTGACGAGACTTTCCGAAAGCACAAAGGGATAAACGCATCCGGGCCGCTGCCAGAAGTGGCGGCGTAGATGGAGACCTTTAATTCCGGCAGGCCGTCGGGACCAGCCTGGAAAGTGTGTGTTTCCGGATCCCAGCTGAACTGGTCGCGTCCCTTTCCAGATTCAATGTTGGCAGTCCAATAGCCGGCAGTTGCTGGAGTCTGACCGTCTTTCGCAGGCAAAACATCGTCGCAGATGCTGAACGGCAGCATTGGCACACTTGCCATGGAAGAGGGCTGAAAGCCGGCAGGAGCATGCTCCAGACAGACAGCCGCCGAAACACCCAGTCCTGTCGCTCGATTTCCGGCGAGTCCCGCGAAGAAGGATGCAATTGAGTGGGGAGCATCACGTCGATCAAATGAGACGACGATCTTTTCGGGCACCAGCAGTGAGGGATCTTTGGAAGCCGTCTGATCATCACCCCAGAGCACATCGACTTGCTCATCAGAAATTGGCGGCAACGTCGTTCCTGTTCGGGAGTGTTCCACCATCTCGATGGCCGCTTTTCGACAACGAGCGACTCGACCCTCATACTCGAAGGGTTGCTGCCAACCACGCAACATGTCATCAGACAGATAGCGATGGCCGGCGGAGAGTGCTGCGGACGTCGCGCAGTTCTGAGCATGGTTCCGCACACAGGAAATCCAGAGCACATTGAACAGGCCGCCGACAATTGCGCCGGCAGCGAGCATCAGCCAGATTGTCCAGGCAGTCAAAATACCGCGACGGCCTGAGTTACGTGACGTCATTTCAACAGCAAACAGAGCAGTCTGCATCGGTCCAATCCTCCTTCCGAAACTTTACGACTGGGGCAGCACCGCGAAGCTGTGCAGAGCCACAGTTGCCTGCTCACCTGGAAACCGTGGTGTGCTCCGTTCTCTCGACGAAGCGGGAGATCAGAACAACACGCAAAATATCCGGTCTGTTGGTCAAACCACATCAGACCGGACTCATGTTCAACAATGGAGCCCGCACCATTAGTCGTGTTGGCTAACGAGCAGCGCTCCGCGTCGAGTTCTCGAACTAAAGTCCGGCCCCTGCGGCCGCGGGCAGTTGAGCCACATTCTGCTGACGATCAGGAGGTGCGGTATCTGTTGACCAGCCACCGACGGAACCACCGGTACTCTGCAGGCGAGTTCCATCCGTATCCGCACCACCGCTGCCGCCAAAATTCCCGACTCGTTCGCCATTCTCAAAGAAGTTGCTGGACGAACCACCGCCTCGATAAAGTTCTGTCTTGAACGGCTTCACTTTTTCCTGAGGTGGCTTGATCCCAAGAATTTCCTGAAGAGTAATCCGGTCCTTCTCAGCAGCTTGAATGTCAATGCCGCCAGACCCTGCACCATCCGCGTTGTAGACCAGATCGATCTCACCTTTTCGCTGAGCCAGTGAAATCACCCGAGCCTGCTCCTCGTCCAGTTCCAGTGTCACATTGTGCGAGTCTGCGCCCTGAAGCGAGGTTGCTGTGTAACCGCGACTCATGGACAGGATCTTTACACCCTTGAAAAGGGTTGCCGTCATGGCATCGCCATAGCCAGCGGCGCTTTGAGTGCTTCCTCCGGTGGACTGCAGGCGATTGCTTCCGCCTGTGCCAACGCCATCCACGGTGAACAGGACATCCACATGCTGTTCAGGTTTCAGCTTTTGGCTAAGGACCGCAGTTGTCTCGCTGACTCTCACAACAACGGCCTGCTTACCAGCAGCCACCTTCAGACCTGGATGGTCGCCAGGTGCGTAGAACATTGCACCTCGAAGGGGCACGGCCGCAGAAATCTTTTCCCGTGCGATACGGCCAATAACGCTATCCAGCGACAGGAATGTATCTTCCGGCAATTTTTCGCCGGGCTTTCCAGGACCATTACCGACGTGAGCTCTTGTAATCACGGTCCCCGGATCAATTTCCGTAATCGCCATCGGCAAAACTCGCCGCTCGGGAGGTTTCGCTACCTCCACCGGCGATGCCATCAGCTTCTTGAAAAGAAAACCCACTGCTAGCAGGGAGATGATCCCGAAAGCAGCCACAGTCAGCATCCACGGAGTGAGTTTCACGACGAATCTCCAGACGATCAATTCAACGCAGGGGGAACTATCAAGTGATGATTTGACTGCAGACAGTAAAAACCGGCTGCAGAATACCGGACATTTAGCACCACATCCCTGCGGAGCACCAAAGTACAATTCAGGTGACAACAGCCTTCGGGAACCAGAATGTCTGCACAGTTGCAGACGCTGTCAGAGCCGACACTAGAGCTTCTGAGAATCTTCCTGGTACGCACAACGCTCCATCACCATGGGCGATTCAGCATTCAGGGAACGACTATCGAGACTGAATCCGGTCATCCACAGGAGATCCGGACTCGCGTTCTTCATTGGGACCGTCACGTAGACACTGCCAACATCACCCACATGAGCAGCCGGCTGAACGTCGATACGACAATTTTGCGACAGGGCTGGCCCAAGGATCGCAGTCACTTTGGCTTTGACTTCTTCAGGAGCCGCCCCGGAGATGCTCATCAGCCTTGCGCCACTTTGTGCCGCATTCGACACACGGCTGCTGGCTGACATCAGCATAGAAAATTCGACGATGGAAAAAATGAGCAGGAGGAACAATGGCATAATCATCACCAGTTCCATCGAGAGGATTGCTCCCCTGCGTCTGGACATCCTGCCTGTGATGATTTTCATGTGCACGCTCACTGGAAATGCATGTTAACTTGAGCCCTGAAAATGACTCTACACTTCTGTCATTTCGGCCGAAGGAAGACCTTTACCTGAAAAAATTGCCGAAAATACTTCATGACGGACCTGGAGTAATTCACTTGTTAGTATTTTCCCGTCAGAAACTGGATTGCCAACATACTCCACGTGGCAAGTGCGACAGGTGCCGCAAACGCCATGACGCGGCGTTTTTGACGCGCGCCAGTTGTTTCGGAGGCTGAACTCTGCTTCAAATACTGGGACTTGGTTTTTCGCACTCCGGACGAAATCGCGGAGTAAGCCACGATTCCAAAAGTTCCGACCGTAACAAAGACCAGCGCGCAGAAGAGAACTTTCAGAGTCAGCATCGCTCCCATCCACGGCCCCAGAGCGCCCATAAGTTTGACGTCTCCGCCGCCTGCCGTACCAATCATCCACAGGACAAACAAAATTCCGAAGCCAGTGGCGAAACCGCCCAGAGCTGCCCACAATCCGTCCAGTTGGAAAAAGGCCACCTGATAAACCAGACCGGCCAGGCACATGGGGACCGTCATCCGATTTGGGATTTTCCGAGTTCGAATATCAGAGACAGCCGCCACGACGGTGAAGACAAGGACTGCAATCAGAAAGACAATTTGCGACGCGTTCAAATCAGGCATGGCAGGTGTTCTCAAGCAAAGTTCGCTGAAAATGCGACACCACTTCGCTGCGCAGGAAGTGACTCGGTTATCGGCGGTTTAAGTAAAGGTCGAAGACTGTCCGTGTGGTAATTGTTATCCATAGCTGAAGCCGAACTGATGTCTTTTCTACTCAAACTACGGACATCAATGTTGACACAGCGACCCTTGTCGCGACCATTGTTTCTTTCCCGTTAAACATTAAGGTCTGATCAATCGGAAGATCTCCTTCGATCAGCACAGAACCTACAATCGATCGTCATGACTCCTATAGAATCCAGCAGTATTCAACAACAGAACTGGCTCTCTGCTGCAATCGACGCAGCGCACGAGGGTGGGCGCGTGCTTCAGCACTGGCGAGGTCGTTTTTCTGTGCGAGAAAAGAGTCGCGCTAACCTTGTGACAGAAGCCGATGAAGCGTCACAAGCGGCGATTGTGCAAAGCCTGAAAAGTCGATTCCCTGAACACGGCTTTCTCGGCGAAGAAAACCTGAACGACAGATCAGCCGACACGGAATGCTTCTGGATCATCGATCCGCTGGACGGCACTACAAATTACGTGCACGGCTTCCCCTATTATTGCGTTTCCATTGCCCTGTCGGTCAGAGGACGCATGGAAGTGGGCGTGATTTACGACCCCACTCGCGATGAAATCTTTTCCGCTGTAGCCGGAGCAGGCGCTTTTCGAAATGGGGAACGGATCGTCACCAGCGGAGAAACACAGTTGAAGTCGGCGATGGCCATGGCCAGTCTTCCAATCGCGGCCGACCCCAACGACCCCGCCGTCCGACGGTTTCTAAACGCGATGACTCAGCTTCAAACGGTTCAACGCACAGGTTCCGCAGCACTGAACCTTGCTTATGTTGCCTGCGGCCGAACGGATGCCTTCTGGTCAAGCAGTCTGTATGTTTGGGATATTGCGGCTGGCAGCCTTCTTGTATCGGAAGCTGGTGGATCCGTCACAAACCTTGCAGGCGAAACATTTGATGCATTCGCGCCAAGCCTGCTGGCTGCGAGTACTCCGATACTCTGCCAGGAACTCGTCGTCGCATTGCGTTGATTTCCCTCAACAGCTTCACCAAACGACAAATTCCGCCTAAACTACCTGTACGAGAAGTATCGTTGCGTCACCACGGCTGCTTTCGAATTCCGAAAGCCTGCTGAACGTTGTGATGCACTTCACGCAGACGTAGAAGGGAAGCGGGTCGATGAAGCCAATAAGTTACCTGCTGATCTTCATTTTTTCCCTTTGCGTCTCGCCGCCAGTCACACTGGCTCAGAACGCTCTTCCGGATGGAACGTTGCCGTCCGCATCGCCGTCCTCGGAAGTTAATGCCTCGCGTGTTTCGACACCCCAGAACTCTGAACTGCTTTTCCGCACCAGAACGGGGGAGTTGGTTCCAGTAGCCGACCTGCTTCAGCCGGGCATTGTGGAAGAACTGCTGCGACGGGCTCAGGATCAAACAAGTATTCCAAGATACACGATCGCTCATGCTGAATTCACGGGCACCATCGACCGAGATAAAATTGAGCTTTCCGTAGAACTCAGGATTCAGATCAATCTCGAATCCGAGTGGGTGACAGTGCCTTTAGCTTTCGGTGATGTGTACGTTGAAGCCTTTGACGCCACTTCAGAGCCGGCCAATTCGCAGGCACTGTTTACGTCAGGCGATCAGAATAATCGCCAGTGGCACCTGCGCGGAAAAGGTCTGCATACCGTCAGGATGTCTCTGGTTGGAAAACCGAGAACGATCTCGCCGGGTGTTTCTCAGTTGAATCTGAATCTGCCTCAATCCACGGCATCTCATTCTGTGCTGACATTTTCGTCGCCGGTGGAAATTCAAAAACTTCCGACGGGAGCTGTAGACAAGTCGACACGTGATGCACAAGGTGTCCGTTCTGTTGAATTCTGGGGCCTTCCTGCATCGTTCAGCATAACGTGGTCGGAAGTCGTCGCACGTATCGCCCAGAAACCTGTCATCCAGGTGCAGAACCGAATGAAGCTGGATCTGACGACGATCCCTGTGACCTTAACAGGCACGCAAAACCTGCAGATTACCGGTGGCCCCATCAGTGAAGTTAAGGTTACATTTCCAGAAGGATTTCAACTTGTCGAAGCAGATGCAAGAAATGCAGCCGGCATTTCAGTTCTGAACAATTTTGAGAGTCCTGCTACACCAGGAACGGCACCCGCCATCATTCGTCTGACTTCGCCTATCGAAGGCACGGTGACGGTGTCATTTGATCTTGAGCTGATCAATCGTACGTTCCCGCAGGATATTAAAGTCTCCCTGCCTTCCCTTCAGGATGTCAATCAGCAGCCCGGAGATCTCGAGATTCTGTTTCCAACCGGCCTGCTTGTCCAGCAGACGGAACTTAAAGGTGCGCAGCGAATTCGAGTCCCCTCGGAATCCGATCTCAGCGTCGCAGCAACGGCGTTTCGCATGCGTTCCCCGGAATCGCAAATTGTTCTGCATGTGGAAGAAACAGAAGCGCAATTTGCAGTCTTCCCGGAACTTAGCCTGCAGCCGGATCCTCAGAATGTGATCTTGACGGTGCGGTATCCGGTGAGTGTGCTGAAAGGTTCGTTGCTGGATCTTTCTATTATCTGGCCGGGGTACTCCAGTGGAGACTGGCAGATTCTTCGGGGCACGATGCGTCTGATTAGTGGGAAAACAAATCAGCCGTTGTCGATGAAAGAGTCGTCAACGGAAAATGATGTTCTGCAGTTAACATTTCCGGAGCGTCAGTCGGGCGAGTTCGTGGTTGAGTTCAGCGCGTTCGCAGCACTGGCGGCCGTTCGCTCCGGCAACATTCAACTGCGATGCCCGGAAGTTTTAACCCGCCGTGCTCAGCCTTTTATTATCAAAACAATTGAGTCCGACGAGTACTCCATTCGTCCGATCAGCATGGGCACTGGTGAGCCGTTGCCAACGATTCCAGCTTCTGCTCCTGTCGCATCAAATGAGGTGGAGCCGAAGGTGGACTCAGAGAGCTGGCTTCTTGACGATCCATCCATTCCTGTTCGCCTGGAACTGCCTCGCCAGACTCCTTACGCCCGCGCCGAGATCACGCTGGGAATGCAGCCTCGCGCAAACGGAATTGAAGTTCAGGAACTGATTCGATTCGAAATCGAACACCGCGACATGCCCGCATTGACGCTGCAGGTGCCGGAAGGCCTCCGTCCAACGGTCCGTGTTGCAGGACAGCCGGAGCCTCTGCGTGGCACTATTGACTGGATTTTTCGACTTCCTGAAGCACGTCGTGGCACTTTAAACATTGAAATTTCCTACCTGTGGCCAGCTCCCCCGGGCGCGGCTCAGGTGGCTGATTACGTCTATCAACTTCCCATCATTCTGCCGCAGCCCGCAGATGTTCTGAGCGTTCAGGTCGGAACAAGTTCGCTAAGCGGCCTCACGATCAAAGATCCTCTATGGGCACCTGTGTATTCAGAGCGATTCGAATCGGCAATGGAGACCACAGCGAGTGTCAATATCGTGCCGCTGCACTGGACCGGACGATTATCTGCAACTTCGTCGTCAAGCCCTGACCTGATCTTTGTTCAGTCTCGAATCATGGGAACGCAGGCCTTCATTTCAACATTGGCCGTCTACGATTCGGTACCCGAATTTGTATCTGCCGAGACCGCAGCAGACGCTGATATCGAAGCCATTCTCCTCGGCGATCAATCGCTGAACTCCGACGTCTTCGAAAGGACACTGATCCAGCGTCAACAGATCGTAGACAGAAATGTGAACCGATGGACGATTGCAGCCCGCAAAATTCAGGGCTCCAGAGAAGGTCCGATGGTGCTCGAATTTCGAGTACGACAGAAGCTGTCAGCAAAGCCCGCTTTGTGGCTGACTCCAGAGTTTCAGCGCGTGCAAATGATTGGCGAATCATCTGCCGTGCCCGTTGTGTGGTGCGTGGGATCACAGGACGAGTATCAGGCCGTCACCGCCAACGTTGCGTTCTCTTCGTTAACTCAGCGAGCGGCCACGATGCTGCCTGGCAGCGAGTCGAGGGCCGCTCTGACTGAACGTCAGCTGCGTGCTGTGCTCTCGCCGTTTACCAAGGAACTGCAGACGATCATGGCAGACCGAGCCGACGAATGGCTGCGCCAACCAGGGCGGCACGATCTGTTTTTTGGATCTGCGGATTCCGGGCCTTTAAAGGTGTATCTTGTTCCTCATGTTTCGCTGCTGCTTGTCACGGCCCTGAGCTGCGTCCTGTTCTTTCTGGCAATGTCGATGTTCCGTCAGATCACTGTGGTGGTACCGTTTTTGTTCCTGAGCTGCATGGGTCTGGTGACATGGTTGCTGTTCCCGGAAAGAACTCTGATGCTGGCACCTTACATTGGAATGGGACTACTTTTGGGCCTGATCTCTATCGCCCTCCAGAGATTGTTTTCTGAACGTCGGCTGCCGTTCCCAACGCCAGGCCGAACTACCGAGTTCCCAACGGTCTTTGGTTATTCAGGCGTGCTCCCGTCGCCGCTTAATGAAAGCATTGATGTGCAGCCGATGCAGCCGGCACGCTCCTCGGAAATATCTGTCGGATCTGCACGCTAGTGTGAAAACGCCATGAATCTTTGGAGCCTTCTACTATTTGCTCTTTTGCAGAGTCCTGCCGACACGGCAGCTGCTCAGACAGAACCGCGCGAAAAGCCAGATTCCTTTCAGACCCAGATCGTTCCCCTTCCGGAAATCAAACGTCGCGTCGCAGATGGTGAGTATGCACCGGTTCCACGCGAACTGCTTCAGGAACTGTCGAGCCATTCGCAGGTTCCGGATACGCCCGCTAAAGCTGCGAGGAGTTCCCAAATCCGCGAGGCTCGATATGAAGCGACTCTGGACGGCACAAAGCTGCAGGCCGGCCGGCTGGATTTGCAGATGTATGCGGCCGCTGTCAAAGACTATTCCGGCCCACTGCTGATTGGGACAACCAGTCTGCAGCATCTGAAACTGATGGACGACCATGGGCCAGTTGCTGTGGGTTCGGATTCTGCCCGACGATTGTTCGTGCTCCGGCCGGGAGTTCCAGAATCGCTTTCCGGAAGTTGGGCAGCTGACGGATTAGTTGCTGGCAATGTCGTTACTTTTCGTCTGGAACTTCCGCAGGCCACCATCACGCGATTTCAGCTTTCCACGCCTCCTCAAATTCAGGTAACAAGCGCAGGCAATCTTGTTCTGGGACCGGAAGTGACAGACTCGGGGCTTCGATGGAATCTCATTCCCAGCGATGCTTCCAGACTTTCGTTCAGCTGCAGGACAGAACCAAATTTAAGTACCCTCGGCTCACTTCCGCTCAGCGGCTTCTCGGCCAGCCATACAATGACGGGGGACTCGCTGGCGTCTCGCTGGACCATAGGCCTGCCGCCCGCCATTAATGAAAAGGCTGTGCTGCTGGCGCGCGTCCCCGCGAATGTCCGTATCACGGACGTGCTGATGGAGGATCGCCAGCCTGTTGAATGGACGGTCACCGACGACGCTTCCTATCAGCTGCTGAAGATGACGGTCAGTGGGACTTCACCGGGAATCTCATTGCAGGTCTCCGGAGTTTCGTTGCTGCCTCAGTCGGAAACATGGAATCTGCCAATGCTCTCACCCACGCAATGGCAAAGCGAAGACGCCGCGCATCGAGGACAGATACTTGTCCCTGTGAGCCAGATGACCGTGCTGCTTCCTCCTTCCGTACAACTGGACGAATGGACGTTCGTGGGAATTCAGGAACGCGATGTTGTGATTCGTCCGGATGAATCGCGTGAATACCAGCTGATTCAGTTTCTGCCGGAGGCGTCAGCAGTTGTGCGAACGTCAACCAGCCAGCCACGGATCAGCGATTCCGTGGTGACGATTGTGGAACCGGCCGGACGAATGGCGACCGTCCGCTGTCTGGTCAATGTCCAGTGCGAAGGAGCACCGGTTGTTGAACTAAAATGGCCGGTCGCTGCGGGATGGCAAGTCATCGCGGCCCGCTACGCTTCAAATATGCGTGCCTTGTTTTTTGAATTTCCGGATGCTGGCCCGGATGCGGCGTCGGCACCATTGACGCTGCATCTGCCGGAATCTCTGGAGCCCGGTGCGTCACGAGTGTTTGAAATTCAGCTGCAACAAGTGGACAGTTTGGATCCGCTGAGTCTGAAGCTGCCGCTCATGACGAGCCCCGGTACGGTACGAACACAATCCTATGTGCTGTTCTCTCCAGAGCTGCCGATGAAATCCGACACCCAGCGACAATGGAGCGCAGGTCGTCGAACATTGACTCCGGATGAGGTTCGAAAACAATCACCCTGGCTTCCCGAGCAACGTATTGTGGCGGGAATGCAGGCGGTGGAAGTGAGTGAGTCTGCGACTCTGTCGGTTCAAGAACTTCCCGCACCCGAAGCGATCGAAGTTCAGGCCATTGAGCTGGAGCACACGATTCGAATTGTGGACGGCCTGATTGTGGAAAATTCTCGCCTCGTCCTGCCTTCAAATGCGCTAAGCGATAAACCGGTTTCCGTCACTCTTCCATCAGGAATCGGCAGCGATCTGCGTTGGTCGGTGGATGGAGAACCAATCGCCGTGAGGCGGGAGGAAATGTCCGAGGAGACGCGCGAGTGGCGTCAATGGACACTTCCGCCGGTCTCATCACGCCCCGGGATGCCGCTGGTGATCCGGATGGAATCTCGACGTGTAGCGAGTCCGGAATTCATCGCCGCTGTGCCCGTCGTTCAAACGTCTCTCGCGGTTGAAGGGTCGCTCCAGTTATTCTCATCGGACGAAGGATTGCTTTCTGTACCGCAGTTGACTCAGCAGTCCACCAACGCAGCGAGCCAAGCAACCGTTTATCGCCTCCCGCCCGCAGCAGTGCCTGTCTCGGTGAGGGTCGATCAGAATCCATGGATTCAGGCGGGGCAGACAATCGAAGTTCATATGCTGCATTTGATAGGCGAACAAAGTGGTGGCCTGCAACGCGATGTTCTGGCTGTCGCGAACGTATCACGTAGTCCGGGAAAGAACGTTCTGCCTTTGACTCTGCCGGGTAATACACGACCATTGGTGCTGGTGAACGGTCATCAGGTTCAGCTTCAGGAAACCCCAGGCGGCTTTGCAATCCCGCTGCCGCGATCGTCGGCCGATTGTCA
Source organism: uncultured Planctomycetota bacterium (assembly GCA_947085455.1). Classification (GTDB taxonomy): domain Bacteria; phylum Planctomycetota; class Planctomycetia; order Planctomycetales; family Planctomycetaceae; genus SXXK01. The sequence goes on along the minus strand of CAMTWR010000003.1, from coordinate 178,236 downwards.
GGTCCTGCTGACATGGACGGAGCCCGGGCAGCAGCGTGATCGAGTCATCGGAGTTCGTCAACTGCCGCGACTGTTCCTGAGTGAACTGGCCGTGCCTCAGTGTACCCATCACATTCTTGTGGACCCCAGCCTCGAACTCCATGCACCTGTCAGTGTTTTTCGCGCAGCCGAACCGACTGAAATCGCCCGTGTACTCGATCGCCTTTTGACAAGCGCCAGCATGGACGGACGGACAACGCAGATTTCGGAAACCAGTTCGATACCGGCCGAAGTTCGGCAATTCGTGATTCGTTGGCAACTCGCTGCGACACAGGGCTGGAAACCTCAAACGCTGATCGATTCCGTAACGGCGGAAAAGCCAGTCGAAATTCAGGTAACTCAGCTGCGACGCCAGCGCGCGATTGTCGCGGGGACCTTTCTAATTCTTGTGGCCGCCTGTATTGGATTGCGGCATGTCGCGGACGCCCATCGGCTGGCCTCCGCATCGCTTGCGGTCGCCATTCTGCTCGCCAGTTTTGTTGTTGATTCTCAGGTGACACAATCTTCGCTTATGGGCGCATTTTGGGGATTAAGCGTGGGACTGCTCTGCGTCGTGATCTCCCGCTGGAAGTGGCTCCGGGCCCTCAGAGCAAATCCATTGTTGCGTCCTGTTGCCGCCCCCGTAATCTGGCTGCTGATCGCCATTCCCGCGCAGGCAACGCCTCAAACTGGAACACCCGTCAGCTCTGGTGTTCAGGCTTCCGCCGGAAATCTCCCCGCCAACGCTGATGTCTTGATTCCCGAGGAACGTCTGTTCGGCACGGATGTTGTTTACGTTCGACGCAGTTTGCTTGACGCATGGAGAAAGGAAAATTCCAGTCCCAAATTGCTGACTCCATCCGCCGTGATCACTTCGCTCAGTTCACGCATCGTGGCCGAATCCGTCGATTCGATTGAACTGCAAATCACACTGAATGTTGCCTGTGCCAGCAGCGACGACTCTGTCAGCTTTCGAATTCCACTGCGTGGCTCGCGTCTCGTGGAGTGCCTTGTGGATGGCGTGAGCGTTTTGGCAGAACCAGACAGCCCCGACTCCATCAAAGTTCAGCTGCCGGCATCGACACTGCTGCCGGCTCATCAGATCGAGGACAACCAGCTTCTGCTTCCGGACGCCCCAACAGACATCGCCGTGTCGGCAGATGCCAGTTCTCGAGCCACCTTCACCCTTCACAAAGTGGAGTGCAAACTGCGACCACTGATGTCACGGCAGACATCCGGAGTGCAGTTTCGATTGCCAGGACTCCCCTGCCCCGAAACCACGGTTGAGGTCGTGTCACCCGCTGGACTTTTCTCAAGCGCCCGGGCACAGACACCGGAAGGAGTCGTCGAATGGAAACCATCGGATGGTGTTATCGCCCTAAACAGTCTCGCTATGGCGGATGGTATTGATGTCCGACTGTTCCAGGCAGGAATTGAAAAAGGCAGCCCACAGCTGGCTGCCGTTCAGGTTCTGGCGATCAACGAAACGGTTTCCGGGCAGCAGGTATTGACGTGCATCTGCCGCTTTTCTCGCTGGAATACGTTAACTCCTGAAGTCCGATACCGAATTCCTCAGGGCTACCGACTGGCATCTGTGTCAGCGACGACCGGTGCAGATGTTGTGACCGATTTGCTTTGGTCTGTGAAAGATCAAAATGCTCACGTGCAACTTCCTGCAGGGATCGGAAATGAGTTCGCGCTGTCCATTCAATTGGTCGGACTTACGCCGGCGACTGTTCAGAATCAACAAGTCCCTGTAGCCGAACTCCAGCAGTTTGCAGACTGCATTGCCGCTCCGAATCTACTTCTCGCCGTGCGTGCGAACTCGGTATTTTCAGTGTTGCCGATGGATGCCGGGCAAGTCAGCACAATCGTGTTTTCAGATCTGCAGGCGGTGTGGGGTCATTGGCTTAAACGCTCGGACATTATCTTTCAGGTCCCGAATTCCAATCCGTTCTGCACGATTCGCCTGTCGCCCAGAAACAGTGTGAACGAAGTTCGTATCTCGCTGGAAAACAATCTCCGCAAAGACGGCATCTATTGGAAGTGTCAGGTCGACATTGAGACGACCGTTCTTCCCGTCTTTCGGCATCGCCTCAAAATCAATCCTGAAATGACAATCACCGACGTTCGCGTAGTCGCGGGAGAAGCCAACCGGCTGGACTCATGGCATCGGCGCGGCGATCAACTTGTCGTTCAGCTTAAAGAAGGTACTACCGGACTTCACAAGATTACAATTGAAGGCCGCCAGGTGCTGCGCCCGGACGATTCCACCATCACACTGCATAGCCCTCATCTTCAAAACACTGAAATCCCTGAAACATCCATGACGCTGGTCGACGAAGATGGGCTGGGACTCACGTTTTTGAAACTGGGTGGTGCCAAGCCGGATGAAAAAATTGAACCCAATGATCTGCTGCCACCGCGAAAATCCATTCGCATGCAGATCATCAATGAAGAAGACCCCGTGGTCCTGCAGCGAATTCGACCCGTCGATCCGGTGGGAACAGTGGCTGCGGTCAGGTCCGCGGATCAGGTCACGTTCGTTCTGCATCTCAGTCAATGGTCAGGCAGCCTTGGTCCGTTGCACATGAACTTCTCCGGGAACGATGAGTTTCTTCTGGAGCCGGTGATCGTGGTCGATAGTCTTCGAATCCCACTGGTTCGCGAAGGGCAGGAGTTTTCTGCCGAACAGAATTCCGTAAAGTCGCTCTTCGATCGTCCCGAATTCAGCGTGATCTGGACTTTGCGTCTTCAGGAAGAAGACGTCGATGAGGGATATGCGACTTTCAACTGGCCACATATCTTCGATGGAATTCAGTGGACCGATCCATTGCTCATTCCTCTGGATGCCGCCCTCGGATCTCCCGAACTGGAAAACGCCACCAGCGATCTGCCAAAGTGGCTCAAGGCGGCCGGTCTTTCGGCTACCGAGGACGCTGCTTTGCAAAAAGCGAACGTGATCCGCCTGCCTGAATCATCACTAAATGGCGAGAACTTCCGCGTGCCGGTTCGCAGTGTGAGTGATCGACTTGCAGCGGAGATTGGTCGCGACATTTTTGCTGTCTCCGACAGTGTTGTCTGGACCACTCACGAACAATCAGCCGTCGGCGAAACACGCCTGATACTTTTCTCTGCCCGGGTTCCGTCAAAATGCTCCATCAAAATCCCAGCCGGAATTGTGGTAACGGAACTGCAATCTGAAGAAGCGACACGCTGGAAAGATGCCAGTCGCGACAATGTGATCATCGAACTCAATGCGCCGGTAACCACCGTAAGAACTCGCTGGCTCAGTCATCTGGCCAACGAAAAAATGACGTCCAGCGAACTTCGCCTGCAACCGCCCTTTCCAACCGATTGCACCACTTATCGGACATTGACTGTCCTGTCCGAGACTGGACAAATGCCCGCATTTTCTGAAGCGAATCCACCTTTGTCTGCACCCGATCTGTCCGCAGCCCAGCGGGCGAATATCAAACTCGGGCTCTCACATCTGGATTCTTCCACTACAACAGGAAGCACAGACGAACAGAACGGCCTTCCTTCAGATGAATCTTTGCTGCAACTGTTAACGGACTCACGGGACGAGTTTCTGCAGGGATATCTGGCCGCCGGCCGATCGCCACGAATGTCGGCCAGTTGCCGGTCTTCAGATACGGGGGTGATCGTTGCATCCATCGGACGGCGTGCAGAACCACTTACGATTGTCTCACTGGTCACTGCCACCATCATCGTTTTGTTTGCAGCGTTCACACGAATGATCGGACCGCACAACGAAGTTGCCTCCGCAGAAGCGGTCGAAAGCGTGACTCGGCCAGCTGCGTCGGCACAATTACAGGAACGGATCCCGCAGACCGCGTCCGCCACTGAGCTGCAGATCTCTTCCGACAAGTCAGCTAACTCCTCCGCTTCCTTGCCGGCCTCATCCGTTAACCGAGCAAGCGCGGCTTCCTCGCCCAGTAATCATCCACCCAATAACCATCCGCCCAGCAATCATCCGCCCAGTAAGAGCAGCTGAACCAGGACGATAAACGGATTCATGTTCAGTGATGGTCAGGCCTGCGGACTTCGGTCTTCAACCGTTCCGATCTTCTGGACAACGGGAGATTCCTCGTATCGTTCCTGTCGCAATTCTGCGGCATCGATCATGCGTCTGAGAAGAGCCGGCTGAACGGCTCCACGGAAACGCACGCGACCATTGATTTCCACGACAGGCACGGACTCGCCAAATTGCCGGATAAGTTGCGGATCGTCGTCGATATCCACAATTTCAATCGGCGGAAGTGCATACTGAAACGTCATCAGCACCGCCAGTGCATCGTCGCACAAATGACACTGCTCTCGTGTCAGCAGTCGACAGGATTGAAACAGAGGTCGCGAATACTGCTTCACTACTGCGGGAGGCGACTTCAGCAAAACTGCGGCCGCAAGGAACATGGCGCCGCAAAGCACAAGGTGGAGCTGACGACTGGAATACCAGACAGCCGGAAAGTTAACAAATTCCATATCCATGCGATCGGAGAAAATCAGCACAGCAAAAATCGATGCGGATCCCAGCGTGATTGTGCCAAACCACGCTTGAATGCGATCGCGAATTTCGGCTTCCTGAGGGCTCATAGCTGTCGACTCCTCGTGCATACCGCCCGGTTGAATGCCGGACTCACTGCTTCTTCGTCCGATGACCGTTCGTTGTACGATCCATCAGAACTACAGCTCATCAATCAAAGCTGCCGAATTTTATGCTACCAAATGCAATTGCTGCTGTAGAGAGGTAACTTTCGAACAACAGGGAAAGATCACGAGTTCATGCCACGCACAGACATACTCATCCTGCTCGTCTGAAACCCCGCATTCCATTTGACTTCCCGAATCGACCACCAATGTGAGTATGGAGTACTGACATCACCAGCCATCAAAAGCATACTGTAAGTGATCATCCATCGAATTTTACGGTGCCTGATTCCGAATCAGCTCGGCAAAATCTCTAGACTTCTATCATGTCCGCTCCACTTTCTGCCAGCTCACTCCTGCAGATGCTCTCGCTCAGCGGGCTGCTGTCTGACGAGCAGCTGCGCCTGGTGAAGCACCATTTTTCTCTTTTGACGACAGATGTTTCTGCGCGAATAATTTGCGACTGGCTGCAGCACCAGCAGATGGTGACGGAGTGGCAGTCTGAAAAATTATTGCAGGGAAGGTACCGTGGTTTTTTCCTTGGTCCTTACCGATTGCTGAACCGAGTCGCGCGGGGTGGAATGAGTACAATTTATGCCGCACGCCACCAGGATTCCGGTGATATTCATGCTTTAAAAGTGCTTCCGCTGTCGCGCACCGGCGACGTGTCGTTTCTGGCACGATTCCAGCGAGAAGCGCAGATCACACAACGACTGCGGCATCCACACATCGTCAAAGTCTGGAATGTTTACTCGGGAACGGACGGTCAGAACAGCGTGCATTTTATGTCCATGGAATTGCTCCATGGGCGCGATCTTTTCGAACTGGTGAATCTCGAAGGCCGGTTGCCCTGGCGAGATGCGGCAGAATACATTCGTCAGGCGGCAACCGGGCTTGCTTACGCGCACCAGGAAGGTTTGATTCATCGCGATATCAAACCAGGAAATCTATTTCTGACTGTCGATTCGTCCGTAAAGATTCTGGATCTGGGACTCGCTCAGGATTTCGACAGTGAAGAAAATCTCACTCGTGAATTCAACGAACGTGTACTGGGGACTGCCGACTACCTGTCCCCGGAACAGGCGAAGGACTGCCACACTGTCGACCCTCGTGCAGACATCTACAGCCTCGGCTGCACACTTTATTTCCTGCTCACAGGACAGGCACCATTCACTGAAGGATCACTCATACAAAGGCTGATGGCCCACCAGACCAGGACACCGCCACAGATCTCACAGTTTCGCGGTGATGTTCCGGACGATTTAACGTCGCTGCTCCTACGGATGATGGCTCCTGACCGAAACAAGCGAATCTCATCTGCCGACGAGGTCGCTGACCTGCTGGTCTTGATACTGAGCCTTCCGGAGGACAGCTCTACTTCCGTCGATCCGAACTCCCGGGATATTGAACAGTCTGTTGCCGCGTGCGCACGGTCTCTGTGTCTGTCCGAAGACATGCCGTCCGTTCAGCAGGATTTTGAAAAGCTGACTACGGCGGCTTTTCCGGAAACGAGTTCCCCGGCCAGGCAATCGAGTACTCTTCAAGATCCCGGTGACTCGTTCACGGGGCAATCCGAGACCGCTCAGGCTGAAGCAGACTATTTTGACCTGCTGGCACTGATCGAAGATCACTGTGCCTCTTCGGACGCTCTGGCCACAGATCCTCGCAGTCGCAAACTTCTTGCGTTCGCCCGACAATTGAAACACAGCCCTGCCGAAATTGGCAACGATACGTGTCTACAGGCCTCAGCAGAGACTGACCATGATCATACGGATGAGGCACCTGCCAAAGGTCGCCTGACGCCACGCGGAATACTGCTTCTCTGCGTGATCCTGATGCTGACTGCTGTTACCGCCGCTCTTCTCGACTGGACCCGCCTTTTCTGATGCTTACTTCTTAGCGGAATCAGTTACTCGCGGCTCAGCTTTTCCAGTGCCCACGCTGCTGCTTCCCGAATCAGAAACTCCTCGTCATTGAGGCAAGCTTTCAAAGTCGGAATGGCCGCAGGATCTCCCTGATTTCCCAGTACGATCGCCGCATTTCGCAGCAGCCCTGCTCGTCCGGATCGCGACAGCGGAGTTCCCTCAAATCGATCTGAAAATGCCTGCTCAGATAAAGTCATCAATTCGCAGCAGTCAATATTCTGCATCGCGGGAGTCTGACGAAACTCGGGCAATGTGTCTGATGGTGCAAATCGATTCCATGGACAAACCTCCTGACAAATATCGCATCCAAACAGCCAGTCCCCGATGCCCGATCTGAATTCGTGCGGGACCGGTTCTTTGCGTTGTTCAATTGTCAGGTAGCTGATGCAGCGTCGCGCGTCCAGAACACCAGGTTCCGGAAATGCCTGCGTGGGACACGCATCCAGACAACGTGTGCAGGTTCCACAAAACGAATTGTTGGTCGACTGATCGTAGTCCAGCTCCGCATCTGTCAGAACGGCGCCAAGAAAGAACCAACTGCCGAGAGATCGACTGATCAGCATGGTGTTTTTCCCAAACCAGCCGATGCCGGCGAGTCTGGCGAAGTCACGTTCCAGCAAAGGCGCCGTGTCAATCACGACTCGGGTTCTCGCACCGGGAATCTCCGAGCGAATTCGATTGGCCAGCTGCTGAAGACGGGGCTTCAGGAGGTCATGATAGTCGGCGGTTCCCGACGCATATCGAGCGACGCGGGTTCCTGAAGGAGCGGTTCCGTCATGATAGTTCATCGCAGCGACAAGCACACTGCGAGTTCCCTTCATCACTCCTTCCGGATGACCATACGCATCGACTCGCCGCTCGATCCATTGCATCTCGCCCGCATAGCCGTTAGCCAGCCATTCCAGCAGCTTATGAAAGCCTGAAGGAGTTACGGCCGGGGCGATTCCCAGCTGAGCAAACCCAAGTTCCTGAGCTTCAGATTTCAGCCGTTCGGCCAGCCGGATCGGATTTGTCATGGCAGCCAAATTCCTGTGGTTTCATCGTTCGAAGGTCCGTCGTTCGAAGGATTGAGGCCTTCGGTTTGTTCGCCCCAACAAAAACAGTCGGCCGGGGACTTATCTAACATGGGGCGATGTCACGTCAGGGCTGACAGATGACGTCGACCAATGCTTACGATTTCATCCGCAGCAACGTGCTGAAGCGGACTGTAATGCGGATGCCGGCCATCTTTGTACGGATCATTGCTGCGCGCGTTATAGCAGCAAATAAATGCCCACCGAGGATGTTCACTGCGATTCTGGTCGGAGCGGTGCAGCGTGTTACCGTGAAACAGAACCGCAGAGCCGGGGTTCATTTCCACATGCACCAGTTCCAGCCGCTGCAGAGCCGCATCGACGCGTTCCATATCGGCGCCCGTCTGATCGCCTCGCTTCAAATGGTCAATTCGGCCCATGCGATGAGAACCACGCAACACTTGCAGACAGCCATTTTCTTTGGTCGCCTTGTCCACTGCAAACATACAACTGGCCATATCAGGAAACAGACAGCCGTTGTTGTACCAGTAGCCATAATCCTGATGCCAGGTCCACGCTCCGCCGATGCGAGGCTCCTTCAAAATCATCTTGTGATGATAGTGGTAGACCTCGTCTCCAAGCAGTGCTTCCATGGCACTGACAAGAGGCTCAGCCTGCACAATCGCCGAGTACACAGAATCGGGAGGCAGTTCGTTCTCAACAACCAGATCAACGGCTCCGCCTTCGCCATCGGCTCTCGAAACTTTGGCCGCCGCCAGCAAGTGATCCTTGCGCGCTATCGTCCCCAGCAGCTTCGTTTCTTCAGGGGACAAAAGGTCCTGCACGACAAGAAAACCATCGCGATCGAAGGCCTCAATCGCGTCCAAAGTCAGAAATCCGGTCTGCATGGTTCCCTCAGGCTTTCAGAAATTCGATCGTTTCCCGAACGCGAATTGTTCCTTCATAGATCGCGCGCCCGGTAATGGCACCAATCAGATTGGGATGCGCGCCAGCGATCGCCTTCAATGCTGCGATATCGTCCATTGTCGTAACCCCGCCTGACGCAATGACCGGCAGTCCCATGTCGGCCAAAGTCGCGAAGTCATCCAGCGTCTGCTGATCGATACCCTGCATCATGCCATCGTTTGCGATATTAGTATAAATCACAGCCGCCAGAGGAACTCCAACGAAGCGTTGAGCCAACTCCGTCACAGAAACCTCAGACACTTTCAGCCATCCATCCGTAGCGACCATTGAATCTCTGGCATCGAGACCCAATGCAAGCTGATAGGGAAATGCGGCGCACATCCCGGCAAACCAGTCCGGCTCCCGCAGCGCCTTTGTTCCAATGATGACACGATCCACACCAGTTTGCTCAATGCAACTACGAATACTGTTTTCGTCTCGAACACCGCCCCCAAGCTGACACGGTAGCCCGGTCGCCTGAATGATCCGGCGGACAACGTCCTGATTTACTGGACGGCCAGCTCTGGCTCCGTCCAGATCGACCAGATGCAGCCGCTCCGCACCTTCATCGCGCCAGCGCAAAGCCATATCCACAGGGTCATCAGAAAACACGGTGCTGTCGTCATAGTTCCCCTGCCGAAGTCGAACACATCGACCTTCCAGGAGATCAATCGCGGGCAATAGCTGAAGCATCAGAAAGACTCAAAAGAAAAAATGAAAGCGCGATTCAAAAAGCAGGTCTGCAGGCCGCATTGTCCGGGAATAAGGCCAACGCGGGGAAACATCAAGTCGCGGGAATGACATCCGCCACGGTTCAAAAGCCGCTCAGGAATGAGTAGTGGCATGCGCCGTCATACTGATGAAGTTCTTCAACAGCTGCAGCCCGCAACCCTGGCTTTTCTCCGGATGAAACTGCGTAGCCATAACGTTATTTCTGGCGACGACCGACACAAACGGATGACAGTAGTCGGTGGTAGCTGCAATCCAGGACGTGTCCGCAGGAACAACATGATAACTGTGGACGAAGTAAAACCACGGCTCCGGGCCCAGTTCCCTGAAGAGGCCTTGCTGAGGCTGGTTATCGCAATTAAGCTGATTCCAGCCCATGTGCGGAATCTTGTATCCCGGCGGGAGTTCAAAACGCTGCACAGTCCCGGGAATAACCCCGAGTCCCGCATGCTCTCCGTCTTCCATGGAGACATCCAGCAACAACTGCATGCCCAGACAGATCCCCAGAAACGGACGATCAGCGGCAATGTGATCACAAATTACGCCTGTGAGATCCGCGTGACGCAACGCAGCAATTGCATCGCGGAACGCGCCAACCCCGGGCAGAATTAAGCGTTCGGCAGAGGCGATCTCGGACATATCCGAACTGATTTTGGCATGCTCTCCGATGTGTTCAAACGCTTTCTGAACACTGCGAAGATTGCCCATTCCGTAATCGATAATGATTGTTGATGACATCCGCCGACTCACTAAAAGCACCGTTGAATTTCAGTTCACAAATCAATTTTAAACTCGTTGGGCTGTCCATCCTGAACCGTCAGCGTCAACGCGCCTGCGGCAGGGGAAACCGGGATCCCATTCTCATTTGTCAACAGCACCTTGTACTCACCCGCCGGAGCACCGGAATTGGCAGGTGTGTACATTAATGTGAACTTTCCTTCGGCATCACTGCTGCCCATCGCGCTGCTGCGAGGATCATCAGGACTTGCAAATATCGGTTCAAAGACGATTCGTACTCCTGATGCTGCTGTCCCATTTTTTAACACCTGCCCGGTTACGGCAAACAATGGCGGCCCCGTGTAAACTTCCCGCGTCATCCACCAATAATAACCGTAGAGAACCGCAGAGATCCCGAGCACCGCGGGCCCCAGACGGGTTTTAACAAAATCCATCAACAGCGCACGTTCTTCGGCCGCCTTAACATCCTTGACGCTTTTGGTCGCTGAGGAAGCGGAATCACGTTTCTGCTGATAAGCACGAGACAGGGCGTCAGCGGCCGTGCCAGTCGTTTCTGAAGCCATGGACGAAACAGTGGGACGCGATGCCTCGAGCCCCGACCGGCCCTTATCCTTCTTTTTGGCCGCTTCGAAGTCCTTCATCATGTCCGCTACAGAAGCCTTCCGATCCGCCGACTCTCCGCGACCCGGGTTGCTAAAGGACGAGTTCCTGCCAGTGGAAGGACTGGGTGCACCGAGGACAGCCATCGGATCAAAATCGTCCGATTCGGGCACATCCGGAGTCAGTTCAATCGGCATATCCACCGACTCTTCAGGCTCAACTTCCCGCATTGCGGCAGGAAGGAGGTCAGCGTCGGCTTCGTCATCCGCTTCTTCGGGATTCGGAACCAAAAACTCAAGCTTGCATTTGGGACACTTTCCTTTGCTGCCCGCCTTCTCGTCCTTGATCTTCAGAACAGATTCACAGCCAGTGCATGTGTATCGAATAGTCATACTCAGGACTCAGTCAGCGTTGGACAAGTTCGAAGTTATCGGAATGCCGTCAACAAGCAGCACAGGCAGCGGCATGGAGCCCGCAGCAGCATCGCGAAAGCAAAAAGCCAGACTGGCGATGAGACATCGTCAACCTGGCAAATTTGCGACTCAGTTCAGAAAGTTTTCGGACCAACGAATGTCCTAGAAATTTCCTGCCGGAATTCCCCCGGACATGTTTCCAAGGGACTGCCAGACAGACAGTCCGATGGACTTCGTGATCTTTCGAGCGGATCCATCCGACAAGGCCACAATGATTGTGTCGCCGTGTGGTCCACCAGCCGACTCAAAGTCCAGCATCTGGTTCGGACCATACTGAGTAGAAAACAGTGTGGCCGGACCACCCCACGCCCATCCGTCACAGGCAAACTGATTTGGCTGTCGTGGCACGACCTGACGCAGGTTCGAGAAGCGTTCCGCTTCTGTAATCATGATCGTCTGGGAAGTTCCGTCTTTGATATCTCCCATTCGCACGGAACTGTTGACGGTCAGAATGCCCAGATTCTGTCCGATCTGATTGAAGTTGGCTGCTGGCGATGGCGCACGAGTCTGATACTGAATCTGATCGGGCGTCAGATCGAAAGCGGCACGCAGTCCGGTTGTGGGATGAGCAAACACGAGCCCCGAACCGGCGCAGCCTGCATAGTCCGTGCCACCGGAAGTGATCGCTCCGGTTGGAAGCAGCGCACTGGCAAATGTATCAAGGTAATAATTGTGAGAGAACTCGGCGGTACGACCCATCTTGCCTCGACGCGATGGACAGTAGAAGCCGGGAATATCAGCAAGTGCCGGTGCACCTGTTCGGGTCCAGGTCACATCCAGTGTTTGATTCGCGTTCCCATACACATTCAACTGCGGACGCCAAACCTGATACACATTGTCCTGTTCCACGTACGGCAGGATGTGAAACATCCAGCTCATACCGTGCAACCCAAGTCCGAGGCGATTGTCGATCGGCTCCGTCGCGTCCACAATGCGAGCACCTGCCGAAGTGACATCAATGGTGGCCGGAATCCGTGTTGTGATCATGCCTGGAGGAAAACAAGTGTGGGTGTCGTGATAGTTGTGCATCGCCAGCACAAGCTGCTTCAGATTACTTTCACATCGCGTGCGATTGGCAGCTTCTCGTGCCCGCTGAACTGCTGGAAGCAGTAGCGCCACAAGGATGGCGATAATGGCGATCACCACAAGGAGCTCAATCAGAGTAAAACCGCGTGTTCGCTGACGAAGTGCTCGCATAAATTTCCCCTTAGGAATCCGACTTTTTCCGGAACAAAATTCGTTCGTTTAAGTAAATCATCCGTCGCTCGGGTCTGTCAAGAATACAGACCCAGCTCGCGGACAGGATTGTTCAGCCTTTTCCGATCTTGCGGACATCATCCCCGGTTTTCCCTGCCGGAGCAAGAAAATCAGCCCCTAAAAGCCCACACATCGTCACTGTCGGGGCCTTCTCAGTGCTTACAACGCCCCAGTAACAGTGGTAATGCGGCCTCGAAATCGCGGCTCCGTGGGAAAAGCAAATCTCCGCAACAACCACATGTTCATAGAAATGACCAGATAATGAGATTCGACCGAGTGCTTCAGACGGACTCCAACCGCGTTCCCGCAGGAGGATTTCGCGCAAGGCGGCAGAGAATCTCAGCCCCTTCGCGAATGAGATCGTCTTCCGCGGCGAAAGAAACGCGGAAATGTGTGTCGGACGGACTGAACACATTTCCGGGTATGATCAGCAGATTGTTACGAATCGCTTCAGCCACGAACTCCGAACCCGTACCCCACGGAGCTTTCAAAAACAGATAGAATGCACCTTGACCACCCTGAATGTCAAAGTCTGCCTGCAGGAGACTGACCAACATTTCGCGTTTCCGGCGATAGTCGTCCACATTGTGCTGCAGATCGAGTTCCCACGCGGTCACTCCGGCCCACTGCACAGGATGAGGCGCACACACGAAGGTAAACTGCTGAAGTTTCAGCATCTGCTGGATGAGATACTGAGGACCGTGGATAAATCCCAGCCGCAGGCCGGTCATCGAATGAGACTTGCTGAACCCGTCGATCACAATGGTCCGGTCATTCCATTCCGCAGGACTGTGGAATGGTTCGTCGTAACAGAAAACTCGGTAGATTTCGTCGCTGATCAATGCGATGTTTTTCTCCGCAGCAAGCTCTGCTAAAGCTTTTACTTCCTCCCTTGTAGCGACCGCACCCGTGGGATTCGCCGGGCTGTTAAACAAGATAACTTTCGTTCGCGGAGTAATCGCCGCCCGCACATCCTCAATTCGAATCTTGAAGTCCGGGTACGTGGAGACTTCCACCACCTTGCCGCCTGCGAGCGTCGTGAGATGGCGGTACATCACAAACCAGGGATCAAACACGATCACCTCGTCGCCCGGGTTGATCAAGGTGCAGAGTGCAAGCATCAAACCGCCGCTGGTTCCGGAGGTGACAAACACTTTACGATCGGAGTGATGATACCTGTCGTCAACATCCTTCTGCAAAAGGCTTAAGAGCGGTGCAATTCCCTGCGTCTGGCTGTATGCATTCTTGCCATCCTGAACCGCTTTGCAGATCGCATCTTTGATCGGCTGAGGCGTATCGAAGTGTGGCTGCCCGATACTCAGGTTGATCGGCCGCGTCATCGTTGCGGCCAGATCAAACACTTTCCGAATTCCTGACGCATCAATTCGATGCATCCGATCGGCAATCCATGATTCACTCACGACAGTTCTCTTTCTTTACCACGCGGTCCCGCCGACTCATGCTTTGTTCGTTTCCGCCGCCGACATTGACGGCCTGAGCGACAAGCAGCAAATCTCCAACAGAGGGTCAACAGGTCTCCGCCTGTCAGCGGACCTATTCACGTTATTCTGACGAGTGTCCCCACGTGATACAATCGGACCGATCCCAGGCATCAGAGATTGCTCGCTGCCCGCATTTTCTGACCGCCACCGATACAAATCTTTGCCGGCTAAGTGTTTGGCTCGACGGGAACAAACGTCGTTCGATTTCTTTCGAACGCATTCTCTGCGGCCTCACGAGCCCGTCGCTGAAATTCCAACTGGCTTCTGTAGGGCTTCACTGGCGAACCAGCAGGCTCAAGAAATGAACCATCAGGAGTCAGCACGCGAGCCTTCATGTTGTCTCGCAGACAGGTCTTCAGGATGTTGATGGCCTTACGTTTGCAGTTGTCATCCAAAATCGGCACAAGCAATTCCACGCGTCGATCCAGATTTCTTGGCATCCAGTCGGCACTGGAGAGAAAGACACGCTCATCTCCGCCATGATGGAAATAAAGGATTCTCGCATGCTCCAGAAAGCGATCGATAACGCTGGTGACACGTATGTTGTCGCTCACTCCCGGAATCCCCGGCTTCAGGCAACAAACGCCGCGAATGTTCAACTCGACTTCCACTCCCGCCTGCGACGCCTCGTAAAGTGCGTTGATCATGATCGGATCGGCCAGCGAGTTCAGCTTGGCAATGATCTGCCCTTTGTCTCCGTTTCTTGCGCGCTCTTTTTCCACATTGATCATTTCCAGCAGCTTCTCTCGAAGACCAATCGGAGCCGATTCGATCTGAGCAAACTGCTGAATCTGTGATGAACCTGTCACGGCATTGAACCAGGAAATGGCATCGTTCCCAAGTTCCCTGTTACAAGTCAGCAGACTGAGATCCGTATAGAAGCGCGACGTAATTTCATTGTAGTTTCCTGTCCCAAAGTGACAGTACCGCTGAAATCCCTGCGGCTCGCGACGCACGACGATGCACGCTTTTGCGTGAGTCTTCAGTCCTCGCACGCCGTAGATCACCTGCACGCCGCTGTATTCCAGCTGGCGCGCCCATTCGATGTTTCGAGCTTCATCAAAGCGAGCTTTCAATTCGACAATGACCGTGACGTTCTTGCCATTCTCGGCCGCTCGCATCAAAGATTTCACAAGCGGGCTGTTACGACTGGTTCGATACAGCGTTTGTTTGATTGCAACGACGTCCCGATCTTCTGCCGCCTCGGCCAGCAGTCGCAGCACCGGTTCAAATGATTCATAGGGATGGAAAAGCAAAACGTCCTGAGACTTCATTGTGTCAAAGATCGATTCCGAAGGATCAATCTTCGGCGAATCGCACGGCGTCCAGCCCGGATACAAATGCTGATCGAATCCGCTGACGTTTGACAGTTGCATCAAATCGCTCAAACCGACCGGGCCAGGAACCATGTAAATATC
The DNA here is from genome assembly GCA_947085455.1 of uncultured Planctomycetota bacterium. Lineage (GTDB taxonomy): Bacteria > Planctomycetota > Planctomycetia > Planctomycetales > Planctomycetaceae > SXXK01. Next base: position 162,926 of record CAMTWR010000003.1, on the reverse strand, counting down.
ACGTTCACCGACTCGAAGTAACGCTTTCAGAAATTCCAGAATCGGCCGAGTCACCAGATCGGAAACTTCCAGACGCGTACAGAAGCTGTCCTTGCGATAGTCAAGGACGTCTTCCATCTCCGCGAGCAGATCGGCACCATCGTCGTCGCTGACTGACAGATCTGCGTTACGAGTGACTCGAAACGGAACCGTAGCCACAATGTCTTCGCCGGGGAAAAAACGTGCGGCCATCAGAGCGATCGCGTCCTCCGTCAGAATAAACTCATAACCTCCGACGCTGGGCAGCGTGATATATCGCAGATCAAAACGTCCAAACGGGATCACCGCAAAACGAAAAGGCTCTGTCTCTGTTTTGCCTTTTAACTGCACGGCCACGTTAACGGTTCGGCCGAAGAGCAATGGAAAACGCGCAGGATCGTGGACCGCGATCGGTGTAAGCACGGCCTGAATCTGCTCCTGGAAAACGGTGTCCACAAAATCAATTTGCCGATCATTCAATTCGCCCGGCCGACGGCGACGAATTCCCGCTTCCGCAAGGTGCGGCTCCAGTTCGCGAAGGTAGATACTGTACTGATCGGCAACCATTTTCTGAGTGCGGCGACTGATCGCATTGATCTGCTCCAGCGGCGACATTCCTGACGGATCTGCGGCTGTCTCTCCCGCGCGAATCGCAGTCAGCAGACTGCCAACGCGAACCATAAAGAACTCGTCCAGATTCGAAGCCGTAATCGCCAGAAACCGAAGCTGTTCCAACAGGGGTACAGAAGAATCGCAGGCCTCATCCAGAACTCGCTGATTGAACTCCAGCCAGCTAAGCTCGCGACTCGCAAAAACAGGGTGTGTATCTGACATATTACGTTCTACTGATGACATTCTACTGACAACGACTGCAGACTGGATTTGGGCACTCAACTGTATTTGGGCACTCAACTGTATTCGGGCACTCGACGGAAAGATCACAAAAGTTCTGAGCCGAACTGCCTCCGCTCACAATTTCTGCACTTCGTCTTATCCTCAATTCCATACTCACAACACCGCTCAGCGAGGTGACTCCCGCAGCAGCACGCCAAGACCAAATGTGTCTTCCAGCAATGAAGCTTTCTGTCGCAGTTCCATTCTCTCCAACGAAAGATCTCCCGCGGGGTTTGTCACTGTGACGATCAGACGGTTCTTCTCGATCGTGCACTCGATATCACGCACTCGCTGACTGCCGGTATGATCCAGCGCCACAGCCACTCGCAGAATTCCCGCAAGCCGGGAAACAATGACTCGACTGTCTCGATCCAGTCTCGCAAATGTTTCATGCGTGGGCTTCGGAGAGGCTCGCCGATGGTAACGAGCGATCATGGCAACCAATTGATGGTCCAGCGAATTCAGCCCGAACAATTCACTGTTCATGATCAGATAGTACGAATGTTTGTGGTATCCGGACAGCCCCACAAACAGCCCGGTCTCATGCAACAACGCGGCCGTGTAGAGCAGCGTTTCGCAGCGCGCGTCCATACGGTGTTCACTCAGCAGCGAACGAAACAAGCGACGAGCCAGATCGGCCACATGTCGAGCATGCTGCAGATCCACCTGATATTTTCGAGCCAGCTCGATTGCAGAATTCACAATTTGATCGCAGAAATCTCCAGACCAATCGTTCGTTCGCAGCATGCCCTGCAGCAGAGCGTCGCGCAGATTGAATCCTGTGATCAGAAGATTCTGACAGCTGAGCAACTGAGCAAGTCGCAGGTTGGCCAACAACGCCGGCACAAGCGTCTCTGCCTGAGACATCTCGATATGATACTTCTGCATAATGCGGTCGACTGTCATCGAGAGCAGTCTGGATGTGAGTCGCTCAACATCTTCAACCGAGATTCGTGTCAGCGGCGATTTCTTCAGATCAATCCCGAGTACTCGAGCCGCGAAACGCATGTCTCCACCCAGCGAGACAAATTCCACCGGTTTGCCTTTAGGAACGATCTCAATCAGCGATTCGACAGTTCTGTCGATCTGACCAATCATGATGGCTCCAGCCCGACTTCGACTGGCCTGAGACTGCAACACCATCTGCTGCAGACGCAGCGAACCAAGGCGATAGGGCTGCGAATGCAGAATGTCCTTTCCCTTCAGAACCAGCACTTCCGTATTACCGCCACCCACTTCGGCCACCAGCGTCGTCACATCTGTCAGCGTCGGATCGTTCTGCAGAAGAGGCCGAACACCCAGATAGGTGACTCGAGCAATTTCCGCGTCATCAATCAATTCCACAGCAAACCCAGTCGCAATATAGATGCGATCCAGGACCTCCAGCCGATTGGCCGCTTCACGAACCGCACTGGTCGCCACGATTCGAATGTGCTTGGGATCGCTGCAGGCATACTCTTTCAGCTTGCGCCTGTAGCTCTTTAAAACTTTCACACATTCCTGAAGCGTTTTACGCTGGATTTCACCCGTCGTGAAGGTGTCCTTCCCCAGACTTACACCTCGCACCAGCTGCTCAAGGACGCGCACGTCCGAACTGCCGTCACTTTCGCCAATAGCCATCCGAATTGCAGAGGTACCAAGTTCTATCACCGCGAGCGGAAAAGCATTCTTCCCGCGCGCAGCATCGATACCGGGCTCCTGCCGAACTGCCGATTCGTTACGATTTAACTCGTTACCAGAGGACATGGACAAGTGACTCTTTTGCGATGCGGTAAGAACGGCCAATTTGCGATGCGGTGAGAACGGCCAAACTGTGAATGTTTTGTGATCAGATTTATTTGTCAATACTCGCTGCGGCCTCCTGCCGAACCCACGCGGCTGCACCAATCGCGCCTGCAAGATCACCCAGCTCACTCACTTTAAGCTTGGCACAATCGGCCAGGGATGGCAAAACATTTCGCTTCACACCCTCACGCACGCCCTCAAGGTACAGACGAGGCATTGCTTCCACGAGCCCGCCGCCCAGCACGACGACATCCGGGGCCAGAATATTGATCAGACTGCCGATGCCGCGGCCTACCTGCTCGGCCGCTCGACGCACGATTTGCTCAATCGCCTTGTCACCCATATCGATCGACTTTGCCAGAATCGAGCTGCGGATTTTACTGATGTCGGTTCCGGAAAATTCTTTAAGGTGCGGCGCCTGTCCTCTGAAGACCGCCTTGGCCGCCTCCGCCGAAATCGCAAGACGACTGGCGAGTCCTTCTAATGTTCCGACAGGCCCCACACCAGCGGCTGGACCTTCCGTGCCCATCTGAAGAAAACCGACTTCCATGCAGGATGATCGAGACCCGCGGAAAATTTTCCCTTCGTAGACACATCCTCCGCCAATACCGGTTCCCGGAAATACGCCCAGAACGCAGCGCTGACCCTGCCCGGCGCCGAGTGTGTATTCGCCAAACACGCCTGCATCGACGTCGTTACAGATCGATGCCGGGCATTTAAACCGCTTAGAAAGAAACTCCTGCAGGGCCACATTTTTCCAGCCGAGATTGGGGGCTTCGAGAATGATCCCTTTCTGCAGATCAAGCGGTCCCGGCACACCCGCACCAATCCCCGCAATGTCGTCCGGGGAAACTTTCGCTTCCTCAAGCGCCATCAGAATGGTTTCAGCAAGTCGCTCCAGCGCAAGCTGCTCTCCTTCGTTTCCGCGAGTCTTGCGACGTTTCTTGGCCAGCACCTTTAGCTTGTCGTCAAAAACGACCGCCATCATTTTTGTGCCGCCCAGATCAAAGCCGATCCAGATTTTGCGTTTGGGAATTTCGTCGGGCATTGAGATCTCAAATCTGCTGGCTGTCAAATAGTGTCAGGGCCAGCAGAATAACAGCTTGAGGCTCCGCTCCTCCAGTGAGGTGAGTCCCCCGGCTTTCGGTATTAACAGATTTGATAACTCCCGTGAACCCCCTGGATTCAGCTCAATCGCTGGATGGCGACCTGACGAAAATGGCCTCTTCACACGCTGCAGTTCATTTCCAGAGCCGGGCCAGCTCCTTGGCGCAGCTTGCCAGACCGCTTGATCAGGCCCGTCTGCATTCCGTAATGATCGTCGACTTTCCGGCAGCGAGATGACAAGATAATGTGCAGCAGGTCGCCCGCTTTTCCCATCATTCAACCGATCCTGAAATTCAGAAAATCATGAACGCTCCTATGAAACGCGAGGCTCTCAAGTCGCTCCAGGCTCCTCTGAAGGAACGCTATCAGCAGGACCCTTCGACAGCGGTTGCCCAGCTGCGTGCGCAAGGAACAGTCGATTTCGTCAGGATTGGCTGCTCAGTCGATCTTCCGAGCAACAACGGGACGCAAATCACAGCCGGATTGCATCCCAAAGTGGGCGGTGACGGAACTCAGGCTTGCTCCGGCGACATGCTGCTGCAGGCACTTGTCACCTGCGCCGGAACAACACTGGCTGCCGTCGCAACATCTCTCGGACTCGAGATCTCGGAGGCTCGAATCGAGGCGATTGGAACAATGGATTTTCGAGGAACGCTGGGAATCGATCGAACAGTTCCAGTCGGGTTCACTCACATCGATATGATCTTCCGCCTCACAACGAACACAGAAGCATCACTCATCGAAAAGCTGCTTCAGCTGACGGAACGATACTGCGTCGTCTTTCAAACTCTGGCCAAAGGCGTAACTATCCGATCTCAGCAGGGCTAACTGGAAAGTCAGTAACGAGCGATTTACGGACGCTGATACACGCGGACATGGTCCACCAGAAACACGCGAGGGAACGGAGTCTCAACGTTGGGTGGCCCGACGAAGCCGCCGCCGATAGACAGATTCATGATCAGATGAAATGGCTGATCAAAGGGAGCCGGGAATTTTGCGCCTGCCGAATCCCATTCTTTTTGAGTCTGATAAAGCTGCCCGTCGACATACCAGCGGATCACGCCTTCTTCCCACTCAATCGCAAACGTGTGGAAGTCATCCGTGAAGCTGCCGGTCGCCAGCTTCAACTGAGTTCCTGAGTGCTTATTGTCAGGCCAGGGCTTGCCATAATGCAAAGTGCCCCAGACTGTAGCGGGCTCCTGCCCCTTGAATTCCATAATGTCAATTTCGCCGCTCGCTGCCCAGGTTCCGTAGGTGTTTTCTGTGGGCAGCATCCAGATCGCCGGCCATACGCCCTGCCCTGACGGCAGCTTTGCACGGATCTCGAACTTACCGTACTTCCAGTCGCCGCGATGTTTGCTGCGAATTCGGCCCGAAGAATACTCTCGGACAGTTCCGGCGATTCCGTAGTTGTCTTTTCGTGCCTCAATGATCAAATGGCCGTTTTCAACTCGCAGGTTCTCTTTGCGATCGGTGAAAATCTGCAGCTCCTGATTGCCGCCGCCAAACGCGTTGACTTCCGCTTCCCACTTGCTGTAGTCAAGTTTCGATCCATCGAATTCGTCGCTCCAAACAAGCGTCCATTCAGGCTCCTGCGCTGAAGCCATTCTCGCACAGAGCACGAAGACGACCAACCATGCACTTCGTCCGAACATCAGAAAACTCCACGCACCACAAGGAAGATAACGGACCGCTGCTTCTAACAGATGCGTCGGAGTGAAGCCGCTGCAGGAGGCAGGAAATTCATCACGGCTGCTTGGGAAGCCCTTTGAACAATCGACGGTCCGTTCGCGGATTGAATGGCGTCCACGCGGATTCCGCGTTCAGGTCATCGCCAATGGCTCGAGTGAACTCATTCAGCCTGGCGTCAATATTATCAATATGATGCAGCGTGATCGCTTCAGGAGTCATCGGAATGACCGGGCTGCCAAATTCACGAGTCCCATGATGGCTGAGGATCATGTGCTTCAGTCGCAGAATATCTTCGGTGTCGACCGGACGTCCAAGACGCGTCTCCACGACTTTTAGTTTCTCGTTCAGCAATTCGATGGCAATATTGATATGCCCGAGCAGCTGACCTTCATCGGTGTAGGCCAGCGTTGGGTCCCATGACATCTCACGAATCTTGCCAAGGTCGTGCATCAGAACACCCAGCAACAGCAGATCGCGGTTCAGTGCTGGGTACAGCAGACAAATACGATCGGCCAGTTCCGTCATTCCGACGACATGTTCAATCAGCCCGCCCATATAGGCATGGTGAGCTTTCACGCCAGCTGGCGCCGCACACAGCCCGTTGACGATGGCCTCGTCTTCCATGAACGCATTGGCGAGCGTCAGAAGTTCCGGATTGCGAAGTGAGAACAGCAGTTCCTTCAGGCGAGCAAGCAACGGAGCCGCATTGGCCTGAGCCTGCACGTTGAAGTCTTCAGGATCGCAGGTCGTTTCCGGCACCGCATCAATGTGCGTCACGATCATCTGCAGACCGCCCTGATACAGCTGCACTTTGCCGCGTACCCGGACGTAGTCACCCGCTGAAATGTGCTGAACATTTTCTTCGACCACATTCCACATCAGACCACTGACAACACCAGTCCGATCCCGAAGCGTTGCGAGAAGATACAGGTTGGCATTCCGGTTGGCTCGCAGTTGCTTGTCGGCCAGCAGATAGATCTCATTGACGGAATCCCCGTCCTTCAGTTCCTTCACAAACACCCGAGCCATTGTGCCACTTTCAGAGAGTTGTTCCCGCCCACAGCCAACACCAGTCGTCGCGCGTTCGGAAATCAGGTCTGCGGGAGTCTAGCAGCTTGCAAAAAAAGCTGTAGGCAGTGCAGAAAGTGCAAGGCAATCGTAGGTCACGCCTGCCGGGCGGGACTTTCGCCGCAAGGCGAACCAAAGTGTGCACGCGCAATGATGCCTGCCGCCTGAAAAGCAGTACATGCCGACGTAGAATGAACAACGTGCGAGAAAATCCCGTCGGCGGAGCGATCGGGCTACTGTAGGTCACGCCTGCCGGGCGAGACTTCGCGGCAAGGCGAACCAAAGTGTGCACGCGCAATGATGCCTGCCGCCTGGAAAGCAGTACATGCCGACGTCGGATGAACAACGTGCGAGAAAATCCCGTCGGCGGAGCGATCGGGCTACTGTAGGTCACGCCTGCCGGGCGAGACTTCGCGGCTCGCCGCGACCTGAGTGCATGATGCACGTCGAAATCGGCCGAGAATGCTCAATCAACATCGCACAAGTTCGCCTTGCGGCGAAATTCCTTTCCGGCAGAAAGGAACTACAGTCGACACGCCTGCTTTCGGGAGCCCTACTCCGTCTTCACCTGCCTCAGCACTTCGAAGAGGCGGCTGGCCGGAACAACATACGAACCCGGCACATCGTCCTTCATGAACCGAGTTCCCAGCAGCGTGATGCCGGCCAGTTGGCCGTCTTTGAAGAGTGGCGTGCCTTCGGGAAGTCGCTGATCAATCTGAATAAGACCAGTGAATTCGTGACGGAACTTGTGTGTGGAAAGCGAGAATGTCGTTGCCTGATTCAACGCAGATATGCGAGCAACTTTTGGTGTCACTCGGAGCGTCGGCTGTCCGGAGAGAAGAATGGCCGACAGCCCATCACCGACCTCCAAATCAACGGTTTTCTCCAACTTAAATGTCGTCAGCCCGGATTTGGCTCGATGAAAGAAAACGTCGGCCGTCTTCGTGTCGATGAATTCCGCCTCGACGTCAACGGTTTCGGGGAATTCCAGATAGGTCCGGCTCTTTGCATGAGCAACTCCGTCCGGGACAATTGTCGCTGGGCCAGTTGTCAGAATAAGTGTCTCGGCTCCATGATCAATCATTAGCCCCGAAACCGCGCGTCGAGCTTGATCCTGATAGAAGACGAGTACCATTCGAGCAATGGCTTTCTCTGCCTCCGATTCAGGCAGTGACGTTTCGTCACGAGCCGCTGCTTCTGAGAACGAAATCTCGCCGATTTGCGTCGACTTGGATTCGGCCGTCAGGGAGGGTTGCAACCGCGTTACGAAATACACTACCGCGATCAAAAGGGTACTCAGTGCGATTGCTGCTACAGTTCGAGTAATTTTCTTAGATACTGACATAAAACCCCTTAGATGTTTCTGCATTCTGAATTCTTCCGGTAGCTCCACATTCATCGGCTGCTGAAGATGAGCGAGACATCTCTGAAGTAAATTCGCGATGTGTTCCGCCGTCTGGATTCGATCATCCAGAGACTTTGCCAAAAGCCGCTGAATGAAGCGTTCCAGCCACTCCTGAGCATCCGCATCCTGCAATCCTCGCATCCGAGCGACATTGTAAACGACCGGCCGATAAATCCGGGCAAACTGCTCCCACGCCGCCTGATCGCGCGCGTCGGCGACTCGAATCAGCAGGCTATCTCGCGTTTCCGGAATTTCATCCACCAGTCATCCTCCGGCCCAAGAACACAGGCCAAGACCAATTCTGACAGGTCAGAGGCAGATTTTCTGCCCAAAAGGTGAGAACGCAGAGGAGCAAGTGTTTATCGGATTGGAATTCTGTGAGGAGGGAGCATTGGGCCTGGAAGGAATGTCATTTTGCAAACAATCTTTTGTCCCCGAGAACAACCCTCACCTGATCAAAATCAAGGTTTGCTGTTTGGCGGACTCTGCTAGAATTCGGCCGATTGTTGCCCCCTAATCTTTTAATCTGCCCAAGGTTCCCCGATGCGCTGGTCCCAAACGTTTATCCCGACCATGAAGGAAGTCCCGGCCGAAGCCGAAGTGCCCAGTCATCAGCTGATGCTGCGAGCGGGCCTCATCCGCCAGCTGATGGCGGGATCGTACACCTATCTGCCGCTCGGGTATCGTTCCGTTCGCAAAGTGTCGGAAATCGTTCGCCAGGAAATGGACAAAGCCGGCGCTGTAGAACTCTTCATGCCGGCGCTGCAGCCGATGGAAATCTTTGAACGCACCGGGCGTCGCGAAGCGTTCGGAAACGTGCTGTTCAATTTCGAAGCCAAACGTGGCGACCGCAAGCTGCATTTTGCACTTGGGCCTACTCATGAGGAGGTGATTACCGACCTCATGGCCAAACACATCAACAGCTATCGGCAGCTGCCGATCACGCTGTACCAGATCCAGACAAAATTCCGCAACGAAGAGCGACCTCGTTTCGGCGTCCTGCGAACCAGCGAATTCCTGATGAAGGATGCCTACAGTTTTGGCTCATCGATTGAGCAGCTCAACGCGGCCTACGAGTCCATGTACAAAGCCTACTGCAGGATCTTCGAACGCTGTGGACTGAAGTACCTGCCCGTCGAAGCTGAAAGCGGTCCCATCGGTGGCGATGCATCACACGAATTCATGGTGCCTGCGAGCAACGGCGAAGACTTCGTCGTCCACTGTGAAACCTGCGGCTACGCGGCTAATCAGGAACGAGCCGAGACAGGTCGTGTCTCTGTTCTTCCACCGAAAGTTGATAACGCGGCAGCCCCGGTCAACGTGGCAACTCCCGACGCAGGCAGCATCGACCAGGTCAGCAAAATGCTGAAGTCCGAAGCCACTTCGTTCATCAAAACGCTCATCTACAAGGCCGACGGAAAGCCGGTCGCTGTGTTGCTGCGTGGTGACCACACCGCCAACGAAGGCAAGATTCGGCGAGCTACCAAAGCTACCAGTGTTGAACTGGCAGATGAAGCCACGATCCTGAAGGTCACGGGGGCTCCTGTTGGCTTCGCGGGACCGATTGGAATTCACTGTGCGTATATCGTCGACCATGATGTGGCTCTGATTAAGTCGGCCATTGTGGGAGCCAATGCGAAGGATGCGCACCTGACGGGCGTCATCTCGGGAACGCACTTTGAGCTGACCGAGACGTTTGATCTGCGAAATGCAGAGACAGGCGATCCATGCCCCAAATGCGCCGGTCATCTGCAGATGGTTCACGGCATTGAAGTCGGTCACGTCTTCAAACTCGGCACCAAGTACAGCGTATCCATGGACGCAACATTCGTGGACGACAAAGAGGTGTCTCATCCAATCATCATGGGTTGCTACGGGATCGGTGTGACTCGCGTTGTTGCGTCAATCGTCGAAACATGTCATGACGAGAATGGGATCATCTGGCCGATCAATGTGGCACCATACACCGTCCAGATTATTCCGTTGAATGTGGGCGATGCGGAAGTGATGAAAGTCACCAACACGATCTACGGTGAGCTCATGGCGGCCGGCATTGACGTCTTGATGGACGATCGCGACCAGCGTCCTGGCTTCAAGTTCAAGGATGCGGACCTGATCGGGCTTCCAATTCGAATCACGATTGGCGGAAAAGGCCTGGCCGAAGGTATCGCCGAGATCAAGCTGCGAACGGAAACCGATCCAAAGAAAATTCCGATTGCTGATGCCGTTGGCTATGTAAAGGATCTGGTTGCTGAAAGGCAGATGATCTGAAGACGTTCCCGCAGGAAGACCGCCATCTCAGTGAAAAACGGCAGTCTGAACTGTTCTGGCAATAACCAAAAAAGCCCGCACTTTTTGAAAGTACGGGCTTTGAGTTCCACAATTGAGTTTGTGGAAGCGTCAGTAGTTGTAGCCGGGATTACTCGTATCGAAATCGCGATCTGTCAGACGTACCTCAGGCTTGATCGCTGTGAACGCATAATCTTCCACGACAGGCGGCTTCGTGTCTTTCTTCTTCGGAAAGCCAAATTGCTGAACGCGCACAGCCATTCCTGATTTTTCTTCGATCCACAGTCGGGTCATGTGATACGGAAACTGCTTGCGTGGCTGGGGGTGGCTGCTCTCAATGACGCGGCATTTGTAATCACCAACTTTGGCGTCTTCAAAATACTTGACGTCCGTCTCGCCGAACTGACATTCAGACTGCCACTGAGTGATCACCGTCTGGGCCATGTTGGCCAATCCGGCTCTTGTGATCGGATATCGATTCTCCGCCATCACGCGACTGTCTTCTGGCGCAAGAGACAAGGTCCCGATCAGGGATGCCAGACCTGTCTCATGAACCTGCAATTTGTTATCGTTGCGTCCAGTCACGAAGATCACTTCACGTCCCTTGGCTGGCTCCAGAAAGAACATGTAGACACTGAAGGGTTCGTGGCGAACTTTCATCTTCATTGTCTGCGAAACGAGTTCGTTGCCGACCACTTCTTTCTTGGAAAAAGTGCATTCGTAACCCTGGATGGCATTAATTTTGTCGAGACAGACCTGAGCATGCCGAATCGCAGGCTTCAATGGATGGTCGTTTGCGTGCTCCACCTTGTCGTCGGCATTTGCCAGACTGTGGTGCGCCGCCATTCCTCCAAACGCCAGAGACAATGAGAAGAACCGACGCGAGAATTTTTGATTGAAGATACTTTGACTCTCCGACATTCCACCACTCCTCATCCTTGCACCATTCAGCCTGCAGAACACATCAATTCAGTAACGACTCATTGAATGTCTGTTCATGCAACAGATTTCGAGGAGCCGTCATTACAACCGTCTTGCAAAATCCGTGTCGGCCACTCTGCCGTATTCTTTGAATCGCAGATTTCGCTTCCCTGTCATCAGTCAAAATCGGCAGCCACATTATACACAGCGCACTTTGAAATCTCGAGACTGCATATCTTCACCCAGCAGCGCACAGAGGTACTACGACGCACATCTCGATCACAGCGCAGACCGCCCGCATTGACTCGCCAACCAACCAATCTGATCGGAAAAACTGCAATTGTGGCAAACGGGAGACTCATATAAACTCCGGCAGAAATTGCCCAATGGATTGGCATACTTTCTTTTTTTAATGGGAATGCGGGAATGGATTCCTCTCGCAGCGGTCTGCTCTCAACGCTGTTGATGACATTACCACTGATAGTTGTCCCGGCCATTGCATTGCTGCGTCCGCCGGGGCAGACGTCCGGCGTTTCTACTGCGCCTCTCGACGCTGCAGATCTGGCCGAGGAAATTTTCCCGGACGATTTCAAGTCTGAGGATGATTCACCGGCAGACGCACAGTCAACATCCCCGAAAGAATCTTCGAAAAACATCGAGGATGAATTTGGCGGACTCTTTGACGAGGCCCCAAGTGAAGCCGTGGATGATGAAAAAAGACATGCTCCACCAAAGTCCGTGTCGAAAATCGATTCCTTTAATCCGAATCCGTTTGATTCGCCTGATGTCGAATCCAACAAGGAAGAACCTGCTGCGGACGCGTCCCAGCCTGGCGCAGCCGATAAAATCGTGGAGCAGCTCAATATCCAGGGCGCTGTGCGAACCATTTGGTTTGAAGCGGGAGCCAAATCGCCCGTTGGTTTTGCCGCATTTTTCCGCGGACAGACAGAACTCATGCGGATCCGGTTTGAGGCCGTCGGCGAGTCCCGAGAAGAGTGTGCCAAAAACGTTCTGCGGCAGGTCAATCAGTGGCAGGCAGAGCAGGCCTTGCAAAAGCCGTAGTAGAGCACGCGAACCCGGTACAAAGATTTGCGTCCGTTCAAACACGCAGCAACACCAGCCCGTCAGTGGCATTCAAGTTGAACGACTGTCTTTATGTTGCAGCCTCATTCGTTACCGTTCGGCAGACAGCAGCAGGCGCGTACTAATTTCAGCGTTTCGTCTGTCGCCCTTCATCGGACTGAAAACGAACGCATCCGCTGGATCAAGAAGGACGATCGCAATCGCCGGACATTAAAAAACTCCTTTTTGATCCTTCCGGATGGCGGCCTTGTCAGATCAACTCGCCTGGCCAGACTGGAGGCAGCTCTGTTGATTTCGGAAGGCGCGACGCCCGCACGTAAATTGGCGCAGGTCGCCCGTCTGATCGACATCAAAGAAGTGCAGCAACTGATTCAAGTGCTGAATGAAGGCTACGATCGTACTCGCAGCGCATTTCGCATCGAACAAACGGCTGCCGGCTATCTGCTAATGACGCGTGCCTCGCTCGCCCCATGGCTTGACCGGCTTCACAACCGTCAGGCCGAAATGAAGTTATCTGCGCCGATGATGGAAACGCTGACCATCGTGGCGTACCAGCAGCCAGTGACTCGCGCCGACGTCGAAGCGATTCGTGGAGTGCAGTCCGCTGAAATGATTCGTCAGCTGATGGATCGAAATCTTGTCCGCATTGGCGGAGAAGACGATTCTCTCGGCCGCCCGTTTCTGTACGAAACGACTCGTCAGTTTATGTCCATGTTCGGGCTTCGACGACTGGAAGACCTTCCGAACTACGCGACGCTTCGACGCCAACGCGCATTGCCTGCCATCGCACAGACAGGCGACGAAGATGACGATGATCAGGACGAAGCAGCCGCCTGAGCTTACCAATTCGTCCTGCCTCAGCTGCCCTGTTCTTCCCGCAGTCATTCGCCTCTCCATGAATGCCGGTGCAGCGACATTCAGGCTGGTCGTTCGGCCGACCAGCGATGTCTCCCCACGAAATTTACTTTGCGTAGGTTGCCGACGGATGAGTCGTTGAGCGAACCCGGTGCATGGCACTATACCCGCGGCGACCTAGGGAGTTCGTCGGAGTACCGGGAGAAGGATCGGGCAAACTGAATAGGCGTGCGAAGCGGCAATTTGAGAAGCCGCCTGCTCGTCATAGTGCCTCATGGATCGAGCAGTTCTGTGAGTGGCCATGCCTTGACGACGCTCCGTCAGTCAGTGTCGGGATCTGTCCAGACTGTGAATTCACTCGTCGACCAAACTCCGGCCAGCGTTTCACCATGTGAGACGGTGGTTGGCATGAGCAGCTCTGACTCACAGTGTTAATGACACATGATGCACGGCAGTTGCGACCGGAGAGCAGTAACTCCTTTCTCTCAATTTTTTCTTTCAAAAGTTCTTGACGCCGTCTGCAGGCTCGCGTACTGTACTACGCAACGCAGTACAGATGGGTGAGGCGGATCATGCGAATTCAGATTACAACCGGGTCGAGTGTTCCGATTTATCGTCAAGTGGTCGATCAGATTCGGCATGGCATTGCAACGGGTGGACTGGCGGTTGGTGAATCGGTACCCAGCGTCCGAGCATTGGCGACGGAACTTGTGCTGAACCCCAACACCATTGCCAAGGCCTATGCAGTGCTGGTGCGTGACGGAGTACTGGAAAGCCATCAGGGTCGAGGCTATTTCGTGGCCGAACGTCGGGAGATCTACACTCGCAAAGAGCGTCAGCGACGTCTTGAAGAAGTTATGGATCCGTTTCTGGCTGAAGCGCTGACTCTGGGCTTTGACGCAGAACAGATTCAGGAAGAAGTCAGAAAACGAATCGAGCGGCTGACGCCGAAATGACATTTCAAACAGTGCACCTATGAAGGAGACATCTCAATGCTGGATCCTGTGATTCGAACAGACAGGCTGTCAAGGTACTTCGGGCAGCGGGCTGTTGTGCGTGACTTGAGTCTGAAGATTCCACCAGGGCAGGTCACGGCTTTGCTCGGGCTGAATGGAGCGGGCAAGAGTACCACGATTCGTATTATCATGGGCCTGCTGAGGCCAACTCGTGGTGGATGTCAGGTCTTCGGACAGGACAGTGCGAAACTCACCACGGATATTCGCATGAGAATCGGATACATGGTTGAATGGCATTTTTTGTATCCGGGCATGCGAGTTCGCGAGTGTGCGGCATTTCAGCGAGCCGGGTATTCTCGCTGGAATGATACCATGTTCGACCAGATTGTCGGGCACTTCGGTATCTCGCAATCGACGCATGTGGCGCATCTGAGTCGTGGTCAGCGAGCTGGTGTGTCGCTGGCTCTGGTGTTGGCACCGGATCCGGATCTGCTGGTTCTGGATGATCCTGCTCTGGGTCTTGATCCGGTTTCGCGACGAGCGTTGAATGAGACTTTGGTGGAATTCGCAGGCGATGGGCAGCGGACGGTGCTGTTAAGTTCGCATCTGCTGGACGATGTGGAACGCGTGGCGGATCGAGTGCTGTTAATGATTGATGGCCGACTGCAGGTTGATACGACTCTGGATGATTTTCGTCAGCGAGTCACCGGGTATGTGCTGGAAGTGGGCAGCGTGGATGCGGACCGAATCGCGGCTGTGCCCGGACTGATTGAAGCTCGGCGTCTGGGCAGTCGGCTCCATCTGACGGTTGCCGATGCCGACGAAGAAACGACGGCTGCGGTACACCGTCTGAATTCTTCATCCGTGGAAGTCATCGACTTGCCGTTTACGGATTCTGTATTGGCGTGGCTGTCGCGAAGTCGACAGCAGCAATCCTTTTCTGTTGGTTCCCGTCGAGGAGAGACTGCATGATCACGATCTTTCGCAAAGAACTGAAGGACATCCTGCGATGGACGCCGCTGGGGATTATCGTCATCGGCCTGCTATGCTGGATGCAGATGCCTCGCAACGTATACGACTGCAGTCAGTTACCGATGTCGCTGGCTTCGATGGCCATCGTTGGCAGTGGTTTGTTTGCTCTGGCACTTGGTCTGCTGCAATCACTGCTTGACCAGCGAATGGATGCACGAGCGTTTCTGTTGCATCGTCCGATTTCCGTGAAGGACATCTATCAGGGCAAGCTGGCCGCCGGTTTTGTGGCTCATACGATCGCATGGGCGGTTCCTCTTTTGGTTGTGGCGATTTATCTGGAATCACAAGGGCCGGAGAAGTTGCCCGTTACTTGGCCTGACGTCATTCCCGCCGCGATCGGCTGCATGATTTCATTTCTGTTTCAGCCGGCAGGAATCTGGATGGCCTGTCGAGAAGCTCGCTGGCTTGGAACAAAATGGATGCCACTGGGAATCCCGCTGTTGGTGTGCTTTCTGGTGACAGTGACGGTGTCCGATTCGTTGAGCTGGGGATCCGCCGTTGCACTCACGTTGATCGTCCTTTTTTCATGGATGACCCTGTCGGCTTCAAGGCACGCATTCACTCATCAGACCTTCCTTCCAGCTTCAGCATCGGAAGAATCCTGGTCCTGGTCGAATGCTTTGGGACTGGGTCTGGGCAGCATGGTTCTGGTCATAACGCTGATGGTCTTCTTTGTGAGCGCTTTCATAACGCCTCCCCGGTCCCTTGATCTCAAAGCCCGCACGCTGGTTGTGTCGGCGGATGGGCAACTTTGGGAAATCGAAGAAACGTGGAAGTCACCTCGCAGCTATGAAGACGCTCCGGTTCACCGGACTGGACGACCACTTTCCAGCGGTGCTTTGACAAAAGCAGCGTTTGCAGAACTGCCGGAAAAGTGGGCCGAGCGTTCGTTGGTTCAGATTGATTCCAACTCCGTCTGGAATCCGGCGAGTTCATGGAACGGGTATCGCTATGTGACGACGAGTGCGTCGAAGGATCAGGGCGAAGTTGCTCTCTATGAGCACAATGATCAGCTCTATGCTTACTCGAGTGCCGGGGGCTGGGTCGGAACTGTGACTCCGCAGGGAGTGTTTGGTCGTAGCGAGACCCCGCAGGGTGCATTCAGCGATGTGAGCCCGCTGTGTTACTTCACTCGTTCAGCAGTGCTGCATTCCATTGAAGGGCAGCGATTACTGTCGGATTCCACAGGAATCTATCAGTTGGACTTTGATGCAAAGAAGATTCGCAGGCTGTCCAATATTTCGGTCCAGGCGATGGCCGTGACGCTGCCATCCGACGAACTTCCTGAAGCGACTCTGTGGGCTCGGGATCGTGAAACTCTTTATCGGTACTCGATCAAACCATTGACGAAAGATCAGACTCTGCCATCTACAGACTCCGAGCTGGTCAAGGCCACCCATTCCTATCCACTGGCCAACGTAGAACTCACCGCCACCGGTCAATGGATGCTGGACTGGCTCAAGGAACCGGAGGCCACGTTGTTGGCTGTGGCTTCCACGGATGAAATGGGTGTCGTGATTGTGGCTAACGACACGACGCCGACGTTTGATTATCGACTCGCTGACGCTGGCGGCAAAGTTCAGGATGCCGCGACGCTTCCTGACCTCATTGTTGAACGACGCCACGACCAAACGGAATTCCTGGTGTTGCCACCGGTCATGGTTGTCGTTTTGACTGCGATTTCGTCGTTTTTGGCCCCGGACGAATACCGTCAGATAAATTTTCCCGCCTTGTTGCCGCTGGTGCTGGTGTTGCATTCTCTGGCGGGCGGCATTGGAGCGTTCCTGCTGGCTCGCGGTCGGGTTCAGGGTACTCGACAGCAGATCGTGTGGCTGGTGATCGGCCTGATGGTAGGCGTGTCGGTGTGGCTAGCCGTCGTGGCTATTTATTCGCGTTGGGTCACCGAATCCTGCACCGCCTGCCAGAGACGTCGGCGAGTCGACACCGACCGTTGCGAACATTGCGGTGCCGCATGGGAAGTCCCGGATCGAGAAGGGATTGAATTAATCGGCCTGCGTGATCAGCACGTGATGTCGTCCGCAGTTGGTTGACGAGCGATACCGGGTGATGCAGCCATTCCTGACGTGGACTTGATCTGGTACGCCGTGTGTGATCGAGCTGAGATCAGCCAGGATTTGTTTTCATCGCGGTCACTTCGGCGGCTTCAAAACGAAACGCCGGCCCGCATCATCATTGCCGCATCAAGATCGCGTTCGATCGGAATGTTTGTGTATTCCATTGAACGATTGAAGACATAACCGGCCTCCACATAGAAGCCGCGATTTTCGCACTGAGCGAATTCAATCCCTGTGACAAGTCGCAGATCGCTGATTGTCAGTTCGTCCGTAGCGCCACCGGTTCGTGTCACCGCCCAGGTATTGCCCCCGAACACGCCGCACAGATAAGCCCATGTTTCGCTTTTATCGCCATTCTTCGCCAGTCGATGCGAAATGCGGGGCGACGGGAACTGAGCATCAAATTTCCATTCCGGCGAAGGAGTCCAGAGAAGTCCCATGGCGGGCAGAACTGGAAAGTCGTCGCGACCTGTGTAAACAACACCGCCCGAAATCGACAATGTCTGCGGCACCCATTGCCAGGTCAGCAGGGCCAGCCCGAACAGGCGAAACGCGCCGTCGCTTGTCGTGAAATCACTTCTGACTGATGGTGTAATCATCATCATGGAGCCCAGACGTTCGTTGATGGGCCGCTTCCAGAACATTTTCACGCCAGTGTCAAACAGCGATTCGGGAACATCAAAGATTGCGGCCGCGTCCAAAAGGTCGGCTCGAATGTAAGGCGTAAAGGTGATTACATTTTCCATGCTCCCCAGAGGAATCGCAAAGGTTGCTCCCCCGTCGAGCGTTCGTACCATGATTCCGAGGTCAGGGTCGTCGCCCAGGGTTCCATAACTGGCGTACGATCCCTGATAGCAGGACTTGCGAAATCGAGCGAGCGGGATGTTGCAGTCGGCAGTCGGCGCGCATCCATTTTCCGGACAGAATTCTTCAGCGCAGATGACATCTGCCGGATAACTGGCCGACTGAACCTGCGTTGAATCACCACTTCCCGGTTCATTGGGCGTTGCGGTCGAGTCACTATCCGAGACAAACAGATTGTCGATACTGCTGTGCGACTGCGCTATATTGAGGAAATCAGGAGTGGTCCGTCGAGGCGCAAAGCTGTGACCGGACACCGTCGTCAACGGCTGCAGGAAGGAATCCTGGGCTGACGCATCCGATACGACTGATGACAGCATGACAACTGCCACGACGTACCTGAAAAGCCAGTCTCGAAACATTGGAATTCCCGCCATATTCCATTCGCACAGAAAATGATCCCCGTTGTTCATTTTCGTCTTACTTATGGTCGGCATTTCGGAAACGCTGCCAGGCTGCTGATTCCATGATTCAGGACCGCCGGTGTGCGTAAGATTAAGAATGCACCCGCAAATTTGGCCGTTGGTGAGAGCAAACGGCGGGTTTATGCACTGTGGAGCTCATCTGGATCCTCTGTGAACGCGCCCAGCTGTTCGCCAGCTGCGACTACGATGGAATTGCTATTGACGCCATTGTGTTACATCCTGATGCAATTCACTGTCCGCCTGATGCCAATCTGCAGAAGAGCGGCGTGCACGCTGGATGCACAGTAGACGGAACATAGAATTTGATTCAAACTCGACTCATCCGGACAACAATCGCATCCGCTCTCACCGGTCTGAGTAACAACAGTGATGAGGCATGTCCGCGGACAAAATCGCCATTGCCGCCGCAGTCAAAAAGGTCAAAGGTTCATGACGAACAGCCCACTGAAAATTGTCATCGTTGGAGGAGTTGCTGGCGGAGCTTCCGCGGCCACTCGCGCACGCCGTTGTAACGAAAGTGCAGAGATCATTCTGCTGGAGAAGGACGAATTTGTCTCGTTCGCAAATTGTGGCATGCCGTATCACATCGGCGGCGAAATCCCGGATCGCGGCAAGCTGCTCGTTGCAACCAAACAACTGCTTGAACAGCGTTTCCGACTCGATGTGAGGACTCGCAGCGAAGCGATTCAAATAGATCGGAAGTCTAAAGAAGTCATCGTAAGGCAGCTGATCGATGGTCATGAGTACCGGCTGGCCTACGACAAACTGATCCTCTCACCAGGCGCCGCTCCATTCGTCCCGAACATTGAAGGCGTGCATGCAGAGGGCGTTTACACTCTCCGCAACATTGCCGACATGGACCGCATTCGTGACGCTGTGGAAACGGGAGCTCAGGGGACAAAAGAAGCCATCGTCATCGGTGGAGGTTTCATTGGACTCGAAATGGTCGAACAGCTCGTGGCCCGAGGCTTCACAACATCGCTGGCGGAATTGCTGCCGCAGGTGCTGCCGCCCATGGATCCGGAAATGGTGGTTCCACTGCATGACGAATTGCGACATCAGGGAGTTCAATTAACCCTGGGCGACGGAATCAAAAAAATCGCCGTAGACTCAGCCGGCCATGTGACCGGAGTCGAACTGCAAAGTGGAAAAGTTCTGCCGGGCTCGGTAGTTATCCTCGGAATGGGTGTGCGCCCCAATACAAAGCTCGCCGTTGATGCGGGATTAACGCTCGGCAAAACCGGTGGTATCGCGACGAACTCGTCGCTTCAAACGAACGACCCCGACATTTATGCAGTGGGAGATGCATGCGAATACGTTTATGCACCGACCGGCGAGCAGATGCGAGTTGCCTTGGCGGGGCCAGCCAATCGTGCCGGACGTCTGGCGGGCGAACACGCAGCGACCGGTCAATGTTTTCCCACTGCGCCAGTGATGGGCACTGCAGTTGTGCGTGTTTTTGAACAGACAGCCGCCATGACCGGGCTGTCCGCAAAAGCGGCAACTCGTTCTGGAATTAAATTTCGCAGTGTTACCATTATTGCCGGCCAGCACGCCGGATACTTTCCCGGCGCTTCGCCCATTACGTTGAAGCTCTTGTACTGTCCGGAGTCCGGTCGAGTTCTCGGTGCGCAGGCGACAGGCAAGGATGGCGTCGACAAACGAATTGATGTGATTGCCACGGCCATGGCCTTCAAAGCAACCGTCAGAGATTTAACGGGGCTCGATCTTTCTTATGCTCCTCCGTATGGCTCCGCAAAAGATCCTGTCCATCAGGCTGCATTCACAGCGTGCAACCAGATGGATGGACTGGGTGACGTTCTCGATGCTGATGCAGATCTGTCGGGATACCAGGTGATCGACGTACGGACTGCTGCTGAAATCGCCAAAGCGCCGCTCACGGGATGCGAATCTTTTGTCGCGATCCCGGTGGACGAACTGCGTCTGCGATTACAAGAACTTGATTCTTCCAGGCCCACTGTCGTAAGTTGCGGAGTCGGGATTCGCGGCCATGTGGCTCAACAAATCCTCGTACAGCATGGGTTCACAAAAGTGGTCAATCTTTCGGGAGGAGCCACACTGCGTCGTCGAGCCGTTCAGTAATATTAAGTCACAGGTGAGCCGCAAGGCCGGTTGCTTCCGACGCGTTGATTCCATTCACTCTTCAACTCTCATGAGAGGAAGTCTTTGACATGCCCCACTCACCTGATTTGAAACCGTTCACTTTACCAGCTATTCCACTTCGTCCGGCGGACGGCCATAAGGGCACGTTTGGAAAGATCTCGATCATGGGTGGTTCCGTGGGGATGAGCGGCGCTATCTGTCTCGCCTCCGTGGCCGCGCTCCGGTCTGGTTCCGGCCTGGTCACGGCGGTAGTGCCGGCTTCCATTCAGAACATCGTGGCGAGCTTTGAACCGTGCCTGATGACGACAGGTCTTCCAGATGATTGCGAAAGTGGCCTGCTGCCGCTTTCTGAAACTCGTGTGACGACTCTGCTGCAGGGCCGCGATGCGATTGGTATTGGACCGGGTATGGGTCGAAGTTCAGCGGCCGGCCAGCTGCTTCGTGACGTACTGGCGCAGGCCACTTGTCCAGTCGTTGTCGATGCGGACGGATTAAATATCGCTTCCGAGCAAAGCATGTTTACTCACCCACGAAACTTTCCCTGCGTGATCACTCCTCATCCAGGCGAATTTTCACGCCTCACCGGCCGCAGCATTGCAGACGTCGAGAAATATCGCGAAGAAATGGCGCAGGAATTCGCCGCAGCGCACCAGTTGATTGTTGCTCTCAAAGGCCCGGGAACAATCGTGACCGACGGGATCCGACTGTATCGCAACAACACCGGCAACTCGGGGATGGGAACAGGCGGCTCGGGTGATGTCCTGACCGGGATTGTCACGTCGCTGCTGGGCCAGCGGTTGCCAGCATTTGAAGCCACCGCCCTCGCAGTTCATTCGCACGGTTTGGCGGGTGACGTGGCAGCCGAACGATTCACTGAGCGAGGAATGATTGCATCCGATCTGCTGCATTGCCTGCCGGAAGCATGGCGGAGACTGGAACATAAAGTTCTGTTATCGAAGTAACGAATCTGAGCCGCCCGTTTTGCTTTGATCTATTGCCGGGCCGATAGTTTTGATTTGAGACTGATCATCAGTGGATCAGTGCCTGGTGATCGGTTTTCGCTAAAACGCCCGCAGTAGCAGCGACCAGTCCGCGATGTTTTGTTCGGGCTCGCTGCTTGCAGGCAATGGAGTCCAGAATCCGGCCTTCTGAAGGGATTCAAGGCTGCCCGTCTGCAACGCCTTCGACTCTGAATTCTCAGGTGATTTCAACATTAAAACCGATCGATCAGAGCCGTCGGTGCCCGCGAGATCAGACGCAGAAATCCAACCATCGGTCAGTGCGATTCCGCGTACAGGCGAGGGACCTTCGAATGACAATTGCCAGGCCAGACGAGCCTGCTCACGATTGCTCACCACCACAATGCGACCCGTATCGGCTTTCGCGCCGCCGGCGAGCCCCTTCAGGACTGTCATCACTAAAGGAATGTCTTCGGCAGTGAGCCGCGATTTTTCCGGGTTCACGGGAAGCACGACCATCAGGTTGTGAGAATCGATCAGCAACTTCCATCGGGACAGAATCTGTTCTTCCGATTCGGACTCGGATGCCAGCAGAATCACAATTCCCGGCAACACAGTCGTTGGCACCCTTGATGAATACACAATGGCGCGCCCTCGTTGCTCGTACGATAACTCACGTCGCGAGATATTGTCGACGACCTGCACTTCACCAGCGGCCGCATCAGCATCCGGATTGTCCGCGTTCTGCGCTGCCTTTCCGATGTCGTTTACGGCAGACAGCACTTCTGTCGAAAGATGCGTCACCTCTTCGGGTTGCGTTTTCGCCATAACCTCAACGGACTTCGATGCTTCTTCTCCCGGAACTCGATATTCAATCGACACCTTTGATCCGGCCTGAATTTCGGACAATGCTGCTGCCAGTTCGCTGACTCGAGTTGTTGCCTGGTGATTCACTTTGATGAGTTCAATGCGCGCAGGCAGACCGGCTTCTGCCGCGGGAGAATCGTTGACCACAACCAGCGCGGGCAAAGTCACGGTTGCTCTGGCTGCTGCTTCTTTTTTTTCGCCCGCGTTTTCTGGAGGATCGGGCGGAATGACGTTTTCGGGCGCAATCTTCGCCACAGTTTCGGGCTCACCGGGCGGCTCGTTTGCCTTCGCATTGCGAACGCTCATCAAGCCCAGATAGGCAGGTTTGATCACAGGAAGTTCTTCCGACAACAGGACGGAGAACTTCAGATTTTCATCGCCACGTTTTACGTCGAAGCTCAACGTGTCGCCCGCGTACCGACTGCCGACCGCTTCTTCCAGCATACTCATACGTTCAATCACACGATCATTGACGGCCAGTAAGACATCGCCTTTTCTTATGCCGCCCACATCGGCCGGCCCTGCAGGGATCACACGATCCACGACGACTCGCGATGCGAACACTCCTGACGAGAGCAGTTTCACACCGAGGCGGCCCCCCTTGAGATCCTTCCCGGCTCTTAAACGATCGGCGACCGCCAGAGCCTGTTGCATTGGGATGGCAAAACCGATTCCGGAATCATACCACTCAACGCCGGACGACGCATTTCCCCGGCCTCCGGGTGAGAGCGGCACCAGCAGACCCATGACTTGCCCGTCAAGATTAATCAGGGGACCTCCATAATTCACAGGTGAGATCTTCGCGTCCGACTGAATGGCCATTCCGTGAATGCGATTCAATGCACTGACGACGCCTACTGAGAGACTGGATGAGTCTGCAGAATAGAATCGTCCAAGAGCAACTGACCACTGTCCAACTTTTACCGATTCGGCCGGCGCGACCTCAGCGGGTAGCCATTGCCCTTCACTCGCTTTTAGCAATACGAGTCGACGCACATGATCGATCGCAACGATTTTGGCATTTGTGCGACGTCCGGCATTGTCCTCAGCCAGAACAGCTTCAGGATTGCCCTGCACGGCAAACAGACTCGTCAATATTTCGCCAGCTTCGGAAATCACGATGCCCGTTGTCACCAGCGAAGTGACCTTATCGCCATCAATCGACTGTTCTCCGCCGATGACTCGCAATCGCACGACAGAAGCATCGACCCGCTTCACAGCGTTCCGAACAGCGACCCCAAGCTCATCTGCTTCAGCGGCGAATCCTGGCATCGCGACAAATGCCAGAAGCAACGTCACAGAACACGGCAAAGATCGTATGTTGATGCTCATGGTTTTCTGCTCAGAAATTTTCAGCAAAGTCGGGCGACTATGACACACGAGTTTCGTCACTCCCCAGTCAAAGTCCCTTGCCCCTCAAGCCAGTCCCCCCACACCATCACGACCAGCATTCATGGTTGTACTGACCGGCCAGGAATCATGATCATCGTTTAATGGTCTGGATTTTCATACCGTCCAGATCAAGCTGGCCCGTAGCACCGTTCAGGCCAATGCGGATAATCATTTCTTTCGCGTTCGCCGGGACGGGTACCGTAGAGCGAGCATTCTGCCAATCAAAGCTTCCTCGCCATTTCCCGAGTACGGTCGTGCCGATGTCTCTTCGGACTTTGTCGTAGAAATGAACAACGACCGCAGCCTGCTCGGAGACCGACGCACCCGGCACAATGCCTTCGCATCGCACCCAATAATTCAGATTGATCACACTGATGTGACGGCCATCAATCGCCCCGCCCTGCAAAGCCTGAGCCAACTCGCCGTTTTCCACATTGCTGAATCTCAGACAGTAGGAGCCTTCCATCGGTTCTTCCGTGCACATCTCTGCCTGCCGCTGGTAGTGCCAGCCATCGACTTTTCCATCTCCGTTCTCATCCAGATCAAAGGAGCCATTGACGATCTCGGGGCGAGTCGCATCGGGCTGAACTCGACGCTGCTCTTCTGATGTTCCCGTCATGGGCACAAACAACGTCGACACCAAACGTTCGTCTTTCAGCTGACCGTTCTCTTTTGTAAACAGATGAAACGATTGTTGATAGCGCTCACCAACGGGGACAATCATGCGGCCGCCATCTTTGAGCTGCTCAACAAGAGCGGCTGGAACATTCTCGGGCGAACACGTGACGATGATTTTGTCGAACGGTGCATGTTCGGGCCAGCCCTTGTAACCGTCTCCATCGAGTACGTGTACATTGTCGTACTTGAGTTCCTGCAGTCGACGTTCGGCCTGCTTGGCCAAAGGCGACACGATTTCAATTGTGTAAACATCTTTGACAATCTCGGCCAGCACCGCCGCCTGGTAGCCACTCCCAGTCCCGATCTCCAGCACCCGATCGCCCGGCTGCGGATCCAGCGACTCAGTCATGTACGCGACGATATAAGGAGGTGAAATCGTTTGCTGATTGCCAATGGCCAATGCCACATCGTCATACGCGCGAGCCTTTTGCGAAGACGGTACGAACTCATGCCGCGGAACTCGACGCAATGCTGCCAGCACAGCTTTGTTGCTGATCCCTTCGGCCTGCACTTTCGACGTGACCATGAAGTCACGCAGTTTGTCGAAGCGTTCCTGAGCGAGGCCAGAATCCGCAGACAGTGTGATCGCCGCAATCACCGTGATCAGACACGTCAGAAGACGTTTTGAGTTCCCGCTTTCTGGGAGCTTGCAAGTCCAATTTTCGGCAATGCTGTCCATCATTCCCATCATGAGCGACCCTCGCTGTTTCCCAGCCCTGACTAACCGATTAAAACCGACATCACAGTATAATGATTGCGCAGCATCGAGAACATCTGATTATTCTGCACGCGACTGAGTCAGGGCATTACCGTCGAAAAGTCGGGCGAGTTGCCGTGCCGGTTGCAAGAAAACCCGACTCATTTTGACAGGCCGAGACAGTGGGACGCACCGACAACAGTCTTTCTGATTTGTCAATTCACTCGCCTTCATTTGGTCCAGGAAATCGTCACTCAGAATCGGTGAAATTCGGAGAGTCTTCGTACTGAAACACTTATGAAATTCTCTCACGACAGTGTGCCTGGAATTCGGTCAACGTCGTTTGACACTTCTTCACGTCTGGTTAACATCGCCGCCCGTTGAGTGAGTGAGCGCTTGACGACGAATCTGCACTCGTCGCCAGGCAAAATACCTGTCAAAAAAGTCAGTCTTCCAGCACCGCCCTGCCCTTGTGGCGACAGGCGATGGAGTGCCGCGCATGTTTCTGCCTGCGCGAATTGCCCCGTCTTTGTCTGTGGCGATGCTGCGCGCTGACGCAAGAGGGAGGGGCGCATGACGCAGCCCGTACGTCATGAAGACAAACTGACGTTCGATTCCGCGCCCCACGCTGGATCGACGGCCGTTTTAAAACATCCGGAGACTACTCCGGTCCAGATATCGACCGAACTCGAACGGCTTATGTATGCCATCAGAGACGCCGTCGGCGAACAGAATTATCAGCACTGGTTTCACAAGAGAACTCGCTTCGAGATTTCTGGCGACCGGCTGATTGTTCGCGTTCCCAATCCATTCATTCTGAACTGGCTGCTGCGTCGTTTTCGGACCGCATTAACGAAGGCTGCGCAACTTGTTCTCGGCCCGTCTGCATCTTCGCAGCTCGAGGTTGATGAATCTCTGATTCTGGAAGGTGCAAGCCTTCCACCGGCCAGCGCGGAAGACCTTTCAACATCCACCCGTCCTTCGGCAATTGACAACAACGTCAAGCTCCGCCGCGACGGTGGTACAGGCCCATTGCCTTCTTCTGGTAATCGCCAGCCCTTGCCGCTGGCGGCGATGGAGTCTGATCAACCGGGCAGCCTGAGCCTGCCATCCAACCGAAGACGATTTCGGTGCTTCGATTCATTCATCTCCGGTGAGTGCAATGATCTTGCGGTCCTTGCCTCGCGACAGATCTCCGCAGCTCCGGGTGAACGTTACAACCCGCTGTTTATTCACGGCGGTACCGGAACCGGCAAGACACATCTTCTGGAAGCCATTTACACGGAAGTTCGCCGCAAGCACACCTCAAAGAATGTGATGTATCTGACGTGTGAAGCGTTCACAAATTATTTCACCGCAGCACTCAGCTCGCGCACAGTTCCATCGTTTCGCCAGCGATTTCGCAATGTCGACGTGCTGCTGATCGACAACATTGAATTCCTTGACAACAAACGAGCCACTCAGGAAGAGTTCCTGCATACGATCACTCAGTTGATTGATCATGGTGGGCAGGTTGTGATCTCTTCAGATCGTCATCCGCGGTTGCTGACAAAGCATCGTGAAGAACTGACGACTCGTTTCATGAGCGGCCTCGTTTGCCGTATTGAATCCCCGGACGAAGCAACGCGTCACAAACTGGCCCGTTCGCTGACTGCCGGAATGAAAGCAATTTTTGCGGATGACGCTCTGGAATACGTCGTTCGTCGCTGCCGTCGCAACACCCGCGAACTTCAGGGCGCACTGAATCAGCTGGAAGGCCAATTCTCTCTGAACGGTCGCCGCATCACGCTATCGGTTGCTCGAGAAGTGCTGGGCGAAATGGCTGATGAATGTCGACGTCTCGTCCGTATCAGCGATGTTGAAAAAGTCGTTTGCGAAACCTTTGGCGTCACCGCCGCCGACCTTCGTTCACCATCGCGACGAAAAGCCATTGCTCTTCCCAGAGCGATCGCGATGTTCATGTCACGCCGCATGACAAAATCGGCCTATCGAGAAATCGGGATGTACTTCGGAGGCCGCGACCACAGTACTGTTGTGGCTGCCGAACGCAAAGTCGCCGACTGGGTGACCAAGGGAGAAGCTGTTGGCCTGCCCACATCCTGCACTGGCCGTACAATTGCAGAACTCATCGACGAACTGGAAAATCGACTTCAGACGCTCGCCTGCTGACAGAGCCGGTCAACCCTGACGACCCGTTTTGTCGTTGATATCATTGTCGATGAAAACCTTTTCTGCTGGTGGAATTCGACGAGCAGCCAGAGCCCACTTCTGAACCCGCGACGAAACTGCAGATCGCATCCGCCGACAGCACCTCGGCGCGACTCTTACTGACCGCACCCAGCAGCGGCTTTGCTTATGAGGTCACGCTGAATGGCCGGCCACTCGGTCGTCATAACATCCCGCTGATTGAAGAAGGGCAGCAGCAAACGATTTTTCTGCGAGACCTGCCAGCATCTGTCGTCGCCAACCGGCAATTTGAAATCGAGGTTGTCATACTAAACCGTACTGGGAAGCGTTCTCAGAGGTCTGTTGTTCGCGGTGGTGTTTGTAACACTGACGCTGTCGAAAAACCAACAGTCGTTATTCCTCCCCTGTCGTCGTCAATCATTCCCGGACTTGGCGTCGTCCCCGTGCTGGATAAATTTGATGACTCGGGGCAACCTGTGGGAGAACTGGCGGAAGACTATCGAACACACAACGCGATCTACAATGGGCAGCGAATACGGCTCGCTGGTGCGGCTGGCGAAGTGTTGGGATTTCAGCTGCTGCTTCGAAGTGACAAGGACACAAAAGTTTCCGTCAAAGTAGAACTGGACGATCCCGAGATGCGGATCGACCTGCAGCAGGCCGTCTATGTTCCTGCCAACGGCCGTATGATTCCGGATCCGCTGTTGCCCATGCCTGAATCCATTGTGATCAAGGCTGAAACCGATCAGGCTGTCATCGCCGATATTTTTGTCCCATTCGATGCATCACCTGGTTTCCGCCATGGAACAGTCACTCTGTCTGATGGCCGGGTTGTCCCGATCGAAATCGAAGTACATGCCTTCGCCCTGCCCCGTGAGGCAACATTCTTCTGCGAAATGAATGGGTACGGCCTGCCCGATCATGTTGACGAATACTATGCACTGCAGCAGATCGCCTACGATCATCGTATTCACGCCAACATCCTGCACTACTCACACAACACAGCTGCACCCGGTTCGCGAAAGAGCAATCTCGATATGCGGCTTCGCTCTGGGCGAAGGATGGACAACAAAAAGTACGATAACATTCTTCCGGATGCTGCGTCTGGCTACTGGAACGATTTCGTCGAAGCTTTTGGCCCATACCTTGATGGTTCTTTTTTCAAAGACGGCCACCGTGGCCAGGTTGCTGCGCCTGGTTTTTACCTGACCTTTCATGAAAGCTGGCCGCTGAATTGTCGAGCCTACTTTGATGGAAATCCGGATGCGTATGAAGCCTTCTCGGCCAAACCTGAGTACGCTCGGACCTATGTCAACATTCTGCAGGACTTTGCGCACCTTGCAGAATCAAAAGGCTGGAAGCGAACTGGTTTTCAGGTCTACCTGAACAATAAGGGTTCTTTGAACGAGAACACAAAGGCGCCGTGGATTCTGGATGAACCGGCCGGCTTCTGGGATTACCGAGCACTTCAGTATTACGGAGAGCTTACTGATCGAGGCCGTGTCGTCGCGCCCGAGGTGAAGATTGATTATCGCATCGATATTTCTCGCCCTGAATACTGTCGCGGCCAGCTCAGTCAACGCGGCCAGCTCAGTCAACGCAGCGATCTCTGGATCGTCTCGTCATGGGCGTTTCAGCACTATCGTCGTCTTGTGACAGACCACATCGAGCTGCATGGGCTCAAGGCCTGGGTCTATGGAACGTCCAATCCTGTCCATGAGACGAATCGAAACATTCAGGCCTGGGCTCTGGATACGTGGCAGGATGGAGGAACCGGGATCGTTCCCTGGCAGACGATCGACAAGTCGGGCAAGGCACTTCAGGAAGCCGATCAGCTGGGGCTGTTCATCTTTGATAAAGACTCGAGCGGAAAGACCGTCATTCGACAATCCATGCGTCTCAAAGCTTACCGCGAATCGCAGCAGCTTATTGAATATCTGAACCTGCTGCAGCGAAAACGAGGCTGGACTCAGGATCAGATGCGAAGGTTCGTTCAGCAGTATGTGAACCTGGATGCTCAGGTGAACAAACTCAACGAGGCCGATGCTGGGACGACCGGCTTCGGGCGCCTTTCCGCTTCAGGACTGGAAACACTCCGAATGGCTACAGCGCAGCTGCTGCAAACAGAATAGACTGTTTCTTCAGAGCCCTCAACGCGAAGGTTACTCGCCCTGCGTGAGACACAGACCTTCATTGCAGAAAATTCCACACCGACAGGCAGCTTTCTCCATGGCGCGTATTACTGAAATCGTTCATTTCTCCGGCAGGGTTCAGGGAGTTGGCTTTCGCGTGTCTACCCAGCGGCTGGCGCGAGATTCAGGAGTGGTTGGTTTTGTCAGAAATCTGGCAGATGGGCGAGTGGAGATGATTGCGACAGCGGAGTCGGAGGCCATTTCCCGGCTGATTGATCGACTTAACGGACTGTATGGGGACGGAATTGTCGGCATCGACCGACTGCCAAAACCCGAAGTGGAGGAGTTTTCCGATTTCGCAGTGCGACGCTAGGGCCGGACTTTGTCCGGAACGCGTTTTTCCCTTGGCCGCAAAAAAAAGGCTGTTAGAGTGGGCTTCCTTAGTTCGTATCGGCCGGCGGGGAGAATTGTCCAACGGTCGCACTTCGAGCAACGTAACAGTCAAGTCTGAGAGATCTTGCGCCAATTTTCTGGTTTCGCAGTCGGGAATCGTTCTGCAATGAATCGTTTTTTAACTTTTGCCGAAGGCATTCCGGTCGCTCCTGCCATTAAGACAGACTGGACCATCACCTGGTTGTCCGTGTTTGGACTGTTGGTCGGGCTGGTCGCCGTTTCTTATGGAACTCGCATCGGCGTCATCGCCCGCGCTACCACCAAAGAAGCCATCCGACAGCCGCTGTTTTTGCTGTTGCTTGCGATCTCGTCCATCATCCTGGTGCTGAATGCCGTCATGCCGTTCTTCACCCTGGAAGACGACGTGAAGATGTTGAATGAATGCGGCCTTGCCACACTTTTGATTTCGGGAGCCCTGCTGGCCGTATGGACGGCTGGTACCAGCATCACCAGCGAAATCGAAGGCAAGACCGCAATGACTTTGCTGAGCAAGCCGATTGACCGACGCCAATTTATCCTTGGTAAGTACATCGGGATCGTGCAGGCCGTGATTTGGCTCTTTGTCATTCTGACTGCATTGTTCTCGGTCCTGATCTTCGTCAAAGTGGGATATGACCAGAGAGAACGCTCGGAAGAAGTCACTCCGATGTGGCAATGGCACAAAGTTTCTGAAGTGGAAATTCCGATTCCACATCCGGATCGCGTGGCCGTGATCGCTCAGATGCTGCCTGGTATTGCTCTCTCGTTTCTTCAGGTTTGCGTGCTTGGTGCCATCAGCGTGACCGTCGCCACACGAATGCCAATGGTGATGAATCTTGTCGTGTGCTTCGCCGTGTTTGTTATTGGAAATCTGACTGAAATTATCGTGAACCAAAGCGTTGCGGGTGAAGCCAATGAATCGGTGACATTTACAGCGCGACTCATTTCAATGGTCGTGCCGTCGCTGTCCACATTTAACGTCTCTTCCGCAGTTGCAACGGGTCGCGTGGTGCCTCAGGACTATCTGGGCCTGAGCCTTGTTTACGCAGTGACCTACATTGCGGCCATGCTGCTCCTCGGCTTTATCATGTTTGAAGATCGCGACCTTGCTTAATCGCGCATGACATGAAATTTGATGGTCGCCGGTGGGAATTCCGGCAGGACAGGCATGCAAGGATGGTGCATGAGCTCGGCATCTCCGCTTCCCGCCGCAGATTGCCTGGATACAGGTTGTGAGGCCTGCTTCTAACCATTAGCTTGGATCGAATGCCAGAACGCAAAGTCGGTGCTTCGTTGCTCCGTGGACTTGGCGCTAAACTTGCATAAAGTCCTGAAGCAGGATCCGGGTGAGGAGATTGTTTTCCGATCTCAGCCGGGCCTGCTGGAGTGCCTCACAATGTCTGCTTCCTCAGAGTTTCGTCGTGTTATCTCCTGGCGGTCACTTCTACAGCCCGCTCTGCTGCCGATCACAGGATCTGCGTTGGTCTCAGGCCTGACGCTGGCTTTACTAATGCTGCTGGGATCTGTGCTCTGCTGGCTGCTGATCGAAGCGCCCCGCCAACTCTCTGCGGGAATCGACACAGGACTTTTGCCGCTGGCAAACGAGCTGGCAGGACATCTGATCGGCCGCATCCCGGCGAATTTCATCGCCTCATTCAAACCAGTCCAGACTTCCACTGGCGCTACGTTCGCCATTCTGGTGGCCAGCGTACTTTGCCTGGTACTTCGATTCGGATCGCTGTCGCTTTCAGGAACACTGCTGGAAAAACATGTGGCGGGAGCCATCCTCCGCATTCGCCAGCACATTCATCGCAAAGCCATTCGCCTTGAGCCGGCTGATCTGACGGGCGATCAGACTCGGGCGGCCGATCGACTGTTTCAATCTGCAACAGTCTCTCTTGAATCTGCAGCAATCCAATGGGGCAAGCTGTGGCTGAAGGTGCTTCCTGACCTGACGGCCGTCCTGTTAATATTGTTGATGGCCGACTGGAGACTGGCGTTCCAAACGATCATTCCCGTTGTCATCGGCTGGGTCGCGTTAAGGGCGGAGAATCGCCGAGGAGACACATCTGTTCGACTGCTGTCCGATCAGGTGGATCGAGGCCTGAAACGCATGGCCGAAAGTCTGAAGAAGACTCGCATTGTGACGAACTTCGGAATGGAGCAGACAGAGCAGCTGCAGTTCGAGCGACATCTGCGAGATTACCAGCAGCGATGTCGATTGATGCACAAGCAACAGCGTCTGGGCCACATTCTGAAAAACGTGATTCTGTTCAGCACTGTTTTGGTTCCAGGGACAATCCTGATTCTGCACATTTTAAATGGCAAACATCCGGCGATCGGAATTCTCGCTGTTGCCTGTTTATGGATTGTCTATCGTTCACTGAGATCCATTGACCGCAGTACAGAATTCTCTGCCGAGGGCAGTGAAACGGCCGATGCAATCGCCGCCTACATCAATCGCGTTCCGGGCGTCAGTCAGGCTCCGGGAGCCGGGTTCCTTCAGCCGATGTCGAAGACACTGACTTTCAATCAAATTTCGTTTCAGACTTCGCAGATACCGGGACTGCTTCGAGGCCTGGATTTGCGGATTGAGGCAGGCGAAACCGTCGCCCTGCTGT
Source organism: uncultured Planctomycetota bacterium (assembly GCA_947085455.1). Lineage (GTDB taxonomy): Bacteria > Planctomycetota > Planctomycetia > Planctomycetales > Planctomycetaceae > SXXK01. The sequence continues at coordinate 130,371 of CAMTWR010000003.1, read as the reverse complement.
CACTTCAACCAGCAGCCGCCCGCGCTTTGGCCAGTTTGATACCGCGATTTGTCGACCCGGATCTTGGGCAGGTGCTGATTGACGGTCGCGACATTCGGCAGGCGACTTTGGAATCGCTGCGGGCGGAAGCTGTTTTCGTGAGCGGTCAGGACCCCGTCTTCAATGCATCGGTTCTGGAAAACATCACCTGCAGTCAGCCGGATATTACACGCCAGCAGGCTCTGGATGCGGCCAAGCTTGTGCACGCTGATCACTTCATTCGCACGTTGCCACGCGGTTATGAAACCGAACTGGGCGAGCACGGCGCAGTTCTGGATGCGGGGCAGATTTTTCGACTCAGTCTTGCTCGAGCCATCGTTCGATCTCCTGCGATTCTCATCATCGAAGAACCCGGCGTCGCGATGGATACAGAGACCAAGGCTCTGCTGGATGACGCCTACCATCGCATTTTCGTCGGGCGAACGGTCATCTTTCTTCCACATCGTCTTTCGACGGTGAAGAAATGTTCGCGCATCGTGTTAATTCATGAAGGGCGTATTGCTGTCGATGGTGTTCACGAAAACCTTGTGCGTTCGAGCGATGTCTATCGCCACTGGGAGTACATTCGATTCAATGCGTTTCGGGAAGAGTACGAGCCGACCGAACGATCCTGAAGCGTGATCTGCACTTTGTCCTGGGCTTCTTTCAAGTCCCAACGCTCGTTCAGCGTTCTCAGGATGGATACGGCTGATAAGAACTCTCGAGTTTCCGAACGGCTTCTGTGGGGTTCATATTGAAGAGCGCACGGCCACTGGCTTCCCATCCATTCGGAGTCAGTTGAAATACGGCGCATGCATCTCGAACCAGTCCGACGGCCTTCACATCTTCCATGTCGCCTCCTTCGATGGCTTCGAAAGACAGATTGACGCTCACGAGCAATGAAATCTGCCCCGTGGCCCGATCACGCAACAGGACTTTGTCTTGCAGCCAGTCGCAACGTACCCACCGCAGCCCTCGCGGAATCCCAACAGCCGCCGCTTTCTCAAAGAACTGCGGCTTCAAGGAATTCTGATTCTTCTCAAACGCTCCGAACAGGCTGGCTGACGACATACGCGGCCGGAACAGACTCAGCAGTTTATTGAAGATGGCCAAATTCATCGTGTGACGCAAACATTCAGGGCTGAGGAAACGCAAGAAAAACTACAGGCTGGTGGATGCAAATTGCTAATCGCGGACCGATTCGTTTTCGTTCCGCAGACTCTGATCGCCGCCACTTGCCGAAGCTGGAAGTGTCGCGAGTGTGACAGCAGAAACCTACTGGACCGCCACCTGGATTTAGTCTGATTTCGTTATTTTTGAAGGCCGATCCTACAGCGAAAAAAGCATCGGTCATCTTTGCCGAAGCAGCATTTTTCAGGCTGATCTGACAGCTTCGCTCGCGGCAAATTTCGCCCTGAGTATCCGCAAAACTGATTCCTTCAAAACAACCCGCCTCATCGATACCACCGTCAAAGTCCGATACTTCGAACTGATGGATCTGATTTCTGCTCTTGACGACTGTTCTGTACTTACCACGACGAACAGCCCGTTCCCGAGCGATGAGAGCGATTGGAACTTCTCATCGCATTTGCGAAGAAATCCAGAACCCACGGGGGCACTTCAAAGCCTGCATTTTTGAAGGATCACGGCGGTGAAAAGGCAAGGATTTCTCGCAGCAGGGCTGCTGGGTTCAGCAACAGCTCTCTGTTTATTACTCAACCGACACGGCGGTCTCGGTGCGTCGGAAGAGGCATCGCGATCATTTCGTGAAGCACTCGTCGGCGCCAATGAACCTCCTCTGAACGAAGCAGAAGACGGCGTCCGTCTGAACTATTTTGACGCCACCTGGGCCAAAGTGTTAAAGGACGTTGCGGAAAGCCACGAACTGACATTGGTCATGGATTCGGTTCCGCCCGGCCGCTATGCGCGCCGCGACAAAAAAGAATACGATCTTCCTTCCGCGATCCGGATTTTGAACGGTGAACTGGAACCTCAGGGATACAGACTGCTCGTACAGAAACAGTTCCTGATCGTACTGAATCTCGATAAAGCTCGCACAGAGTATGCTCGACCACAGCTCTCGCAAAGCCGATCGCAGGCAAAAAATGCTTCCTCCACGGCAGTCGCGGAAAAACAATCTGATCGGGAAAATCGACAACTGCATTCGTCGTTAGTACACGACAAGCCAGACGCGATGAGCAGTAAGACTGACGTGCAGTCGTCTGAAAAACGCAGCCGAAAAATGTCGGTCGATATTGATGACGATCAGACGACCGAAAAAGCGTCACCGCTTATTCGCCCTGTTTCACAAAGCAGTAAAGTGGTATCGGATGATTCCGCAGTTTCTGAAGAGACGGGACCGCCTGTCATTGAAGAGATTGCCCTTCAGAATGGCAACGCGTCAGACCTCGCTCGCACAATCTATGTGGTGTTCGAAAAACGGGCTGAGCTGCAAACGCAGGGCATCAACGGATTGCCAAGTTTCGCCGTGTATGACCGAGCTGAAGACGGGTCGGCAAAAAAAGAGTCGGGGCCTCTCTTTCGAGTGGGCATTGACCAAAGCAATAACCAGCTGATGATCGAAGCGTCGGCTTCACGAATCAATCACCTGCGCAAGCTGGTGACCGATCTGGATAAGCCGAACGGTGCAGATGAATCTGTTAAAGTGGTTGAGAACAACGGCATCTCCGCAAAAACCGCAAATCAGCTGAATGATCAAATCCATCAGCTGGTGTCCATGGCGGATGAGACACCACAGATGCCTGGCGACGCTGCGGACACGGAGACCCCTGGAGAAGACGGTCCGGCGATTAATCTGCGCGGCGAAGTGAACATTCAGGCGATGCAGGATCTGGGCATTCTGATCCTGAAGGGAAATGAGGCGGACGTTGCCAAGGTGGAAGAGATTATCCAGCGTCTGGAAAAAATCAGCGTCGGCTCTCTGCCCAGCATTCATGTGCTGACTCTGCAAAATGTCGATTCTGAGGCTATGGCCACATTACTGACGAGCGTCTATACGGAACTCACGACGTTGCGACAGCGCAGCGGCGAAGCGAGAAAGACGGCCGCATTTATTCCCGTCGTGCAGCCAAATGCGATTCTGATTCTGTCGTCTGAGATCGAGCGGGAATCGATCCTGTTGCTGGCCGACGAACTGGACAAGCCAATCACTGCCGAATCTGAATTCGCTGTGTTTCCGTTGAAAAGCGCGATCGCCTCTCAGGTTGTGACCGCACTGGAATCGTTCTACGAGGAACGACCAGGCCTGGGGACAAACTTGCGATACATCGCCGACGTACGCACGAATTCCGTAATTGTGCAGGGACGCGCCAATGAACTGGCTGAAGTGACCCAGCTGATCGAGCGTATTGATAAAGATGACTCGGCTGCCACTGTTCGCCTGCAGGTTTTTCAGCTGAAGCAGGCCGTCGCTCAGGAACTTAGCGACACAATTAACCAGGCGATTCAGTCCATCGTGAATCCACCCCAGCAGACAACCGGTCAGGGCGGTGGCTTCGGCGGAGGGGCCGGCCAGGGATCGCAGGAACTGCGAGCCAACAAGTCCGTGGCACTCGAGTTCTTAACAACCAACGGCGGCGTCAAAGATCTGATTCGTTCGGGCATTCTTGTCGACGTGCGAGTCAGTCCGGACGTGCGATCCAATACCCTGCTCGTCACGGCGCCGGAAGCCAGCATGGGACTGATGACAGCTCTCGTCGAAGCGCTCGACCGCGCGCCCAATGCTGTTTCAGAAATCAAAGTGTTTACGCTGAAAAATGCAGACGCACAACAGTCTGTTGATCTGCTGGAAACACTGTTTGATAACACCAATCAGGAAGAGCAACTCGGGATACAACTGGCAGGTACCGAAGGTACGTCCAGCAGTCTGATTCCTTTGCGATTCTCTGCGGACATTCGCACCAACACCGTGCTGGCCGTCGGCAGCGCGGAGTCACTCAGTGTCGTCGAGGCGGTGCTGTTGAGACTGGACAATGACGACACACGGAAACTGGAGACGACCGTCATCCCGCTGCGAAATGCGCCGGCCGAACTGGTCGCGGCCACACTGCTGAATTTTCTGGAACAGCAGCAGGCACTTCAGGACAGCTCCGAAGACCTGATCAGCAACATCGAACGTGTACGGCAGCAGGTACTGGTTTCTCCTGACACGAACAGCAACTCGTTGATCGTCAGTGCCTCGCCTCAGTATTTCAGTCAGATCAGCGGCATCATTCAGACTCTGGACGCGCAGCCTCCGGAAGTTGTGATTCAGGCTCTGATCGTGGAAGTGACGCTGGATGCAACCGATGAATTTGGTATCGAACTGGGCTTTCAGGATCCCCTGTTGCTGTCCCGCGGCTTGACCACGGCCGCCTCAACAACGGCAGTGCCTGGTCTGAACTTCAACAACACCAGTGTGGCACTAGGAAACAACTTTACGCCAGCCGCCCCGAATACCGGCACCGTGGCGACTCAGGGGCTGTCTAACTTTTCTTTGGGTCGTCAAAACGGAAACCTTGGATTCGGGGGGTTCGTGTTCTCAGCTCAGTCTGATGCTGTGAGCATTCTCCTGCGAGCGCTCGCGGCACGGCGAACATTGCACGTTCTGAGCCGGCCTCAGGTTCGAACGACTCACAACAATCTGGCCCGCGTGAATGTGGGCCAGAACGTTCCCCTGGTGAATGGAGTCACCGTTTCACAGCTCGGGCAGGCCAATCCTCAGATCATCCGCCAGGATACCGGCATCACGCTGGAGGTGACTCCACGAATCACTCCGGACGGTATCATCGCGATGAAGGTCTTCGCATCCAAAAGCGGGCTGGCAGACTCCAATGTCCCGGTGTTTGTAAACTCAGATGGCAGCACAATTAACTCGCCGATTATTAATCAGTCCATTGCAGATACCACAGTTAACGTGCCGAACGGACAGACGATTGTCATCGGCGGTATGATCACGAAAAGCGATGCGTCGCTTGAGCGAAAGGTGCCTTGGCTGGGCGACCTGCCGATTGTCGGACGCGCGTTTCGCTACGACAGCACTACGATTTCCCGTACAGAATTGCTGATCTTCCTCACACCACGAGTGATTCTCAGTGATCTGGATTCTGAACTGATTAAACAGGTTGAGTCTGAACGGCTGCACTTCATTGAATCCGATGCAGAAGAGGTTCACGGACCACTCTACAGTGTACCTCAGTCCGGAATGGACCAGCAGATGATGCATGGCGAAGGCTACATCAATGGCACAGATGAACTGATTATCGAACCCATTATTAAACCAATTCCAGACACCGTTCCAGCAAACTCTGCCCCCTAGTTTTGATGAACGTTGCCGTCTGTGACGACCAACCCGGTCGTCGCAGACGCCTCCTGCAGACATGTTCGTTGATGAGCCCAGCGGCTGTCAGCGAATTCATCGTGCGTTTAAGTGCGGACCGAGATCTTTCCGAGGCGTAGTACCATGATTCCCAATCGATCTGCGGCACGGATGCTGGCCACATCGCTGGCACTTTCAATTTGCACAGGATGCAGTTCCACGGGCCAGATTTTTCGAGATCCGGCGATTCTGGTCCGTGATCCTGGTCAGTTGATTGGGCGTCCCAAAGTGGAAAAGACGATCGTGCGAATCGTTTCCCTGTGGGAGGCGGCGAGCGGTAAAGACCCGTCGGACAAACCAGCGCGGGGGTTCGCAGGGCAAATTCTGTTCTTTGGGCCAACCGGCGAGACAGGGGCTCGCGTTCACGGCAAAGTGGTCATCTACGAATACGACAACTACATCGCAGAATCAGGCGAAGAGCCCGAACCACTGCACTCGTTCACTTTCGAACCGGACGCGTGGGACATTCACCGCACGGAAGGAACACTTGGCCATTCTTACAGCTGCTTCATACCTTACATGCACAAACATCGCGACCAGGCGAACTGTGGGATCAAGGTGGAGTTCATCGGCGACGATGGCCGGAGGGTGAGTTCAGAAATTGTGGAGGTGCTGCTGCCATCCCGTTCTTCTCTTTCCAAAGCAGCGGCGCACACTCGCGGCTTTGTCCGCGAAGCCCAGCTCGGCGCTCACCCGCCAATCCAACAGGCCGGCCATGCTCAGAGCCGTGTCGAGAAATCTCAGACGCTTGATTCGCTCACGATTCCGATGCCACGAAAGTAGCGGCCTCACGAAGGCGATTGTCAAAGGGGAACGACGCGGGCCTCAGTGGTCGTATTTGAAAATCGAGACCTCAGCCGGGGCCTGAGCGGAAGTAGCGCGACGTGGTTGAAGTCGCGGAGTGGGTATGTCAGCCCCGCTGCAGACTCAGTACATAAACGCCGATCAGCAGGCTGGCCAGACAGACGGCTTTGGGACGCCAATTCTTCTCGCCGTAGATACGGACACCGGCAATGAAGGCGATGATCACGGACGTGCGTCGCAGGGGTGAGATCACCGAGATCAGGGCATCAGGCTTCTCAATGGCAGAGAAGTACAGGAAGTCGGAGATCAGCAGCAGGACGGCGATCATGGGGATCGACCACCGCCATTGGAACGGGCTCGTTATTCGACCCTTCAAGTACCAGCGAGCAAACAGCGGTGACATAAAAAGCACCAGATAGCAGGAAAACCACGCCTGCACAGTCGCTGCCTGCATGTGCATATTCTGAAGCAGGAACTTGTCATAAAGCGCACTGCACGCGCCCAGCAGAGTGGCAATCAACATAAACCCGACCCAGCGATTGCGATGAAACTGGATCCCTTCTTTTCTGCCGACAAGCGAAAAAGCATAAAACGAGCCCAGTATGATGGTCACTCCCAGCCACTGGCCGACACTGGGCCGCTCCTTCATCAGCAACACAGCAATGAACACGGTCCAGAGTGGACTGCTTGCCCGAATGGGTGCGGCAATCGACATTGGTAAATGCTTGAGTGCAAACGAGGCGAAAATCCAGGAACTTCCGGCGATAACGGATTTAAGAAACAACATCGCATGACTGCGCCAGTCCAGAGGAGCGACCAGCAGCCATTCGAACGGCATGAGGTGCGGGACTGTGCGTGAAATCACAACCAGAGGAGCCCAGAACATGGCACCGGTTAACACGTTGAAGAACAACACCGGCGGTACCGCATTATCGCGGACTGCCGCCTTCTTTGCGATTTCATAAAAGCCCAGGAAGAACGCCGAGCACAAGCTGAGCAACAACCACGACATGGAAACAATCTGAAAAGGTTTATTCTCGCGGACTGGTGCGTGCTGAGTTTTCGGGCGACGGATCGTCACCGCTGGCTTCCACAGACTTCTCGCTTCCCGTGAGCTGTATCGCACCGGAACCTGTTAGCGCTGGCAGTTTTCTGATGGACAGATCATCAATCAGCACTTCCTCCACAGAAGCGTGTCCCATCAATCCCAGCGTAACTGAAAATGTCGAAGACTGGCCGACAGGTCGAATGATCTCAAAGCGACTCCATTCAGAATCAATATCCGCGCGGACGCTGGATTCCGGTCCCAGTTCGGAATCAAAGATGACTAGCGGACGACGAGCTTCCAGGGAAGTGGCAGGCCCTTTGCGAACTCGGCCTGTGACCAACATGACATCGCCGGACGACACCGGAATTTCAGGAGTGGTGACCAGAAGCGGCATGGCATCAGTCTGAACAGTGTGAGCCGCATCCGCCGACTTCCAGGCAATCATTCGCAGCGTTCTGCCTGCACGGGAGTCCTGCACGATATCTGATGTGGTCAGGTAAGCAGATTTGGGCAGTACATCGACTTTCCAGCCATTTTGCGAGACGGATCGCAGGGCTTCGAAATCTCCGGACGCCAGCAGATTATCACTCAGGCGTTGCTGCTGCTGCTCAAGATAATGCATGAGCTTCCAGTGATCCGGCAGAGTGGAAAATGACGCTGCGTGCGGCGTTGCTGAAGGCGAAGTCAGATTTCGAATCGCATCATTCCAGCATACGTGCTGCGCCTGCCGTGCGTATCGCATGGCATCACGCGCTCGCAGTGCAGCTTCGTGATAATCATTGGTGCTCAGTTCAAACTCTGAACGATCGAGCAGCTGTTTCGACTGCGACAACAGAGCATCGACATTCGGTGGAACGGTGTGCTCGGCTCGAAGCATCTCTACCGTCCGCAGCACGCGAACGTACTTTAGCGAAGCCAATTCTGCTAATCGAGCGGCGGCGACTGGAGCCAGCGCATGAATCTTTTGCTCAAGCCCGGGCAAAAGTGCGGTGGGATTGGACGAAATGATGAGCGCAGCGCATTGATCAAAGTCTGAGATCTTTAAGGCAAGCCCGCCCGCAGTGACCTCTCGCGGTAACCCATAAACCCCGGTGGTAGAGATCTGCCATGCCGAGGCTGTCTCCGAAGATGCCACAACAAGGCTGACTTCTTTTTCGTACATCGGCCCGGGGACAAACTGGGAAACATGATCCCATGCTGTCGCCAGGATCAGCGTGTTGCCTTTCCCGCTGATCACAGCGGCATCGTGTGTCTCTGGTCCTTCATAGCCGGAAACCGTTGCCCCCACCGTCCTGCCGCCAATCGCAGAATTCAGGCGGGATTCTGCACCACGGCGCCGGGTTTTCATTTCCTGCCCACGCGTCTGCAACGCCAGATATCCGTCGATTCGACCGCGCGCGAGAAATGGTTCAAGCAACTCGATTTCCATACAGGCCAGTTCAATGGCAATGGCGGTCTCTCGGTCGGCTGGATTCTCAAGTTCTAAAGCATGAGTTTTCCAGAAGCCCACACCTTTGTATCCGGCCGATAAAGCTGCGTATACGCCCTGCTGGATCTGCTCGGGCTCAATTGTCGCCGGGCGAAAACCCAGGTTCTGCCGCCACGCCTGCTGAGCGGAGGAAGGTTCCGTTTGCACCCACGTCCATGGACAAGATAACTGCCCGCCGCTCTGCTGCCGCCGAACCAGCAGATTGCGCAGGGCACCAAAAGTCATGTCTCTTCCGACCACATGCCGACCGATACCGACGAGATCGATTTCGCGTGCGACAGCACCTTCGGCCGCCGTCACATCAGCCATTTGAAGACGCTGAAACGTCCGATCCGCACTGCGAACCTCACGCGACCAGGCGAGAAGATGCGCGTGTTCCTCGGGAGTCACGCGTGTTCCCTGAATCCAGGCCGACACATTCGGGCACTGCTGATCCAGCGGTGGCAGGGCCTGAATCAACCGGGAAAAATCACCTGGCTCAAATTCCGGATGCGGTGGAGTTGCCAGAACACCGATCTTTGCATCAAACAACTCTTTGGCACGGTCTGTATCACGGTAATCGGGAACCCACACGGCATTAAGCCGAAACTGTCGAATCGTTTCGATCTGTTCACCATGATCAGGCGCCAGCCTTAGAATAACGGGCTGATCACCCAGCATCAGCCCGCCCAGTTCCACATCCAGAGGAATGAAACTTCGCACCTGCTCGATCGGATCAGGCTGTGTCTGCGGCGACGAGACCAGTTGCATCAGAGCCTTGGAGGGTTCGATCAATGGACCAAACCGGGCCTCACCAATGTCAAAGAATGCTTCGCCCGGAGACGCTTCTACCACAATCGCAAGGCCGGCAATGATGGCTTCCTGTGTGCGAATGTCAGGGCGATTCAAATCGGCACGAATTCGTCTGAGTGCAGCTTCGACAACTTTCTGTGTCACTTTAACATTCATCGTCTGCCACTGATTCACACTGCGAAGCGTGTCACCCACAACGATGGATTCCAGTGGCTTTCCCGTTCTGGGATCTGGCTGATGAGGCAGTATGAGAACAAGTCCCAGATGCAGTCCGGCCGCTGTTGAGTGAACCTTTACGGATGCTTCAAAATCGTTGTGAAGCATTGAAGCGGGCAACCCGCCGCGAATCTCGACCTCTTCAGGGGTGCCTTGATTCTGCAGGCGAAATCGCTCAACTGGGATCTTATCCTGAACCGTGGACTTATGGGTCACCTGAGTGTGAATCAGCTTCCGAACGGAACGCCATTTTAGTGGTTGATCGGCCTGGCCCGTTACCTGATCCTCGGCGGCTAAAGCCGACATCGCTATCAATAAAATGAAGAGTGACGAGCAGCCGGCCAGCAGGAAACGACTCACCCTGCCCCGCGCATTGAAGAAATCGGCCTGACATTGACCGTCAGCTGATTTGAGAAAGGTTATGTCCGTTTGTATTTTCGATGACATCATCGAACATCCGTGTCTTCCAGAGCCCGTCCAGGAATGTCGAACGAACTGCTTCGCCCAACGAATCATGACGCAGATTATCAGGTATCGCACTTTTTTACCGAGCCCAGATTGTGCGGATAAAATGGGGAATTCGCAGCTTTCAGGTGATCCAACGGGGCGTTAGGGACGGGTTTTCCCAGCTTTCTTGAGGATTTTTTAAGATTCATCCTCACTCGTTTACAAAAAAATCATGCAGTCTCATCTATTTGCTTGTGACCGTTCCTTGGCACGACCAGAATCATGAACGACGGGCAATGTTTCCTGTCCGCCAGTTCTCCTCTCCGTCTGGATCGTGTCATGTCAGCTGCAAAGCGTTTCAATGAAACAGAAACTGAAAGCCTCCCAGTAGAAATGCTGGAACTTGGTCGTTTGATCGACTCCATGAAGGGCGCTGAACGCGAAAGCATTGTGCAGGCGTACAACCGCGTTTCAGACTCCATTCAGCGTCGTCGCCGAATTCTGAATCTCGTGCAGGAAGCCCTGTCTCAGCTCCGCCTGGATGTGAAGTATCTGATGTTTGACCTGGAAACGACTCGCAGAGAACGCGATCAACTTCAGGCACAACTAGAAGATGGCGACAAAGGATCTTTCTAAAGACCTTCTCTCACGCCACAAGCCCTCCGCACAATGTTTCCCCGAGCGTTCTGTGAGTTGAAAACTCACGAAATGCCCGGGGATTTTTTTGTCATGGTCACAGAGCGCAAAAAAAGACGCTGCAGATGTCTGCAGCGTTTCATTTGGGATTTTGTTCAGGAACAACCAGAGTTCCGAACATCAGGCAACATCGAATGACTCAGCACTTTCATCGCTGATTTCGTCATCGACGATCAGGTTTCCAACGCTTCCTGGCCCATGATCATAGCAGTCATCAGAGTGCCAAAGGGGCAGACCAGCCGCATAACGAGCAGCCAGCATCATCACTTTTTCTTCAGATCCCGGCTTGGCAGCCGTTGGAGAAGCAGGATCTACACCCAAAGAACGAAGTTCTTCTTCAAATCCAGCATCCAGATCGCTTAGGAATTCATACCCTTCAATCTCAGATAGTGATTCGAGTCCAGCATCGGCTTCGGAATAAGTAAACGACATTCAAAGACTCCAGTGGGGTGCAAACGAGTTGCAAAAAATGTGTCATCGATCCTTCACCTTCATCCTTGAAATCTTTTCTCCTGTGGAACTCTGCCGCTCACATCGACTATCCGGCAATCTGCCATGAGATAAGTTCGAGGGGGCAAAAGCCGTTTCCAGCAGGTATTTCACCGAATCCTTTCGGTCCCGGATTTTTGAATCCGCGGTGCTGAATGTCAACAAAAATTCACAATCCCAAATTGTGATTCCAGCGATCCACCAAAAGTCGCACGTTGCTCTGACTGACCTTGACCTTTTCAGGATTCTGGTTGCGGTGCAGATCCCCTATTTTGAAACTTAAAACTTGCAGAGTGATCCAACGCGGATCCATTGTCCAAATCGTGCAGTCGGCGACATTTTTCTTTGATAAAATCGAAGAAGGAACACACCCGACTGCCACCTCTGCATCTAACACTGCGGCCTGCAGTCGCGCGTCGGCAATCCCTTATGACGATTGCCTGCGGCTTTGCGTGAGCGTTATCACCTTCAGTTCGGCTACTTCAGCTACTTCAGCTACTTCAGCTACTTCGCCTGCTTTGCCAATTCCCGCGCGGACTGTGTCAGACGGTGTTGACGCAGTGATAATTCGTGCACCTGTTTCTGCAATGCGGGCAAATCATCAGTCGCAGCCTTCTGCAAAAGACCATCGACCTGTTTGGTTCGGCGGTTCACCTGGAGCTGCAGATTTCGGAGCATCCTGATCTCAGCCATCAGTTCCACCAATCCTTGCTTCTGCTCAGAGCTCTGCTGCTGTTGTTGTTGCTGCTGCTGCTGCTCTTCCTTCATCTCCTGCATCTCTTTTTGAGTCGTCTCGATCAGCTGTTTCAACGATTCAATGATGTCGGACTGCACGGACTGAGTGAGTTCGCCCACCTTCGATTCCTGCAGCCATCCGCTGACCGATCCCATGTCTGCTTCAACATCTTCAACTGCCAGAAGGATCGCAACTGACGTCCCATCTTCTCGCAACAGACTGACCGTTTGAGAGCACTGAAGTGTTAGCTCCGACTGCTGCTGCGCCAGCTCTCGGCATCGTCCATAGTACTGGTCCAGCCAATCTTTCTGTGGTGTTGCAGCCAGCGTGATCGTTCCCTCACGAATCTGGGTCTCGGCAACCAGCATTCTCTGAAGGCGCGCTTCCAGAGACGCCAGCAACATCTCTTTCTCTTCTTCCCTTAACTGATTGAGCGTCTCTTCCAGCCTGGCCGCTGCTTCGTGCAGCTCTTCAATGGCGGCGTCTTCATTCTCCAAAGCCTTTTCCCGTTCCTGCTCTTTTAGATTTTCAAGAGCCTTCTCCATCTGCTCCTCAGCGTTTTCAAGCTGCTCCCGACCGGGTGTCTGGCGAGCCTCTTTCTGTTCCGATTTTTGCTGACCGGATTTCTGTCCAGATTTTTTTCCCGACTTGTCTTTTCCCTCGGAGGGAGTCCCCTGATTTTCGCTCTTCTTTCCCTTCCCTTGCTCTGACTTCCCTTGCTCTGACTTCCCTTGCTCTGACTTCCCGTCCGTTGACTTCCCGTCCGTTGACTTCCCGTCCGTTGATTTCCCGTCCGTTGATTTGCCTTCTTTTGATTCCGGACTCTCGGGATCCTCAGAAGATTTCTCGGACTTGCCCTCCGACGACTCTTGGCTTTGCTTCGGATCTTTCGCGTCTTTCGAAGCGTCTCCCTCCTTTGATTTCCCCTCTTTGTTCTCGGAGCTCTCTTTGTTCTCGGAGCTCTCGGAGTTCTCGGCCTCGCTCTCGGAAGCGTCTCCCTGCTCGTCTGGCTTGGCTTCCTGGTCGTCATGTTCTTTCATTGATTCCAGCAACTTCTCTGTTTCACTTAACGCTCGCTGTTGCCCGGGTGCTGCATTCGAGGGCGCTTCAGAATTCTGGGTGGCGGCACGGGCCGACTTTTGTTCGGCCAGCACACCTCGCACATCTTTCAGAAGTTCATTCAGCCGTTCGCGTTCACGCTCCACACTGCTCCGTCGGTCTTCACTTTGCAAAAGCTTAAGTAACGATTCGAGGCTGGAGACAACGTCCTGCTGCTTCTCTGTGGCGGTCCCAAGCTCACCTTTGCTCAACAGCTCAATGGTCTTTTCAATATTCTCTTTGACCTGATCCTCGCGTCCCTTTCCAATGGCGCGGCGCAGCAAATCCGCGCGTTCGGGGTCCTGTCGACCCAGCACATCAGCCATCTGGGACAGCATCCGCTCAAACCGCGCGTACCGACCACTGATGGCCAGTTCGCCGTCTCGCAGGTCCCTGGGAGAAGACTCTGTTGATGGCCCGTTGTTCGGAGGCGGAGACGCAGGCTTTGCGGGGACTTCCTGCGCGAGTACGAAGTACCACTGCAGTCCGCATCCCGCAAAGCACAACCCGAATACCATGGTTCGAAAATTCATGGACCAACTCCACTCTCGTCACGAAGATCGCTCAGTCAGTCCTGTCCGTCGCGAATGCTCGAGTTTCGGACAGGCCTTCAAAGTCAGCAAACGGCAGTGCATTGCCGAAGTTGCTTCCTATTTCAAGATGTCATCAATCAGCTGATTCTTCTGCAGCTTCCTGGTCTGTTCCAGATTCTTCTGCTGCTCATCCAGGATGGCTTTCAAGTCTCGCAATGCCTCATGAAATTCAGCCATGTCGCGAACATTTTCCAGGATCAATTTCAGACTGGCAACAACATTGGAGACTTCCGTACGCGAAAGACGAACGAGCTCTTCCAGCTTCTGCCCATCCTGCGCTGCCACTCGGAAGGCACCGACCGTTCGGTCGGCGGATGGCATCATTTCGCTGGAAGCGACTTGGAGCGGGTCCACAATTGTGGAACGCATATTTTCAGCCAGTTGCTGAGGCGGTATCGCGTTGTTGATCAGCTGTCTGACAACCTCTTCAAATCCCTCAATCACAGCGTTGAGTTCATTCGTCTGCCGACGCAAACTGTTTCCACTCCGAGAAGCGCAGGTATTGAGGCTGGCTCGATCTTCAGGCGTCGATTCAGTTCCCTGCTGGTCTACTCGTTTGGCAACATCCTGATGGAACTGAAGATCTGTTTCCACTTCTTCCAGCTGACGAATAATCTCTTCGAATCGGCCTCGTAGAGAAATCTCGCGGGTGTAGAGCAACGACAACAATTCCTCAATGCTGACCACACGAAACAACAGCGGATCGCTTCGAGTAAAGCTCGGCCCGGGGAACACGTTCGAGTCAGCCGCGACCACCGACAGAGTCAGCGTCTGGCCTTCCGAAAGTTCCAGAATCTGCACGTCGAACACTTCATAAGGTTCAGACTCACTTCGTTGTAACTCGAAGTCTGTCGAACCAGCTGCTGACGCAATCCGAAATGGACGCGGCCGCCAGGTGGACTCGTCGTCAACAAGAAATTCAAAGCCCGTTGATTTCAGTCCGTAGTCGTCGCGAATGCGACCAGCCACGGGAATCTTTGCAAGTCGCGTGATCGCACTGTCAATACCGGTCATCTGGGCCACTACGACTGGAGGCTTATCGGGCACACCCTGCACACGAAGTGTCTCCGGGCTGACCGACATCACATCGTCTTCGTCGTGCAGAAAGAAGCGTAAGGTGGTACTAAACGGAATCTCCGGAATCGCCGCGCCGGTTTGCGGCAAGGCAGCAGACTGCGGTTCGCTTCCTGCAATAGCCGGTGGTGCGATTCGAAACCTGGCGGTCAGAGATTTTCCATCGCCGGACAACAGAGGCTGCGATACTGAATGTGCGTCGCCGCGATCTCGCAACAATATTCGTGAAGCCTCACGATCGCCGGACAGTTCAAACTGGTCTGAAACTATTCGCACGGCCTGCAGTGGTTTACTTGATACCGCCGTCAGAACAAACGACGTTCCGACCGGCAACTGCACTTCACTGCCGGTCACCGCAACTGTGGTCTCACGCATCTGATTCCACCCAGTGTACTCAGGGTAATCGCAGGTCAACCGGATTGCGTCCAGGCCTGGCGGATTCACAACTTCAACTCGGTAGGGAACTCGAGTTCGGTAGTCACCCGCAAGCAATTCAATTTCAATGGATTCCTGCAGTCGAGTCACCACGAACCGAAAACTACGACCAGACGCAGCCGTGGGGGCCACGTAGGTTCGACTACGAGACCCATCCGAGCGAATCACGTCAACTCGAACTCTATCCGGCACCACCCACGCCTGACCTTCCTGAGGACCACCGTCAGGCACAGCAATCTCAAGTTCCAGATCGGCACCGCGAGGATGACGATAGAGCAAAGATTCGTCCGTCCGCTGAAATGCAATTCGCCGATCTCCCGGCTGGGAGATCACAGTCAACGTCAGATCGGTTGTTCGCTGAAAATAGGTTTCCTCACAACGCACGAAAGCGTTCCACCAGCGTGTCAGCAGATGTGGCTGCGTCGCCGTGATGATGGCCGTGACGACGAATAATCCTCCTGCCCACATGGAGAGCCGTCGCAGGACAGCCGCATCAAAAACTTCTTCCGCAGCAACCGACCGAGAGAGCTGTTCGGCTTCGCTGGCCGAACGCTCCAGCATTGGCCGGGCCATCGGGCCGTCGACAGGTATCCCGCGCGAAGATTCCACGGACGTAATAAGTCGATCCTGAAACTGCGGAAATTTACGTTCCAGCAGCAAGGCAATATCCAAATCTCCAACTCGACGAAACAGCGGAAAGAAGACTCGGGCTGCAAGAAACCAGATCAATGCCGGCAACAGCATGGCCAGCAGGATCGATCGGAGTCCCACTGGCAGTTCAAGACGCTGCAGCCGAAACCAGCTGACGTCCAGCGTTGTGGTGACCCAGAAGGTCAAGAGACAAAGGCAGATTGCAGCCAGCATTCCACCAGCTACCGCATCGCGTCGCAGCCGAAACCGAACTTTACGCAGCAACTCCCGCACAGACGGTGAAAGAGCAATGCGGGCCAATGTGGGAGTTGAGGAGGACGGCGAGGACATATTGCGGTGCAGTCAAAACGTGCTTTGGACCTGAGCAGAAAGCCACTCAGCAGCTGTTGCTGTTTCCACAAAGTTTACGCTTCGACGACCACCAGAGAAAGAGAGCCCGGCCCATCATTTCTCCATTAACCGGGCTCGGCATTACCCGCCACACGCATACCACGGTGCCATCAACCGTTTTTCCTCGGCTGCCGGGCGGAAGAAATCGTCCAGAGTGACTGCCGCTGCGAACTGCGATTTGGCAACCAGACAGCGGTCATTCGATGGCATCACCAGCCCGTATCATGAAACGGCCAGGGTCTCAATCGACCGAAGTTCAGACGGACTGAGTTGGACCGGCAAGGCATGTGACCGGAAGTTCGCGAATGCATTCCCGAATCCGCTGGACTGCCAGGAAACGACTTCTTATCGAGCCTGTTGTAGGGATCCGTCCGAATAAAGAGGCACCAGGAATGCCGCCCGGAATCTCCTCGGAGCTCTTCAACAAATCCCCGGCCGGCACTTTACGTTCAGCAGGGAGGCGACGACGCGGCTGCGGGACAGCGAGTGGCAAACGGCGGCATCCGACTCTCACGTTGATGAACGATTTCCATCGCTGCGAGCCGGTAAGCTTCCGCCATCGTGGGAAAGTTAAACGTGTTATGAATGAACGTGTCCACAGGCATGCCGCCGATCATGGCCATCTGCCCGAGATGGATCAGTTCGGTCGCGTTGTCACCAACAATCTGGAGTCCAAGAATTTTCCGGCCGTCCTCATCCGCAATCAGCTTCAGCAGGCCACCGGTCGACGCTGCAATGTGAGCCCGCGCGACTTGATTGTAATTGACTCGAGCGACCAGCGGGCAGCGCACCTGCTCGATGGCCTGTTGTTCCGACAGCCCGATTGTGGCTATCTCAGGGATCGTGTAAATGCCCGTCGGCAAAATGCCGTCACCAGGACCTGAGGTTCCTCCCAGTGCATGAACAGCAGCCCGCCTGCCCTGCTCCATCGATGCAGAGGCCAATGCCGGAGGCCCAATCGTGTCTCCAACGGCATAGACCCCGGAAACACTTGTCTGACAATTTTCATTGACGACGATCAGCCCACGGCTCGACGGCCGGAGGCCTATTTTTTCGAGATCCAGTGAGTCCACATTTGCAACTCTTCCAAGAGCCACAAAGGCCTTGTCCGCGTGGAAGGTTTCTCCAGTGGACAACTGCGCCTGAACGCTGCTGACTCCATCCCATGTTACAGAAGTCAGATCACAGCCACCTCGAAACGAACCACCGCTTTGTGTCAGCTGTTCCAAAAAGAACGCTGTGAATTCCGGATCCACAAAGCTAAGCGGGCATTCCGCTTTATCCAGCATCGTCACTTTGACACCCAGCGCCGCGAACGTGGATGCGTACTCGCAGGCAATGACGCCTCCACCAAATATCAGCATGGACCCAGGCAGGTAGGTCATGGAGAGAATGGAATCGCTGTCCAGAATGTTCTCATGATCAATCTGAATGTTGGGCGGATTTCGAGGACGAGATCCGGTGGCAATAATCACCTTCGATCCTCGCATGATCTGCTGATCGCCGGACACGCGAGTGATTGAAATTTCCTGAGGCGAGACAAAACGTGCTCGACCGCAAACACGTTCGATGCCGGCTCGTTCAAAGCAGATTTCTATCGTCTTCTGATGTGCGTGCACTACATCATTCAGCCGCCTGATGAGACTGGTGATGCTCAATTCAGCATCGCGACTGACTCGATACACATCACCACTGCGGCGTTGAAATGCCGACAGCGTCAGCGCCGTCTCACGCAATGTTTTGCTGGGAATTGTCCCGTATTGGACACACGCGCCTCCGACCTGCAACTCCTGTTCAATCACCAGGACTCGTGCAGATCGATTGGCGGCTTCCAGCGCTGCGTTCTGCCCGGCCGGGCCACTGCCAATAATGATCACATCGTAGTGAGAAGATTCCGCGATCATGTCGATTCGTTTACCCAATCCAGAATTCCGTCACGGCAATTCATCAGGCAGCGAAACTGTTCGGGATAAATATTCAGCACTTCCAGCATTGGATGCGGCTCACCAGCGTCACCGCTGAGACTTTGTGGCGTCAGTACCAGATCGGCCAGATACGAAGCCAGTTGAACGGTCGCCGCCTGAATCGAACAGGATGGAGCATCCAGCGGACATTCCTGATATTGAACGGCTTCGACCACGCGAACGGACAGGTTCCATGAACTGATCAATCGGGCGGCCATCGGAATGCGATGCATTTTCGCCACGCTGCAAACCTGACTGTCAGAAGCGATCAATCCAAATCGTCGCCGTCGATCAGCCAGAGCCTGAAACAGAATAGGGCGTCCCACGTCATGTAACAGTCCGGCCAGAAAAGCTTCCTCCACATTCAGTCGACGAGCGCGAGCGATCTCCTGAGCAAACGCAGCAGTCGCCAGAGAACGTCGAAAGGACTGTCGAACCTCTTCTTCGAAACCTGGCACATCAAAGATGCGACACTCACAGGAGATCAGAACAACAACTTCTCGCACACACAGAAGTCCCAGTCTGACGACCGCCTGTTGAATAGAAGAGACCGTCACTCCCGTCGAGTAGCGAGCGGAATTTGCGATGCGCAACAGATGACTCGTCAGGGACTGATCGCGTTTGATCAAAGCCACTATTTCAGCAACACCGCAGTCAACATCACCGGTCAGCTTCAGCAACTGAGCGGCAACTTCAGGCAGCACAGGCAGTTCGCAATCTTCCGTAGTGACGAGAGCCAGCACCGCATCTTCAAGTGTCTCACTCCCGCTGGCAAATTTTGTGGTCATGCAACATCCCGCCCATGATACGCTCGAAACCAATGTGAACGCGCGCAAACTACCGTGGTGTGGCTATCGCAAAAACGTCTGAAAACTTGTCTGTTTGCCCTGAGGTGTCACAAAGATTCAAGTCTGATTGTTTATGTGTAGGGATTATGATCAACGCGCGGGGTCGAAAAGTGACAACCAACCACGGCGGTTTGGGAGTCAATTCCAATGCTGCAGGCAGTAGTTTCCCGTGCCCTGTTTTTAAAGGGCCTTAAGGAAAAGGAGCGTCGCAGCATTTTTCGCACGTTCAGCCGTGTCGACTTCTCCCGCAACGCCCATCCTGGGGATTCAGCGGCGAAAAACTTGAGGATCCGGCTTTCCGGCTTTGTTCCAGGCAGTCCGGAAAGAACACGAATCTGCAAAAAATGCGGATTTGGCCGTCTCAAATGCAGCTTTGTGAGGTCTCTGACCACCGATTTCGGCATTCATTGCCGAAATGGGATGACTCTGATCAAAAACGAAAAAAATGGTGAATCCTGCGACTGTCGCCGTATTGACCGCACTTGATTGCAACAGTTATCACCCCGTGACGATTGTCTGCAAGTTGCGCTTTCTGTGAGCGTAAGTTCGGAAGGTCGAACAGGCTCAGATCAGACCACATTACACGAGACTTCGGAAACGGATTCCGAGCTCAATCGAGTCACCATATTTGAATCATGGTCCGGATCAGAATCGACTGATTCGGAGAACATGGAAGATCGCCGGCCAAAGCTCAGGCTTTGTCGAGCATTCCTGAAGGAGGATCCTAAATTGCAAAAAGCCATCGGACTCATCACATGCGCATCGGTGATGGCCGTGTCGCTGTATCTGTTCAGCGGCGGCGATCCGTCACGTACATTGTCAGCCGGCACCGACTCAAAGAGCGGTGAAGGATACAATGCTGCAGCAAGACGTTTTCTTCAGGACGCTCGACAGAAGGCTGAGCAGGGAAACCTTGCCGAAGCCCGCCGTCTCGCAAAGACAGCCGCGTCGCTGTCTTCCGAATGGAGTGAAAACGAAGAATCGCCCGAACAGTTCCTGAACGCACTTGCGGAGAGTGAATCATCATTCTCCGACGCGAGTGATGATTCAGACGAAGCGGTCTCGGCTGAGACAGACTCTGAAGAGTCGAATCCTTTCGAAGAAGCTGAGTCAGTGGAAATGGCAACAGAAGAGCCAGCCACCAGCGGTGATCTTCTGAAGAAGAAGCAGGCTCAGCGATTGGTCAAAGAAGCTCGCCAGGCAATCGCAAAAGGCGATATGGCTGCCGCTCGCTCCCGTGCCGTTCAGGCTCGACAGCTGAATGCTGCATGGGGACTGTGGGATGACCGTCCGGAACATGTTCTGGCCGATCTCGATAAGAAGTCGAAGACCGCAACATTTGTCGCCGGTCGAGACAAATCTTCCTCAGAACCAGTCGTTCGATCCAAGAACGCCGAACACGAATATCAGCAGGCGACATCCCTTCTGCAGCAGGCTCGTGCTGCGATGGATGCCGGCCAACTGGAAGACGCTCGTCAGCTGGCCGATCAGGCAGCCGCCTTTGATGTTGCTTATGGCATCTTTGAAGACAGCCCTGCCCTGATCGTACGGGACATCGAACGTCTTGCACAAACAGATGCCTCGGCAGACGCAGCCTTCGCGGCTGCGAATACCGGAAACGGATCTGAAGCCGGCGAGCAGGCTCGAAAGCTGCTTCGCGAAGCTCGTGAAGCGATTGTTCACGGTCGTCTCGGCATTGCTCGCGAAAAAGCTACTCAGGCCTCGGCATTGAACGTCGCCTACGCCGTTCTGGATGACCGTCCGGAACTGGTCCTGAATGACATCGAATCAGCTCTGCGTGGTCACGGCAAATCCGCCGCAAATCATTCCAATGACCTGGCCGCAGCAGGTTCAGCCGCTCAGTCGGATGCTCGGAACCTGGTGACTCAGGCTCGCGGAGCTCTGAAGAACGGCGACACAGACAAGGCTCAGCAGCTGGCTCTGGAAGCTCAGCAGCAGGATGCCGCGTTCGGCCTGTTTGAAGACCGACCGGAAACAGTGCTTGAAGAAGCTCATCTGCTGGCCGGTCAGAAAAGTGGTAAGCATGGAAACACCAATCTTGCCCAACACGGGCCGGTCGATGTGACCACAGGCAACAAGAAGGCTGGTGCCTTCGCCGCTCACGATGTTCAGTCCGCCAACTTTGATGCCAATGAATTCCCTGTCCTCGCTCCGGAAGGTGAGTCAGCTTCTGAAGCGTATCGTCGAGGCATTGCGGCCTTCCGCAGTGGCAATCGCCCAGCGGCAAAGGCAGCCTTCACGAACGCCCGGAAAAATGCTGGCGAACTGAGCAGCACAGAACGTCGCCAGCTTCAGGATTTCCTGCAGGACCTGGCCACGACATCGGACGTTCAGCTGGCTTCCGGCCAGGAAGCTTCAGAATCTGACGAAGCCGAACTTCCAATGAACCCCATGTCCGAAACCGATCCTCTGAACGCGGCAACCGACGCGTCAGACGTTCGCTACGATCGACTTCGCACCGAAGTCATGAACAGTGTGTTCCGTGCCGAGAAGCTGAAGAAGGATAATCCGGATGAAGCTCTGCAGATTCTGGACAACACTCTGGCAACAGTTGAAGCCGCTCCTCTGAACAAGGAATCCCTGGAAACTTTGGCCGGCTACGTCCGACGCAGCCAGGAAACTGTGCGAGCTTACAAAGAGCAGCAGGGACCAAATCTTGTTCAGGAGCAGAAGAATCGCAACGTAATGGAAGCGATCAAGCGAGAAACGGAATCCAAGATCCGAATCGAGCAGGAATTCGCCGAGCTGGTGGACCAGTACAACGGTCTGATGAAAGAACGACGCTATGCAGAAGCAGAACTTCTCGCCAAGAAGGCTCGTGACCTGAATCCAGACCTGCCTCAGGCAACGATCATGCTGGAAAAGGCCAAGATGCAGCGTCAGATTGCCTTTAACAGCGATGTCCGCGAACGCAAGGCTGACAGCTTTACTCAGCAGCTGAATGACGTAGAAATGGCTTCCATCATGCCTCCGGGCGGTGATTACTCGCTGCCAGATGCAAAGTCGTGGGGTGAACTTTCAAAACGCCGTGAGAAGTTTGGACGCGTTGACAATCGTGAACGCACCGAAAGCGAACTGCAGATTGAAAAGAGCCTGGGACAGAAAGTCAGCCTGCACTTCCAGGACGTAGCTCTGACAGAAGTTATTCGTCACATCGCCACAGTACACGGTATTAACATCGCGATGAAGACGCGAGCCATCGAAACGGAAGGCCTGACAGCCAGTCAGCCAGTCAGCATTGATGTCGACGGTATCACGCTCAGCAGTGCTTTGAATCTGCTTCTCGATCAGGCCGGTGGTCTGGTGTATTCCATCGAGAATGAAACTCTGATGATCACGAATCGTCTGGAGCAGGAAACAAAGCTGGAACTTCGCACCTACAACGTTGCAGACCTGGTTATCCCGGTCAGCAACAGTGGTGGAATTCCCGGCAACGCAACCAGTTCAACATCAGGTGGTGCTCCTAAGCTGTCTTCCGGAATCACCGGAAACGGGCTCTATCAGGTAAATGATGAACTGTCGATTGGTATCAATCGAGATGGACGCAGCAATTCTTCGTCGGACAGTTCTGTCGCTGCGAATGGTGCGGACTTCACCGGACTGATTGAACTTCTGACCACGACCATCGAACCAGGGTCATGGGACGTAGACGGTGGCAGCGGTACGATCGGCACAAATGAGAACACATTGAGCCTTGTGATTCGACAGACCTCGTCCACTCATGAACAGGTTGCGGATCTGTTGAAGCAGCTTCGCAAACTTCAGGACCTTCAGGTCACTGTGGAAGTTCGATTCATCAGCGTGTCGGATAACTTCTTCGAACGTATCGGAGTCGACTTTGACTTCAACGTACAGGACTCCCTTGGTGATCCGGTCGGAGTTCCAGCCTTCGGTTCTCGACAGCTGACATTCCCAGGCGGAACCACAGCTGGCGGCGGCGGAGGCGGAGGTGGCCAGCAAGGACAGGCTGGAGATTTGCGAGGCGGCCAGCAACAAGGTGGTGGTGGTGGTGGTCAGCAAGGTCAGCAGGGCCAACAGGGTCAGCAAGGACAAGGCGGATCCGGACTGTTCGACCGCGTCAACCGCGTGAATTCTCCGAGAGACGACTTCCGCCGTACTACGGTTGGCATGTCAGCTCCAGGACAGTTTACTCAGGACTACGACATTCAGTTCCGTCAGGGTTCCTTCGAACTCGGTGTGCCTGACTTCGGCGGGTTCCAGCCAAACGCTGGTATCCAGGTGGGCATGGCGATTCTGAGCGACATTGAAGCCTTCTTCTTCATCCAGGCGGCTCAGGGAGATTCACGATCGAACATCATGACGGCCCCCAAGGTCACCATGTACAATGGTCAGTTCGCAACCGTGGCTGATAACATTTCCCGAAGCTATGTTCAGGG
The DNA here is from genome assembly GCA_947085455.1 of uncultured Planctomycetota bacterium. Lineage (GTDB taxonomy): Bacteria > Planctomycetota > Planctomycetia > Planctomycetales > Planctomycetaceae > SXXK01. The sequence goes on along the minus strand of CAMTWR010000003.1, from coordinate 106,788 downwards.
ACAAATTCCTGTGGTTGGTCAGGGCGGTGTAGGTTTCCAGCCTATCATCGGACAGATCAACGACGGTGTCACCATGACAGTGAACGGAGTGGTCTCTGCGGATCGTCGGTATGTTCGACTCTCCATCATCCCTGTCTTCCAGCAGCTGATTGATCTGCAGACCTTCACCAGCGTCGGCGGTGGCCAGGCCTCGGGCCAGCAAGGCGGCTTCGGTGGCGGTGGCGGTGGTGGTGGCGGCGGCGGCTTCGGTGGTGGTGGTGGACAGCAAGGTGGCGGCGGTCAGTTCGGCTTCGGCGGAATTGGCGGTGGCTTCGGCGGTGGACAGCAAGGTGGCGGCCAACAGGGCGGCGGTCAGCAGGGTCAGCAAGGTCAGCAGGGTCAGGGTGGCGGCGGAAGTGCTGGTACACTGCAGCTGCCAGTTTACTCCAACCTCACCGTGACAACTGTGGTCAGCGTGCCAGACGGTGGTACTGTCCTTCTCGGTGGTATCAAGCGACTTCGTGAAGGCCGCAACATGGCCGGTGTTCCGATTCTGAACAAGATCCCTTACATCAGCCGTCTCTTTAAGAACAGCGGTGTGGGTCGTGAAACGGAAAGTGTCATGTTGATGGTGACTCCACGAATCATCATCCAGGAAGAAGAAGAGGAACTCATCATCGGAACTGCCACTGAATGATGCCAGGCTGAACATCAGCCGACTCAGGGAGCCTGCTTCCTGAGTCAGCTGTCCGACTCAGGTGCGGTCTGACCGGGCAGCCTGTGCTGACTACAATTTGACATCCTCTACTGCAGTTAAGCAGTTTCGGGGTCTGAGCCGTCGCGAAGTGCGGGTTTCGCGACGGCTCTTCTCATGCGCGGAGAACAGTTTGCCAGAAGACTCGTCAGCGGCAAACAGTTTGAAGAGTCACTCAAAATACAACCTCCGTTCGTATCCCCACAAGCAACGCGTCACTGCCTGTTCCACTCGGACTGGCGATGTAGACGACATCCGGCTGGATTGTCGCCCAGTCGTTGATCTGAGCTTTGTAGAACAACTCGACAGCGTCTTCGCGAGTGGTGCCGGCGGCCGAAAATCCTGCCGAGGCGAGTCCAAGACCCAGCAAGTCGTAGTCTCGATTTGAAATCAACCCGCGATAGGTCAGACCAGTCCCAAAGTAAGAGGTCACGGCATTGCGATCCGGCGGCGACCATCCATACTGCAGAAACATGCCAAGTCCCTGCGGCTCCTCGTCCGAACCCGGTTCCTTCCAGATCATTTGATCGGCCGATGTCCAGAACCCATGGTTGCCATTCACCGTGCCCACTCCCGTCTCGAGATTGTCGAACGAATGAGTGTGATACCAGGCTCCTGCGCGATAGGTTCCCGGCAGGTCTCCAGCAGTGCCCAGCTGCGGCATAAATGACAGTTCATTCAAAGTGATGGCGCCGTTTTCTCCTAACGACTCAAAGCCCGAGTGGCCGCCGGTGAACGCACTGAGGGACGCACCGAGGGACGGTGAACCGTCGTAAACGCCAACTTTGTACTGGAGTACGTCGGTAAGGTTCAGAAACGCAGCAAGTCCCAACCCCGGGTTCGGCCATGTGGGCAGTGGGATTGTGGGCGAAAAGCCAAATGACGAATTCATAAAATCGCCACCGAGATCGACATACGCGAAGTCGGCATTCGAATCCTGCTTGCCGACTTTTACAATGATGTCGCCGTCAGCAAACGCGTGCTCGTACCAGTATTCCATCAACAGAAATTCATTGGGGGAGCGAGGAGTACTGTCGATGTTGCTGTAGAACTGGGCATCGCCGACGAAGTTTCCGGTCAATGCCTGACCGTGGTACGAATTGCCGTACACAAAGAATCGGCCGCCTTCCCACAGGTCCATCGCTTCTGTGTCCCCGGTCAGCACGAGGTCGAGATTTCCACGGTATCTGGTGGCATTGCTTGAGGTCGTGCCTCCATGAGCAACCGTAAAGACCTCGCTCGTATAAATGTACTCGGCGCTGATGCCCTCATATTCGTGAAGGAAATCCGGAAGGATGTGGTCGAACGGCTCTTCGGCGGCTCCACCTTCCGCGGACTCTGCCGGGCATCCATAACATCCGTCAAGAGACCACAGGCCGGTAGCTCCCGGCGCGACTACACCTCGACTCGGACACGCGGGAATTGGCATGCTGTGCTGAGCCTGAATTTTGCCGGTGGCGAAGGTCAGGCAAAACATGACAGCCAACGGCAGAACAGAATGATGCCGATTTTCTGTGCGAGAGCATGTCATTTCTCAGGGTCCACATCCGTGAGCTTCGGCTGTTCGTCATGTCGCTTCCTCCCGCCTGGAAGAAGACCCCGATAGTTGCGATCGGGGTGTCGCTACCCGGCTATCGGAAGGCACTCCCCTTGGGAGCAACCCGACAATAGCCCCGAATTGCATGACTTCGGGAAAACGTGAAGACCGTCTGTGCCGACAGCGCTGTATCTAAGAGTTGCGAGACAGCATCACGCGCGGCCCGAGCAGACATCACTCAGCCGGCTGGTGCAGCACAACAGCTGCAGGAGAGTCCAGACTTCCAAATAAAAAACGCGGCATGGTCTGCACGAAACAGACAGATGCCGCGTTCGAATTCAATTCATTTCAGAACCACTGTTGCAGCTGAAGATCTCCGCATGAACTTAAGACTGAAGCCGATCTAAAGGACCGGCAACGAAGCCCGGAACGGTAAGCATGACCTGCAGGTCCGATCCTGCTGCTGTGAGGTTCAAGTCTTGCTTTCTGTCCGTAGCGGAATCACTATCGACTACCTCAGAAACGTACGTCGCAGCCAGGCATTCTTGCGACGTTCCACTTCCATAACGCGACCAAAGAATGAGGTCTGGGTTCGACGAACTGGTTGATAAAAACCACTTGACTGAGAAACCTGAGTCACTGGGGCGGACGCATGTGAGACAGATGCTGGCAGAACATGCACAGCGCTTTCTCCGGCAGACGCCACTGAGGACAGAGCCATTACGGCTAACGTGGCAACGCAAACAACCATACGCATAGATGCAGCCTCTCACAAAAGTTAAGACAGTCGGCAGATGACCGTCTTTGATGCAAACACACTAGGATCTACGTTCGGATTTCCACCGGCAGGAAGTTCCGGCAGATTTCGACCCATTACGGCTTTGCTTCGGGTTTTGGCCGATTCTGTCAAAAATTCGGCATACGTGTCAGGATCGTTGAGTTACTCCTATTTTTTTGAGCCGCAGTTTTCAGCGTTGTCAGTGAGTGAACCGCGTTGCATCCGTCAGGAAATACGGGCCTTCCGCACGGGCTATGTGAGCTTCAATAACGACGAATAGCCCTGCGTCTGTTCGACGCAGGGCTATTCAGAGAGGATTCGTCCGATGAACCACGCAAGTGGTTCGAGTCGGAACAGTTCTATCAAAGGACTAAACAGTTCCGCTCGGCATCAATGCCCTGACAGTGACTGCGCCTTGTATCCACCCTTCGACTTGAAATAGAGGTACAAGGCGATGTAACAGACGAGCATGAAGGCTGGGAACATGACCATTTTTCCAAGTGCTTCAAAGTTTCCGCTCTTTTTAGCATCGGAAAGTGCAGTAAGACCAGCTTCGTCTGTCACGGCCTTTTCCTTGTCAGGATCTATTGCCTGATAGGCGATCCCCATAAACTCTTTGTCTGAAATGACGGTCTGGGCAACTTCTGAGGATTTTTCCATCAAGACAGTACTCGCGGTTTGAGCCTGCACATAACCAATGAATGGGGTGCCCAGAACACCAACAGCAATCATACCGATGCCAGAGATAGCATTCAGCGTTAATGCACCACCCTTAGGACACTGCTCCGCAGTCACGCCCAACATAGTTGGCCAGAAGAATGTCTTTCCGAATCCGTACAAGGTTGCCGCAGCGAAAATCATTGGAAGTTCTGCATTGCCGCACTTCGACAAGGCAAACAATCCGGCAATTGCAAGTATGGAACTCGCAATCAGAAGTCCGATCGGTGAAAGGCTGTGTACGATCGGCCCTGCAAAGAATCTCAGGACCATCATGATAGCCGATGTATAAACCAGTACCCAAACCGGATTTCGTCCGGCAGCCTCCATGGGCTTCTCCATCAGGCCACTGATCCAGGAATCAGTACCGATCTCTGCAGTCGCCAGTGGCATCATGATGATGATCAGAAACGCAAGAATAGCGCGGCCAAGACTTCGGGTGTAGGCACCAAACCCAATTGTTAAAAGAGCCGTTAAAATCGGAGCGTAGTACCGAGCATTGCCTTCTTTCCAGCCGAACACTTCACCCAATTGCATGAAGATCAGGCCGAACCCCATCAAAGCGCCGAATGCACCAAACTCACCAAGCATTTCTCGGTACGAAACTCCAGCGGATTCCTGTTCGCTCTTCGGAAATTTTGCGCCCAGAAGCATAAGCAGATAAACAACGGCCGGAATTCCCACCAGCCCTACGACAATTCTCCAGTCGCCACTCTTCAGCGTCTCTTCCAGATAAATTGTTGCTATGCCACAGAATACAAGCCCGCCGGGCCATCCTGCATGAAGGATATTCAACCACTTGGTTTTTTCCTTGTTGAACATCGTTGCCACAACAGGATTGATGAAGGCTTCCACTGTTCCATTGCCGAGAGCCAGGATAATGCTGGCCAGATACAGAAGGTCATATCCAGACTTCTGTGCGGCAACCAGGGCTTCACCCTCAACCCCGTGCACTTTCGAATATGCCATACAGGCGAGTGTCAGATAGACAGCGAAACAGACAAAAGAGAACAGCATTGCAACCTTGTAGCCAATGCGGTCAATGACCAGACTGAAGAGGATAATTGAGATTGCAAATGGCCAGATCCCAGCTCCAATCAATTCACCCACCTTTACCTGATCAAGATTGAATTCCGCCCCAAATCTCACTGTGCAAAGCGTAATTCGACTGATGAACGCAAAGGATGTGGTGACCAGAGCAATGAAGCATCCCCAAAAAACCATTTTCTGGCCTGAGGATTGTTCGACTTTCGGTTCCGCCATTACAAAAATCTCCGCGGTTGGTTGAGTGGTAAATGCAGAAGAATCGCTGCCACGAAATGTACGCTGGTCAGCAAGTGCGTACCATATGTTCAGAGTTGCCTGAAATGCGAGCGTTCCGCTGGAATGCTAACCAGAGACTCCTGTCAATTGCAATCAGGGGAGCGATTGAGTGCCAACGAAACCGCTGAGGGACAAGCCGAACCGCTACCATCGGCATTGATTTAAGTTCGTCCCGGAGCTGTGAACCACTCAATTTTTATAGATTTGAAGCCCAGGATTTTCCCTAAGCGCAGCGTGCAGCGAAGACCAACCGACATCGCCACCGCGACGTCCCTCGTGGACTCAAGCAAGCAAACGCATATTGCATTTTCAGGGATGCTTCGGCTCTACAGCCATTCCAGCGTGCAGATCGCTGGACTGTTTTCCTTTTTCGTTCGCGATGTCTTCGTTTATGCTGCCGTGCGTTTCTTAACTCGATTTGGCTTCGCCACCTTGTACACAACCGCGTTCCCCTGCTTGCCACAGATATCGAAGAACTCCATCCTTCGAAAACACCATGCGGCTTTCTGTGCCAGCCAGCGTGGCATTTTGCTGGCGGCCACGAGATCCGCCGTGGTGAAATGTTCCGGCAGTTGGAGGTCGAGAGCTTTCCAGAGATCGCTCGCCGTTTTAAGTTTCACATGGTGCTCAACGGTCACCAGCATGCGTTCGTCAACACTGTATTTCTTTCGCCACGAACTTCGCTCCGTGGGCGGGACGCGCACTTCTTCCTGCACTGTCAGCAGCACATCCAACTGCAGTCGAGGATGCGGAAAAATTCCAAAGTGGACGAGTTCCAGAAAGACGTGAGCCAGTGTTTGTCGGACCGGGCTGAATCGAGCACTCACGACATCGCCACCACGCCGGTGCAGCGTCACAATCTTTTTGCGAGCTGCCAGAGGCTTCACGACGACGACCTGATGGTCTTCGACAAGTGTCCTGACTTTGTTGCGAATGGCAGACAGCGAGGCGCACTGGATCTCGATCAGTCGGCCCTTGCGATCTACCGCATCAATCCTGAAACCGCCGACGACCACTTCGTGCCGGTCCGGATCAGAGACATAATGCTCTTTCAGCTGCTGATGCAGCATTGTTGCCACAGTTGGACCTCCCTGTCGAACCGGTCAATGCAAAACCCGACAGACCATTTGCCTGCCGGGCGAAACAAATGTGCAAATCTGTCCTCCGATGTCGGAGATCAGCGTGCGTCTTTCATGCAGTCGATTCCCATATAAACAACCAATCCGGATGCCAGGATGAACATGATGTCCAGAACCATCTGGCCGCCAAAAGGAAATCCCAACGCGAGGTCCAGGATTGCCGCTACGCCCATCAACCCCGCGACACCCATCGAACCCACAACGATTCCCTGGGACTTGCCCACCATTTGTGTTCTCCCGCCAAACCACAAAAATCTGATACACCTGCACCGAGTATAAGGCACGGAAAACGTCTCATTCCAGCCTGTTTACCACTGTACCCCGCGGATCCCTGATTGTTTTTAGCGTTGGCGTCAAAATACGGCAGCTTAAGCTGCCTTTGCATGCAGTCGGCGCCGCGGAAGCCGAATCTGAAACGTGCTGCCACAACCTTCCCCGTCGCTCAAAGGCGTGACGGTTCCGCCATGATCTTCGATGATTCGGTGAGTAATACTGAGTCCCAAACCGGTCCCTTGCCCTGTTTCTCGGGTAGTAAAGAAGGGATCGAACACGTGCTGCAGCGTTTCCGTGTCCATCCCGCAGCCGTCATCCGAAACAGCCAGCACCAGATCGTCCACCTGCTCCAGTAAACGAATGCGGACGACTCCACCGGGGCTGGAAGCCTGAAGTGCGTTGGCTACCAGATTCAAAATCACCTGCTTGATTTGAGCACCATTGACCTCGGCAATCACACACTTGTCGCATTCGAATTCTACCGTCCGATCCTGATACTGCCCGAGATGATGCACGATGACCAGCACTTCACGGACAAGCTCCGCGACATCGACCGGCATACAGCCTGCTTTCTCGCCCCGAGAAAAGTCAAGCAGCCGTGCAGTGATGTCCCCGCATCGACGTGACTCCCGACGGATCATGGCAACGCGATCCATCACTTCGCGAGCATCCTGCGTTTGCATTCCCAGCAGTTCATACAGGCGAAACTCCAGCGACTCTGCGGCCATGGAAATCGCGCTGAGCGGATTGTTGATTTCATGCGCAACACCTGCCGCCAGGAATCCTACATTGGCCAGCTTCTGAGATCGCACAAGCTGTTCACTGCGTTCTTTGACTTTGTGCAGCAGATCTTCTTCTGCCTGCTGAAAACGGTCCGCCACACAATTAACACCTGCCACCACATCCGCAAACTCGTCCTGCCAGTTGGAGACAGCCGTCAGTCGATAAGCGGTATCGCCATTGGCGATTCGAGTGCATCCGTGCGCGATCGAACGAACCGGAACTGAGATCCACCGAAAACTGCAGATCAGAATTCCGACAAACATGACGATGGTAATGGCGCTGAAGGACAACAGCATCTGCAGAAAATTCGACGAACGTTCGCGTTCCTTTTGAAGGGACATCTCCACCCAGTTCTTCGCCTGATACGCCGGGAGTGTTTCAAGACCCGTCTGAATGCGAGTCACCGCGCAGCCTGCGTGATATCGAGTCGCTTCCAGAGCTCGAGCGTGCTCCTCTGTGGAGATCACCCGCAGTTCCGACGCCATCTTCTGCAGCAGGTTGATTTCAAAATAAATCCGATCAAGACGAGACAGAACCTGCTGTCTCTGCTGCTGCGTGAGTTCAGCCGTCAGCGGCATCGATTCAATCCGGCGACGAAAGTCGAACAGTGCCGACTCCGCTTCCCGCACGTGAGTTACATACGAGGCTCGCATTTCCGCAACGGATGCCGACTTGCGCAGATCCAATGCCGTGCACAAGCTCTCGTAGACCCGTCCCACGGATCGACTCAAATGCTCGCGATTGGGGCTGCGGTGCAAAAGAAAATCAAGATCATCAACCGCTTCCTGATGCCAGATGAGGCCCATCACTCCGATAGTGGCCATTCCAATCATCAGCATGAGCGCAAGAGCGTGCAGTGACACCAGCCTTCTACGAATCGTGCGGACCAGAAACACGTCGACCTCCCTGTCGATTTCGCGTCGTTTGGAATAACTTCCGTAGCTCTTCACTACCAGCAAATCTGAGAACAGGCAGATTCTGCCGCTCTTTGTTGACGGAAGTCTAGCAGTCCTCCGAATTTCCAGCCAGAGGACTCAGAAACCACGGAAAACCTTCACAAAACACGGTATCGCCAAGGCTCTGCGTTCTACCAGGAGTTCGCCGGGGCGGCAGTTTTTGAATACAAGTTATCACAGGTTTCATCAAAGAGTCCGACCTGATTCCATGGCCCGATCGCCGTCTTCAGCCAGTTCGCAAAACGACGTTCGGCTTCTGACCGTTCAGGCTCTGTCACACGGCGAGCCTCCTGGAGCCTTTGCCGGGCCTCCCGTAACATGGCACGAAATTCCGCGTCGTTCGCACGCAAAAAGCTGGTCCGCCGAAATCCGGATTCCACCGACTGTTCCATGCTGGTCGCGGCGGCAAAATAGATCATCCCCCACAGGCACCACAATGGAAACGACGGGATCGCTTCGTAACATCCTTCGACAAGTTCATCGACGCATCGAATTTCCTCAATCAATAGATCAGAGTACTCCTCCAGTTGAGTCGTTCGCTCATGAACAGACTTCGCCGTCAACAGAATATCGGCCAGTCGCGACACGCTGAACAGAGTATGCGCGATTCCAGTGCTGTGCAGCGGATCTATAAAACCCACGGTATTTGTCAGCGCCGCCCAGTGAGTTCCCGCACCACAACCAGCGAGTCGCTGAATCCGCTTGGTGCTCTGAAGTCCGGACGCGGGCCTCACAATCTTCGCATCGCGAAACTGCCTCGACAAAAACACAGAACGGGCAATTCGAGAGTTCCATTCCTCCGTCGGTGATGCAAACTCACGCGCACGGCAACCAGCGCCACTTCGCTCGTCAATCATAAAGCCGGCGCTCAGCGAATCGTCATCGTATCTCAGCTGCCACATCCACCCGTCAGACAGTACCTGATGCACGGCCGCATCATCACAACGATAGGGGAAGGCACCTGTTGCGATCGAATGCTCCTGCAGCAGTTCTTCACACATGATGGCTCCGGAAAAATGTGCAAACACGGATCGCGAGTTGGTTTTCAATAAATGCGTCTGGTCGGGAACATTCAAATATTTCAGCAGCGCGCTGGACGAGCCGGTAGCATCGATCACAAATTCGGCTTCGACGGAGAATGATGTCATCGCCCCAGTTTGCCCCACCAACAGTTCTGAAGCGACCTCGTCCGAGAACAGCGCACCCTGCCCTGACACAAGCCATGGTTTCTGATGCTGACTGACCGAGTATTGGCTTTGCTGAAAACAGATGACTCCGGCGGATGCCGCAAGCTGAAACAAAAACTGATCGACGTCACTTCGAAGCCAGTGTGTGTCAGAGTGCTCATCGTCCACACTTGCCGAAACCAGCAGACGACGCTTGCTGAAATTGTCACGCCTCAGATCTTCCCCATCGGTTTGATCAAAATAGGTGAATCCTCGCTTACGGCCACAGAGCAATTGCGGACAGGCACGTTTCCAGCTCCCCCAGTGACAAAGAGAACGAAGCTCGGGCAATCCATAGCGGTCAGCCATCTCCGCCAATGTGCGATCCGCGAGCGGTGTTGAGGATTCACCGATGGCAAATCGCGGATGCTGACTGCGATCCAGCAGAGCGACCGACTTACCTGCCCTCGCAAGAATTAATGCCAGCAGACTGCCGCCAAAACCTGAGCCAAGGATCAATACATCCGCGGGAATCGATGTCATCGGTAATAGACTTCGCAGACTCAAATGTGATGAAGTAAAGGACTAACAGCATACTGAAAAAGGTGTCCGGAACTCTCCGGCGGTACAGCTTCACGATGATTCGGTGCCGCCGCTAAAGCTTCAGATACCTTCTTCAACGGCTTTCTAAGCGTGTGAGACAACTGTTTGAGTCAGATTCATTTCGCTCAGCCGGGCTATTTGGGCATCGGCGAGTTCCTGTTTATCAGCAAACTGGCGAGCATCCCACAGATCCGCAAAAACTCGGCCACGATTCCATGAAAGTGTTTCTCTCAGGACAGTTTCAAGTGATGACAAAGACGGCGGAGAAAAATCACCGGTTGCCGTCAATCGCTCCATGATTCCGTTTCCTCCCCGCACCGGGATGATGGAGCAGCAGGACACTCCGCACTCGAATGCAAATCGAACCGAATCAATGGCCCGTTCAATCGCCTGAGCTTCCGAGGTGCGTGGTGGCTTCAACAGCACAAACGCGCGAATCAAAATCTGACTCTTCGACAGTAAATCACAGGCACGCGAGAAGTCGGCCGTTGTCATCTGCTTATTCAGCATCGCCAGTGTCGCCTCGTGCGAAGTTTCCAGCCCCAGAGCGATCTCAAGCTGAGTTCCACACAGTTGCTGAAATTCGTCGCAGGCCGGCCCGCAAAGGTTCGGATGGTTCTCCACAATTACCGTGTCAAATTTTCGAACTCGTTCTGCAACAGCAGCTCTGTCCTCAACAGGGATCGCGTGAGCGTCAAAGAAGTTGCCGCTGTTGTAAAGCTTCAAATGAGGCGCCACAGGCAGCCGCCCAAGTGCGTAGTCGATCTGTGCCGGAATAGCCCCACGCGGGACAGTATGCTGCGTGGTATTCTTCCACAGATCGCACATCAGACAGCGAAACGGACATTCTCGATTGGTCAGAAACACTGTCGCGACATTTTCCAGCGTCCGTCGCCGTGAGAACTCTGGTTCCACGAGGAAGTGATAAGGTAGCCACGGATCCAACGAATTCCTGTCACCGCGAGCGTTCAGAATCTCGTCACTTGCGAAATCCAGTGGTTTCAATGGGAACTCCCAGACACCGCGAGTAAAGATCCCGACTTTCGCGGCGGCGATTCAAAAGGATTAACGCAAACGTACCAGGCCACAAGCTGTCAGCGTGTGACTAAGAAGAAGGGAAGTCTCTTTATCCGTCTTTCCTCCGTCTGCCGGAAATACGAAGTCCGCGGAAATTGCGTCCGAAAAATATAGACAAAAAAAATGTTGGCTCGCTTCCACTCACATTCTGGCCGGAAACAGGCCTGTTAAAAGGGGCAAACCCCTGTGTTTTCCGCTCCAGAGCCAACAGAATTGATCGTTCCCAAAAAGACGCCGAAGTCGCGGGTTTGTCTTTGTCGAAAGAACGGCAGCAATCGTGATTTGAACCAATTGCGAAGGGTTGTTATTCTTCGCCCCTTCCGAAGTGGCATTCAAGTTCGAATTCCGGAGATTATTGGCTCATGGGTACTAAGAAGACGGGTAAGGGTCGACGAAAGATTGGTCGCAAGAAACGCCGTATGCGAGCCAAGATTCGGCACCGCAAGGGCTAATCGTCGTCCCGGGGCCTGGTTTTCCCAGTGTTCCTGTGCGCTGACTTAACTTCTGATATTTGGCTGGTCGCTGGTCTGCTTGACCTCCGTCCACCCAAACATCTGCGCGCTGCGCACAAATAAAATCTTGAGAGCCCCGCATGTTTCGATTGTGCGGGGCTCTCTTTTTACGCTAAGTGGTCGGGTCGCATCCATTTCAGGGGTTGGGCCGACTTCGGGATTTGCTTGATGCTGGACTTTGCGGATTCCGTGAAGCTTGACACGGCAACCCGAAACCTGAATCCTAATGTTGAATGTCCTGTTGCATTTCAGCAACACTGGCATCCCGCCCGGCATCAACAAGAGGACTCTCCATGCCTCGTTCAACATTCCGCCATCTGCTTATCATGGCTGTCGTCAGCTTTTCCTGCGGTGCAAACGCGCTGCGATCGTTGGCTGATGATCCGATTCCTGCTGACTCCACACAGGTTCGCAATCTGCTTGAGCAGCAGAAACTTATGCGGCAGGAATCCGAAAAAGAGCTGGTGCTTCGCCAGGGAGCAGCCACAGTCGCTGCCCAACGCGTGGAAGAAATCCAGAAGCAGCTGGCCGAAGCCCAGGCCCGCATGAGTGCCGAAAATCTGGAGGCAAAGAAACTGCAAGATCAGACTGCGGCCCTGGAAAAGCAAATTATCGACCTGACAACTGCCATACCACAACACGAAGCCGCCGATTTACTTGTGGTCACGGCCAACAAAGCCTCTGCTCGGCTGGACGCATTGAAAGTTGCTCAGCAGCAGCTTCAGAGTCAGCTGGCGACTCTGCGAAAGTCGTCTGTCGAGTGGCGAAGCAAAGCGACGGATGCTGAACAGCAGATCGCCGCGATTACAGCGCAGCGACCTGAACTCGACAAAAAAGTCACCGAAACAAAAGCTGCGGCAGATGCCGCGGAAGTGACTGTCACCACGGCCCTGACGGCAATGGCAGCGGCTCAGACCACATCGGATTCGATTGCTGCCGTGCTGAAACAGGAAGACGTTCGTTTTAATGAAGCAACAGCAGCGCTCGCTGTGATCGCCAATAGTCTCAGTTCCGTTCAGAATTCACTGACAGCAATCCAGGAAGCCGCTCAGCTTTCCGGTGTTGATTCTGCCGCCTCTGTTCAGACACTGGAAAAGGCGGTTGCAGATTTCGCCCAATCGAAGTCCGGTGCAGACGCAATGCTCGTTCAGTTCACAGCCCGCCGAGACGAACAATTAAAACTGCTGGCGACCGCGACAGCCGAACTGGAAAAGAAAGTGGCCGAGCACAAGGCCGCAGTCGCTGCAGCGGAACCAATGAAAGCCGCGCATAACGCTGCCGTCGAAGCAATCGCTGCCACAAACATCCGCGAAGCTGCGATGAAGGTTCTGAAAGTTGATGGCGAAATGTGGCAGAAGACTCTGCAGTCTCAGCTGATGGGCCTGGAACCGTCACTGCAGAAACTGAATGCAGAAATGCAGATTGTGTCCAACGAAACATTAGTGGCAAAACGTCAGGCCGAAGCGGCATTGGAACCTCTCGGTCGCTTCGTTTCCTTCTCGCGTCATGTGGCGCCCATTTTGGCAGAACGATGTATCGCCTGTCACAACACTCGCAGCCCGGGAGGCCGCCTGAATCTTGATTCGTTTGCCGCAATGTCCAAAGGAGGAGAATCGGGCGCGGCGGTTTCTGCTCATAAGTCCGCTGAATCTCTGCTGCTGACGATGATTGAAGATGGTTCGATGCCGAAAGACGCCGACCCACTGAAGGCCGACGAAATTGCTGTCGTGAAACACTGGATCAACGTGGGCGCTCCTTTGGACGCTGGCATTGCCCTGAATGCCGACCTCTTTGATGTCATGCCCGAACGATCGCAGCCTCTGCCACCCAACGAATACCGTGTCGCAATTCCTGTAACGGCCGTTGCCTTCAATGCCGACGGATCTCAGCTCGCGTCGTCTGGGTATCATGAAGTGCTTGTATGGAACACGGCCGACGGCTCATTGATCCGTCGAATTTCGAACGTGGCAGAACGCATCTACGATCTGGAATTCAGTGCTGACGGCGCAAGTCTGGCCGTCGCTGCCGGAACACCCGGACAACTGGGCGAGTTGAAACTGTTCTCAGCAGCCGATGGCACGCTGATTCGCACTCTTGTCCGTTCTCGTGATGCCATGTTTGCCCTGAGCTTCAGCCCGAATGGTCAGCACCTGGCCTGTGCCGGTGCCGACCGATCGATCTATGTTGTTGACGTTGCAACCGGGGAAGAAACCACTCATATCGAAGACCACGCGGACTGGGTGATGGACGTCAACTGGTCTCCCGATGGAACTCGACTGGTCAGCAGCAGCCGCGATAAGACCTGTAAGATTTTTGATGCTGCGACCGGCAATCCGGTAATCACTTTTCCTGGTCACGGTGAACCAACATATTCAGCTGCATTTCTTGCGGACAGCAAAACGGTTGTTAGCGGTGGTGGCGACAAGCGTCTGCGAATCTGGAATGCAGCGGATGCGAAAGAAGTCCGTGCCATCGGTGGTTTCGGCGGCGATATCTTCCGCGTTCAGATTCTACCGGGCGACATGATCCTGTCCGCCAGTGGAGACAAAATGGTCCATCAGAACAAAGCGGCCGATGGAGCAGAAGTCCGCAAATTGACAGGACACAATGACTGGGTCTATACGCTCAGTGCTCACACGGGACGTAAACTGATTGCTTCCGGAAGTTACGATGGCGAGATTCGCCTTTGGAATTCCGAAGATGGCACGATGACAACGTCGTTCATCGCCATTCCCAAAGGTTTGCAGGCTGTGGCCACAACCACCGCCCAGTAGTTGACGTCGAAATACCAAACTTGACCTCGCAAAAGCCCGGCCTCTGCCGGGCTTTTCTATTGGGTAACTTCCGTTGGTGACCAGTCCTCGAGCAATTTGTCTGACCCGCAGATTTCGATCGCCATCAATGCCGTCTGCCGTCAGGTGCAGAACAGCTGCAAACGTGAAAACACGTGCTGAACTGTCTGGACAATTCCTATAGTCGCAACTGTACACTGCGAACGGCAGGACGGTGATTTGATTCCTTTGAACGCGAGGTCGGTGATGAAGCGATGGATAGGTTTAACCCTGGCAGGTTGTTTTCTTGGTGCGGGGATGGCCCCGGCTGAAGCTCAAACAGGAAGTCGATCCGTACGAGGAAAGAAATCGACAACGAGCGAAAATTCACGGCAGGTAAAGATCGAGCCCGGCGACTGGAATCAGTTTCGCGGTCCCAACCGTGACAATCTTTCCCCGGAAACCGGCCTGGCCGACAAGTGGCCGGAAGGCGGGCCGGAACTTCTGCAGACAATCTCCGGCATCGGTGAAGGCTACGCATCTGTTTCGCTGGTCGGCGATCTGATGTACACAATGGGAAATGTCGACGGCGGCGAACAGGTCATTGCGCTTGATCGCAGCACCGGAAAAATCGTCTGGAAGACTCGCAACGGCGACGAGTACACCGAAGGTCAGGGCAACGGACCTCGCGGAACTCCGACGGTGATCGACGGTAAAGTCTATTCGCTCGGCGGAAACGGAGACCTGAGTTGCCTGGACGCAGAGAGTGGCAAGGTTGTCTGGCAGGGAAACATTCTGAAAGAATTCGGCGGCGGCAACATCACCTGGGGCATCAGTGAATCGGTGCTCATTGACGATGGAAAAGTCATCTGTTCGCCTGGAGGCAAGGATGCCACGGTCGTCGCGCTGGATGCGATGACTGGCAAAGTGATCTGGAAAAGTCAGGTCCCCGAACAGCCCGCCGCGTCTTATGCATCGCCCGTGGTAGCGACAATCGGCAAAGTGAAGCAGTATGTGATCTTCACTTCGAAAGGCATCTGCGGGGTTCGCGCCAGCGACGGAGAACCGCTGTGGGGCCAGAATGCTTCGTCCAACGGAACGGCCAACTGCGCAACGCCTCTCGTCGTCGACAACTATGTTTTCAGCTCGTCTGACTACGGCACGGGCGCTGAACTTGTCGAACTGAAGGCTCAGGGAAAAAGCATTGAAGCAAAGCAGGTATACTTTACGAAGGACATGAAGAACCATCACGGTGGAATGGTTTTCCTTGACGGTTACGTTTACGGATCCAACGGCGACATGCTTTCCTGTGTCGAGCTCAAGACAGGAAAACCGACATGGCGCGAACGCAGCATGAAAGGTTCCGTTGCCTATGCTGACAAAAAAATCGTGTTCCGAAACGAACAGGGCCCCGTTGTTCTTCTGGCAGCGGATTCTGGGGAATACAAAGAACTGGGCCGCTTTGATCAGCCCGACCGCAGCGATCGCCCGGCATGGGCTCACCCTGTCATTGCGGACGGCAAGCTTTACCTTCGCGATATGGACAAGCTGCTGGTTTACAATCTGAAGTAACTGGCAGATCGACCGAAGAACGCCAAAAATGCCTCGAAATCCCAGCGATTTCGAGGTTTCTTTAGGCCGCAAACGGACAGCCAAAAATCTGTCCGCTCGCCCATGCTCAACAGCACGCGATGGGCGACGAGGCGTTTCCTGCGACTGAGGTCACTATGTTTCTGTTGGCTCAAAAAGCTCTGCGGCGGGCTTTGCAAATCTTTGCAAACCAGACCTCGACGCGCATCGGGACCGAAATCGTTCTGATCACTGCTGCGATTTTGTATTTCATGGGTCAGCCTCTCTGGTGCAGTTGTGGTTCCTGGCGACCCTGGTCCTGGGACATCTGGTCGTCCCACAATTCGCAGCATCTGGTGGATCCGTATTTTTTTACGCACCTGCTCCACGGAGTTGTCTTGTGCGGGATACTTTACTGGCTGCCTCGCAGTGTGCCGGAGACAACTCGTTTCCTGATAGCCGTCGTTCTTGAAGCCGGCTGGGAAATTCTGGAGAACTGCCCGATCATTATCGAACGCTATCGAGCGGCCACGATTTCGAAAGATTACTTCGGTGATTCCGTCATCAACTCGGCAGGTGACCTCATCGCCTGTATCGTCGGATACATACTGGCTCGCCGAATGGGGTTTCGCCGTTCGGCAGTGTTCTTTCTTCTGACGGAGTTCAGCCTGCTGCTCACCATCCGAGATTCGCTGTTGCTGAATGTCCTGATGCTCGTTTGGCCGATTGAAGCCGTGAAACAGTGGCAGATTGGAGCTGGTTGATTATTCAAACAGATTCCGAACGAGCACACTGAATCCGGGAAGCTCATTTTCGGCGGAGAGAGTTTGGCCTTCGGCGAAGAATTCCGGGGCCATCGAAGGACGATGAACGGTGATCGTCCGAAAATGAGGATCGGCGATCCAAACAAGCTGCACACCGCAGGCGAGGTACTCATCAATCTTCTGAGCAATCGATTCCTGAGTGTCGTTGGGCGACAGAATCTCAACAGCCAGTGCCGGCGCGCCTTCAATCAGGCGAGTTGCGTCTGTCTGACGAGCCGCATGTTCAGCGGTGATATAGGCGACATCGATACCGACCGTTGAGGAAGGGGCATGCCGGAGGATACAGCCGACTTCGCCGGAGTAAACCTTTCCAACGCCATGACGATCCACTTGTACCCAGTTCATCAGGAAGTAGGTAATCTTTGCTTCAGTCAAAGCATGTCGACGGCTGCGGCGAGTCATAACCCGTTCCTTCACTACACCTCGGATGAGATCCCGTTCAATATTTTCGTCATCCGGGATCGCAAGGAACTCTTCAACAGTCATTAACGTCTGCTGAGGCGGTTCAAGAATCTCAGGTTCGTTGGTGGTGATGATGCTCATGAACATCCTCCGAAAATGGCTAAGGGTCCGTCTGGATTCAGGCAGACACTGATTGAATCCGGATCATATCAGTCCGCTCACCCGAATCTCTACCGAATTCTCTGCGGGCCATCACAAAAAAAAGAGCGAGCTTCCGGGGGAAAGCTCGCTCTTTTCGGGAGGAGGGAGGTCACTTCATGACAGCGTAGAACTACGCTGCTCGGCGTTGTTCCGCAACGATTGATGTCGCTGCAGGAACAACAGTACGCTTAATATTTGAACCCGGGCCGCCTCGTGGAGGGTAACCGTATTCTCTGAGCTTACCGGACAGAGTTCGCAGACCAATCTGCAGAATCTGAGCCGTCTTTTCACGGTTGCCGTTGCAGCGAGCGAACGTGGATTCGATCAGCTTGCGTTCCATTTCGGCCAGCGTCATACCGACGCATTCGGCACCTTCTTCGATCGAATCGTTCTGCAGCCATGGTCGCAGATCTTCAGGACCGATCATTTCTGTAACGTCCACGGTACAGCAGCGTTCAACGACGTTCTGCAACTCGCGAACATTACCCGGCCATGGATGGCCTTCGAGAACTCGAACGGCTTCGGCACTGACCTGGCGTGGCGGACGGCCTTCCTTCAGCGAGATCTGGCTGATGAAGTGTTCGACCAGCAGCGGGATGTCGTTGGTACGAACTCGCAGTGGTGGAGACTGCAGAGTAATCCCGCTCAGGTGCTGCAGCAGATCATCACGGAACCGGCCTTCCATGGCCAGTCGATTCAGGTCGCAATGCGTTGCCGCAATGAACCGGATGTTGGGTCCATCCATCGTTCCGTTAAGAACCGCAGCAGCTCGCTGTTCCAGCAGCTGAGCCAGTCGTTTCTGGAATGGCAGAGCGACCGTGTCGACATTGTCGAGCAGGATCGAACCGCCATCACCCATCTTCAGATAGCCAGGGAAACCTTCGGCCGATGCATCACCAAACAGCTGATGCTCCAGTGTTTCCACTGAATGCAGGCTGCAGTCGATGCGAAGGAACGGCTTGCCGGCTCGGCGACTGCAGCGATGCAGGCCTTCGGCAATCAAAGTCGTTCCGCTGCCCGGTTCACCACGAACCAGAACAGTACGATCATCATCAGCCGCAATGCGAATGGATTCTCGCAGAGACTGCATCGCTGGCGTGCTGCCAACCAGATCCATCAGATTGCGGTTGAGCAGCTGACGTCGCAGCTTTTCATTTTCGCGGATCAGTTCACCGCGTTTCAGGGCGTTCAGCAGAGCTGCGCCGAAGCGAGATGCTGAATAAGGTCGTTCCATCACTTCGCATTCGAAGGTCGGAACAGTTTCGCGTCCCCATCGGGAATCTTCACCAACGATGCAGATGACCTGAGCCGCTTTGGAGTGGCTTCGGATCGCAGCGTTGACTTCCTGGATGCGTGAGACAGTATCAGCGTCATCAATTATGCAGCAGCTGAATTCCTGACGGCTCAGGTGAAACAGCATCGCGTCCGGACTGTCTGTTTCACAAACCTGCATCCCTCGCTTACGGACATCGTCAGCAAGCAGCTGACGAGCTCCGGGGCGAGGAGAAAACACCAGAACCGTACGGCTTGGTGCTTCTGTTGTTTCAGGTGTGGCTGCCTGTGGAGATGCAGGGACAGCGGACGTTGGCTGGGGGAACCGCAGAATATGCGGCTCATGATGAGCGCCGTTTGGGAACTCGTTCATGATTTCCTCAATCTGAGAGCAGAGGGAGAGAGAGACAGAGGGGAGAGCGACGAGAGGCAGGCTGGGTGATTTTGAAACTGTCCATCTTCGGAAAGTGTGAGGCACTGACCGGGATGTTCAGAAACAAAGTGTCACTCAGTTACCCGGAAAAATCCGGGCCGGAAGAACTCCGGAACCTTGAGAGGCAGAACTGAAAGGATTCGTTTGGATTCAGGAATTGAATCCGGGTTGAGAGGCCGAGTGATATCTCCAGGCGGTCGAATGAGTCAACACGTGTTCCTGATGATTCTGAGCAAAACTTTGCTGCATTCGAAAGAAATACTTGTTTTCGGCGACGGAGGTTATCTAGGGCGTTAGAGGCTCGGCATTTTTTGCCGATCACAAGCTTGACCGGCAGACGATGCGGAGTTTAGGCAATACGGCGACCTTAAACATCGGCAGCCCTGTGCTGGAAGTCATCGCAGTCGGCCTCCAACGCAGCAATGGCGGCCCCACGCGACAAACCGTAATGGCAAGTGATTCCGATTTTGGTCAGTCAGGCTTGCAACGACATTCGATGCTCATCTATGCCCACCTCAGAAGCGACTGCTGATTGAATGGGTTTGAAGAACCCGACACTTCAGTCAGCGATAAAGTTGCCGTTTTTTCACCAACAGTCCCTCGCTGACGCGTCGGGTTGGGATAGCGGCAGATGCGCAACTTCAAAACTGACGCAGCGCGTCTCTCTGTTCAACAAAAAAACAGGAAGCATCAGTGACGAATGCTCCCTGTTTCGGGATTGGACTTCTTTGAGTTCAGACGCGATCAATATTGATTCGCAAATCGCAGCGGGTCGCTGTTGAACATCGCCATGGTCTCACGAGATCGGAAAAGATACAGACGGTCCCGGTACCACAAGGCATAGTCCAGCATGCCTCGCTGTTCTTCACCACCGTTGACCAGCAACACCACATCACTGCCACCAGCAGCAGGTGCATAGCGAGAAGGATCGCCTTCGAAGGCCGTCTTCGCAGCGGCCGAAGAAAACGAATAGGTCTGAAGGCCAAAGGTCGCTGTGAACTCTGCATTCGTTTCGACGAGTTCTCGACGATCTCTCAATTCCACCGGACAGTATCCCTTGAAGCCCGTCTGACCAGCTCGGGACTGAATCATCCGTTGCTGTTTCAGGCGACGATCCTGCTCAGCCACCTGCTGCAGTCGTTCCGTGTCTGCATTTCTGCCGGAAGCAGCATCGACCGTTTTCAGCTCTACGGGAGAAATTGACTTCTGCTCTTCCGTGGAATTCAACACGGCTCGACCTGTTGACGCTTCAGCGGAGTCGGCGGCATCAAGTTCCGGCAATCCGAGATCAGGTTGAGCGTGAACTTCACTTACAGATTGAGTCAGATCTTCCACCGCTGGAAGATCGATCGCCGGAAGACTGTTGCCAAATTCATCAATTTCCACCAGCGCTTCTTTAGCCGCTGCAGTCCCACCATTCAGCAACGATTTTCCGGCCGTCGCGGCCGACTTTGAGAGTGCCGCATCGAAGAGCTCTTCATCGGAGTCTTCCAATCGCACACCCGTTAACGGATTCGCTTCACGTACAACTTCCAGGACCGCTGATTCCCCTGCTTCAAAGGGATTCTGTTCAGTCGCATTTTCATCTGGTTGCGACTCTGTGGCCACGACCGGATTCGATTCGATCGCCGGAGCGAGCTGCGCCTTCGGGCTCACAACAAGTGCGTCCAGATCAAGTGCGTCGGTCGCGTCTTCAGAAGCATCTGATTCGAGGAACAGATCGTCCAGCCCATCACTCCGGGTCTCATTGCCTGTTGGCCCCGATTTAGGCGGGGTCTGCTGAGC
Organism: uncultured Planctomycetota bacterium; assembly: GCA_947085455.1. Classification (GTDB taxonomy): domain Bacteria; phylum Planctomycetota; class Planctomycetia; order Planctomycetales; family Planctomycetaceae; genus SXXK01. The sequence goes on along the minus strand of CAMTWR010000003.1, from coordinate 85,934 downwards.
CACATTGACAGCCGTTGCCGGCAGCTTCGCGGCCGGCTGAACGACGACAGATTTAGACTGGCCAGCAGGCATGAAGTTAGGTGCACTGCCCGGCTGCTGATATTGAGGATTCTGGGAGACTGCCTGCGGTGCGGCAGATTTCTTTGGCGTCTGAGCAATTCGAGGAACTGCGGGAACGGGCTGAGATGGCTGACTGGCCGGACGCACCTGAACACTGCCGGCCGGTGTCTGAGCAGTTCGCACAGGAGCTGACGCCGCCGCACTCTTGTTCTGAAGATTTCCACCCGGACTGCCTGACTGCGAGGCGGATGCCGTTCTCGTGGGAACACCCTGGCTCCGCGGAGCTGGAGAACTCAGAGTGCTCTGCTTTCCGTTTTGCGGGTTCGGCATAGCCTGACGCCCATTCTGAACAGGCGTGCTGGCTACTGCTCCGGCGGGTGGTGCCGGGGCTGGTGCACGATAGTCAGGCGGGACAGGTGGGACGACAGCGGCTTCTGCAGCTTTCTTTTCCTGACCACTAACCTTACTCATAAATCGCTTGAAGAAATTCTTTTCAGCGGCCGGCTTGGACGGAGCACTGGCGGCGGCCTGTTGCCGACCCGCGTTCTGGCCGGATCCCTGACGCATGCCCGAGGTCTGGATCCTGGCCTGCTGCATATTCCCCTGCGGCATGTTGGATGGAGCCTTGCCGGGACGCTGCGTAGGCCGAATATTATTCGCCTGCTGGCCCTGCGCATTGGGCAGTTCGTTGGCGTTCATGGATGGCATCGGCTGCCCGCTTTCTTCGAACATGCGCTTCAGCTCTGCCGTCACCGCCGGATTAGGCTGAGCATTCACAGGAGCACTCTGCGGCGGCTGATATTGAACCAGCTGTATTCCAGATGAAGAGGTTCTGAATCCAGATTCAGATGCCATCACAATGGAACTGGCCGAAGTGAATATGGAGGCTGTCGAGAGAGCCGCAGTGAAGACTGCGCGATGTACGAACTTGTGAGTTTTCATGAGATCCATCCCCGTCTCAACCGTAAACCGAGTCCGCGACTCTACGGATCCGGCAACTGTCTTGTGTGGTCCACGATAGGCTCGCCGGAACATAAACGGCGGCAAGCCTGCTCAGGTTCTATCGACGGATCGGAAAACGCCGGTTGTTCCTGTTGATGCAGTTTTGTCGACGTTGCGACAGACAGGATGGCTACCATATGCACAACCGGAATCCCCGGCAGACTTGCCCCAGGCCGCCTCTTTTCACACAGTGCGGCCCCGGCGTTCGTCACTTACGACTTCTGCGGCAACTGCTGCCGCTTCTTGACAGGGATGGGTAGTTATGGCTTCGGAAAAGGTTGTTCACCCGGGCGAATCTGCTTCAGCGAACGCGTCCACAGTCGTGGTGCGTGTTGAATCACCGGGCTCCACCAGCGCCGCTCGCTGGCTGCGGCGGTTGCTCCTGAGCCTGCTGCTGGTTTCGATCGTTTTGAATCTTTGGTTCATTCTCGATCCATTGTCCTACTCACCGCCGCGCATCGCCGAACAGCATCTGACGGGCGACAAAGGCGCAGGCGATCGCATTGCCGTGATTAACTTCACGGGCACCATCAGCCCGCCTTTTACCGAACGCTGGCTGAAGCAACTCAAACAGGCCGCAAAGGATGACACCGTCAAGGGCGTCGTCATGGCCATCGACAGCCCGGGCGGCTTTGTCGCGGACAGCCATCAGCTGCTTCGTGAAATTCAGAAACTGGCAGCCGCCAAGCCTGTGTATGTCGCGATGAAACGCATTGCCGCTTCAGGAGGCTACTACATCGCGATGGGCATCGGCGAGAACGGTCGCATCTTCGCTGAACCGACAACCTGGACCGGTTCAATCGGAGTCATCATTCCTCGATTCAACGCGACCGAACTGGTCCAGAAGATCGGATTGAAGTCTGAACCTCTTGTCACCGGACCTCTCAAGGATACTCTCAATCCCTTTCGAGAAATGACTGAGCAGGAGAATCAGGTCTGGGCGGCCATCATGAAAGACGCCTTCGATCGCTTCGTTTCTGTGATTGATGCCGGCCGTGCTCAACTGGATGATGGCGCGATTCGCAAACTCGCCACCGGTCAGATCTACACGGCCAGTCAGGCTCTGGAAAATCATCTGGTGGATGAAATCGGCTACACGGAAGATGCTATCGCTGCACTCGCCAAACAACTTCAGTTGCCTGGTTACGACGCTTTCGAATACCGCTCGACTCCGGGTCTTGTGGATTCGCTGATCGGCTCAAAGTTCTCAGGCGCAGACGTAATCGCCGATCAGATTCTGCAGGCCAGCGTTCCCAAAGCCATGTACTACGCCAGCTGGAATCCCTGGGTGCCGCTGCAATAATTCACCGCACCGTCAACAGCCCCGGCGAGCGGAGCGGCGTCAGCCCTCCGAGTGCGACTCTCGCCTCCTGCTGTGTTCATCGCAATAAATCCAATCGCAGTTTTAACCACGGAGGAAACAGAGAGCCCAGAGAAGAATCGCAGAGGTTCTGAAACACAGTTTTCTGCCACCCTCACGTCCAAAACCTCTGTGCTTCCTCCGTGCTCTCTGTGAACTCTGTGGTAAAAAATGCGCCCTCACTATATCCCTAGGGGATTTCTCTGTTCCCTAACAGTCGAGATGCAGATACTATCCCTGATGTCTTCCACTGAAGAATCTTCAATGGACGACCCGCACATTTCTGAACTGTCGGCCCGTCCCAGGAGCGACTGATGATGATTACATCACGAAAAGTATCGCGAGCTTTTCGCACCGGACATGGATTTACTCTGATTGAACTGTTGGTGGTCATCGCGATCATCGGCATTCTCCTGGCGTTGCTGCTGCCCGCAGTTCAGCAGGCACGCGATGCGGCTCGTCGGGTACAGTGCCGATCCAATTTCAAGCAGATTATTCTTGCGATGCACAATTATCATGACGTGCATCAGATGTTTCCGATCAATACCAGCTTTAATCAGGAGGTGGGCCCGTTGTCTCGCAGCCGCAGCTGGCTGCAGGGAATCCTGCCACAGATTGAGCAATCAACGCTGTCTGAGCTCATTGATCCATCCGCCAGCATTCAGGCCAGTCGGCTGGTGGCAGATCTCAGCGTCGCTGCATTCCGCTGCCCCGCAGACACTCACGACGGGCACATGAATCTGCGAGCCGATGTTCCGGACGACTGGGTGCTCGGTGTCACCAACTACAAGTCTGTTGCCGGAAGTAACTGGGAAGAAGGAACGTTCGCTCGCATCGACACTTCCGGCCGATTTGCTGGCAGTGCAGATGGCCTGAATCAGGGCAACGGCCTGATCTGTTCCGGCCGAAATGGCCCCGTGACCACTCGCATGCGCGACATCACCGACGGAACATCCAATACGCTGGCCATCGGAGAAACCGTGGCTGCCTGGACCAAATGGGCGTGGTGGTACTCGTTCAATGCATCGACAGGGACTTGCGCAATTCCACTGAACTACAAGCCCGAAGGAGTTCGCTATGAGGACAACATCACGGACTGGGCGCACAACTATGGATTCATGAGCCGCCACACGGGCGGCGCAAACTTCGCATTCGCCGATGGCAGTGTGAAGTTCATCTCTCAAAGCATTAACCTCGACACTTACCGCTCGCTTGGCACCCTCCAGGGCGGCGAAGTCACGGGCGAGTTTTGAACATAGCCCTCAATTCTGTCATCCTGAACGAAGCGCAGCGCAGTGAAGGATCTCGCCTCCACCGCAAACCAGACCACACTCACGGCACCGCCCACGGCAACCACAACAACGCCACGAGATCCTTCGCCAATCGCTTCAGAATGACAGGCTCCTAAACCACGCAGCCAGCCTACCGCACATGATAAACTCGCATCGAATAGCCGATGTATCCGTCGGGTTCACGTTGCAGCAGTTCGTGGAATGAATCGTTGGGATCGACCAACCGCGTGAGTCCCACGATGTACCAGCCGGGAGCGAGCTCGCGGCACAACGATTTACCATCCGGCGATGCTTGAGTCGTCATCTGCAGTCGCTGAGTCTCAATGCCCATTTGCTCCGGCGTTACATATCCGGTGGAAAGGACGTAAAGCGGCTTCGCTTCCGGATGTTGTTCAACCCATTCTTTGGCGAGAATCAGATCCTGTCCCCAATCGATGTTGCTGTAGTCCAAATGTTTCCAGCCATTGATTGGCCCACCGGCCAATTCATTAAAGTACGACAGGCTGTGAGGATAAATGCTCAGGCTGCTGATGATCATCCAGGCCATGCAAACGATTGGTACCGCTTTGATCAGTCGAGAACGTGAATCCAGCAGCAACGCGGTGCGGCTCGCAAAGATGAACAAGAACGGAAACGCGGGCAGCACGTAACGCAGGTGATGATTAAAACCCGTCTGAGAACTCACCAGCCACAGCGTACACACCGCCGGTGCCAGCAAGTAAAAAGTTTCGAACCAATGTACCCCGACGGTCCCCGGCGGGATTGCGTCCTCTTTTGCCTGCTTTACCATTCCCCCGGCGAGCGGAGCGGCGTCAGCCCTCCGAGAACTCGCTCCAATCGTACTCGGAGGGCTGACGCCCTGCCGCTCGCCTTGTACTTCATTTTCACTGGCGTTCGCGCATACACTCGACCTTCGACAAACAACAGCGCCCGCCGCAACCCCAATCAACACCAGCGTCCCCACCGGCATCTTCACCAGCATGGCATACAGGTAATAATACCACCAGCCGCCGTGGCGCTTCACACCACGCAGATACGATGGATATCCCATCTCATATTCGAACTTAATGTGATCAATGCCCTGGAGAAAGTTACGTGGAACGGGAACGGGAAAATATTCCAGCAGAGTCCCCCGAAACCGATTCCCGCCTTCCGCCGCCACAACGCCCGGTTCGTGCCCCGAAAGAGATTGGCTGAAAAACTGGAACTTACCCAAAGGCTGAAGACTATCTTCAAACAGATAACCGTTGTTCAGCAACCAAAACGCCATCAGCACGATCAGACTCAAGTGCCCCAGATCGTCACGCCATCTGCGGTTCAAAGTCCCCGTCATTCTCCGAGTGACGAACTGCGATTCCCGATCTGAAACGTCCGCAGTGGGTCGCATCGCGTCACTCGGCGAGTGCCGACTACTGACCCGAAAGGCCAACCAGCACAGCGGCCACACGCCCAGCAAAAACAACCACGTAAACTTCGTCAGCAGTGTCAGCCCCAACATCACGCCGGTAAACGCCGCCCATCGCAGCGTCCGATGAGTTAACCACTTTCGAAAGACGTAGCAAGCCGCTACTCCAACCGCAGCGGCACCTGCGTCGGGTGTAATCAGCGACGCATGAGCAAGAATGTTCGGACAGAAGCACCATAAACAAAGTGCGATCCAGCCAGCCTTCGCGCCAGATAACTCACGAGCCCACAGAAAGCACGTCACAGCGCCCAAAAGCGAAAACGGAATGCAGGCCCAGCGAGCAATTGTGAAGTCCCGCAAGAATGTTGCCTTCTCGGTCGTGATCCATTGCTCACCGAGAGAAAACTCAGAACGCTCGCGGAGAGTAGCAGGACCACGAGGAAAATCGAATGGCACAGCCATCACGTAAAGTGGCAATGTGCCAAATGAACGCACCAAAGGTGGATTGACACAGTAAAGATCAAACTGGTGCAGATACCAGTGACTGAGTCCTGCGGGAAGGTGTCCAACTTCGTCGACGACGGGTGCATGTCGTGCTCCAAGGTAAACAAGTGACTGGACGTGTATCAGGAGAATTGTTGCCATAAGTATGCGGCTAACGGGAAGAGTCGTTCTTTTAAGATCTGCGGGCACTGGATCCTCCTCAAAAACAACCACGGGATTTCAGTTCTACAGCATCCAATGGACGCTGCATGATTTTGAAGTCGAGCTGGACAGTATGTTCTAACGGCAAAGATGGAGAGACGGCAGCCAAGAGCCCGTCAACTTTAATGGTCTAACGTGGCAGCAACTGTGGCTATCGAAATGTTCTGGAAAATTCGAAAGCGGGATTGCAGCTTACGGCCATAGTGGTATAGTCGCACGACAGTCCTCACGACAGTCCTCACGACCGTCCTCACGACCGTCCTCACGACCGTCAGTTTTGAGACGTGCGATTTGGCGTTTCTGAACTTGGGGGAACTGCAATGTCTTTTCGTGAATCTTCGATTGATTCTGAGGTCCCGCAGGGCCTCACTGCGTCAGGTTCCGGTGTGCGTTTAGCTAGATGGTTGCGGCTGCTACCGATATCTCTTGGGATGTTGTTCCCGATTTTTGTGGTTGCTGGCGCGGCGATTCACTATGGATCGTTGGGCACGGCAGTTTCCGTGTTAGTGCGGGGAGATGAATTTCTAGTTTACCCTTCGCCACTTGAACTCAATGAGGTGAAGCCAGGCTCGGCTCGCGAGTTTCACTTGGTACTGCGTAATTTCAGCCGTGACGACCTCACTATTGTTGAGGGAAGGACATCCTGCGGATGTCTGGAGGTGCCGCTGACGGGGCAGGTAGTTGAGGCTGGCGGTTCGACAAAAGTGGCAGGTGTGTTTACATCAGCGAGCGACGACATTGGCGCTCAGTCTCTGACGATTCGTGTCTGGCTAGACAAGTGTGATCAGATCGTTCAGATACCTGTCGAAGTAACATTCGCAGCGGTGCTGGATGTAGAGCCATAGCGTGGTTTGTCAATGTGGCGAGCTACTTCATTTGGTTGGTGTTAGATTTCCTTGAGGAGGACGACATGAAAAAGAGTCTCGGCTGCAGGATTCTGCAAAACCTGTGTCTTTTTATTGGCGGAGTAATGATCACGTGCGGCATCATCATTGCCTCTGCCGAACGAGCAGAAGCGGCTTGTGTTGACCAGGGATGTTCCGGGCAGCCAGCGGGTTGTTCTGGCGGCGGCTGTAGTGGCAAAGACGCCAGTGGCTTGGATTGTGGCTGCGGCGGTGCGAAAGCAAACTGCAGTTGTCGGTAATGGGTCCCTGGAGTAGACAGAGTCCGAGTTGGTCGCTGCGAAGTCATGCTTCCGACTCGGCCTTTCCTTGATCTAAAATAAGATGTGGCATTTTTATCGAAGAGTCGTCAGTAATTGGGGTTCGTTATGAAGAGTGCCCGCATCGTGACAAAAATGCCAACTATCCTAGGTATCACTCAAGTATTCGGTGTGGGCAAATTGTTCGAGCAAGCAGGCGAATTCGCAGAAAGATTTGCAAATTGCGTGGTGTTGACTTTGAGTAAAGCCGTATTTGGAATAATCATTGTTGGGCTTAATCATGCCTCCAATGATCGGCTGCTGGCGGCAGACACGGAGCTTCGGGAGCGATTCCTAAACGAAGCTCCCAATGGCTGGAAAAAAATGAGCGATCTGCTTCTTCACTCGCGCGGAAAGGTGAAGCTGAAAGTGTATGTGTTGGGGGATGGTGACGAGAAGCTTCAATACACTGTCGATTCCGATTTTGCATTTAACGGTGTGCGGCAGCGTCGAGTCGAAGCTATCACAACATGGGCTCACGATGGTCGACAAGTCTTGTACGCTAACGCGAGAAATGCTGAGAATGCATTCGAAGTACAGGGAGCAGTGGGATCAGAGAAGCGTTTTGCACTCAATAACCTGTATATCGATCCAACGTTAGGAATCTGGGATACACAGGACTTAGCGGAGGATGGTACTTGGCAGGTTGATGCCGTGATTAACGGCCCGTTTGGCATCAATCCAAGTCCATTGTCGGAGATTTGCAAGTCCCCGTCATTTGAGATAGAGGACCTGTATGTGTCTGATGCGGGGGTGTCTGTGGCTTTCAAAGATAAACACCCAATCGACGGAACGTACCGCGAGGTAACGATGATCGTAGATCCCGAAAACTCATGGGCTGTTTCTCAATACCATATTGAGTACCCGTCGCCCAAGAAACGAGATTTGCAGTTGGCGTCTGATGTGAAAATTGAATACGAAGACAATCCATTTGAGGAGACTCAGTTACGCCTGCCAAAACGTGCCATCGAGATTCAGGGCACAGCGGAACAGGTAAAGAACGGTGCTGGCGAAAGGTTCGAATACTCGTTAATAGAATTCGTCCGATCAGATGTTCCGGAGCGTGAGTTTACATTGGCATCATTCGGACTGACCACAACGGGAGAAAGCTTGGCGCGACGGGAGAGGACGAAACCAATATCTTGGCTTTTGTTTGTGAGTGGCGGCATCTTACTGGCTTTTCTGGGTTTCTGTCTGACGCGCCGACGGAAGAAATCAAACCCCAATAATGAAGATTGCTAGCTCGGACGTTCACCTCACCTAAGTAGTGAAAGATCGATGTTGAAATTGCAGTGAGGTGATGATCTTCCCATGGGTGTTTCCGCACTGGGGATTAGATGGGCACCACGATGGATCACCCAATCACGCTTGAAACGCATCTTTTTCAGATCTTCGGCCATGATTGTTTTTGTTCCTGAAGTAACGGTGGTGATGCCGTGCGTTGATGAACCAGAACTATTGGTCACTTGCATTCAGGACGCGAAGGGGGTTTTCCAGAACAGTGGCATTGCGGGCGAAGTTGTGATCGCTGTTAACGGCAAACGGCAGCACGGGCGGTTTTTCAGGCCAAGGCCGTTTCTTTAGTAATCGAATCGTGGCTGTCGCAGCCGATAGCTGCGGCAACACTCTGAATGTGTGCGTATTGGTGCGGTTCGCAGCAGAGGCATATTGATGGGAAAAAATTCTGACGCAAGTTACAGATTTGATCACCTTCCGCGAATTGTGGAGAAGGAACACATACTTTGACTTACTGATGGGAAACGGATTTCTTGGCGAATGTAAGCCGAGTGCGGTGACGTGGCATCATCTGTATCTTGAAAGTCCTGTGTTGTGCGCCATTTGACGATCGTTCTTTAATTGTCCCATGCGAGTTTTTCAGTCTGGCCCGTGAGTAGTTAACAATTCGGGGGCGTGATGTCCGGGAAGAAACAAATCAGATCGGCGCGCGCCTTTACGCTGATTGAACTGTTGGTCGTGATTTCAATCATAGGCATTCTAGCCGCGTTGTTGTTGCCGGCGGTGCAGCAGGCGCGGGAGGCGGCTCGGCGGGTGCAGTGTCGGTCGCATCTGAAGCAGGTGGCTTTGGCGATGCACAATTATCATGACGTGCATCGTATGCTTCCCATCAATACCAGTTTCACTCACGACGTGGGGCCGCTCTCGCGGACTCGGAGCTGGATGCAGGGAATTTTGCCTCAGATCGAACAAAATGCGTTGGCGGAGTTAATCGATCCGTCCGCCAGTATACAGGCCAGTCGAGTTGTGGCGGATCGTGCCGTGCCGTTGTTTCAGTGTCCGTCGGATACTCACAGCGGTCGCATGAATCTGCGTGCTGACGTACCGGATGACTGGGTGCTGGGCGTAACGAACTACAAGGCCGTTGGTGGCAGCAATTGGGATGCGGGCAACTTTGTGCATTCCGAACCTTCGGGCCGCTTTGCCGGAAGTACAAATGGGCTGAATGAAGGAAATGGCCTGATCTGTCCCGGATATTTTCGCCCGGTAACGACCAGACTCAGTGACATCACCGATGGAACATCGAATACGCTGGCTGTCGGGGAAACAGTGGCGGCCTGGACCAAATGGGCGTGGTGGTTCTCCTTCAACGCATCGACGGGAACCTGTGCTATTCCGTTGAACTACAAAGTCGACGGCATCCGTTGCGAAGACAACATCACGGACTGGGCTCACAACTATGGCTTTATGAGTCGTCACACCGGCGGTGCAAATTTTGCCCTCGCCGACGGCAGCGTAAAGTTCATTTCCCAAAGCATCGATTTGGGGCTTTACCGTCACCTTGCAACGATTCAGGGCGGTGAGGTCGTCGGCGAGTTTTGACGGCGCGTGGAGATAGTAAAGTCGCAAGGCAAGTCAGTAGCAAACAAAGTAGACATCACTCTCCGAGTGATGATTTGCGATTGATTCGACGTGAAATGGCATGTTACGAAGTGATTTGTGTCCTCGCTGGTTGCTGGAATCGTAGTTCGTCACTTGGAGAGTGACGGGTACTTTGGGTGCGTGGGAGAAGCACGTGCTCGGTGTTTGTTACTCGCTGCACGGGAGTTGAAATGGCCGCGATGATTGATCAGCAAATCACGATCGAAACGGAGCGTTCGCACCGCATCGACGACCATGGTTTTGCCCCCGAAGTGACGGTGGTGATGCCGTGTCTCAATGAAGCGGAAACGTTGGCGACTTGCATTCAGGAAGCGATGGCGGCGTTTGAATTCAGCGGCATAGCCGGGGAAGTCATTATCGCGGACAACGGCAGCACAGATGGCTCACAGATGATTGCTGTTTCTCTTGGGGCTCGGGTTGTCCAGATTGCCGAGAAGGGGTATGGAAATGCGTTGATGGGCGGGATTGAGGCGGCTCGCGGGGAATTCATTGTGATGGGAGATTCCGATGCCAGCTACAACTTTGGCCACGTGCCACGATTTGTCGAAAAGCTTCGTGAAGGCTATGACCTGGTGATGGGCAACCGGTTTCAGGGTGGCATCGAACCGGGGGCCATGCCGTGGAAACATCGCTGGATTGGAAATCCTGTGCTGAGTGGTATCGGGCGGTTGTTCTTCCACTGTCCGGCCGGGGATTTTCATTGCGGGCTGCGAGGGTTCAGCAAGGCGGCTTATGAAAAAATGCAGCTCTCCACGACAGGAATGGAATTCGCCAGTGAAATGGTCATTAAGTCCACGCTGAACGGGCTAAAGATCACAGAGATCCCCACCGTCCTGCGTCCCGATGGCCGGTCTCGCCCGCCCCACCTGCGTAGCTGGCGAGACGGCTGGCGACACTTACGTTTTATGCTGTTGTTCTGCCCACGTTGGCTGTTTGTCATTCCCGGGGCGACTCTGGCTGCTGTTGGATTGTTGCTGATGGTGATGCTGGTGACTTCAGGAACCTATTGGCTGGGTTCAATTGGGCTGAGCGTGAATACGATGCTGGCTGCCGGAGTGATGGTCCTGGTGGGTTATCAGATACTGCTGGCCGGGACCTTTGTCCGCCGACTGGGCACTGTCCTGGGGACTCATCCGCAGAATGAGTTCCTGCATCGATGGCAGAATCGCCTGTCAATGGAGTACGGTGTGATTGCGGGCGGGGCATTGATGCTGATCGGCGCGGGACTGCTGGCTCAGGCCACCTGGATCTGGAGCCGCGTGAACTTCGGGCGGCTGCCGGTGGAAGTGTCGATTCGCCAGGTGATTCCGGCAGTGATTCTGATCAGCGTGGGCGTGCAGACCGTGTTCGGAAGTTTCTTTCTGAGTTTGCTGTCGTATGCGCGCCGAAAATAGTGTCGCCTTTCGCTCCGCGAAAGGAGCGAGACTTTCGCGGAGCGAAAGACGACACTGATCGCAAGTCGTTTAACGGTATTGCCGTTAAATCGAAGAAAGCTATGCACGGGCACTTAGAATCGAAGACTCCCTTACAAAAGCTGACACTCATTTGGTGCGTCCACTCGCCGCGTAGGAAAGTGACCGCGAGCTGTTAATCACGAAAGTTGGGTTCTGATTTGGATACGTTGATCGCGGCGAATGATCTTCAGGTGCGTCTGAATCGTTATGCGGAGTTTGACCGCATGAACGGGGCTTATCTGGATTGGCAGCTTGAGCAGTTTCAACCCTTTCTGGGCGATCGGATTCTGGAGATCGGTTGCGGGATCGGCGGGATTCTGGAAAGACTTCCGCCCTGCTCGCTGATCCATAGTCTGGATGTGGAAGCCGACGTGCTTGCGGCCGCCCGGCAGCGGTTTTCCGGTCGGCCCGAGTGCCTGTTTTCTCTGCTGGATCTCGCCACCTGCAGCGAGCAGGCTTTTGCCGACCTGAAGAGCCAGCAGTTTGATACCGTCCTTGCCATCAATGTTCTTGAGCATATCGAACACGAGGGCATCATTTTGCATCGCGTCGAGCAACTGCTTCGGCCGGGTGGCCACCTTTTAATTCTGGTGCCTGCTCATCAGTGGCTGTACGGGGAATATGACCGGCTGGATGGCCACTTTCGGCGGTACTCAAAAAATGGCCTGGCCCAGCTGATCTCTCAGACAAATCTCCGCATTCGGCGGCTTCTGTACTTTAACCTGCTGGGTGCCGCGGGGTGGTGGCTACATTATCGATTGCTGAAAAACACCATGCATGGGGCCGGGCAGTTTGCTTTGATGAACCGCATGATTCCGCTGATGAAGCGGGCCGAACGAATCGTTTCTCCTCCGTTTGGCCTGTCTGTGATTGCGGTGCTGCAGAATCCTGTGGAGAACAAAAGTACCACGAGAGCGTAATCATGCAGAACACAGCGATTCAGAAACGCTTAAAGAGGACCCTGCCCGCCTTTGCTGCTCTGGCCCTGATTGTCATTGTGACTTTCGTCTTGTGGCAGTCAAAACGCGACAGGAATGTCCTGCATGGCCACACCGGGCCGGTTTATGGCTTCGCAGCCAGCCATGAGATGAGAATGGTGATCACCGGAGGCGAAGACCGGTCTGTTCGCTTCTGGGACATGAACAGTCAAACGTCTTCAAACATTCTGTGGGGACATTCTGAGGCCATCGTTGGAATCGCCGTCAATCGCCAGGACGGTATGGTCGCCAGCAGTTCCATGGATGGGACCGTCATTCTGTGGGATCCGATCACTCAACGGGATCTGCACATTCTCAAAGGCCATGCGGCCCGAGTTGACCAGGTGGCGTTTTCTTACGACGGCAAGCGTCTGGCGACGGCCGGCTGGGACGGCTTTATTGGCGTCTGGAATGTCAGCACGGGGAAGCAAGAACGCATGCTGAAGGGAACCGAACGCGGCATGGTGGCGACGGCGTTCTCACCCAACACTGGGCAGTTAGCCGGTGCTGGCTGGGCAGGTTCCATCATCGTCTGGAAGACGGCCGATTTTTCAAAGCTGCAGGAATGGGACGCGCATCACGGCGGTGTGTATCGGCTTTGCTATTCGCCCGACGGCAGCCTGCTGGCCTCAGCGGGCTGGGACGGAACGGGTGGACTTTGGGACGCAAAGACGCATCAGGAAGTTGTGCGGCTGACAGGCAGCGAGCAGCCTCTGCTTTGCATCGCGTTCAGCCCGGAAGCAGCGTATGTTGCCGCAGGCGGACATGATGGCAAAGTTCGCGTCTGGAACATTACCGGGGAACTTGTCTGGACGCTTGAGGGGCATCTGGATCACGTCCATGGCGTCGCCTTCTCTCCTTCCGGCTATGAAATCTATTCTGCCAGCAAGGACGGCACTGTACGTCTGTGGAATCTGCATTCGGCAAAGAAACATTAGCCTGAGGAATCAGTTGGAGATGGAAGATATTTCGTGGCTGGCGATCAAAGATGGTCTGACGTCCATCGTCTGGATGATCGATAACAGCCTGCTCGTTCTGGCATCCGCCCGTGCGGCCGAACGATTGCTTCCTGACGAACAAGGCGCACCGCGAGTTCTCACGGTGACTGTCATCGCCTGTGCGATTCTGACGGCCGTGCTGATATTGCTGGGGACACTCTATCTTCTGTCCGGCCCGATGATGCTGATGAGTGTGGGAGGGGTCTCATTGTGCATTTTGATGCTGCTCAAAAAGCAGCCACTGGCGGACAGCGATCAACCGAAAGCACGAGGCAACACAGCGTTCTGGCTGATGCTGTCTGGTCTTCTCTGCGGGCACTGTCTGGTCAACGGCTTGCTGAAGCTTCCGACGGATTTTGATTGCCTGATGTATCATTTGCCGCTGGTGGATTCCTGGCTGCAGGCCGGCAGTCTGTATGCTCCGGACTGCAGCCATTGGTCTAGTCCCGCCGGAAGTGAACTGCTGGCGCTGTGGTGCTGTGGGCCGTTTTCCGGGGACTTCCTGTCTCCGCTGAACAATCTTCCGATCGTGATCGTCTGGGCCTCCGCGACGCTTCAGATGTCTCGTCTGTTGGGAATGACTGGCCGCTGGCCCGAATTGACGACCGTCGCCGCACTTGCGACTTATACTTTGCTCCACGAAACCGATGATGCTTCCAATGACCTGATGGTCGTGGCATTTTTCATGGCTGCCAACGTCTATGTGGTTCGCTGCCTGCAGACCCGCGAGAGTAGACAGGTTCTTATGGTTGGTCTGTGTCTCGGCCTGATGGCTGGGGTGAAGTTTTTCGCGGTGGGATATGCAGCCGTCACCTGGTTCACGCTGGTTGCAGGGCTGGCCATCTCCGCTCCGTGGCGATTTGTTCTTCGTGCGGCCGTTTCAACAACAGGAATTGGGATCGCTGTTGGCGGATATTGGTACATTCGAAATCTGGTTTTGACGGGACTGCCTCTTTATCCGATGGGAGACTCCGCCAGTCTTGCGTACCCGAATGTGTGGTCGACGAGTCTACTGGGAAATGGCGATCCACAATTGTGGCCGCTGTTCTTTGACGCCATCTGGCAGGCCTGTGGTCCGATTCATTGGGCTGCAACCCTGCTGCTGCCGTCGACCATCTGCGCGATGATCTGGGGAGCGTTCCGCAGTCGTCACCGCGAAACGGGCTCGTCGTCTCTTTGCTGGGGCGCGGCGGTCGTCTTTTTATCAGGTTCCGCGGCTGTGCTGTGGATCACTCCGTATCTTGTCGAGGATCAGCCGGGGACTCTTAACCACCTGCGGTGGGCGTATACGCCGGCTCGTTATGGTGCATGTTTTTTGACAATGACGGTTATCGGCCTCGCCATTGTGCTTCACCGCGTGACCTTGCAAAGTTCTCCCACGGTGAGCCGCCTGATTTTTGGCAGCTTTGCACTCTGTGTGGTCTGGCAGACTGCGTCACGGCTTGAGAGTCACTCCTCTGAGTTTTCGCATTTTGAATCGGGGATCGCGGGCTTTGATCTCGGAATTGCTTTCCTGCTGATTCGCGAGGGACTTTATTATTCGAAGAGTCGAAGCCTGCAAGTCGCGACAGGCTGCGTGACGGTCGGTCTTCTTGCCGTGGGCACGGGATTCCTCACAGCGCGCTGGCACGCCGAATATGACGGCCACTTCGACCGGCATTTCCGCACGACAGCGTTCACGACATTGCATCAGGCAACCTCGCCTGCGTCGGGAATTCTCGTGTTGGACTACCGTCCTTATCCATTCTATGGGTCCGCACGACAACAGCATGTCATCAATCCGCGGCGGTATCAGTCGGAAGACTGGCTGCAGCAGCTGATTGAGTCACGAGATCCGCAGATCATCACCAGTCTTGCATCGCAGGGTTATGCGGTGAATCGTTATGAAGGCGCTGTGGAACTTTTGACGAATCACAAGGACCGATTTCCGCCGATCGTTCAATCGTGGCCCATGATCGTGACGCGTCCTGCGCCGATGGAGGGTGGGATACTATCTCGGCCAGTGCAAGTTGAGCCGGCGCAGCATCGTTGAAGCACGGAGCGAAAAAGTGCGCTGATTTCAGTGATGGGAGACCAGCATTTGCCGAACGGGTTCGGGGCAACTGAGGCCGGAATGGCAGACAGGGATTGTGACTGGTGGCGCAAGGAATCGCAGTTCATCACTCGGAGAGTGATGGCTACTTTTTCAGGATTCCGGCCGCATTTTTCGCTGCAGCCGTTCTATCAGTTCCTGACGTCCGCGGAAGATGCGACTGCGGACGGTGCCGAGCGGGATGTCGAGGATCTCGGCGATTTGCTCGTATGAGAAACCGTCGATCTCTTTGAGAACCAGCGGCTGTCGGAATTCCTCGGAGATCTGACGAAGAGATTCCTGAACCAGCCGTACCTGTTCAGCCTGATCCATGGCATGGTCTGGTGCCGAGTCCCGATTCTGATCGGTCGGTTCAAATCCGGCGGCTTCATGTATCTGGTCCAGGGAACTGGAATTCAAATGCGGCCGACGCGCACTGCTGATCGCGACGTTGCGAGCGATCCGATACAGCCAGGAGTAAAAGCCTGCGTCGCCGCGAAAGGAATTCAGTTTTCGCCAGGCCAGTACAAATGCCTGCTGAGCGACATCCAGCGCATCTTCACGTGAACCAAACACATGTTCCAGGCTGTGGACCAGCCGATCCTGGTAGCGTCGAACGAGTTCGTCGAAGGCGCGCGAATCTCCCTGCAAAGTCTTTTCAATCAGTTGCAGGTCTGCTGAATTATCCACTGAAGCTTGAGATCCCGTAGGCATGAATTCGACAACAGACAATTCCGCCAGACCGCTCGGCCCGTACTTCGTTTGATCAAGAGGCCGCCTTTGGAAAAGGCACGGCCGCTTACTTTCCAGGTGCGGGTGTCGTCCGACCGGAAGCCGTGGTCAGTTTGCGGTGTTTCGAAAGATAGTACATGCCAGCGATTCCCGTCATCGTGAGTACAATACTAAACACCTGAGCATCTTTCAGCCCCAGGGCACCCGGATCGATATCCCCTCGCAGTGTTTCCAGCACATAACGACTGACAGGATACAGAATGGAAGTCAGGCACATGACAGCGCCGTCAAACGGTCGACGGCGGAAGTACCAGGCCAGAATTCCGGCCAGCACAAACGCGGCCGCAGAGCTGTAAATCTGAGTCGGGTGCAGGGCAATCGTCGAGGCGGCGTCGCGGGCGATGACTCCATCCTGAGCCAGTTTTTCGAACGTCAGACTATCGGGCGGAAACTTCACTGCCCAGGGAAGATCGCACGCTTTTCCATAACAGCAGCCATAAAGAAAACAGCCAATGCGGCCGAACCCTTCACCGATCAGCAGCGAAGGTGCGAGAACGTCAAACATGGCTAACGGACTGATGCCTCGTCGAAAGCAGAAGACCGTAACTCCCACGATCCCGCCCATCACGCCACCATAAAACACGATTCCACCGTCCCACAGAGCCACGGCTGCGATCAATTTTCCCAGCCCCTGTGCCTTGGCAAGCACAGGCCCGCCGTACTTCCCCAGATAATAAAGTCTGGCCCCAATGAGCCCTGGAATCAGCGCCCACATCATCATGTCCCAGATCACTTCAGGCGGCTGCCCGATCGTGAGCACTCGTCGTGAGGCCAGCCAGGTCGCCATGGAGAACCCGACAAACATCATGAAGCCATAACCGAATACCGGGATGCCATCATTCACCAGCCCGATGTTGGGCCGCACAATCCCAAGGACCAGCAGAATCACAGGAACGATCAACCAGAAGCCGGCTGCTGCCAGAGATTCTTTCAGATCTTTGGTCACGCGAAACATGACACTCGCGGCAATCAGGACGCCGACGATCCAGCTCAGCATCAGCCAGGCAGCGCCCACATGGAGTTCGTTGCCAACCGACTGCCACTGCCACAGATTATCAAACACAAAACGCAGCAGAACTTTCCGCATAACCACAGTCACCAAAAATCCCGTCGACGGAGCGACGAGTCTGTCGTTGGCCCCGTCGCTCCGCCGACGGGATTTGCAGGGCGTAGGATAACGAATCTGCAGCAATCAGCGAAACTGCAGAACTTCGTTGTCAATCAGCCGTGTTGTCCCAACCCGAGCAGCGATCAATGCCACACCCTGCCCTGTCCGATCCACCAAAGGCTCCAGGGTCTGCGTATCCGCAATTACGGCATACTGCAGCTCAATTCCGGCAATAGATTCCAGATGCGCGACCATGCGGCCGGCGATTTCCTGAGGCAGCAGCTGCGGCTCTCCGGCCGATTGCTGAGCCAGCCACAAAGCCTGCGAAATCTGACCGGCTCGCGCCCGCTCCTCCGTCGACAGATATCGATTGCGGCTGCTCATCGCGAGCCCGTCCGCTTCACGGACGATCGGGCAGGTCACAATTTCCACCGGCTGGTCCAGATCCACCACCATTCGGCGAATGATCAACTGCTGCTGATAATCCTTCTGCCCAAAATAGGCTCGATCAGGTTCCGTAATATTGAACAGCTTCGTAACGACGGTCGAGACTCCGTCAAAGTGGCCCGGTCGATGAGCACCCTCAAGAACGGTCGCCAACTTTGTGACTCGTACAATCGTCTGCGCATCACCGGAGTACATGGACGCCGTCTGGGGCGTAAATATCAGATCCGCGCCCGCATGGCGGCACATCTCCAGATCGGCCTCCAGCGTTCTTGGATACTTGCTGAAATCTTCATTGGGGCCAAACTGCGTTGGGTTCACGAAGATCGTTCCGACCACAAAATCGCATTCAGTCCGCGCGCGTTCGACAAGACTGACATGCCCGGCGTGCAATGCGCCCATGGTGGGAACGCAGCCGACAGTCTTGCCTGCACGACGAGCGGCTCGAATGGCTTTGAGTACTTCAGCCGGCGATGATTGAACGATCATGATTTTTCCACAGAAATGACAAGTCGACCAGCAGACGCATTATCTTAACACGCGGATTCGTCTGACTTCAGCGAAGTGAGTCGCAGACTTCCAGTTGCATGGCGACCAGTGTCTTGTTGATGTCGCGGATGAACTCAATCATGGAACAGATCAAACTGCCAAGGCATCCGATAAACAAGACCATGATCAACCCGCCGGCGTTCAGATGAAGTAGCGTAGCCAAAAACAAACTGATGATAAGACATGCCGCCAGCAGCACGCTCACCAGCGCCAATACGATGGCTCGCCGCAGCAGCCGCGCGCGAACCAGCAGAATTCGAAGCTGTTCGCGGTTGCGATGTGGGTCTTCCGCCGATTCAGGGCGGAGTTCACGATCCAGGATCCGTGACCGATCGATGACTCGGCCCAGCCGATTGGTCATGCTGAGGATCAGCAATCCCACGCCAGAGATCAGAATCATCGGGCCAATGGCAATCTGAAGAACGGGAACCAGTTCAGCGACGGACGGAAACACCACGTTGGATACCGCTTTCCTTTGATCTCGGCGGGAACTCCTGAGCTGGTCGGGATTTTGCCAGACAGAACCGAACACCGCCAGATGAAGCTGCGCGGAGCGAATCGCAAGGCTCCGGTCACGGAGTGACCGGCCCACGTAACCGCACAACCGTTTTCGTCACGTTTGCGACCATCTTCAGGCTGCACTACCATCCCGCGCATGGCTGCGATTGAAGTGCGGGAATTGTGTCGAGAATACAAAGTCTTCCGAAAACGTGAAGGACTGATGGCGTCCGTGCGCGGATTGTTTCACCGCGAACATACCATCGTCAGCGCAGTCCGAAACGTCAGCTTCACCATCGAAGAAGGCGAAATGGTCGCGTTTCTGGGCCCAAACGGCGCGGGAAAAACGACGACTCTGAAGCTGCTTTCAGGTCTCGTCGTGCCGTCCTCAGGGACAGCAACGGTACTCGGTCATGTGCCGTGGAAACGTGAAGACGCCTATCGACGCCGGTTCTCGCTGGTCACCGGCCAGAAGGAACAGCTCTGGTGGGACCTGCCTGCTCAGGAATCCTTTCGGCTGCACAAAGAAATTTATCGTATCCCCGCAGAAGACTATCGCAGACGTCTGGATGAGCTGACTGATCTGCTGGAAGTCCGCCGGCTGATGTCCCAGCCCGTGCGAGAACTGTCGCTCGGCGAACGCATGCGGATGGAACTCATCGCCGCCCTGCTCCACCGGCCTGACGTTTTATTTCTCGACGAACCGACCATTGGCCTGGATGTCGTTAGTCAGCGGCGCGTTCAGGAGTTCCTGCGCCACTACCAGCGTGAGCAGCATATCACGGTCATTCTGACCAGCCATTATATGAAGGACGTCGAGGCTCTGTGTGAACGAGCCATCGTGATCAACAAGGGAATCGTGATCCATGATGGTCCGCTGGCCGCGATTATTGATCGCTTCAGCCGACACAAGATTATCGAACTGCAATTTTCCGACAACGGCTGTCCCGAAGGTCTCGCACGCTTCGGCCGCATCATCGAAACGCGACCGCCACGAGTCCGCATTCAGGTGGAAAAGCAGCGCGTCTCCGAGTGCCTCGCAACCATCCTGGCCGATCACTCTGTGGACGATATCAGCGTTGTGGAACGCCCGCTGGAAGATGTGATCGCCGAGCTGTTTTTGTCGGACGATGCGGCGAGGGCTACGTCATGACAGCCGCTTCTCATGAGGAATCTTTATCCTTCACGAACGAAGTGAAGGCCCAAGTGCGGCTGAAGTGGCTCATCCTTCGGACTGCCATTGAGGAACGTCTTGTCTATCGGGCCGATTTTGCGTTCTCCACACTGGTTCGATTCCTTCCGATTGTGACCCAGATCTTTCTGTGGAGTTCGATCTTTCAAAACGATCCGACCCGCATAATGAAGGGCTACAACTTCGGCCAGATGGTGTCGTATTATTTGCTCGTGATGATGGCTCGCGCATTCTCAAGTATGCCGGGCCTTTCGACAGGAATCGCTGGTTCCATCGCGGACGGTTCTGTTCGAAAGTATCTCATCCAGCCGGTGGATATGCTCGACCATCTCTTCTGGCACCGCGTCGCTCACAAGCTGGTCTACTATGTGATCGCAGCCGGCCCGTTTGCACTGGTCTTCTGGTTGTGTCGAACGCATCTGCCGGGCTGGCCGGCGTGGCCCGTGACGGCCGCATTCGTGGCATCCCTGCTGATGTCGTTCGCGGTCGGATTCCTGATTGAGTCGCTGATCGGTCTGATCGCATTCTGGTTTCTGGAAGTGAGCTCGCTGATCTTCATTTACATGATGCTCAGCTACTTCCTTTCCGGGCACATGATCCCGCTCGAGTGGCTTGAGCAATGGATTCCGTTCGTCAACTATCTGCCGTTCAAGTATCTGGCCTATACTCCTGCCGCGATTATGCTCGGACGAATTCCGGCCGACCAGCTTCCTCGAGAATTGTTCATTCAGGCTCTATGGATCGCCGCGCTGCTCACAATGAATCGGATCGCGTTCAACCGCGGCGTCCGGCGATACAGCTCATTTGGCGGCTGAAAGACACATGCGTCCGATGCGAATCTTTCGGCCTGCTGCACGCGGTGTGAATGAAAGGCTGGGGAGCTATGGCTTCTTGAAGGTCACTTCTACCGGCCCATCATTCATTTGTTCGGCAGCGGGAAGGGATTGCTGTTGCACTTGAAGCCTTCCTGTCAGTTGCGACGGGGATTCAAACCAGGCAGCCAGCGTCTTCGCTGCGGTAACTTCAACGGGCTCACTTTCCGGTCGCGAAGCATGCCGCGAAATCACCAGCAGCGTCACAGGTCCCGAATATCGCCGTTCCATCGCGAATGTTCCATCGGCCGCCGCGCGAGTTATCGAACCCTTTAGAACATTAATCGCCGCTTCAACCGCAAGCTTCGCATCGGAAGCCTGAAGGTCACGCAACGGCCGGGCATCCAGTTTCAGGCCTGCTGTGTTCTCTGCAGGAACCAGCATCACGAGTGCTCCCGCATCCGGCTTCATCGCGCCCGCTTCGTCAGCATACATGACACGCCCTGTCACGGCGTTCTCCGGGATCTTCTCAACCGCAGCCACCGCTTCACTGGGATGACCGATAACCGTGTCTCCAACCGGGCGATCTTTCTGCGGCGGAGCAGCGACGAACGATCGGCCAACGAAAATGCCCACGCCGAATGCCGCAAGCACGGCCAGTGCGCTTCCGAGCAGCCATCTATTATTGTTCGGGCGATGAGACGGCACTACCTTCGCGGAACTCTCGCTCGAGTTCGGTTCTGAATGTTGATCCGCAAGTTCCCGTAGAGCGGACTGCAGATCAGCAGGACGATTGGGGAAAGCGGCAACGGGTGAAGGTTCTCCCGAGAAACGCTGCTGATCTTCGTCTACCGCTTTACGTTCATCAAAGGTCTCCGGATCCCGTAACTCCCGAACGATTATCGGCCCCGTTGCTTCGACCGGCAAGATCTCTGCCAGTTCTCGCACACGCTCCTCTGCGGATTCGGAGCCTGCCGAGAGCGGAACAATTCGCATCGAATCTCGCTGCGCCCCAGTCTCGTTCGCCGATGAATGGAGCGGATTCGTCCGTGGAACAGGTGCCGCAGGAACCAATGCAGCGCCGCTCGCTCGCGCTGGAGGCTGTGAAAGGCCGGATAATTCTTCCAGCGCACTTCGCAGATTCTGATCTGCTTCTTGCCGCGATGAAACGTCGGAAGCCGCGACGACACCTTCACCCATCGGCACGCGTAGAGTTCGACCGCAGGCCGGACAATCAACCGATGAGCCCGCCCGAGATCTGGAAATCCCCAGCAATTGACGACAGTACTGACATCGAAACTGGATTGGCATCCGAGACAACGCACCGATCTGCGAAAAGAACTAACCCTGCCTGAAACGCGAAATCTCTGACGAGCATCAGAGAGCGATGTTTCGTGACAGACACGCTCAGATCGTTGCCGTGGGAACAGCGGTGGTCAAGTCGCCGGGCGACATTTTTCAACTCTGCTCAGGAAAGTGCGGCGAATGCATAGACCAGCGTGTGCCATGCAAACACGACCATCAATGCGTGATATCCAACCTTCAAAAACAACGTCCGCAGGTACGGCTTTGCGTCGAACACGAAACACGGAATCAGCAAACGGATCCCCCAGAAAATACTGATGAATGCACAGACACCGCGAGACAGAGGCTGGCCAGAAGCCAGCTCCTTTGAAAATGCCAAAGAAAGGATGCCGAAGGCCACGAGATCCAGCGTCGGTGTCAACAAGCACCACTTCACGAGACTTGGTATCAGCGATGCATTTTCGCGATCTGCTCCGAACCGAAAACTCTGCAGTTTGGCCGTCAGAAAAATCCAGACGGAGATAATCACCATCTTGACCGATGGCGGGCTTCCAGACTTGATCCCCCAAACAGCGGCAGCAAGCAGGGAAAATATCCAGAGGATATTCCGCATCATGTTTCCAGTCAGCAGAGTTTGAACGTTTTGACTGACATGCTAACCGTGAGTGCGGAGATGCTCTTAACTCAAGACTTCTCATCACATTCGTTGTCCCGGGCATCGTCGGTTCCATCTGCGCGGGAAAGACCGACAACAGATTGTAAAGTCGTGCCCCGCTGTTACGGAGCGGGCCACAGGGCATTGATCTCCTGCAAAGTCTGTTCAACCAGAACCTGCCCGCCTTCTGGGCCGACTTCATTGCTCTCTGCAATCGCGCTATAACCACCACCCTGCGCTGCTCGACCGGACGGCAGATAAGTTCCAGGGCCAGCCAGCTGGATAACAAACGTCTGCACCGCCGGACTGCGAGTCTTCATCTGAATTCCGTAATCGGTGTATAGCTCGAAAGGATTCGTCGCAATCGCAATGTCGCCGATGCGAATCACATGCAGTTCCATTTTGAACGGCTCAACTGTGCCCGCAATCTGATTCTCATAGCGTTTCACAACGCCCCCATGCCACCACAACAGCGTCTGCTTTCCGGTCTGCTTCGACAGGTCGTCGATCTTTTCCTTCGCCATCTGCCACTCCCGCTCCATCACGACTCGTCGAGGCAATTCGATTTCTTTCACGGTGTGACTGAAAGGCACATCCGCATGCTGATCCTTTTCCGCGCCTGCAAAAGCTTCCTCCCACGCATGCACGATCCGGCGTGAAATTTCTGCCAGGCGACTGATGCCTCGCAAAACCCGCATCCGCTCCTCAGCTTTCTGTCGAAACATCAAATGCGGCGACTGATCACCGGCCGCTCCGGTCCAGCTGAGAACATGCAGATCCTTGCCATGACTGGATCGCAGCGATTCACGCACCTGGTGCCAGAAATCGGCATTCACACCGGAACCGCCTTCCACTTCCTGCGATGGACAAGCCACGTTCAGGACCGTCGCAATCAGCTTGCCGTCTGCATTCCAGAAGAACAGACATTCGACGCCGTGATCTTCATAGCCTTCAATCATGTGAAAGTCGGGCCGGTTCGTGGATCCGTACATCGCAGCGGTGCCGTCCGTGTAAACAGTCCGACGGTTCTGAGCGACCACGGCATGTCCCAGACCCCAACTGACTTTGCCTGGCCCGCGAGAATTCCACGCCTTCACAATCGCATCGGCCACACGCTCGGCAAAAAATTCGACGTACTCCGTCGGCTGCATGACGGCCTCTTTGGGAATGTCATAAAGTCCCTCAACCAGGACTGGGCCGGTATGAGTATGCGTGCCGCTCATGACGATTTTCTGCACTGGAAAATCGGGCAGACGTTTCAGAACCTGCTGTCGAGTCCGTGCCAGTGTCTGTTCAGGAATTGCAACCAGATCACAAGCCACCATGACAGCCTGTTCGACCGGTTTGCTGCCTTCCATGGATTCCAATACCAGCACAGTGGCGGTGACAGGACTTTCAACGCTGGTGGAAATCCGAGTGTGCATTTGCCCCCAGAGCGCGATCGGTTTGTCCGGCGTGATGCTGGTGGTCGCAGCGCCGACAAGCAGTTCGGCAGCCGCACAGGAGGTCTGCAAAATCCCCAGGCCTGCGGCAAGGATCAGAACGCCGGTTCCGCAGCGACAGATGTTTCTGAACATTCGATTTTCCTCTGAGTAAAAGCGAGGCGGAGAAGGGTCATGCGGTAGCATTCGTCCAGTGATCAATGAGCTGCGACAGCCATCATCAGAATCGAAACGACATGCTCGGCCGATCGTGGGACTTTTCTCACGATGCCGAATAGACTCCCGTTGGCGAGTCTGAAGAAAACATGTTCGATATTCAATGCACACAGAAAGTTCCGCCCGTGAAGATGCAGCTCATTGTTCCTTCTACCTCAGGTCAAGACGCCTCAGGAAGTCAGACCCAGGCCGTGCGCGCAGGAAATCTGGTGTTCGTCGGTGGCCAGATGTCACTTGATGAACAGGGACGCGTGAAGGGAACCGATATTACGACGCAGGCGAAGAACGCTTTCGAAGCTCTGAAGAAAGTCCTTGCGGAGGCCGGGGCCAGTATGTCAGACGTGGTAAAGCACAACGTCTACCTGTGCTGCCCTGACATTAACAATGCGGCTGCAGTCAAAGCCTTCATGGACGACCTGAACTCCGTGCGCAAGCAGTACTTCACTTCGCCCGGACCAACAACCACAGAGACCTTCGTCGGACTGGAACTTGAAGGTGCTCTGATTCTGGTGGATGCGTGGGCCGTCGTTGGCGAAGAGAAGGAACAGCTGACTCCGCCTGGTCACTGGACCTGGGATCAGGAACTGCCTTTCTCGCAGGGCTGGAAAGTTGGCGACATGATTTTTGTCAGCGGACAAAGATCGCTTGGTTCATTTGGTGAGCCGCTCGGGATCGGCGATATCGAAATTCAGACCGACCATGCTTTTCGCAACCTGGACACCATGCTGCGCGAAGCCGGCGGTGATCGCCACAGCCTGATGCGGCAGAACACCTACTTCCGCTTCTTCGGGGAAGGCCGGGAGGTAACCGATTACTGGGAAAAAATGACCAACGTCCGACGTCGTTACATGTCGGTTCCTTCCGCTGCGGGCGCTGGCCTTCGCATCACTGGCTTTCCGCTTACGGAAGAATTAATTCAGGTAGAAGGGATCGGCGTTCTTGGTGACAACAAACAGCGTCTTCAGCCCGACAACCACTGGGACTGGAGCATTCCGAATACCCAGTTCACTCAGGGCTGGAAAATCGGCAACCTGGGATTCATCGGTGGCCAGATCTCTGCGGACAACAAAGCCAAAGCGGTTGGCAAGGATATTGAAACGCAGACACGCAATGTGTTTCAGTTCATCCGAGCCGTGCTGGGCGAAGGCGGGCTGACGGAAAAGGACGTCGCCAAGCTTTACGTCTACTACTACGCCCCCGACAACTGGGCTCAAATCGCCGACGCCAAAGCCACGATCGCTCGCGTGCAACGCGAGTTCTATCCGGAACCCGGCCCCTGCGTCACCGCCATCCGCGTGTCCGGGTTTGCCTTCGAAGACCTGCTGATTGAGATCGAAGCCATGGCCGTCTGCTAAATCAACAGCAGGTCAGCATTTCATTGAACCGGGGTCAGGCCCCAACCGGCGTGAGACGCCTCATCCAATCGCAATCGGCGGATCTTCTAGATTACATGTTCACTACTTCAGCGCAAGTGTAGCAGCGTCCCAGAGCCATTGTGGCATGACGAACAGAGCCAGCGTCGTCACTGCACACAGGCAACCTGCAGTCCAGGCTGCGTTCTGGTGAGACGATTCATGGACCGTTGTGGACGGTTCGAAGTACATCACCGAGATCAGTCGCAGATAGTACGCGGCACCAATTACCGCGTTAACAGCAAGGGTGATGGCAAGCACGTAACCGACCTGAGTGTGTCCCTGAACCGCCTGCTGAGATCCTTCGGACCAGGCTGCCAGAAACAGGTTCAGCTTCGCGAGGAAGCCGCCTGTGGGTGGCAGGCCGCTCAGTCCAAACACACAAACAGCCATCATCAGGGCAATTGCCGGCTGGGTTCGGCTGATGCCAGCGAGATCGGAGACAGCTCGGAGAGGCCGGCCAGGACCGGCAGCGGCTGTGATCAGTGCAAACAAGCCGATCGTCATGATTCCGTAAACGGCCAGATAGAACAGCAGTGACGCCACGCCACTTGTGCCCACAGCGGAATTTCCAACGGCCAGACCGACGAGCATGTAACCTGCATGGGCAATGCTGGAATACGCCAGCAGTCGCAGCAGGCTGGTTTGTCGAAGTGCCAAAAGATTACCGACAGTCATCGTCAGAATGGCAATCACCGTCAGCAGCCCCTTCACCACCTCCGAAGGCATCCACTCCGCAAACGCGGCAAACCCGCCGGCGACTGGCAACAGTCGCAGCAGTGCCGCGAATCCCACGACTTTCGGAACAAACGACAGCATCGCTGCTGAAGAAGGACTGACACCCTGAAAGACGTCAGGAGCGTAGAAGTGGAACGGCACGGCTGTCAGTCGAAATGAGAGGCCGCCAATGATCAGTGCCAGCGCAATGCGAAACATACCGTGATCGATGGCGACTTTTCCGGCGGCCGCCTTGCTGGCGATGACGGTGAGATTTGTCGTGCCAGCAAGACCGAAGATCCAACTCATTCCATACAGCACAAGGGCCGACGAAAAAATACTGAGCAGGAAATACTTGATCGTTGCTTCCTGCTTCATCCAGTCGTGGCGACCGAGATACAGCAGGATGTAAGTCGGAATGCTGACAAGCTCGAGACCCAAAAAGATCCCAACCAGGTCATTTGAGAGTGCAACAAAATTCACACCGCACAGAATGGCAAGAAGACATGCGTGAGCTTCTGCGGCATGGGCATCGTCAATCTGATCCCACAGGATCATTGTCAGCAGCATGCCGAAGCCAATTGTTAACCCTCTGATAAACCAGACAAATCGGTCGGCCTGAAATGGACCCAGTCCCGTGTCGGCAATCGGCGCATTGAGCCATGCAAAGCCTGCGGCGGCAAGAGCCAGCAACGACAGGATTCCCCATCGATGCCTTAAACCGGCCGGCGCTTTTCCTGATTCACTGACCAGAAACGGTGCAGCAAGAAACATCACGCAAACTGTGGCGAGCAAAATGATTTCCGGAATGATCAGACCAGCAGCCTGATTAATAGCATCATACGCGGGCACGGAAGCAGTCCTTGGGACTCAGGGAAAACTTGCTCTTAAGCACAGAACATGGCCATGACGGCCAAAACCACCACTCAAACTTCAACTCAGGGCTGAGCCACTGCAGAAACAGTCAGAACCCCATCAGGAGAACTCGGACGTACTGCAATCGCCTCGGTCACAGCGGCGTCACTGCGTGCCTGATCGATCACTTTCACAACTGCCTGAATATCAGGCTCAATAATTTCCACCAGAACCGTTGGCTGCACACCGATCCACAAACACAGTACCACAAGCGGCGCCAGTGAGACAAATTCACGGGCATTCATGTCACTGATATCATCATCACCGTGCCCATGATGTGGTTCGTTCAGAGTTCCAAAGAACACTTTCTGGACGGCGGTCAATAAATACCAGGCACCTAACACAACGCCCGTCGTTCCCAGCGCCGCATAGATCGGGTTCGCTTTGAACATTCCGGCCAATGACAGGAACTCACCCACGAACCCATTCAGGCCCGGCAGGCCGATACTGGACATGGAGATAAACACCATGGCGACAGCGATCTTCGGCAGCTTTGTGGCAAGCCCACCCAGATCATCCATCATTCGAGTGTGATAACGCTCGTAGATCATCCCGACGATCAGGAACAACGCGCCAGTGGAAAGACCGTGATTGATCATCTGGAGCACACTGCCGGTCAGACCTTCAGTATTCAGGGCAAACAGCCCCAGCATACAGAAGCCCAGGTGAGCGACGGAGCTGTAAGCCACCAGCTTTTTGATATCACGCTGAGCCAGTGCGCACAGCGATCCGTAGATAATTCCAATCACAGACAGCAGACCAAAGACTGGCAGACCGATGGACAGCGAAGCGGAAGGAAACAGAGGCAGACAGATTCGCAGGAACCCGTAGCTGCCAAGCTTCAGCAGCACGCCAGCCAGCAGAACGCTGCCCGCCGTCGGTGCTTCCACGTGAGCCAGTGGCAACCAGGTGTGAAACGGGAACACAGGCACTTTGATCAGAAAGCCAGCAGACACCGCCAGGAATAACACCGTCTCCAGCGATGCCGGCAGCGGATGAGCCACCAGCCACGCAGACAAAGCCGGCAATGACGTCGGTGTGGTCAGACCCTGACGAGACACATACAGGACCAGATAAATCAGTCCGGACAACGTGACAAAGCTTCCGGCGAGTGTATACAGGAAGAATTTGATCGCAGCCCAGCGCCGTTCTGTACCGCCCCAGATGGCGATCATGAAGAACAGAGGGATCAGGGTCATTTCGAAGAAGATGTAGAACTGGACCAGGTCAAACGAGCAGAACACACCAATCAGACCGGTCTCCAGAATCAGCAGAGCCGCATAGAACTCGGACGCGCGATCCTTAATGGCTTCCCACGAGATCAGGACGCTGCAACCGGTGAGCAAAGCCGTCAGGGCGATCAGCGTGACACTGATTCCGTCGAGCCCGAAATACATTTCCACTTGCAGATTTGTTCCGGTCGTCAGCCATGGTCGACGAAATTCGACTTTGGGTCGAACTGCCGAGGATTCGTCAGCAGAACTGACCGCTGGTACGCTGCCGGATTCAAGTGGACGAACAGCAGCAGATCGATAGCTGCACAGCAGAAGAACGGCGAACAGCAGCGCAACAAAGCTGCCACAGCAGGCCATCCATCGAGCGCTTGACTGGTTTAGCGAATTGCGGAACAGCATCAGCAGTGATGCGGTCACCGCAGGAATCGCCAACGTAATAAAAAGGAGAGCAATCATGTGAACTCTGCACCCAAACCGGAGACCTTTCGATGATGCCCATCGAAAACGCTCAGTTACTTAAACATAGTCAGAACAAGCACCACAGCAGCAACAACTCCGACCCACATTACACCGGCGTATGAAGAAATCACGCCGCTATGGAATCGGGAAGGAATCGCACTCAGCACCTTTGGAAGAGCGCCGGCCGAATCCACGATGCCGTCAATCACCTTTCGATCAAACAACACCGACAGTTTCGCGATACCAATCAGAGGCAGAACGACCAGCCCCTTGAGGATCTCGTCCAGGAAGAACTTGCCCTGAGAAATCACGTACAGCGGCTTCATCACTTTCGCAATGGCGACCGGGATTCCCGGCGATGCCACATAGAACATCCAGGCGAACCCGATTCCCGCGATCGCAATGACACTGCTCGTCGCCATCACACCCCAGTGAAGATGGTGCTCGGTGACCAGAGTCAGGCCCATGGTCTTCTGCAGGTAGTTTGCAAACAGATGAGTGGGGCCAACAGCGAGTCCGATGAAGGCCGCACAGACAGCCAAAATTCTTAATGGCCATGCCATGATCGGAGTGGCTTCATGCGGATGATGGCCGGCTTCTTCCGGAAACTTCTCCGGCCCCCAGAACGTCATGAAATACGCGCGAAACGTATAGAACGCCGTCAACAACGCTGTTCCCATGGCAACAATCTGAATGGTTCCGAAGAACAGACGGTGCTCACCATGGCTCGACGCTTCGCCCAGCACGGCAAGGATATCGTCCTTGCTCCAGAAACCAGCGAGCAACGGCACGCCGGCCAGTGCGGCAGCACCCACAAGAAATGTCCAGTGCGTGATCGGAAGAGCATGCTTTAAACCACTAAAGCGACGCATGTCGATTACATCGCCCATCGAGTGCATGACGCTTCCGGCCGCCAGAAACAGAAGTGCCTTGAAAAAGGCATGAGTAAACAAATGGAACATCCCGGCTGTGACGGCCGGAGTCACCAGGTCAGCACCAGCAGCACCGCAACCCAATGCCATAAACATGAAACCAAGCTGACTAACCGTCGAATACGCAAGGACTCGCTTCAGATCAGTCTGCGTCAACGCAATCAAAGCGGCGATGGCGGCGGTGATGGCACCAACAGCTGATACCGTCATCTGAGCTTGTGGTGCCATTACAAACAAGGGCGTGCATCGCGCAACGAGATAGATCCCGGCGGTGACCATCGTGGCCGCATGGATGAGGGCACTGACAGGAGTTGGCCCTTCCATCGCATCAGGAAGCCAGACTTGAAGTGGGAACTGAGCCGACTTGCCCATGGCTCCCAGAAACAGGCAGAAGCAGATCAATTGAATCACGCCGGGGTTGGCCGCTTCAACTGCAGCGATCCGAGCCGCGTCGCCCAGTACGGACACGAAATCCAGCGATCCGAAGTTCGTCCAGATCAGGAAGATCCCCATGATCAGACCGAAGTCACCAATTCGATTGACAACAAAAGCCTTCTTCGCGGCCGCAGCCGCCGATGGCTTGTGAAACCAGAAGCCGATCAGCAAATAACTGCAAAGACCAACGGCTTCCCAGAACACAAACAACAGCACGAAGCTGCCGGACAGGATCAGCATGCACATCGAAAACACAAACATCGAAACGGCAGCGAAGAATCGCGGATATCCCTTATCATGGCTCATGTAACCGGAGCCAAATATTGACACCAGCAGACTCACGCCTGTCACCATGCTCAGCATAATCGCGGAGATGGAATCCGCTCGCAGCTCGACATCCGCATGCAGCGTCCCGACGTTCAGCCATTCAAAGCCGTAGGAAACAATCTGAGGCCCGGTCGCCGGTGCAACCTGACCTTCAACCATCTCAGGAAGTGTCACTGATGGAAGAATTTTTAGCATCAGCACCAGTGAACACACAAAAGAAATTGCCAGGGCTGACCAGCACGGCAGATGACTTTTGTAACGCAGCAGTTTTGGGCCCAGCAGCGCGGTGATGATTGCGGACGCCAGCGGAGCGGCCGGAATCAGCCAAAGAACCAGCTGTTGAATTTCTTCAGACATAGGAAACCAACTCAAACCACAACGGTCAGAAAAAATTCGTGGAATCAAACGACCATAGCCGCATCAGCAGCTGTCAGACACGCCCTGAACTGGTGGCACCCGATGACGCTGAAGTTCTTGGCGGATCTTTCGGTACTATTCCGGCCGGGGTCAGCTTTGGAATGTTCTCGTAAGCATCCACCGGGTTTTCTGTTTCGGAAGCGATGTCCGCAGTCGGTCCCGCAAGATCAGACTCCCGCAGTTCCGACCACAACTGGATGTCCAGCGAATGGGACTTTCGATAAAGCGCCAATACCAATGACAAAGCCAGTCCGGCTTCGCAGGCCGCGACGGTCAGTGTGAAAATCGTGAAGGCCTGACCTTCCTGCGTATGGTGCATCCGGCCGAACGTTACCATCGTCAGCGATATGCCGTGCAGCATCAGTTCGGCTGACAGCACCATCAGAATCAGGTTGCGTCGTGTCAGGAATCCAATGATTCCCAGGACAAACAGTCCGGCTCCCACCAGCAGAAATCGTTGTTCTTCGGGTGTCATAATCCCCCCTGCTCTCTGCGAGGTGCGATCGCAATTGCACCAATACAGGCCACCAGAAGCAATGTTCCGGCAAGTTCGACGGCAAACAGATAGTCACCAAAAAGAGACCGGCCAAGTCCCTTGAGATTTCCGACAGGATGATCGGCGTCAGCCACACTCAGCAAATTCCCGGGCTCGGGCGGCGTTGCTGGCACCTCAGCCGGAAGATCAACTGCGACACCCGGCATCCCGGGCATGCCACCAACAGCCGGTGCCGGTTCAGCAACTGCAGCGACCACCGGGACAGCACGCACTTCGATGTCCAGTTTTTCGGTCTGGAGAGTCATGGCGATGGCTCCCAGAAAAACAAACGCAGCGACAGTCGCGAGAACGCTCTGCCCTGATCGCTGATCGTATCCGGCGGCTCCGCTTTGCTGAGCCAGCATGATGACGAACAGAAACGTCACGATCACAGCACCCGCATAGACAATAATTGTCGCAGCTGCCAGAAACGGCGCACTCTGCAGCAAAAACAGCCCGCAGGTTGCGAGTGTCGTGAGTGCAAACCACAACGCCGCATAGACCGGGTTTCGAGCGGTGATCATCAGAACGCCGCACAGCAACGCACCAATGCCAAACACCCAGAACATGACTTCGTTAGCCAGTTCCGAATGAGGATTTCCACAGCCCAGGCAGAAGGAAACCAGCCCGGCCGCGGTCAGCACAAGGCCCGGGATTCGGGAACGTGGCTTTCCACCATGCTTTGCGGGCATCAACCACAGAATTCCCACGCCCCACAACACCAGACCAACGAGCGTCATTGGATTTGACTGAAACCAGTCCATCATGAGTGTGACTCCTGATTCCCCTGGATCACGCCGGCGGTCGGATTCTTTGCGGATCGATCGGCGGCCGGTACCCCGGTCGCAGGTCCCAATGTCGGCAGCGATGAAAATTCAGCGGCCGGGCCGAGAATTCCACGTCGAGTTCGCACAGGATCTCTCGGGTTATCCTTCGTCTGATCGTAGACGCTGAGAAGCTTCTCACGATCGAACATCAGAGCTTCACGAGTCTCACCGGTCAGGTCGTAAATATGAGTCAGCTCAATCGCATCCACCGGACACGCTTCTTCGCACATGCCGCAGTAAATACAGCGAAGCTCGTCCAGCACAAACGACTTTGGAAACTTATCGCGGTCAGGCCATTCCGGAGGAGCCGCCTGAGCTTCGATGGATATGCAGTTCGCAGGACATGCGGTTGCACACATCATGCAGGCCACGCATTTGACGCGATCCTTTTCGTCCCGATTGAGACGATGCACGCCGCGATAATGCAGCGGCAGATCGGGCTTCTGCTCCGGATACTGCTGAGTCACCGTGTTACGATCGGTCACATGCTTCAGAGTCGTTTTCAGACCCTTCATAATGGCCGGTACGAACGTGGATTCCCAGAAGCCAAGCTGAGGCTCCTCAACCCACGTGACCGTCTTCTTCGGCTTTGTTTTTGTTTCAGACATTAGGGAACTCGGTTTTCAGTGTTCGGTGTTCAGTTTTCAGAGCTCAGTTCAGAGCGATGAACTGCAGAGCTGATGTACCGCTTGACACTGCGGATTTATCTCAAATCTCAAATCTCAAATCTCAAATCTCAAATCAATGATGAGCCCCGTGAGCGTGCCCGTGATCATGATCGGCAACCGCAACTTTCTTTCGCTTCACGTAACCTGGGCGAGCAGACAATTCTGCTTCTCGCAGGTTCGCACTGATGGTTCCCCACGCCGCAAACAGCGCCAACGAACCGACAAACAACCACCAGCGACTGAACTCAAAGTGCATGCAGAACATGACCATCACCAGGTTGGCCAGTGACAGTGGGATCATGACTTTCCAGGCGAGTTCCATAAGCTGGTCAAAGCGAAAGCGGGGAATCGTCCAGCGAAGCATGATCATGAGACAGATAAAGGAGAACGCTTTACCGCTCAGAATCAGCAGCTTCACCAGCCAGAGCCCCGGATAAGCGCTCGTCGCTTCTGCAATGAACGGCAGATGCCAGCCACCCAGGAACAGGATCGACGTCAGAAAACTGATCGTGATCATATGCGTATATTCACCAAGGAAAAACAGTGCCCACTTCAAAGCGCTGTATTCCGTGTGCCATCCACCGATCAGTTCTTGTTCGCATTCCGCAAGGTCAAACGGAAGACGATTGGCTTCCGCCAGGGACGCCGTGAAAAACATTAAAGCAGCCAGCGGCTGGAACCAGATGTTCCAGTTCATAAAACCGCCAGCAACCTGCTGCTGCATCAGACTTTCCAAATTCAACGTGCCCGACATCAGAGCCAGTCCAAGGACTGACATTCCCAGCGGAATTTCGTAGCTGACAACCTGAGCGCTCGCGCGAAGTGCGCCCAGAGCACTGTACTTGTTGTTCGAAGCCCATCCGCCCAGCACGATGCCGTAGACGCCCAAACTTCCGATCGCAAAGACAAACAGGATCCCGATGTCGATGTTCGGTGCAATAATGAATCGAATGAATGAAGGGACCGTGTCATCATTGACGGGTCCGAAAGGCACGACGGCAAAAGCCATCATCGCGGTAAACACCGACAACGCGGGCGCCATCACATAGAGCACTTTGTCCACATGCGGCGGAATCACGTCTTCTTTCAGCAACAATTTCACGCCGTCGGCAAGCGGCTGAAATAGTCCCATCGGCCCGACACGATTCGGCCCAATACGATCCTGCATCCACGCAGACAATTTGCGTTCCAGCAGAATCAAATAATTACAGACCCCTGGAATCGCCCCGACGACGACACCAATGGTCAAAAGAGTTATCAAAAGTTCTGGCATAGATATTTATGTCCTCAAAGTGCGCCGATGCTCTGCATCGGAACTGCGCGATGCGGAGCATCGCAGCACATTCATCACACCGCTGCGACAACTTCTTCTAAAAACACGCCCTGCCCCTTCAGGCCTTCACCGCTGATCGCAGCAAGTGCCGG
Organism: uncultured Planctomycetota bacterium; assembly: GCA_947085455.1. Lineage (GTDB taxonomy): Bacteria > Planctomycetota > Planctomycetia > Planctomycetales > Planctomycetaceae > SXXK01. The sequence goes on along the minus strand of CAMTWR010000003.1, from coordinate 51,194 downwards.
AATGGTTGCCGCAATTTCTTTTCGCAGAATTTCCGTCTGAACCAGTCCCGGATGTTCTGCCAGATCCCATAACAGACGACCATCAGGGCGTGTGCCATCAGGACCACGCACGGAGCGATTTATCAGCTGGGCCAATCCCTTAAAGTTCACAAACACACCTTCACGCTCCACAAATGTGCCCGATGGCAAAATGTGTGTTGCATGCTTCAAAACCGGAGACGGCAGAATATCCTGCACGATCACCGTTTCGACCTTGCTGAACGCCTCGGCCTGTATCTCGCTGATCCAGCCTTCCGGATCTCCACCCACCAGATAAACCGCGCTGAACTGGCCTGCGGAAGACAGACGAAGCAACTCTTCGAATGGCATCACGTCGCCGGCAAAATGCTGAAGCACCAATTCCACGCCCGCTCGATTTGGAGCCTTCTCAGCGTGAATCGTAAACTTAACAGGTTGAACAACGTGGCCCTTAACATCCTTCGGGAACTGATCGTCTCCACCCTCAATTCGCACGGGGCCCATGGCCAGCGTCACATTCGCCGACAGACCTTTGAGAAGTCCTGCGAGAAGATAAGCCTCCTCCACCGTCATCCAGGGTGAAAGCACCGCCGCAACTTTACCCTTCCCCTGAGCAGCTTTCTTTAACGCAGTTCGCGCGGACGCCAGCACAATGTCGAAATCATTGGCTGTTACCTGGCCATTCGTCCGGACTTCCGGAGACGACAATCGCTCACCCGAGTGCGTATACTTCCAGCCGAAACGGCCTTCATCGCACATAAAATGCCCCTGCGATTTTTCGTTCTCACGAGGCGTCAGGCGATAGACTCGCTCCTCATTCTGATCCACATGAATACTGCAGCCGGTACTACAACCAGGACAGACTGAATCCTTGCTTTTCAGCCACCAGACGCGCTGCTGATAAAGGAAGTCCTTGCTGCACAACGCGCCGACTGGGCAGAGATCCACAACATTTCCGGCCAGCGGGTTGTTGACGGGATATCCGGGGAAAATATCAATCTCTTCGTGTGAGCCGCGGCTGACGACCTGCAGTTCCGCCGATCCACTCACTTCACGCGTAAATCGCACGCAGCGAGTACACATGATGCAGCGGTCAGTGAAGAGCGTGATCTGATCGCCAATGTACGTTTTATCCGGCTTGATGTTTTTAGGCTCGTTAAGCCGGCTGTACCCGCGACCGTAGTTGAAGCTGTAATCCTGCAGATAACATTCACCAGCCTGGTCACATGTCGGACAGTCCAGGGGATGATTCAGCAGCAGATACTCAAGCGTTGCTTTGCGAGCATCTTTGACTTTCTGACTGTCAGAAATAATGACAGTGCCATCCTTTGCCGGCGTCTGACATCCAGGCACCAGCTTGGGCTGCATGGCCACCGTGCCGTCCGGCTTCTTGTCACCGACCTCAACGAGACACATGCGGCAACTGGCGACGACCGACAAAGCCGGATGCCAGCAGTATGCCGGAATCTCATCGCCAACTTTAGCCGCTGCCTGAATGCAGTTCAGCCGCTCGTTAGCGCCGATCTCAACTTCTTTACCGTTTACCGTAACCGTTGCCATGCCGTTACCTGGTCATAGATTTCAAATTTGAAATTTCGGATCTCAAATTTATGATTTCAAATCTCAAATTCTTAATGTGTCAGGAAAAGGTGTCAGGAACCAATCGCCAAATGGCCCACAGGGTGCTTTGCACTAATGGTTCCTGACACCTTTTCCTGACACCTCACTCAGTGCACTTCCATCAGCTGCTGGGCGGACGTCATCGTCGATCGCTTGCTGTTGATGTATTCCTCAAAATCACCTCGGAACTTGCTGATGGCATTCTTCACCGGCCAGGCAGCACCGTCGGAAAGTCCACAGATCGTGGTCCCCGGAATGATGCCCATTGAACTGGCCACTTCCATCAGCAGATCCAGATCTTCCAGACGCCCCTGTCCGACTCGAATACGAGTCAGAATTTTGGTCATCCACGCGGTGCCTTCTCGACACGGTGTGCACTGACCACAGGACTCATGAGACATGAAGCGACAGCAGTTGAACAGCACGTCGACCATGCTGGTCTGATCGTCCACAACCACGACTGCAGCTGTTCCCAGCCCCAGGCAACCGACTTTACCCGGGCCTGCGAAGTCCAGCTTCGTATCGAACTCCTTCTCGGATAGAAATCCCATGCTGATTCCGCCCGGAACAATCGCCTTGGCCTTGCGACCCTTCCAGACGCCGCCAGCATGTTCTTCCACCAGTTCACGAGCCGTCACGCCCAGCGGCAATTCCACACAGCACGGCTTATTCACATGCCCGCTGACGCAGTAAAGTTTTGGGCCATAGCTGCCAGGGTCGCGTGGATTATTCGGATCCGGCGGAACCCCGATCGACTGAAACCATTCTTTGCCACGATACAGAATGTGCGTAACGCAGCAGAGCGTTTCCACATTGTTCACAATCGTTGGCTTGCGGAACAAACCTTCAATCGCCGGGAATGGCGGCTTGATTCGCGGCCACGCTCGTTTGCCTTCCAGACTCTCGATCAGCCCAGTTTCTTCACCGCAGATGTAAGCGCCGGCGCCACGATGCAGAACAATATCCAGATTGAAGCCAGTCCCCTTGATATTCTTGCCCAGCAATCCCGCGGCGTAACATTCTTTAACCGCCGCATCGAGCGCTCGATAGCTGCGGCCGTATTCATATCGCAGATACAAATACGCACTGTTTGATCGAATCGCGTGGCACGCGATCATGATGCCTTCGATCAACTGATGCGGATCCTTCTCCATCAGAATGCGATTGTTGAAGGTGCCTGGCTCACTTTCGTCCGCGTTGATGCAAAGATAAATCGGACCTGGATGATCCTTCGGAAGAAAGGTCCACTTCAGGCCGCACGGAAATCCGGCTCCGCCGCGACCACGCAGACCAGCGTCCTTGACAATGTTTGTGACATCCGCGGGAGCCATGCTCAGGATGTCTTTAATCCGCGCATAGCCACCGTCCGCCATGTACGACTTGAGTGACGTACTGTCCGGCTTATTAATGCGAGCAAAGAGAACGGGTTCGAACTTAGCCACAACGATCCTCTGATCTGAATCCCACAGCAGTCATTTTATCCGACGAACGCGATCTACCGCGGCACGCGACACAACTCACTCAGCCAATCGCCAACACTTCAACTACAACTTCTCAATCAGCGCCGATACCGATTCGACATCCATATCCATGTGACACTCGTCATCCACCAGAATGCAGGGTGCCCCTTCACAGGCTCCGAGACATTCTGCAAATTCCAAAGTGACCTTGCCATCTGCAGATGTTTGACCCGGATGAATATGAAACTTATTGCAAACTTGCTCAAGCACTTCTTCCCCACCTCGAAGCATGCAGGAAATGCTGCGGCAGACCCAGACGCGATGCTTGCCAAGAGTGTGCTTTTCATCCTTGAAGAAGTTGTAGAACGACATGGTGTCGTGAACTTCCGAAGGATGTAGTTCCAACAACTCCGCGATTTCAACAATCGCCCCGGTTGATACCTCTCGCATTGCATCATGAACCAGATGCAAGGCCGGCAACACGACCGCACGCTTGTTTGGATACTTCGGGAAGTTGTCCCGAATCTGATTCTTGAGTTCTTCGCTCAGAACACCCATGTCCAACCACCTTTTACAAACTCGTGCCAGGGCTCCAGCCCTGGAACGCACTGTTCGGAGGCTCCCGCCTCCGAACACGACAATGGAGGCAGGAGCCTCCGGAGCAGCGTGTTCCGAGGCAGGAGCCTCGGAACAAGCATCAGTGCGACTTCATTCCGCTCGCCAATCCAAAATCAGACTATCGGTCAAGCTCCGCGGCGATAATGTTCAGGCTTCCCAGTACCGCAACCACGTCACTCAGCTGATGCCCCTTGATCAAGTGAGGGAACATCGAAAAGTGAATTAGAGACGGCGGACGAGTCCTGGCACGATAGGCTCGCGTCTCCGCGTTACCCACAATGAAAAAACCCAGTTCGCCATTCGGAGATTCCGTGGCCGCGTAGACCTGCTCGCGAGGAACCGCGTATCCCTTGTTCGGCATGATTACTTCAAAGTGCTGAATCAGGCCTTCGATACTGCGATAAACCGCCGGCTTGGCAGGCAACACGATGTCGCTGTCCACAGCAATGTTGACCGGGCCGGAAGGAATATTTTCAATCGCCTGCTCAATAATCTTCAGACTCTCCAGCAACTCCCGCATACGCACCAGATAACGAGAGTAACAGTCTCCACCTGTCGAACAGACAACATCAAAGTCCAGATCTTCATAAGCCAGATACGGCTCGTCGCGGCGAAGATCTCGCTCGATCCCGCTCGCCCGAGCCATCGGTCCGCACGCCCCAAAATTAACAGCGTCTTCGGGACTGAGATAACCAATCCCCTTGGTTCGATCAACGAAGATGCGGTTCTTCGTCAACAGGCGATCTACGTCATCATAGACCCTGGGGAACTCGCGAATGAACTTGCGAACGCTGTTCACCCAATCGTTATTTACATCAAACAGAACTCCACCAACTCGCGTGTAGCTGGTGTGAAAGCGCTGCCCCGACGCCATCTCGACAATGTCGTAAATGTGCTCGCGCTGCTGGAAGAAGTAGAGAAATGCAGTGAAGCCACCAAGGTCGAGCGCCGTGGTGCCTAGATTCAACAGATGATCATGCATTCGCATGATCTCCGCTAGAATCGTGCGAAGATACTTACATCGTGGCGTGAGTTCGATGTTCAGCAATTTTTCAACCGCATGGTGCCACGCAATTTCATTCGCGAGCGGCGACAAATAATTCATGCGGTCAACGATGGTCACATACTGGTTAAAATCCAGATGCTCGCCCAGTTTCTCGAAACCGCTGTGCAAGTAGCCAATGTACGGCACAGCATTCAGAATACGCTCACCATCCAGCGTCAACACCAGTCGCAGAGTCGTGTGCGTCGCTGGGTGTTGCGGACCGAAGTTGAGCGTCCAAACGTATTCACGCTCGCCTGATTCAGCTTCCAAAGTATCAACAGGTGTCAGGGGCATCGAAGAAGACCGACCACAAAAGGAGGAAACTCGCGGATGCGACGATCAGACATCCACGCACGAATAATGAACGTCCGACCGCAAAACAAACAGCCCAGCACTGCAGGAAATCTGTTTTCCCGAAGATTGCATTCCAGCAAACTTAAACAACCACACAAGATCAACCGCAGCAACACCACCACCTTATCAAGCACCCATTCCGGCCGCGGCCGATATCGCTTGCAGCCCTTAACTTCCCGCTCGAGTGATCACCGGGAAGTTGTGACGCTCTCCACGTCCCTTCAAGGGGTAGTCTTTTCGCAACGGAAACGCCTCAAATTCGTCCGGCATCAGAAGCCTGCGAAGGTCAGGATGACCTTCGAACTCGATACCGAACATGTCATAGACTTCCCGCTCCATCCAGTCACACGATCGCCACAACGAATAAACGGAGGGCAATTTTGGATTGGGCAGATTCACGGCCGTCCGCACGATCAAACGCTCACCACTGAACACATTCAGCAGATTGTAAATGACCCCAAACCGATCTACGGCGCCCTCATACTCCAGGTAATCCACTGCCGTCAAATCGATCAGCATATTGAAGCCATGCTCAGTCTTCAAACTGCTAAGCAGCCCAAACAAAGACTCCGCCGGCGCATCAATGCGTCGATTTTCACGAAAGAAGCTTTCCACCAGCAAGGCCCCAAATTTTTGCTGCAGCACCGACAGCTCAACCATGAATGCCCGCCCCTCGCTTGATTCCCGCAGGCGTCATCGCAGCCGAGAATCCGCCAAGCTGAACAAGATTCGCATCCTGAATTCGATATCGCTCGTCCGCTTCGAATGGAGTTGGACCCATCGGGGTGTCACGCGCCATGAATTCCGTACCCATGACAGTGCCAGTCCGCCGAACTTTTGCCTGCATGTCAATAACTGCAGCCAGCAGTTGCTCTGGACGAGGAGGACACCCCGGCACATACATGTCGACCGGAATGAATCGATCCACACCCTGCACCACTGCATAGGTATCAAAAACACCGCCCGAACAAGCGCAGGCCCCCATGGAAATACACCACTTGGGTTCTGGCATCTGAAGCCAGATTCGCTGCAGAACCGGCAACATCTTCATCACCACGCGACCAGCAACAATCAACAGATCGCACTGACGCGGACTGAATCTCATGACTTCGGCACCAAATCGAGCCAGGTCATGACGCGAAGCCGCAGTCGCCATCAGCTCGATACCACAACATGCTGTGGCAAACGGCATGGGCCACAAACTGTTGGACCGAGCCCAACTGGCCGCTGCATCCAGCTTTGTCAAAAAGACATTCTCCGGGAGACCTACCGCCATCGAAATACCCCCTTCCGCCACGCGTAAACCCATGCCAGTGCAAGAGTTGTCATAAACACCAGCATCACCCCAAACACAGTATCCCGCAGTTCAAACGGAATACCAAGCTCACTATAGGCGCTCACCGCCCAAGGGTATAAAAACAAAAGCTCCACGTCAAAAACGAGGAACAGAATCGCCACAAGATAGAAGCGTACGTCAAACGGCTGCCGAGCATCCCCAATCGGATCCATACCGGATTCGTACGGCATGTCCTTCACCGGAGTGTGCTTGCGAGGCCCCAGCATGTGCGCCAGCAGCAGGTTCGTGATCACAAACCCGACAAGAATCGCGCCATAGACAAACAGCGGGGGAAGATTGGGAAGCTCCACGAATGGCCCTCTCAGAGCATATTTTCACCGGCCCCGCGATGTGCGGGTTGTTCCGAGTCGAAGGAATATGCTCAATCTCAGACTGAATCAAGCCCAACGCACTCGGTTGCCGCAATCATCTCGCTTTCGGAAATTCAGCAGGAACGAACGAGTGACTCTTTCTGCATTTCTTCCGACCGCCCATGAACGATCAGATGCGGTAAGTCCGCCTTGTGACATTCAGACAGATTCTTCTACGGTCCTCCACCCAATCCCAACGCCCAAACACTGCCTGTCATGGAAATACTCAATGACCCGCACCGAGAAGATCGCCTTCACAATTATTCTTGCAGTCTCCATCGCCGCCTATGGAATGTCGCGTCTCGTCAGCAGCGATGCGTTTGGCTCTCATTGGATCGCCCGCGAAGACGGCGTTCTGGAATGGCTGACGGTACTATCCCTGGGGCCTGCGCGATTCTTTGCTGGTATCGCTGCTGGCATCTTCGAAGACATGCAACCCCGACTTTCCTGACCTGCACGGCCATCTACGGGTGCATTCTTTTCTTTGGGATGGGGGAAGAAATCAGTTGGGGGCAGCGAATCTTTAACATCGAAACACCTGGGTTTCTTGCGGAGGCCAATGCTCAAAAGGAAACCAATTTGCACAATCTTGTGATCGGTGAAACCAGCGTTAACAAGCTGGTTTTCGGAAAACTTCTGGGACTTGGACTGGGAATGTTTCTGACTGTGATTCCCATTGCTTATCAACGCTCTACCTCTTTCAACAGGTTGCTGAATCACTTCGCAGTTCCCATCCCAAGACCGCACCACACGCTTGCCATTCTGGCCATGGTGCTGATGATTGAGACCAGCACAGCCTCGAAACGCGGGGAAATCACAGAGTTTTCCATTACATCTCTGGTCTTTTTCCTTCTTTTGAATCCGCTAAACAAGCAAACCTTCCGCAGACGACCAGCCCAGAAGATCGTAGTCAAGGCTGTAATCCAGCATGCACACCGAAACGCTGCCTAATTTCCACTCCGTCATGCAACGGAGCAAAAACTGCTTCATTGGCACTGGACGAATGACAAAAGGAAGCCCAAACCACCTGCCTTCCATTCCTTGCGATGTCCTGGAGTTGCGAAGACAAAAATCTCCATGAAGAAATGGCGATGGGCATTTTCTGCAGAACCACCTCTACCGAACAGAGTTACTATGCATGTAGTTAGATGATTCTGCCGCAAGATCAATTTTTGAAAGATACTTCGCTTTTTCATTGATTTAGATGGGGAAATACGATGTTGACAGCGTTTTGAAATTCCGATAGTTTGAAGTACTACATGTGTAATTAACCGCGAGGCATCAAGGAGGAGCCCATGCGAGTTTCGGTCGTCATACCAGTGCATAATGAAGCTGACAATATTGAGCGCCTTCTTTTGGAAGTAGAGTCCGCTCTGACGCCCGACGGGGAGTTCGAAATTGTTGTCGTTGATGACGGCAGCAGCGACAACACTGCCAGCATTCTGAACGGCTTGAAGCAGACAATTTCAACTCTGCGTGTGGTTCGTCACAAGTCATGCTGCGGTCAAAGTACGGCATTAATGACCGGCATTCGAGCGTCAGTGTCACCGCTAATCGCGACGCTCGACGGCGATGGACAAAATGATCCATCAGACCTGCCTCGGATGATTGAGCAGATTTATTCATCACCGGCGGATTCACTGCTGCAGATGGTTGCCGGATTTCGCAACAAACGGCGTGATTCCGTCTGGCGTCTGTTTTGTTCTCGTGTCGCGAATGGCGTTCGCAGCCGAATTCTGCAGGACGAAACTCCTGACACGGGCTGCGGAATTAAGGTCTTCGTCCGCGATACCTTTCTGCGGATACCGCATTTCAATCATATGCATCGCTTTCTGCCTTCGCTCATCATTCGCAGCGGCGGCAAAGTGGTTTCTGTCCCCGTCAATCATCGACCACGTGTTCACGGGAGTTCGCATTACGGGACCGTCAAAAGATTGCTGCATGGCATCATCGATCTGGCCGGCGTGGCATGGCTGATTCAGCGAAATCGACTTCCTGTCATAGATCAATTGGACGCCGCTCATGACGAACGAACAGATTTGGATAGCATTCGGTTTGATGGGACAATTCCTCTTCACCGGCCGGTTCGTCGTGCAGTGGCTTAGCAGTGAACGCGAGAAACGCAGTGTCATTCCGAAGTCGTTCTGGTACTTCAGTCTCGGCGGTTCTCTAATGCTGCTGGTGTACGCGATGCACAGAAATGACATCGTGTTTACCATTGGACAATCATCCGGATTGTTTATTTACGTGCGGAACCTGCAGTTGATTCGTAACGAGAAGAAACTTGTCTCGAAGCAAGCAACCTCAGAGTCACCTGAAATAATTCCGATGACTGCAGACCGTTCGGTCTCACCCTCAGCTCAGCAACGTAAAGCAGTCTGATCGGCATGATCGAATGCGTTATCTATTGTGGACTATCTTCTCGGCGTCGCTGTTGATTGTCAGCACGATCGCCAGTCGTCCGCTATTGCCTGTTGATGAAACCAGATATCTTACGGTCGCGTGGGAAGCTCACGTGACCGGAGACTATCTGGTCTCTCATCTAAACACAGAGACGTATGCTCACAAGCCGCCACTTTTGTTTTGGCTGATCAATGCCGTATGGTCGACGATCGGCATGAACGAGGATGCTGCTCGGCTTGTTTCACCACTGGCCGGAATCGCATGTTTAGTCCTGACCGCAGCGATGGCTCGCCGTCTCTGGCCGGAATCAGTTCCACTGCACCGCTGCGCACCGATGGTGCTTGCGTCGAGCATGCTGTGGATGATCCTCTGTCCGCTGACAATGTTCGACACTCTGCTTACAGGTTGCACATTACTGGCACTCCTCGGTGTCCTGAGGGCTGAAGCAGGACGCTCGTGGTCCGGCTGGATGATGGCTGGCATTGCATTGGGACTTGGCGTCCTTGCAAAAGGGCCTGTCGTCCTGGTTCACGTCTTGCCATCCGCACTCTTTGCCCCATGGTGGTCATCGCGAATTCGGACCAGTTATTCACGTTGGTATTTCGGCTGCTTTACAGCAATCACGATCGCAGCCACCATCGGGCTTTCCTGGGCACTTTCTTCAGCCGCGGCCGGAGGCAAAGCTTACGGCGACGAACTGCTTTACGGTCAAACGGCCGGTCGTATAGTGAATTCGTTTGCTCATCGACATCCGTTCTGGTGGTACCTGCCGTGGCTGCCTCTTTTTCTTCTGCCCTGGGTCTCCATCAGAAGTGTGTGGCAGGGAATAAGTACGACCAAACTTGATGCACCGATGAAGTTCCTCATCTGCTGGGCTCTGTCGTCATTGCTGATTCTTTCTTTAGTCAGCGGCAAACAGATTCATTATCTGCTCCCGGCCTTCCCGGCAGCCGCACTCATTCTGACCAGACTGCTCACTGCCAATCCACGGGTGATCCCAAAACAAGACCTTGCTTTCATCATTGCGGGAACGATCGCTTTGGCGATATCGCCGATTCTTGTCAACCATCTGCCTTTACCCTATTCCGCAGTGATTCAGAATCTGATTCCTGATTGGTATGCAGTACCACTGGCTGCGTGTGGAATTCTGCTGATTCCGTGGTCCTTCAAACGTACCGAAGCCACCGTGTTTGCTGTCGGAACTGCGTCGATTCTGTTTGTCGTTATTGTGATTGTGTCAGCAAGATCAACACTTTGGAAGAGTTTCGATTTCCGACCACTGGCCCAAACAGCGGCAAGCCACAGCAGCAACATTGCCTGGCATGGACTTTATGAAGGGCAACTGAATTATCTGGGCCATGTACGCTATGTGCATGAGACGCGCGACGTCGACGAACTCTCGCAGTGGTTAATACAACATCGGGACGGCATCCTGATCAAAGAGTTATCAGCCGCAAATGTTGATGCTTTGAAATCCGCCGGTATTGATGCCCAATACAGCGGTACCGTGTCTTCCGTGGAACTGGAGAAGATCACGAGAATCGTGCAGGCGGATTCAGAATTTCCTGGCCACAAGTGGCAACCGACGATTTCGGACGTGTTCTGGATTCGTCCGCGTTTTCCGATGCGAATTTTTGTCGTTGTCCGCTTTGAAAATCCGCCGTCCTGAACAAGGACGGGGCGGTAAAATTCACGCCCCCACAAACGACTGTGTATTGCCATAAAGCCGCATGCGTGCGACGGAGCCCAGGGACAACAAACATGTGACTCACGTCCGACGCTCTTCAGATCATGAATGACTTTCGACCGTGCCACCTGTTGGACTTTGTAAACGCTCACGGGCCTTTTTTTTTCGCAACCAAGGAGCGGCACATCCCCGCAAACAGGCTGACGATCGCAGCAATCAACAACCAGGGATCTATGAGGTAGTCCCAAAGATTACGCGACTCATGCAGAACCAGCAAATGGGCTAACACGGAGAACGCGAGGCACAGGCCAAGGATGCGATATCGCAAGAACATAGCAACGGCTGACACTGCCAGCACACACCAATTCATGCTGTGGTGAGTACCAGGCAAATACACATCGATGCTCAATAACCCCAGGGCTGCCGGATACAGAATCATCCCCAGGATCAGCCAAAACAAATTCATGTCTCGCAGGACAGGAGCACGGAGAGCTTCAACACATCCAGCGTTCGCAAGACTCTGAAATGCCAACAGCACCAGCATGGAAGCACTGAAAGTCCCCATGTGCGCCAGAGCGAAGCCTGAAACATCGGTCTGCCCCACCGGTAAAATTCCCAGCAATCCCGGGATCAGCAAGCAAAGCAATACAGACGAAAACTTGCTTTGGCATTTTACAAGCAACGACAAAATGCTCGCACCAAGCAGCACGAATGACAGGTGTGACCAGATCCAGAAAGTTGAATTCACGGCGCGTTCTCCAGCCAATGTTCGTCAAAAGCCAGATAGCGAATCTTCGTGCGATTCCAGGTATAGACGAGATGATATTGTCCGCGAGTTGTCTGTATCAGATACGGATAGGAATACTCCGCCGGTGGATCACTTGCCTCAACATCACGAATGATCTTCCAATTCAGTCCATCCTGAGATGTGGCCAGTGACAATCGATGCCGTCCCACTTCAACCGGATTGCATGCCATCAGATATTCTCCATTCTCACGACGAATGACAGCAATCGCCGCGTCTGGATTTGGAACATCTGCCAGTTTCACTGGACCACAATCGGAATTGAACACATCGTTCAGCTGGTTCACCAATACCTGCTTCTGGTGATACTCAGACTGACGATAGAACGCCATGGAGGCCTGATTATCGATGGGCACGATCCATGGCTGAATCGCGCCCTGCTCCGCAGTCAGCCGGATCTTGGAGACCAGCTGACCCTCAGGATCGATGATCATCGCTTCGCCAAATTTACGAACGAATTCATGGTACACGGGCAGCAAAAGATGTCCGGACTCGCATTCAATCGGGCAGCCTTTCACCAGCGTGCTGATATTCAAAAAAGGTGAAGTCACAAGTCTCTCTGCCGAGCTCCAGGTGGCTCCATTGTCATCTGAGTATTTCAACGAAATGCTGCTGCCCGACCATCCGCCCATCGAAACCGTCACATAAAACAACCAGACCCGCCCGCGCGAATCTGCAAACAGGATGGGGTTTCCAAGTTTAGCGATGTAGCGATTGAGTTCTTCCGCTGTCTGCTCCCGAGTCGCGATGGAAGTCGGTATGGACCAGTCAGAGTCTCCTGGTGCCAGACTCGACATCACAATTTCCACATCGCTGGCCCCTTCACGCGTGCCGGCAAACCACGCCGCCAGAAGACGACCGTCGTGTAGTTGTGTGATCGTGCCGGCATGCACCGCAGGCGGACCACCGTTCGCCAGAATGAATTGCAAAGACGGCGCGCGACTCGTTTGTGAGCCCGTGCCTGCAGGAAATTGTGGCTCTATAAACCGAAGGGAGACCGGTTCGCGGGAATCGGTCAGCAGCAGACCCACACTCACTGCAACCGTGCCCAGGCAGGCCATCAATAAAAAATCACGCTTCATGCGAATCAGACTCAACTAAACTGCCAGAGACCACCGACAGAAACAAGATTTTCTGCCGTGGAGACATCGGCCGGAGGATTCGAACGTTCCTGCACCCATCAGTGATTTTTCAACTGAATGTTTCAATTCTCACCAGCGGTAACAGACTTTATCTCCGCAAAGAACTCATAACAAGTTTGCACCAATTCCGGCAGCCCAAGATTGCAGGAAGCTGCCCCATGGATATACCTTTGCCGCTATGCGATATCTTCTCTGGACAATTTGCCTCGCAATACTGCTCGTCATCACGGAACTTGCCAGCCGCCCTCTGCTGCCGATCGATGAAACTCGCTATCTGTCTGTGGCATGGGAAGCGCATGTCAGCGGTGATCATCTTGTTTCGCATCTCAATACGAAAACCTATGCTCATAAGCCACCGCTGCTATTTTGGCTCATCAATGCCGTTTGGGCTGTCACAGGCCTGAATGATCACGCCGCCCGACTTGTGTCTCCAGCGGCCGGGATCGTCTGCCTGTTTCTGACGGCGATGATGGCTCGCCGATTGTGGCCAGACGCAAGTTCGTTTCAGCGTTGTGCTCCCATGATGTTATTGTCGATGACGGTGTGGATCGTCTTCTGTCCTGTGACCATGTTTGACATGCTGCTCACGTGTTTCACACTGGTGGGCCTTCTGGGTGTGTTGCGAGCCGAAGCTGGCTTCTCCCGTTCCGGCTGGTTACTTGCCGGGACGGCCGTAGGGCTGGGCATACTGTCAAAAGGCCCCGTGATTCTGGTTCACGTTGTGCCCGCAGCACTCCTCGCACCCTTGTGGTCGACGCGCGTGCGAACTTCTTACGTGCGTTGGTATGCCGGATGTGTCTTTTCGATCGTGATTGCCGCAGCGATTGGACTGGCTTGGGCTCTTCCATCGGCCGCAGTTGGCGGTAAAGCTTACAGTGATGAACTGCTGTTCGGCCAAACAGCGGGACGCATGGTGAATTCGTTCGCACATCGCGAACCGCTCTGGTGGTATCTGCCCGTTTTGCCACTCTGCCTGACACCCTGGATCCTGTTCGGCTCGGTCTGGCGCGGCATGTGGCAAACACGCCTGGATTCCCCCATGAAGTTTCTGATCAGCTGGGCCGGTGCATCGTTTTTGATCCTGAGCCTGGTGAGTGGCAAACAGGCCTACTACCTGATGCCCGCGATTCCTGCATTTGCATTAATTCTGGCGAGACTTGCGACGGCGATCGACAGGCCGATTCTAAAAACGGACCTCTACCCGGTAATTGCAGGCACCATCGTAATGGGAGCATTGCCTCTCATCGCGAACCATGTTCCTCCACTTTCCGAAACGCGGCTGAACGGTTTGATCTCTGACTGGTACAGCATCCCAATGATGGCCTGTGGAGCTGTCTTGATTCCATTTTCATCGAAGCGAACTGAATCTGCGGTGTTCGCTGTCGGAACCAATGCGGTGCTGTTTTTTGTTTTGGTGATTCTGGCCGTCAGGCCAACGATGTGGCAAGGTTTCGATTTCCGACCACTCGCGACGGCAGCAGCCAGTCACAACGGTGATGTTGCATGGTACGGAGGCTATCACGGACAACTGAATTACCTCGGCCAGATCAGGCACGTTCACGAGGCCTCCAATCGCGAGGATCTGTCTCGCTGGCTGTCGCAGCATCCAGACGGCCTGCTCATTATGCGGCTCTCGTCGGCGAATGGCGAGATGCTTAGGGCAGCAGGCGTTGCGCATTCGGCGACCCCCGCATCACTCAAGACGCCTTTGACATCGCCCCAGGCAGAAAAAATCTCTCAGATCCTTAGAGCCGAGCCCATTTTCAAAGGGCACGAGTGGGAACCAACTGTCACAGAACTCTATTGGGTTCGCACTGGCCTCACGTCTGCAGCTTACGTGTTTGTAGAGTTTGAAAAACAGCCAGCACTTCAGTAGACAAAAACCAAGGGCAGTCGGAGAAAGTGTTCGCTCAAGAACGACGAAAACGTCCGACTATTTCTGCAACCCAGAGATCGAGTGTCATCAAATAGTCTGAATGAATGCCCGCAAACATTTTGCTTATCAACAGAGTGTTTAAACACTGAATACGATGCAATCATTTCTCGAACTCCTGCTTCAAGCGGAATTCGCGAGCGGTAACCAAGTTCAGTCAGCTTTGTGACATCCATCAGTTTTCGCGGCATGCCGTCGGGCTTCGTTGAGTCCCATTCAATGGCTCCTGTGTAACCACACAGCCCGGCGATCATCTCGGCCAGATTTCGGATCGAGATATCTTCGCCCGTTCCTACATTGATGATTTCCGGGGAATGCCATCGATCCATAATGAACAGGACGGCTTCCGCCAGATCGTCGACAGGCATGAACTCACGATACGCGCTGCCTGTCCCCCAGAGAGTCACCACTGGAACCTGACTCTCATGAGCATCAAAGAACCGTCGCACGAGTGCACTAAGCACATGAGATTTCTGAAGGTCGAAGCAATCGCCTGGGCCGTACAGATTGCATGGCATCGGACAAATAGCCTTCATGCCGTACTGCTGCTGGTAATCCGCCACTTCGCCACCCACACTGAGCAAACTCGCCATTAGTTCGAGCTCAGGCGGATCCAGGTTTCCGGAACAATGTCGCGGTCATCTTTGCCCGGATCTGCGAACCAGCGTAACGGTGCCACAACAATCTTCTGCGGCGATGCATTCAACCAGGCGCCCCACCAGCTAAAACTGCTGTTGGCGATGATGTGGTGCTGACACGTCCGCATGAGCTGCAGATCCAGCCACGGATCGGAGACATCGTTATGCGAGACAAAATGCATCTCATGTGGAAGTTTCAGATTCTCACGAGTCCATCCGGGATCGTTAGAAAAGATGAAAAACACCGGCGACTGCTGCGTACGTTCCGCAATACAGGCGGCCGCTTTGTAGTAGTACTCAAGCGGACAAGTTCCATGAACTTTTAGTGTCTTTGAATTGGACACATAGTCGCCTCGCCGAATATGGAGCGACACTGCCAGAACCGATTTCATGTCCTCCATGAACTTCAGGTTTACGGCATCGACAGGCTCAGGCCTTGTGAGTTCTTCTCTGAGAAGACTTCCGATGTTTCGAAAGTATCGTTCGGATTGCCAGTATCCGTGAAGGTACGTTTCATCGCCAAGCGATTCAAAAGCAGGGTCGTACGGCAGACTCTGTTCTCGAAAGTACTTCAGACGACCTCGATTCCGAAGACCCCAGACCGACGAACCGAAGACTCCACGCTTCTCAGGCGGCAATACGCGCCCACCAAGATTGACTTTGGAAGCATCGATCATGACTGTGTTAAAGCGATCGATCAGATAGGCATGCAGATTGTAAGTTCGAAACGGGCGTGAGTCCGCAACGAGTTCCGTCTGGTGCCGCAAGGCGAGCGCTCGCCCGGTGGCATACTGAAACATCTGATTGCCAAGACCGCCATAAAATTTGCTGATGATCACAAAGGCACCACTCGGGAAAGAAACTCACGCAGGCACAGATGGACGACTTTCCCATGCCCAATCCATTGTCTACTCTGGAGCTTTCGCAGATCGAAGTCTGACATTGGCCGGCACCGCTCAGGCAGCCGACTTTCTGTGCTGCCAATTCTCCCAGACAAAGTCGTAACACCAGTCCTCGGTATGAGTCGCGGCGAGCCGTTGTCTCAGTTCCTCACGCAGTTCGACGGCATCAGGAACAAAGTTGTGAAATTGCACCTGAAAATTGTTCACTCGGTCCGCAAGGCCCAGATCAAGCATTCGTCTGAGCAACGAATATTCCCCGCCTTCAATATTGATCTTCATCAGATCAATTTGTTCAAGCTTCAGTTCGCGCCAAACAGCGTCCACATCTCGTAGCTGAGCCGTCACGCCACCGCCGCCGCTGCCATCTCGGCAGAAACTGGAAGCATCAGCCGAGTCGCTTAGTTGCAGCTGTTCGTCAGCCGCACCCAGTCCATAATTGAAAACTGTTACAGCATTATTGTGAGCAAAACGTTGCTCGCATTGTTCGTAGAATCGCTGCATCGGTTCAAAGATCAGAACGCGGCTGCCAAACTTTTCGAAGACCGCGCTGGCGAAGTCTCCCACATAGCCACCCACATCAAGGACCACACTGTCGGCGGTCAGTGGATAATTCATTCTCAAACGCTCATCGCCACGATCCCGTTTCCATTGCTTAACGGACACAAGAAACGGATCGCGCAGGATTGTACGTTTGTAAAACTTCACCGCTGGCTTTACCAGCCACTGAATTGGTCCATCAGCCACAGTTATGCTCCACTTCAAGCCGCTCGGCTCTTTGATAATCTTGAGATTCGCCATCGGTACAGGGATCGATTGAACTCGCGCGAGATTGTGGTCAGCTTCAGTCCGCGACTTTTTCGGACACTAATTGTGCTGCCACCAACATCGCTTGTCATATCGGAGATGCCTGCAGGTTCAATCGCCATTAAATGAACACCGGTCACCCAGAACATTTGCAGCATGGCATCAACCGGACGATCAAATTTCTCTGTGGCGGCAAGTAGTTGCTCGGCCGCTTGTCGGGTTACCCACTGCCCTGACGTTCGCAGCGGGGTCACTTCGGGACGCACAATTCGAGAGTTGCTGTCGGCAGCGACAGAGCGGGCGATCTTGCCAAGCGGCCGAACGGGCAATTGCACATAGGCATTTCCCGGGCATTCCTGCTTCAATAATTCGAGCGATCTTGAAAGCTGTTCGTCATCAATACACACATCATCTTCCAGCACTAGTCCGGCATCCAGTTTTCGCTGAGAGATCTGCTGCCACGCTTTTCGATGACTCAGGAAGCAACCAATTTCCCCGGGATTCAAAGAAAACGGGTACATCGGCTGATGCAGACTGCGATCATACACAGCGGCCCTTTGCTCCACGGTCATTGCCGTGCCATCCATTGCAGGCAGAATCTCACTAGCCAAAGGAATTTGAGACAGGAGACTCTGCGCGTGTTTGTAGCGCAACTGGCTCCGTTCCAGACTGATTAC
The DNA here is from genome assembly GCA_947085455.1 of uncultured Planctomycetota bacterium. Taxonomy (GTDB): domain Bacteria; phylum Planctomycetota; class Planctomycetia; order Planctomycetales; family Planctomycetaceae; genus SXXK01. The sequence continues at coordinate 33,381 of CAMTWR010000003.1, read as the reverse complement.
AAATGCGGCCGATTTCATAGTTCCGTTCCAGGCGTATCAGGGCATCCTTCCCCGGTCGGCTGAATAACAGACGACAAAAATTCCATCAAGACCAGATCAGAGGCTTCCATTATCAGAGGAACGTCAAACGCCGGACTCGACTTTCGAGTTTTCTTGTATCGAGCAAAGTCCTTGTCGGCTGTGATCCACGGTCGGCGATTCCGTCCCGTCTTGTGATAATCTCCAAATCGCATTAACGTTCCAGTCAGCACTTCAAATTCGGAAATGGCTTAGCAACCAAGGCTCCAATGTCAGTCGCCTTCCTTCCCTATGGCCGGCCACAAAAGCATTTTTGTGACCTCGGCAGCGTTCTGTTTGAGGACGTGGAATGGCCACTAAACGATCGTCCCGCGGGACATCGACTCTCAGATCTCAAGCCGACCGATCACATTCTGGTGGTTGCCAGTTCGCGTATTGTGACAATCCGCACAAAGACTCTACAATGTCCGGCTTCGGTTCTGATCTGCGAACCTCCCGCGATTCAGCAGCGGTTCTATTCCGCCATTCGCTGGCGGGCGAAGATGTTCCGCTACGTGATGACTCATAACACCGGCCTCCTGCAGTCGCTGAGCAATGCTCATTTTGTGGCGCACGGCGGATCTATGATCGGTCAAACGGACCAGCCTGTCAGGTCGAAGTCTGATCGTATTTCTATGATCGCTTCGGACAAGAAATCAACAAGCGGCCATCGTCTCAGACATGCGACTGCCGAGTGGGCTTTAAAACACGCCACGGATTTACACGCTCTTGGTCGCGGCTATCGGCCGCTGGAAGAAAAAGCGGACGGGCACAATCCGTATCATTTCTCGGTGGTGATAGAAAATTCCCGAGAACCGGGCTACTTCACGGAGAAACTCATCGACAGCTTCCTGTGCCATAGTCTTCCGATTTACTGGGGCGCACCTGACATTGAACACTTCTTCGACCCACGCGGAATGATCATCTGCTCATCGCCCGAGGACATCAAGGCGGCGGTAAGAGAAGCGACAGCCGAGTTCTATCATCGCAGTGAACCATTTCTGATCAGGAATCGTCAGAAGGCTCTTGATTACATTGATCAGTTTGGCAGAGCGGCTCAACGAGTCCATGATCTGGACCTAAGCCGTCACAGGAACTGAAACATAGCGATCAGGAATTTGCGCAACAAATGACTCACACTCAAGCAATTCTGATGCGAAAGGATGTCAGAAGTCGGCAGTCTCCGTTGGCAGTTATGATGGAGACTTCATCCTGCGATGATTGGCCACACATTCACATTTCTGTACAACGCAGACTGGCTCAATAAAAAGCCGATGAAAACACCTCTAACGAGCGATTGACAGGTATCGCTCGCTGAGCTGACTATTTCAACGTGCTGTCTCAGACTCCGGATTTCTGATTTACCAGCCAAATATCCTGGCTTGAGAACTCAGCAAGAACCGGTGTAAAACCAAAAGGGGCCAGATACTCAGCAAGTGCTTCCTTTTTTCCCGGCACAAAATTGTGCTCGATAGTCAGAAATCGCACGTTGTAATGATTGAAGTCCAGACCCTGCAGAACTTCCAGTTCTGACCCTTCTGTATCTATCGAGATATAGTCGATTGTGTTGGGGGCATTGTGGTGCCTGAATGCCGAATTCAGCGTCGTGGTTTTCACTTCACGCATCGTACCAGACCGGAATCTGCCGTCTTCACGTCGAAACTCACTGAGTGTGGAAAGCTCGCCGGAGCTTGTCACTTCCAGAAATTGCAGCACCTTATCGTCGCAGGAAAAAACGGGACGTTCATCCAGTTTCGCCGATCGAAGGCCGCGGATGGATTCATGGAAGCGTCGATCAGGCTCAAACACGATCCCGTTCCATCCGGACTGCTTCTCGAGCATATAGGTGTTAGACAGAAGCTCACCGTTTCCGGTGCCAACTTCTACGAAATAGCCACCCTGTTTCTTCCCGGAGAAGAACAGTGCCGCGACGTCCTGAAAACACTGGCCGCGACTTTGTTCCAGCAGTTGAGTAGTCAGTTGCAGGAATTCCCTGGCATCGGTGTTCAATGTATTCTTGAGGCAATAGTCCCGCAGCCCGGCGAACGCCAGAAGTATTGACTGACAAATGGCGTCCGGCACTCCCAGACGGCTGAGTTCCATCGCTGGTCGGATGTTATATTTGTCCTGCTTTGCAGCGAGTGCAAGTTTGATGGTGTCATGCTGACGCCGGCCGTTTCGGAAATTGATTTCAGCCATGATTTTCTTGAACATATGGACGCTCCAAAAGCCACCATCCATCAGCATTCGAACCGCAACGGACGGTCCTCAAACAATTCTCTGCAATAGGATGTCATACATGAGTTGGCAAAATCAGGTCAATATCGAGTTAATCGATCAGAACCCAACAATGTCCGAAGTCTCGAGTGCCAAAGAACAAACCGGCAATTGGCTGACACTCAGCTGTCAACTAAGCCGCCCGGGACCAGATTTTTCGATAGACATCAACAATCCGCGAAGCCTCGAGCTTTGCAGAATAAAACTGCTGGACAAGTTCACGACCAGCCTTGCCCATTACCAATAGGGCTTCCGGTCTTTGAACCAGATCCCCAATAGCAGCCGCGAGAGCGTCAGAATTATCGCATGGGACAAGGTTGCCATTTACTCCGGGTTGAATCACATCACGGTAACACCCCGTCTGAGAAGCCACGACCGGCACTCCGCACGCCATTGCTTCAAGCGGGACAAGGCCAAATCCTTCGTATCTCGCGGGCGCGACACAGAGAGACATGGCGGAGTGAAACAGCGGCATGCGTTCATACTCAACTTCGCCCAGCCACACAAACCGATCCGTAAGCCCGGCTTCTTCAATTCTGGATGTCAGTTGTCGACGGAACGCCTCGTGTTCGATGGTGGCTTTACCAGCAATGCACGCTGTGAAATCCGGATGTTTCGGAAGCAGCCGAATCATCGCCTCAACGAATAAGTCCGTCCCTTTTTCGGGACGAATGCGTCCCACGATGGAGATCCCATATTTACCCGGGATTCCAAATGCCTTCATCGCGACAGTACGTTCTTCTACAGGCCGAAAGCGGTCACAATCGACTCCGTGCGGGATCGTCGCCACCACATTGTCGACATAACTGGCCGCTTCGGGGCTGGTGGCAATGATCGCATCCATGGATGCCAGCAACTGCCGAGGGAACCACGAATGCCGGCGCAGGGCACATGATGTCATGACAAGTCGCAGACGCCCGCGCAGCAGATACTTTACAAACAGCCCCAGCAGCATCTCTTTGTTGCGACGCGCATGCCAGATCCGAAACGGCTTGCCAATGGGTTGACGAAGACAAGTCGCCATGGCTCGAAAGATGCTGAGCGAGGGAATTCCAGAGAGCTGGCGTGCGGACACAACGGCCATGGGCTCCAACGAATGAATGTGAGGCGCAAGCGTTCTGATTGTGGACCCAACTCCCGTGATCCGGGGATGCATGTCAGTCACGATCAGATTTACATCAGCATCAGCCATCACGTCGAATCCATTCGAACTTCAGGTCCTCGCGGCGATTTTGGCACAATTTATCGGCTCACGATTGAGACCGTCAACAGCAGATTGCACACGCCTGAAGCACGTCCATTTTCATTGAATGACAACCGACAGCATTGACCTTGACCATTTCGTCCGACGTGGGATAAAAGCACGTCCAAGGTGTTCAGAAACAGTTTCGGAATGACTTGCGAGGCACTCTCTGGCAGGCAGGGCAACAGCCCTTCCGCCTTATGACGCCGGACGGCGTGTGCCGTACCCGCTCATCCGGACTTGCTGTCGGGCTGTTTCGCAGGACGCGACACCGCAAGGGATTGCATGATGCAGGATTTTATCCGGATTGGTTACTACGTCTGGCCATACAGAAGGCTGGTCGCTGTTTCCATCGTTTGCGCGGTGATTGTTTCGGCCTTCTGGGCTCTCAATCTGTCGATCGCGTTTCCGGTGGTCAAAGTTCTGTTTCAGAATGACAGCCTGCATTCCTACGTCGAAAGCGAAATTCAGTCGCTTGAGAAAACGATTCACGAAGACTCGGCTTCGCTCGAAACGATCCCTCAGGATCAGGTAAAAAACCGAGCCAGGATTCAGTACCAGGTCAGCGAACAGTCTCGAAGCCTGCTGATGCTGACTCGCATCAGAAAGTCACTGCTGCCTTATGTTCCTGAGGACAAATTCGACACGATGGCAGTGATCCTGGGCCTGCTGCTGGCGGCCACCTTTCTTAAAGGTCTGTTCATCTACTTTCAGGAAATGTTGGTCGGAAGCGTCGTTCAGTTGACCGTCAACAGCATTCGACAGGACTGTTTCCGATCGGCACTTCGGCTCGATTATCAGTCGCTCAATCGGATTGGCACATCGGCCCTGATGTCGCGTATGACCAACGACATCGAACAAATGACTGCCGCCATCCGGGTCTTCGGTGTGACGCTGGTTCGTGAGCCGCTGAAAGCAGGTGCCTGCACGCTGCTGGCGTTTTACGTCAACTGGCGGCTGACAATGCTGGCCATCACCGTAGTTCCGCTGCTCGGCCTGGTTTTCAATCTGTTCGGAAAACGACTGCGTCGCGCATCGCACCGAACTATGGAGAGCATGGCAAGAATCTACGAGTGTATTTCGGAGACATTTGGCTCAGCTCGCGTGGTCATTGCCTTTTCCGGCTTTCGCAAGCACCGTAAACAATTTCTGAAAGCGAATCGGGACTACTATTCCGGCTCGATGAAGATTGTGCGACTGGGTGCTCTGGTGCGACCGATCAGCGAGATCATGGGTGTCGTCGCCGTCTTTGCCGCTCTGGCTCCCGGCGCCTATCTGGTGCTGCGAAACACCGATTCGATTCTCGGCATTAAACTGGCTGCAGAGCCGATGGGGATCGCGGAACTGGCAACGCTTTACGCTCTGCTGGCCGGTACTCTGGATCCGGTCCGAAAGTTGTCCGGAATTTTTGAACAGGTAAAACGCGGCATGGCGGGCTCTGAAAGAGTCTTTGACCTGATCGATGAACGCTCCATCGTTCCAGAGCCAAAATCACCTCGCATGATGATTCGCCACTCCTCCATGATTTCTCTGCAGGACATCTCGTTCCGGTACGAGGGTACTGAAGCAGAAGAAAATCAGAGGCCGCTCGCGTTGAAGGGTGTCTCACTCAATGTTCGTTTTGGCGAAGCCATCGCTATCGTCGGCGGAAACGGATCAGGTAAATCCACTCTGCTGAGCCTCCTGCCGCGATTCATGGATCCGCATGAGGGGCGAGTTTTGATCGATGGCGTGGACATTCGCGAATTGCGTACGCACGATCTGCGTAGCCAGATGGGGCTTGTGACGCAGGACACGCTGCTGTTTAACGACACGATTTTTGAAAACATTCGATACGGAAACCCTTCGGCCAATCGCGAAATGGTGCTGGATGCCGCCAACCAGGCCCAGGCTGCCGGGTTCATTCGTCAACTGCCGAACGGCTTTGATACGGTGATCGGTGACAAGGGTGGAAAGCTTTCCGGCGGTCAGCGCCAGCGTATTGCACTGGCCCGTGCGATTCTAAGAGACCCGGCAATTCTGATTCTGGATGAAGCGACTTCTGCAGTGGATTCGCAGAGCGAAGAAGTCATTCACACGGTGCTCAAGGAATTTTCCAAAAACCGGACGGTGTTCATCATCAGCCATGTTTTGAATCGAACATTCCTCGACCTTGTCACACGCATCGTGGTTATGGATCAGGGCCGCATCGTCGCCACCGGCACTCATGAAGAATTGATGCGATCCTGCGACGCGTACCGCGCACTGAATCAGCCCCAACTGATTATTCGAGAAGCTGCCTGACACGATGCTCCGTCATCATGAGGTTTGTTATGCATCGACGAATCCGGAACCAATTGCCGTTGATCATCTGGCAGTTTCTTGATGGTCGACCGGGCCACGAGAACCAGGTGAAGGGTCTGACCGAGGCCATCAGCAGAAATCATGACGTTGATGTGTTTGATGTGCGTGTGCGCAGCGATCTTTCGGGCCTGAAAAGCCTGCTTCCAGGTCGACTCGACTTTGGATATTCCCTGCCCTCGCCCGACGTGCTGATCGGGGCCGGTCATTCCACACATCTGCCGATGCTGGCGAGTAAGAAGCGGTTTGGCGGGCAGACGATTGTCATCATGAAGCCCAGTCTTCCGCTGGCTTTGTTTGATCTTTGTTTGATCCCGGCTCACGACCGACTGCTCTTTCCGGCCAGAAATGTTATCCGCACAGAGGGTGCTCTGAATCGCGTTCGGCCATCCACACGTCAAAATCATGAGCGTGGGATGATCCTCATTGGTGGTCCCTCCCGCCATTTTCACTGGTCAGATTCTGCAATTGTAAACCAGGTTCAGGCAGTCGTTTGCAACAGCGAACTTCGTTGGACGATTGCCACATCCGAGAGAACTCCCGCGAGCTGTCTGAGACTCTGCGAAGAAACGATTCCGCACATTCCCATCGTATCGTGCCGAGATTGCTCCAATGACTGGCTGCCCGAACAGCTGAGTCAAAGCGGCGTTGTCTGGGTCTCCTGCGACAGCATGTCGATGATTTATGAGGCCCTGACCGCGGGCGCGAGAGTCGGCCTTCTGGAACTGAAACCATTGTTCGCTGGCCGCATCTCCGCAAATATTGATCGACTCGCTCGGAACTCTTTGGCAACTCCGTGGAGTCGCTGGATCAAAGGCGATTCATTGACCGCGTTTCGCCGACCGTTCTCTGAATCCGATCGCTGCTCCGTAGCTGTGCTGGATCATTGCCTTTCACAATCATGGGCAGGTTTGCGACAAGGTCTGTTTACAGACTTCCTGAACACCAACCACCTTCTCGACAATAGCTCAGCGCGGCTGGAAAGCCTTGCCGGATTCACCAATAACGTTCACATGCACATTCACTGACGCCCATGGCAAGCGTATCGCAGCATGGGTCGAAGACCAGCCAGTCTCTTCTCTGACGTCCGATAACTAAAAAACATCTGACCGAAACATGACTTCAAATCAATTGCCGTTGGTCACAATGCACAATGAATCGGATGACAGGATTTTCGCTTCATGTCTCGACCTGAACTGCCACCGGAAGCGATCTGTAAATCCATTCCAACCTTCCAGTTTCCAAAGTCTCTGCTGCAGCCGCTGATACGCCCGTGGATTCGCATGCAGGACTCACGACTCTTGCCAGCCGTTCCACTGCGGCAGCATCTCGTGATCTGCGGTTTCCCGCGGAGTGGCACCACACTGTGCCAGTTGATGATCGAATCGTGTATCGACGGCATCAGAACATTCGGCCGTGAGCGCCGCGGCCTGGAAATGGCGCAATACGGCCGTCGAACACATTCTCGCGTGGTGACGAAACGGCCCAAAGACATTTTCTTGATCCCCGAATTGCGCGATTTTTACGCATCTCACACTGCTGACGTACGTTTCATTCTGATGAGCCGCGATCCGCGCGCGATCCTCACTTCCGTTCATTTTTCAAATCCCTCAGACTATTTCGTGTCGGTTGATCAGTGGCGACATATCTATCGACACTGGAAATGGTCCGTGTCCGCAGCGGACGTGCTGCCTGTTCGCTACGAGGATCTGGTCGCTCGTCCTGCCGTTGTGGAATGCCAGGTCGCCGAACTGACTGGATGGCCCGTCTCGCGTCCGTTCTGCGATTTTCACGAGTCAGTCCCAGCGGGTTTCGACGGGCGAGCGTTAAACGGTCTGCGTGCGCTGGATAAAACAAATCTTAACCGCTGGCAGGACGAGTCCCATCGGGAAAGAATCCGAGTCCTGCTTCAGAAGATGCCTGAACTGCCCGAAGTGCTGATCGATCTTGGTTACGAAACAGGCGACGCATGGACTCACAAATACAGGCAAATACTCAATGTTCAGCCGTCCGCCGCATGAACTCATTGAGCAGGCTTGTCTCTCATGATCATCTCGCACAAGTACAGGTTCATCTTTCTCAAGACCGCCAAGACCGCGGGAACAAGTATCGAGATCGCATTGTCAAAATTCCTCGGCGATGATGACATCATCACGCCAGTTTCGTCCGACGATGAAAATATTCGCCGCCAGCTGGGCTACCGCGGGCCGCAGAATTTCCGAACCCCTCCTGGAAAGCGCCGAGCATCTTCGTTTTTCAGCACGATGTTCGGCAGGCGACAAAAAACATTTTACAACCATATGCCGGCGCACGAAGTCCGCGATCTGATCGGTGATGAAATCTGGAACGGGTATTACAAGTTCTGCTTCGAACGCAATCCGTTTGATCGAGTAGTCTCGCTCTATTACTGGTGTCACAAGACTGAGCCGCGACCAACAATGGCTGAATTCCTGAAGCACAAGGAAATTCAACTTCTTTCCACACGCGGCATCTCTCTTTACACATTCGACGGGGAGCAGCCTGTCGTCGACAAGATCGGACGTTATGAAACACTGACGCACGATCTGGACGAGATCCGTCAGCGGCTTGGAATTCCGGAGCCACTGGTCCTGCCCCAGGCAAAGGCTTCACACCGAACCGATCGACGCCATTACTCAGAAATTCTGGATGACGAATGCCGCGATGAGATCGCCGCCCGATTTCATCGCGAGATGCAGTTGTTCGATTATCGCTTCTGAATCAGTCGCCTGCCGACAACAGAAGCCCGGAATGCCGCGTCGACAAGGTTTCTAAGCCAGAAAATTCCCCGCAGCGATTGTCTGCATAACTTTGAATGCCGAATCCAGCAGAACGATGTCAGCTCGCTTGCCGACTTCCAGACTTCCGATCTCATGAGAAATTCCCGTTCGCTCGGCGGGCGTCAGGCTGGCCATGCGAATGACATCGGGAAGTGACGCGGAGGTGTTCTGTTTCATGTGCCGAACCATGTGGTCCATCCCGACGATGGAACTTGCCAGACTTCCGTTGGGAGCCCACCCAACCTTGCCATCACTGCGGAACATGGTCCCCTCTTCAGCGTTTCCAAACAGATATTCGCCTGGCGGCATATCGAGCGCACGATTGCAGTCGGTGACCAGACACAATCGTGTCGCGCCTTTCATTCGATATGCAAACTCAAGAAGTTCCGGAGCCAGATGACAGCCATCCGCAATGACCTCGGTACTCATCTCCGCATTCATCAGCACAAACTCGGCCATGCTCCCCTGCATGGGCACGTTAAAGCGTTGCCGCATAGATGGCACAGAACTCATGGCACACCAAAAATGATCCACATGCCTCATGCCGGCATCGAACGCAAGCTGCATCTCATTCCAGCTGGAGTTTGAATGTCCGCAAGTGACAAGGCACTGATGTCGCCGGGCTAAATTGTAGAACTCGCCTGCTCCCGGCAGTTCGGCGGCGCAGGTGGCAACACGCATCAGATTTGTCGCAAAGTACTTTTCGTATTCGCTGCTGTTCGGTGGCCGACAGCCATCTTTGGGATGACATCCCACTTTATCTTCGGCAAAGTAGGGACCATAGAGATGAATACCAGCCACAGTCGGTCCACCGGATCTGGCGAACTCACGACCCACCGCTTCACAGGCACCGATCATTGCCATAATGTGCGGAAAACTTCCGGTCGTTGTTGTTGGAAAGATTGTCGTGGTTCCATGTCGCGCATGCGCTTCACAGGCGATGCGGACGGCTTCTGCAGTTCCATCCATGAAATCAGAACCAGCGCCGCCGTGCACGTGAATATCTACAAACCCGGGCGAGATATAGCCGCCTTTTGCATCGATAATCCGGACGGACCTGTCACGCTGCTCTTCTTGTCCAACGGCAACAATTCGGGAGCCGACAAATTCGACCATGCCGTTTGCCAGCAAACCATCCGGTAAAACGACAGTGCCATTAATAATGGCAAAGTGTTCTTCGTTTTGGCTTTGATTTCTCTGGCTCATTGTCACACAAACTCCGCCTTCACGGTCGACACTGACGAACCGTCGTCGAACATGACAAGGTTCATTGAAACGGCGACGTCGGGAAGGCAGTCATTGTGAAGCCGGCCAAAGGTGAACGTGACGCAGGCAGTCGTCATGCAGATCTGATTGGAAATCAGCCCCCGCTTCAGCAGCGGCCGATTGTCTGGCGCAAACTCCACGCAAACAGTTCGTCGAAACCAGGGTTCATACACGAGTTGCCACCCGTTGTCCGAACGACGCAGGAAACATTTCGCGCGTGCTTTGATAGGCCCGACGGCCGACACCGGGAAAACAACCAGCGACGTGCCTGGCCGCGATCTCCCGAGCTGGGACCGGAAAAATTCCAGCAACATAGTTCGAAAGAAGATCTCGCGACGCCAGATCCATCCAAACACCATGAAGCACACAAAGAACATAACCGCATTCACTGCGGCAGCTGTTGAAGGACTCCAGGCATATAAAGCCATCAAGGCTGCGCAAACGGCTTTGTTGGAGAACTCAAAGACAGCGTCAAGGAACGGCACAGGAGTGACCCAGATCAGGACTTCAAAGAAAAACTTCACCGCGTTAATGACCAGAATATTAATGGCCGCGGCGATCATGAGAACCACGTCCATCGAAAAACTGATCAGTCCCATCTGCGCCACGGGAATGGTGACTTCTTCAACGTCGGACTGTGACGAAAGCAGAACCTTCATGACCAGCATCGTGATGATTCCCGACAACGCTACCGGCGCCATTGGCCCCAGCCATTCTGCGATCGATAGTGTCTGTCCAAACTGTTGAGCGGCTACGATCTCGGCTTCTGAAATCGGAGCTCGCGATGCGCGCTGGAGATCAGGTTCCTGAGCGATCAATATCTGCGTGGAATGCAGGATAAACAGCAGCGCTGCTGCTGCCAGAAACGGTTGAGCCAAAAGATACTTCATGTTCCGTTCGTTTGCGAAAAGTCGGTTTTGCGAAGTCCCCTGCGAAAGTATGATGGCCCTCACCACAAATTGAAGGGTTCGCCTGGCAAGATGCTGCAATTCGCAGAAGGCGGGCCATTATTGGCGGCCCCGGATCAACTTTCTGACTCAATTCTCCTGACCTTTTTCCCGGAGTTGTATTCTCATGATGTTCATCCGACTTCTTCGACTCAGTTTGCCGACCATCACCGCTTTAGCCGTCGGTGTCGGCAGCCTCGCCGCTCAGGAATGGAAAAGCGGAATCGAATGGCAGGAGCCACCGCTGGTGACTCCCGGTGCGACGGACGATGCGCCTTCGTCGGATGCAGTCGTTCTGTTTGACGGGACGAATATGGACGCCTGGAGTGGCGGCGACAAATGGCTTATCGAAGACGGTGTGGCCATTCCACGAGAGACAGCCATCACCACAAAGCAAAATTTTGGCGACATGCAGCTGCATCTGGAATGGTCGGCTCCGACAGAAATTCGTGGCGAAGGTCAGGGGCGAGGCAACAGTGGCTGCTATCTGATGGGCTTTTATGAAGTCCAGATTCTGGACTCGTTCGAAAACCCCACCTACTTTGACGGCCAGGCCGGTTCGATCTACAAGCAGACTGCCCCTTTGGCGAACGCGATGCGAAAGCCTGGCGAGTGGAATTACTACGACATCATCTTTAATGCACCTCGATTCAAGAGTAACGGTGATGTCCTGAAGCCAGGCTATGTCACTTTAATCCAGAACGGCGTGCTGATGCTGAACCATTTCGAAATGGAAGGGCCAACCAGTTTCGTGGAAGCACCCCATTACCAGCCCCACGCCGAAACTGGTCCGATCTCTCTGCAGTTCCACAATGACCCTGTCAAATTTCGCAACATCTGGGTAAGGGAAATCAAGCCGGCTGTCGGTCGTCGCGTAAGTGCGCCGTTTAATCTGCAGGTTAAGAAGAAAACAGAAGAGCCTAAAAAAGAAGAACAGAAGAAGTCAGAAACGAAAGACGACAAGAAGGCAGAGACCCCCGCAGAGGATGCAAAGCCAGCCGAAGAGAAGAAAGACGACAAGTAACCAACGTCTTCAGCAGTCCGACTGACTGAACACCAAACGTAAAGAGCCCGAAGTTCGCAACGAATTGTTTGCAACCTCGGGCTCTTTCTTTTGGCACTGCTTCGCGTAGCAAAGTCGCGAAACATTTGCACAATCAACTGCGAATCTGGCCGACTCCGCGAACGACGAACTTGTAGCTTGTCAGCTCTCGCATTCCACAGGGACCGCGGGCATGAAAGCGATCAGTACTGATCCCGATCTCGGCACCCATGCCCAATTCTCCACCGTCGTTAAAGCGTGTGCTCGCATTAATCATCACGGCTGCAGAATCCACTTCGGCTTCGAACTTCATCGCAGCCGACACGCAGTCGGTAACGATCGCATCTGTGTGTGAGGAACCAAAACGGCGAATATGCTCAATCGCCTGTTCGATGTTATCCACGATCCGCACCGACATGATCAGATCCATATGCTCCGTTCCATAATCTTCATCCGTCACCGGCTTCCCGCCCGAGATCATGGCGAGACTGGCCGGACAGCAGCGCAGTTCCACTCCGTGTGACTGCAGCTCGGCAGCCAGTCGCGGCAACAGATGCGGAACTGCCGCGCGATGAATCAACAGCGTCTCCGCAGCATTGCACACGCCAGGTCGATGGCACTTGCTGTTGACTGTGATGTCGACAGCCATCTTCTCGTCGGCAGCCGCATCCACATAGACGTGGCAGATCCCGTCGAAGTGCTTGATCACGGGCATCGTCGCTTCGCGAGTGACGCGTTCAATCAGCGACCGTCCCCCGCGTGGGATGGTGACATCGATCAGGCTTCCCATGGAAAGCAGCTCTCCCACGATGCTTCGGTCGATGGAATCCACAAGCTGCACAGCATTCTTTGGCAGTCCTTCGGACTCTAACGCTTCCTGAATAACCTGCTGCAACGCCCGGTTGCTGTGAATCGCTTCGCTGCCACCTCGCAGGATGACCGCGTTGCCGCTTTTGACACACAGCGCGGCAGCGTCAATCGTGACATTCGGACGCGATTCGTAGATAAAGAAAACAACACCCAGAGGAACTCGAACGCGACTGACAAATAACCCGTTCGGCCGACGCTGCCCTTCAATCACTTCACCGACAGGATCTGGCAGGGAGATGATGTGTTCGACAGCCTTCGCCAGGGTTTCGATCCGATCCGAAGTCAGCTTCAGACGATCCAGCATCGCGGAACTCAGGCCCGCTGCTGCGGCGGCGTCCATATCCTTCTCGTTCGCCGTCACGATCAGTGAACTGTTTGTGCGCAGCAGACTGGCAACGCGCTGAAGCCACGCGTTTTTGCGACCTGAGGCGATGGGTGCAAGTTCCGAAGAGGCGGCACGCGCGTTGCGAGCAAGCGACTGTGAATACTCAAGAGACATAGACATAAAACTTCAGGTGAGCGTGGGAGCAAAAAGATGGCAACGCGATCCGGATCCAGTCAAATTCCGCCCAGGGTCGTCGCCCGAGCAACGCGGCCAATACCCACAAGATACGCGCCTACTCGGAGCGACACCTTCTTTTCCTGTGCAGTCGACCACACTTTATCAAAGCTGCGAGTCATCGTGCGTTCAAGTTCTTCACGCACGCGACTTAAATCCCAGCGAAAATACTGCTGATTCTGAACCCATTCAAAATAGCTGACGGTCACGCCACCTGCGTTGGCAAGAATGTCGGGCAGCACCACGATATTTTTTTGATGAAAGATCGCGTCGGCCTCAGGAGTTGTCGGACCATTCGCCGCTTCGATGATGAATTTCGCCCGCACGTCCCCGGCATTGTCTTCCGTCAGAACGCCTCCCAGAGCCGCGGGAATCAGAACATCCACATCAAGAGCCAGCAATGCTTCGTTGGTGATGGAGTCACCTCCGGGAAACCCGGCCAGACTATTTTTTTCGGCCACCCATTGCAGAGCCGCAGGAATATCAATCCCTTCACGATTGAACACAGCGCCGCTGACGTCTGAGACAGCCACAATGCGACCGCCCGCTTTGTGCAGATACGAAGCGGTATAGGTGCCCACATTTCCGAAGCCCTGAATCGCAACGGTTGACGTTTCAATCGACCGGCCGTACTTCCGCAAAAGAGCAAGCGTCAGAGTGCCAACGCCTCGCCCGGTCGCTTCTTCACGTCCTTCCGCCCCATACAGTTCCACGGGCTTGCCGGTCACACAACCAGGACTGAACCCATGAAACTTTTCATACTGATTCATAATCCAGGCCATGGTCTGAGAATTCGTGCCCATGTCCGGCGCCGGAATATCCTTGTCCGGGCCAAAGATATCATGGATCTCGTCCACAAAACGACGAGTGAGTCGTTCGAGTTCATCGATTGAAAGATCCTTCGGATTGACGCTGATTCCGCCCTTCGCGCCCCCATAAGGAATATCAACCACGGCCGTCTTCCACGTCATCAGCGACGCCAGCGCAAGAACTTCGTCAGCGTTGACCTCATGATGGTAACGCAGGCCGCCTTTCATCGGGCCCCGTTTGCTGTTGTGCTGCATACGAAATCCGATGAACGTTGCCACTTCTCCGTTATCTCGTTTGATCGGAACCTGAACTTTGACTTCACGCTCGGGAGTCAGCAGCAGATTCCGCATGCTGGATGAAAGATTCATCACTGCAGCAGCTTCTTCGAAATATTGTTGGGCAGCTTCAAACGCAGTCTTCATAACACCAGACCTGTCAATGGAACAAAATCGCAGGCCGTATCGGGCATGCCTGACGGGACGATATACGTTGTTGACCCACGGATTCCAATGAAGCAACAGGAGCGATCGACAGGAACGGTCGAACATTCCTCTCTCCTGAATCGCGGAGCAGGAACATCTGCAGCGTCTTGTGGGGAATCTTTAATCTCTGCTGAAAACATTACCGAGACCACTGCGACGGTGGATCTGCCAGAAGGCAGCGAGCAATCTCACGAGCATACAACGCCATGCCTATTCGAGACAGCACGACGGTATCCTTTGAAAAGAGTTTTGCTGCATTTTCATTGCGAAACGCCACTGAGGTATCGCAAAAATGAATACTGCCGGCTCGACAAAAACTGGCCAGAACCTCAAATGGAAACAGGCTGGCATACGGAGTGGCTCCGCTGATCCCGTATCGTCGACTCAAATCAGGTGCTTCGTCCGCAGAAACGACCTGCCAAAGCACTGGCGAGGTTGTGACCAATAATTGACCACCGGCGTTCGCCACGGAAGCTTGAAGGTTCTTAATGGGATCCAGGGCATGCCGAATCTGCAGACGCAAATCGGGCGGATGGTCCGTGATCCATGTCAGGCCAGAAGAAGATTGTTCAGCAGTCGTCGCAACGGACAACAATTCCGGAGCATGCCGTCGTGTCTGAGCTACGAACCAGCAGGCGGTCGCCGACTGTTTCGTGAGCTGCATCAGCATGCTTTCCGACTTCGCCTGTAGCCGAAACGACGCATGGGAACAAATCGCGTGATCCCCGTCGTGCAGAACGAGACTGCGATATCGGCTGTCGTCGCCGATATCTGTCATGTCCACATGCAGAATGACGAGGTCAGGCTTCAAGCGGGCCAGATCGTGCTCAAACTTCAATGAGGAAAGCAATGGACAATATCCGGGAACTCCTCCATTGATCACTTCAATTTCAGCGGTCGTGGACTTTGAGAGAAACTGCTTCAACCGAGCGGCGATGGTTTCTTCTTCAGCCACTCCACTACCACAAACAGAATCGTCGCCAAGAATCAGGATACGATACAAACCCGGGGCTGCAGGCGTCGCCACATCCGGCCCCCGACAGCCCAGCGAATTGACTCGAAAACGGAGCGGCTCGACCCCCTGCCCCGGACTCACAGTTGTCTTTTGCAATCGACGAAGTTCGTGATGACAAACGGCAGATGGCATTAACAGCGGCTGATCAATCACACTTGCGGTTGAGGCGACTATTTGCACAGAAGGCATGGGGCGCGTCCGCAGCCAGATTTCAACGCCTGCCAATGCAACGAGCAACAGCACCAGTGCTGTGGTCGCATGTTTTACGGCAGTGAGGGGTTGAAGAGGCATCGGATGGGACGCACGTAAATTGTTCAACAGGACACAGGACAGCACGACGCTGCTGACCCGAGATCAGGAAAGTGGCCCTCGTAGTTTATTCTCGCTGCGAACGTTGCCTCAATAGAGACTTGAGCACGTGTTCAGGTGTTCGGTACCAGTGAACATTGAGAAGCGAACTGGCTAATTCCCCAATGTTTTTCCGTATTCGTCTGATCGCCCGGTGGTGAATCATGCCATTCAGGCCGCTGTTGCGTATCGAGATATCATCGCGTTGCGGCAGGAAAACCGTTATTCTGCCATTCTAAAACTCGCTTTCATTTCCTTCTGAATTCCCGTGCCCATGCCCTTTGCATCACTGACAGGTAAAAGAGTCGTCATCACTGGCTCTTCGTCCGGCATCGGTCGCGCGATTGCGATTGAATGCGCGAAGGCCGGCGCAGACATCATCCTGAATTGCCAGAAGTCAATTGAGCAAGCTCATGAGGTCGCTGCAGAACTGGTGAGTCTGGGAGTCTCCTCGAATGTTATTCAGGCAAACGTGGCTGACAGCAACGACCGCGAACGTCTGCTTTCTGAGGCCTTCAAAATCGGCCCTGTGCATGCCCTCATCAACAACGCAGGTGCAGATTTACTCACTACAGAATTCAAGGGCGCCGAATTCTCCGTCAAACTGGATCGACTCCTTCAGGTCGATGTGCTGGGTACGATTGAATTGTCTCGCGCTTTTGGCCGTCGGTTCCAAAGCCAGCAGCAAGGCGCGATCATCAACATCGGCTGGGATCAATCGGATCGCGGCATGGAAGGCGACAGCGGCGAACTTTTCGCAGCGGCCAAAAATTCGATCATGGGATTCAGTCGTTCGCTGGCCGTCAGCCTGGCGCCTCATGTTCGAGTCAATTGTATTGCGCCAGGCTGGATCCGAACTGCGTGGGGCGAAACAGCCAGCGAGTATTGGCAGCAGCGAGTGATGTCGGAGACTCCCCTGAAACGTTGGGGAGAGCCTGAGGATATTGCCAACATGGCCAGATTTCTGCTGAGCGAAGAAGCCGCTTTTATTACCGGCCAGATCATCAACGTGAATGGCGGTGCCGTACGCTAGAAAGAGGATTTCCATTTAACTCAAAACGTACGCATGGCAGAAAAACGAAGACTTAACGTAACACGAATCGTTCGCTCATATCAACACCTATCATCGAACCGACGGTGCTCGCCGTTGAACCGCCTCTGAAACTTTATGTCTCTTCCGCAGCAACAATCTCCGGCGTCACTGCTGTTCGTCACCGGGCGACTCGCAGAGGCAAGCCTGCGTGAAGAAGTCGAAAAAATCGCCGCTCGGCTCGGCTTCCGTTATGAGATCGCGGTGCCCGGAATCCAGGTGGCCGCGCTGTTGCATTCCAGCCTTCTGCTTCGACGACTGGTGGTACCGGATCACATTGACCGCGTGATTCTGCCAGGCTGGTGCCAGGGCGACCTCGCAGCGCTTGAACTGCATTTTGGGAAACCGTTTGAACGCGGGCCTCGGGATCTGCGAGACCTGCCTGAACATTTCGGACTCGGCAAACGCCGCACGGTGGATCTAAGTCGATATTCGACGGAAATCATTGCAGAAATTAACCACGCCACGCAATTACCGCTCTCGGACATCCTCCGTGAAGCCCACGCCTTGATCGCGTCCGGCGCGAACATGATCGATGTAGGCGGTTCACCGGGTGAAAGCAGCCCGCGTGTGTTTGATATCGTGACAGCGCTGCGAAGTGAAGGAATTCGAGTCTCGATCGACAGCTTCGATCGCCATGAAGTGGAGCAGGCAGTCCGGGCAGGCGCAGAACTTATCCTCAGCTGTAACCATGGCAATTTTGACTGGGTGACTCAGCTCGAGACAGAAGTGGTCGCTATCCCGGATACTCCGGATGACATGGATTCGCTCGATCGCCTGATCGAACGCCTGTCGGCCGCGAAAGTACGGTTCCGTGCTGATCCCATTATCGAACCCATCGGCATGGGCTTCACGTCTTCTCTGGACCGCTACATTCGTGTGCGGCAGAAACATCCGGAAGTCGCCATGATGATGGGTGTTGGCAACATTACGGAACTCACAGAAGTGGATTCCGCCGGCGTCAACATGCTGCTTGCTGCCATTTGCGAAGACCTGGGAATTCAAAGTATTCTGACAACTCAGGTGATCAATTGGTGCCGATCTGCCGTGGCGGAATTCGATGCGGCTCGACGGATGGTTCACCACGCGGTCGCCGCCAGAACAATTCCCAAGCACCTGAGTTCATCGCTTGTCATATTGCGCGATTCGCGTCTCAAACCGACCTCGCAGTCCGCGTTGCAAAAGCTGTCTGCTGCATTGTCCGATGAGAACTTTCGGATATTCGCAGAGTCCGGCGAGTTGCATTTGATGAACAGCAAAGGCTACGGGCATGGAGCTGATCCGTTCCGGATTTTCGCGGCCGCTGCTGCTCGACAGGTCGAAGCCGGAAACGCCATCGACAGTAACCATGCGTTTTATCTGGGATATGAAATGGCCCGCGCAGAAATAGCGTTGCATCTCGGGAAACAATATATCCAGGATGAAACGCTGACATGGGGACTGCTGGGGGAACTCAAGGCTTCTTCTTCGGCCGCCCGGCATCAGGACGAAAAATCCTGATGACGACGGTGTCTGCAGATGAATTTGATTCGCTGGCAGCAAACTTCACAGGGGATAAGATCCGGGCCTCGCAGTCATATTTGCCCAAAAAAATTCCTGCTTCCTGAAAGAAAAAGGCTCCATGCTTCGCTCTGAACTCATCCATCCCGAAATCTCTCGAATCCTGGCTCGCGCCGGCCACAGTTCCAAAGTCCTTATCGCCGATGGCAATTATCCTGCGTCTTCCGCTATCGGCCCCAAAGCGGAACTGATCAGCCTGAATCTTGCACCCGGCATGGTGACCGTCGCGCAGGTGCTGCGAGTCCTGCTGACGGCCATTCCTGTGGAGGCGGTCAGCACCATGGGGATGCCGGACGACGATCCATACCGCCTGCCTCATGATCCACCGGTATGGAATGAGTACCGCTCGATCCTTTCGGCAGCCGGCCAGCCGATTGAGCTGACTCCCATCTCTCGCTGGGATTTCTATGACGCAGTGGAGTCCCGGGATCACGTGCTGACGATTCAGACGGGCGACCAGGCATTATGGGCAAACTTGCTTCTGACCGTCGGAGTTCGTCAGGCCAGCTAACGGAATCGTCGTCCGAAATACTTTTTTTTCGATTTTTCAGGCGAAAACCATCGGAATCGCCCGGGACGGAATCGCTCTTCTTGGAAAATTGTTCGTTCTGTTATGCTTCGTATCCGCCCAAACAGACATGGGCGAGGTACGGGCCTGTTGAAACCAGTTCTTACTCTATCGGCCGGACATTCTGAATGTCGGCCAGTTCATCGGGAGAGCTCTCTGATGGTGTCACGTTGCATTTCCAACATTTCTTTGATCGTCGCGATGTTCCTTGGCAGCTCTGCCGGAATCGCTCAGGACAGCCTGGCATGGAAATTCACGGCGGGTGAGTCGTTAAAATATGTCGTCCAGCAGTCCACCCAAATGGAAATGGACCTGAACGGTCAAAAGCAGGCGATGACAATGAACCAGACGATGGACATGGCGTGGAAGATCGCTTCCATCGAGTCCAATGGTGACACAAAGATGTCTCAGATCGTCGACCGCGTGCAGTTCAAGTCGGAGGGAGGCCCGTTCGGCGCGGTTCAATTTGACTCCAGCAGCAAAGACGCCGTGGATTCCCCACTGGTGAAATCAATGGCGGAAGTTTTCAAGAAGATCGTCGGACAGGAATTCGGCGTCACGATGCAACCGACAGGGAAAGTCCAGCAGGTGACTGTACCACCGTCGCTGTTGAAGGCACTGACGGAATCCGGCCCGGCCGGCAATGCGATGAATGAAGACACTCTCAAGCAGATGATGACTCAGTCGGCCGTGACATTGCCGGCCGAAGCCATCAAAGCAGGAGACTCGTGGGAAAGCAATCAGAAGGTTGAACTGCCATTTGGAACCATGACAGTTTCTTCAACCCTGACCTACGAAGGAACCGAAAACGGTCTGGCCAAAATCACAATGCAGCCAAAGATCGATGTGAAGCCAAAAGAAGGCGCACCGATCACGTTGACGATGAAGAAGTCAGAAGGCAAGGGAACGGTGATGTTTGACGTGGCCAAAGGTCGCATTGCAAAGTCCGATCTGGACCTCACCATGGAGTTAATGGTTAAGCAGTTCGGAACTCAGATTCCACAAACCCTGCGTCAGAAAACGTCCATGGTGCTGGCTGAATAAAGAATTCGGTATTCTGCAGAACAAGATAGTGGACAGTTTTCAGGATTGAAAAAACCTGACCTCGCATTCTGTATTCTAAAGAATTTTAACCTCCGGGCCGCAGATGAACTCTCAAAGTTCTCCTGCGGCCTTATTCTTTTGGTATCCGGGTTTAAATTCATTAACAGATCGGAATCTGAGCTGTGAAACGCATCTTTCTGACTCTGGCCGTTCTCGCCAACATCACCATGCTGATCGCCCTGATACTGGGCGTTCAGATCGGTGACCCCATGCAGAATGGCGGGCGAGATCCTGCGGTGAATTCACGCATTGGAACCCATATCCTGATCGGACTGGGCGCGTTGACAAGCACCACGATGGTTCATGCGCTGATCTTCACTTACTTCATGGGAACCGGCCGTTGGCTTGAGGAAACATCAACAGCCTACGCTCTGCCTGAGATCTGGTATCAGCGAAATAAGAAAATAAAGTATGGCATCCTTCCCGGAATCATGATCAGCTTCCTGATGATTCTTGGCACTGGATGTCTGGGAGCCGTCGCTGATCCAGCCACTGCCGTCTCACTGGAAGCGACCGTCGGCATCTCTGATTCGACGCTTCACTTTGCCATGGCTGTTCTGACATGGATCGTCACAATGATGATTAACTTCACCCAGTACATTGCCATTGCACGCAACTCTGCGGTTGTCGAAGGCGTGCTTGCAGAAGTTCGAAGGATTCGGCTGGAACGAGGCCTGCCGGTCGACTGACCTGATTTTTCGTCTCATTACAGGACATGCCCCGCGAATGTTTCCCGTTTCCGACTTTCCCGCAGTAGCGGCTGTCATTGAAGACGGCATTGCCCGCCAGCTCCATACCGGCATTCAAATTTATGTCTCTCGAAATGGACTTCCGCTGCTGGATGCGGGCTTTGGCCAGGCCACTCCCGATCAGCCCATGACCTCAGAAACTGTCATGCCCTGGCGAAGCGCGGGTAAGCCTCTGACAGCACTGCTGATCCTGCAACAGATTGCAGCCGGGCGATTGAAACTCAACACGTTGCTGCAGGAAGTTCTGGAAGAGACAGTCGGGACAGATAAGTCATCGATCACAATCTTTGATCTTCTCACCCACCAGTCGGGCTTTCCGAGTACAGAAACGGGATGGCCTCAGTCGGAATGGTCAACAATTATTGACCGGATCGTTCAGCAACCCGTTCAGCTTCCTGCAGGCACCGCCGCGTACCATCCGCAAAGCAGCTGGTTTCTTTTGGGCGAAATCCTCCGACGCCTTGCTGGTGCCGATCACTTTGAACAGGTCCTTCAGTACGATCTTCTTGATCCGCTGGGACTAAACGAGACCGCATGTGGAATCTCTGCGGAGCGAAGTGCTTTCCTTCATCACAGACTGCCAGTTCTTTATGAACGTGACCAGGGTCAGTTGGTGGAGTCAGCCTACGGTGGCGGCCGATGGCTGCAGACTCCGTCACCCGGCGGCAACCTGCGCGGACCGATTCGGCAGTTGGGAATGTTTCTGGAAATGCTGCTCCGCAAAGGCGCAGATTCGAATGGGCACGCGTTAGTTTCCGAAACCACCGTGACACAGATGACTTCACGCCATCGTGAAAACCAGTTTGATCAGACGCTGCAGCATGTGGTCGACTTTGGGCTGGGAGTCATCTGCAATTCTAATCGCCACGGAGCAGCCACAGTCCCATACGGATTTGGACACTGGTCGGCCGAAGCATCTTTCGGTCATGGTGGATCCCAATGTTCGATCGGCTTCTGCGATCCGCCTCGCGGGCTGGTTGTCGCGTGGTCCGCAAACGGATTCTGCGGCGAAGGACAGCATCAGCGTCGAAACCGCATGCTGAACGAAGCCATTTATCAGGATCTTGGCCTGATCTAATTCGCTACGTTGCCGCATCGCCACGTCCCCTCAAAACAGGCATGCCTCGTCGCGCATATCGCCCACCGCGACTGGCGATGGCGAAACGATCGCAACTTTTCTGAATTTACGTTGTTTCGCTGGTCAAATTCCTCAAACTTTGCGGCCATACGTCGTAGCAGAGGCGTTCCTCAACCCTTCTTTCCCGATCCACGCTCTGGCATTGTGGCTCGATCTGGAATCCGTTCACCGGCAGCCGTCATATTTCGTGGTGTTTAAAGTCATCTCTATGAAAACAATCCTGGTCACGGGTGGTGCTGGTTTTATTGGCAGTTGCTTTGTGCGACGTGCCATCGCGCAAGGAGATGTGCGAATCATCAACCTTGACAAGCTGACCTACGCCGGGAATCCGGATTCCATTCCCGAAGACTCAGACGCTCATCAATTGATCAAAGGCGACATCGGCGATCGAGCGCTGGTCCGATCACTGCTGAACACACACAAGCCATCTGCCATCGTCAACTTTGCAGCTGAGTCTCACGTCGATCGGTCGATTGATGGACCACTGACCTTTGTAGAAACCAATGTCCTGGGCACCTGCCGAATGCTTGAGGAGGTTCGCGAGTACTACTCTCAGCTGCAGGGACTGGCCCGCGAAACTTTCCGGTTTCTGCACGTTTCGACAGATGAAGTTTACGGCTCACTCGGAGCCACCGGTTTGTTCACAGAAGAAACCGCGTACTCACCGAACAGCCCGTATTCAGCCAGCAAAGCCGCATCTGACCATTTCGTTCGCGCTTATCTGCATACGTATGGTTTACCGGTGCTCATCACGAATTGCTCCAATAATTACGGTCCATACCAGTTTCCAGAGAAACTGATTCCCCTGATAATCATGAATGTGCTGGAAGGCAAACCGCTGCCTGTTTATGGCGACGGACTGAATGTTCGCGACTGGCTGTTTGTGGAAGACCACTGTTCGGCGATCGAAACGGTACTTTCAAACGGACGAGTCGGCGAATGTTATAATGTTGGTGGAAACAACGAACAGACAAACATCAGCATCGTGAAGATGATCTGCTCGACGGTCGACAGACTTTGTCCCGGTCTTCCACACGCTCCCTCTGAATCCTTGATCAAGTACGTGAAGGATCGCCCCGGGCACGACCGTCGCTATGCAATTGATGCGACAAAAATTGAGAACGAACTCGGCTGGAAGCCGCAGCAGGACTTTCAGTCAGGGCTTGAATTAACGGTCCGATGGTATCTTGAAAATCGCGTTTGGGTGGACCGCGTTCAAAGCGGCAAGTACCGCGGCGAACGACTTGGCCTCGGTTAATTCGGTACTCTCGGTTTGCTGACTTTTCTTTCAATTCCTCTTCACTGTCGACGGGCATATGACGAATTTCACAAAAGGCATTATCCTCGCAGGTGGCACTGGGTCGCGGCTGTTCCCAATTACGATGGGTATCAGCAAGCAGATGGCTCCGGTATACGACAAGCCGATGATCTATTATCCACTGTCAACGTTGATGCTGGCCGGCATCCGTGAAGTCCTCGTCATTTCCTCACCTCGCGATATTCAGGGCTTTGAAAAGCTTCTGGGCGATGGTTCGAAATGGGGCATGAAGTTTTCCTACATCGTTCAGGAGCAACCTGAAGGACTTGCGCAGGCTTTTATTCTGGGAGCCAGCTTTATCGGTGACGATCATGTGGCGCTGGTTCTGGGTGACAATATTTTCTATGGCCGTGGCTTTCGCGGGATTCTTGAACAGGCCTGCAGTCTGGAAACCGGGGCTACAATTTTTGGATACGAAGTGCGGGATCCGCAGCGGTATGGTGTTGTAGAATTCGACGCCTCTGGCAAAGCCATCTCGCTTGAAGAGAAACCTTCTCAGCCCAAATCTGATTTTGCGATTCCCGGGCTGTATTTTTACGACAACTCCGTTGTCGAAATCTCGCGAAACCTGAAGCCATCGCCGCGTGGTGAATTGGAAATCACCGATGTCAACCGGGAGTACATGAACCGGGGACTGCTGCAGGTTGAACTCCTGTCTCGCGGATTTGCATGGCTGGACACGGGCACTCATGAATCACTTCTGGATGCCGGCAATTTTGTCGCAGCGATCGAAAAACGCATGGGTCTCAAGATTTCCTGCCCGGAGGAGATTGCCTGGCGAAAAGGATTCATTGATCGCAGCCAGTTGCTCTCGCTGGCAAACGAGTTCCCGAATGAGTACGGTGATTATCTGAAGCATGTGGCCAGATAACCTGCGTCGCAGACGTCATTTAAAAACGACGCTGACATCAAATTTGGGCGAAGGACAGAGTCTGTTCTCACGCCGGATGCCTCACCGAATCTTACTTACTGCGAGTCTTCAGAAACATGATCAAGGGCTTTCGAACTCGACTCAAAAATGGCGAAAAACTGCTCGGCACGATGGTGACTCTGCCAACAGCCTCGACAGCCGAAATCCTCGCTGATGCAGGCTTCGACTGGCTGTTTATTGATGGCGAGCATGGACCATTGGCGACTTCTGATATCCTCTCCATACTCCAGGCCGTCTCTCACCGCGTCGCATGCATCGTACGTGTGCCAATCTGTGATGAGGCGGAAATCAAAAAGGTCCTCGACCTCGGCGCACAGGGAGTCATCGTGCCGCAGGTCAATACTGCCGATCAGGCAGCGGACGTGGTTCGCTTTTCCAGATATGCGCCAGAGGGCGCTCGAGGAGTTGGACTGGCTCGTGCCCACGGATACGGATTTAAATTTGCCGACTATGTGGCGAATGCCAACGATGAAGTCATTGTGGTTGTTCAGGCGGAACACAAAATCGCAGTCGATAACATCCAGAGTATCACCAGCGTTCCAGGCATTGACTGCGTACTGCTGGGTCCTTATGACCTGTCGGCCAGTTACGGAAAAATGGGCCAGATTTCAGACCCGGAAGTCCTCGCGGGAATTTCCCGAGTGACGGCAGCGTGTCAGTCTGCCGGCATCCCGCTGGGCTATTTTGGCGTTTCGGCAGAAGCCGTCGCCCCGTATGCCGCGCAGGGATATACGCTTCTGGTTGCCGGAGTTGACGTACTGTTCCTCGGTGCTGGAGCCCGACGAACGCTCAAGGAAATGCAGGAAGCGTAAAGCGTTGTAAATCCATTGCCCGTATCAATGAGTATGCACTGATGGAATACGAAAAGCCGGCGCAGGACAAACCGGCACTTTCGAGAACGCTTTATTGAAAGAACTAACCAGCAGCAACTTCTACGTAGACCTTCAAGGCGTCGCGGTCTTCCACCAGCAGACGCATCATCTCTTGGTAGTTGTCAAGCCCCTGAACGGGAGTCGTCAGGATCTTTCCGATCACGCCCGGATAAGTCACCTCGCCCAGAGCCAAGTCGGCGATGCCCGATTCAAAATGACGAAAATTGGCGTTCACGGAACCGACCAGCAGCTTATTGCCAAGCACCCAGTTCAGATTAATGTTGTCTCCGGGAACTTCTACTTTCCGCTGGCCGCCAGTGATGCTGGTCCAGACAATGCAGCCGTTGTGTCCAAGGACCTGCATCGCTTCGAAGGCAATCGCACTATTTCCGGTCGCTTCGATGATCAGATCGGGCTTGCCATACTTCGCCGCCAATTCCTGCAGCGAATAATCACCGGTGCTGATATAAGTGGCTCCCAGACCTTCTGCAATTTCGGCCTTGAGATTTGGCTTTTTGCCACGAGCCAGCGTAAAGACTTCAATTCCGCGCAGACGCAGAACCAGAGTTGACAACAAACCAATCTGCCCTGCTCCGGTGACCCACGCACGTTTAGGTTCCCACACCTGCAATCGCTTCTGGGCCAGAAAAGCCTGCTCGACGGCTTTCGCCGCGCAGCTCATGGGCTCCGCAAGAACATGCAGATGTTTCAAGCCCACAGGCATACGCACGATGAACTCTTCGTCATCGACGAAGAACTCGGTGAGGTAACCGTGCCGAAGATTAATCCCTCGCTCGTAATACTGCTCTTCGCTGGTGATATCCGAACGTCCAATTTGATCGTAGATTGAACCCCCGGGTCGACGCACGGTGCAGGTCACGTAGTCTCCGGCCTTCACCTTCCTGACGTTTGGACCCACCTCTTCCACAATTCCAAAACACTCATGCCCAAGCACCAGGAAGTCATAGCCCGGCGGTGCATTGCCATACAAGGCATCATTAATTTCCCTGTCAGTGGCATCTACGCCGACCTTCAGCACCCGCACAAGCACACCCCTGCCGCCGGGAACATCACTCATCGCAGGCTTTGCAAGCTCTGCAAGGTGCACACTGTTCGGAGTACCTGGACGGACAGCAATGGCTTTCATGGAAATTAAACCCTTTGAGAAAAACAGGATGCTAAAGCACACCGGGCTGAATCGACGAAACTGGCAGAGTGATCAGGAAGTCTACTGCATGCGGAAATTCTGGGAAATGCAGCGCGAATGGCACAAAACTCCAGTCTCATCCTGTGGAGGCCCGGCTTGGCAAACTCGCCCACAGAACCCACTAAAGCCCGCAATCTCCGCATTTGAAACACACCATAGAGACCCATTCCATCCATGTTAACAAACTCCCCGAAACACGTCTCATTTGTGTCCCATAAGCGTCTGGTCTAGCATTTTTTTGCTGGAAATCAGACACTAACACAGGCCTAGTCGATGCCCGAATGCGACCCTGCTCAGCTTCTATGAACATGAACGGGGCGATGTAACCTCTTTTCCATCCGGGCGAATTTGACACTCGGACGTTTGAATCACCCGCCACGGCTAAAATCATTCCAAGTGATCAGCCGACAATAATTTGTCTTCTTTAAAATCGGCCAGAAAGTGAACGATGAAGGGTTCGTCTAAAACAAATCCGCAGCCTGGGGAAAATCGAATCAGTCAGGTGGTCTTCGCCGATTCCATGCAGGCACAGCCCACCCTCAAACTGACAGAAATTCTGCACAGGCAGCGTTGGGTCATTTTTGGGGCGATGAGTCTTGGTCTGGCCCTCGCGTCTCTCTACTGGACGAAGGCAAAAATCTGGTACGAATCGTCGGCCAAGATTCTCGTCAGTCAGCGGGATTCTGGGTTGACCTCGACAGAAAGCAGTGCCACAAGCGGCCAGGACATGGTGGCTGACGATGTTCTGGCGAATCACATGGAAGTAATACGAAGTCGAAAAATTGTTGAAGGAGCACTTTCAAAGCATAAATTGGCTGACCTGCCATCGATTAAAGAACAAATCACCGACCCCGACGACGACTCTGCAGACTACGTGATTAACCACCTGAATCTTAGCCGTGGAGGAGAAGGAAAAGCGAAGGACGCGCGAAGCCTGTCTATCCGCTTCGAGCATATCAACGCAGATGATTCCCGGCTGGTCCTCGAAGCGATTGTACTTGAATATCAGATGTTTCTTTCAGACCAGTTGACGGTCGCGATGTCTGAAGCAAATGGTCTGGTACAGGGCGCTCGGGATGACCTTGAGAAGGAACTTGAAAAAGTTCAGCAAGAGTACATTCTGGCAAGGCAAAGTGCTCCAGTCCTTTTTCAGGGCGACGGGAGCAGCAACGTTTACCTCGAACAATATCGTCGTCTTCATGAAGAACTGTTAACCCTGGATATTCGGGAGTCTTCCAGCCGTTCCCGGTTGTTGAAAGCAAAATCTGTTTTCACCAGCAAGGCGGACGGGCAAAAAATTGAAATTGACGATCTTGGAATCATCGATACGGACAGCCTGAGCCGACTTGGTATTTTTGCGGGCATGCAGGCCAATGCAGCGAGATCAACGCCGTTTCTTGCCGAGCAACCCGCCCGAGTTGAACAAGCTCGCACAATCGGTGACTTACTGGTCAAGGAAGCGGAACTGGGTGTCCTGAAGGCAGATTTGGGTCTAAAGCACCCGGACGTAAAGAAACTCGAAGACCAGATCGCATTTCTGAAGCAGAGAATCGACGAACGTGAAGCCACGCTTTCGCCGGATATGGAAGACACACAACTCAGCCCGGACGGTCTTCTAAAGGCTTACATTGCTTTCCTGGAAAGCGATATTAACGCTGTTGCTGAAAGCAGGAGGGAATTGACCCTGCTGAAGGAAGATGCCGAGAAGCAAGCGAGGGTTCTTGTTGAGTTCGAACTTAAAGAGGGAATTCTCAAGTCACGAATTGATCGAACACAATTGTTATTCGATGGTCTTGTCGAACAACTCCGCGGACTCGACCTTGCGGCAGGAATGCAGGGTTACATTCATGAACTGCTTGAATCTCCCCGCAAAGGAGTTCAGGTTTGGCCAAGCTTGCCGCTGTGTTCTGTGGGAGGGATTCTGCTGGGCCTGATGGCAGGACTGTTCGCTGCTGTGATGATTGACCAGCTCGACACTCGGTTCCGAACGTCCTCGGAGATTGACAGTGCAGTTGGGCTTCCAATTCTGACAAGAGTTGGCCATTTCAAAACCGAAGGTGACTTCCCAATTGTTCTGGACAGTTCGCCCGAAGGCGAATCGTTTCGAATTCTGCGAACTCTTTTGCTCAACGACATTCGCTCCGGGAAACTCCGAGTTATTTCAGCAACCAGTCCTCTTCCCGGCGACGGAAAGACCACCATCCTCGCCAACATTGCGGCCTGTTTTGCGAAGTTGAATATGACAGTCGTATTGATCGAAGGAGACATGCGACGCCCCACGTTCTGCAAACGATTTTCCGTTCCCGACAGCGGTGGCCTTTCCGAAGTACTTAGGGGCCAACTCAAACTCGACGATGTGTTACTTCCGTCCGGAGTGCCAAATCTGACCATCATGACGTCCGGTTCGTCGACGGTCGACCCGTCAGAGTTGCTGCAGAACGAAACGTTCGACGAAATGCTCCGCGATCTCAAGGATCGATTCCAGTTGGTCATTGTTGACGTAGGTCCAGTGCTTGCCGTATCCGACCCTGTCATCGTCGCCCAAAAAACAGATGGCATGATTCTCGTCGTCCGTTCTTCGAATGATACTCGCCAACAGGTCATTGAAGCTGTCGAAACGCTTCGTTCAGCCAATGCAAAAATGCTCGGGTGCGTTGTCAACACGTATGGCAGCGGTGCTGAATTCGAACGCCGCGGTTACTATGGGTATTATTATTCCGATCGAAACGGAAAAGGCGGAGAAGCACCTCAGAAGGCAAAGCGAGTCCGAGGCTGAGAGCAAGCGGAGCCGGATGAGGCTGGTCTTACCCACCAGCCCCGGCCGACGGGTGAGTGCAGTTCTATGATCATTCCCCCTCTGGAAAAGCGGATCGTCACAGCGTATAAGGCACGTTGTTCCTTAAAGCAAAGTCGGTTAGCCCAACTTCCCCAACTGGAAAGAAAATTGGGCGACGGGAAAATTTCTTCCTGCATTTTCTCCGAGGGCTTTTCGTAAGTCGTTGGCGATGGATTTTAGACGCGATGTAGTGAGAAGAAACGCTCTGGCAGGCCGAAAATGACGCGACAGCATGCTCGGCTATGTGTATTCGCCAGTACTTCAAGAATGAAAATGGTCAGCGCACAGCGTACTGGGCGCTTGTCGAATCGTATCGAACGGCGACCGGGCCGCGGCAGCGAGTGATTGCCTGGCTCGGCAAGCTTGATGAGGCTGGGCGGCTTGGTGTTCTTCGCGCTGCCGAAGAAGCGAAGCAGTCTGCTGCGCAGGATAACCAGCACGGCCGCCAGCAGCCGCTTAATCACCAACTGCAGTTTGAATTCGACGAAGACCCGACGCCGCAACCTCGCTGGGTGGAAGTCAATGCTGCCGGAGTCCGCGTCGAGAATCTGCGTCAGTTTGGTGGACCATGGATGGCCCTGCATCTGATCAGAACATTGCAGCTCGACACGTTTTTGCAGAACGTGATGGAAGAGGGCAAAGAAACCGTCCCGTGGGATGTCACATCACTCATCCTTATCGTCGCGAGACTGCTTGAGCCTTCCAGTGAGATCTATGTCTCTGAGCAGTGGTATCCGAAAACATCGCTGCCTGATCTGCTCGGTGTGAGCGAAGACCAGGTCGATGATAATCGTCTGTATCGATGTCTCAACAAGCTGCTGCCGCACAAAGATGCACTCGAAGTCCATCTGAAGAATCGCATGGGCGAACTGTTTGATCTGGAATATGACATGCTGATGTATGACGTCACCAGCACCTTCTTTGAAGGTCGCGCCGACTTCCCGCTGGCTCAGCGAGGCTACTCACGAGATCAGCGAAGTGACTGCAAACAAGTCTGTATCGCACTGGTTGTTTCGAAGTGCGGCATCCCTCTGGGCGATGAAGTCTTCGTGGGTAACACGGCGGATGTCAGCACTGTGGAACACATCGTGGAGATGATGGAAGCTCGCTATGGAAAGAGCGATCGCATCTGGGTGATGGACCGTGGGATGGTCAGTGAAGACAACATCGAGTTCCTTCGTGATGGTGGCCGGCGCTATACTGGCTCACATTTTGTATGCTTTGTCGCATACGTGCTCTGGAAGACCCTCGGCCAGATGTGCTCGAAAGCTGGCCTTGGCCACGAACCCCGGCGAATCCTGGCCGAACTGTCTGACATCAGCTCTATGGACGTGGTGCTGCCAACCCGCTCCGGCCCAGAGATCCGGACCCGCTGCATTTCAAAACCCACGGACCACCAGCAGATTCTTCTCGAGAAACTGGGCCTCAAACTGCCCGCCAAAATAATCCAACGCAAAATGTAGTGAGAAATATGGACCAGAATCCTTAGAAAACACAGTGTTTCTGAAGCGCGTTGGGGAAGTTGGGCTAGTCCGGCCGTCCAGTTCGTGAGAAGTGATTCTGGTCGTCGATTCGATCCGGATACTGACAAGCCCCACCGCGCGTCACATCGGGGTCGACCTAATCTGAGGCGATAAGCGAATGGACATTGCGAAATCGAACCACCAGCGTAAGTTCCCTCTGGAATTAACTCCACAGCATCTCGTGCGACCGCATCGCAACTGCTTAGCTGAAAGCCAGCCACACGCCAGAAGTTGCACCAACTGGAATTCTGCTTCACGTGGATATTCTGCCGCCAGCCACTCGGTCGCTGAGCAAACCACACCCACATTCAAGCGAAATTCCTACAACGAGCCCCATGCTCGTCGTTCCACCATCGCACCAATTCACGCCCGGGTTTCGTCGCAACACCGGACACAAACAACAAAAGCGGCTGAAGGGAATCGAACCCTCATCCTAAGCTTGGAAATTAATCCAGGTGCAGACGACAGCAACTCTCGAAGAACTGCAAAACACCGCAAACCGACGTGCTTTATGCGGAAATGACACTTTCGGCAATCGAGTCTGATTCTCACGAGACACCATCGAAAAACACGAGAGAAAGTCAAAAGCGCGTGCAGCGCGTGCGCCCATGTTTCGTGCGTTTGCACGCTGCTGGTACGCAAAGCAGTCCGCACCGGATGCGACCCCCGTAGTACATCGAGTTGAAGGTATCTCAAATACTCTGCTATATTGGGACGGTCAAGACTTACCGGTATGACTCCAATTGACCGTAGCACGACATCGGCAACCTCACTGAGTGATTGTCACCATGCTGCTTACGTGCATGTTTTGCCAATTTCACGAGGAATTATCAGTGTCAGAGACTTTGAATGCAGAGAACCAAGTAATTGGTGCCGCTACCTGTGATGAGTGCCGCGCTCGAATCAAGGTCCTTGAGAAGAATCGGCCACTGATTGGAAAAGCAGTTCGATGTCCAAAATGCCGAACACTTTTCACGCTTGCCTTGGAGGTTCCCAGCAATGCAGAGCAAAGTGCGATCGCTGCTGAGGAAGAACGAACGAAGGAAACGAAACGCAAGAAGCGGACCCGTGACGAAATCAGAACCAGCCACATTGAAAAGGCTTTAGCTGGCTTTCGCTCCCTGCATGGTCGTCTTCAGAATCTGGCCCAAGAAGCAGGCAACAAAGAGGAACAAGTCCGTATTTGGTGTATGGATGCTTTGAGAACCGCCCTCGGTTACGACACTGAAGACCTCGAAACAGAACGAAAGGTTCTGAATGGCCGAATCGATATTGCCATCAAGAAAGACGGCAGGGTCGAAACTGTTATCGAATGCAAGGCTATTCGCAGCCGTTTGAACACGAACGTCCTCGGCCAGGCAGGTACTTATGCCGCAACCCTCTCTGCGAAGTGGGTTGTTCTGACCAACGGCGATATTTGGAAGCTCTACAGAGTGATTCCCCAGAACGGGCACGAACCCACGATGGAATTGGTGTTTGACGTTGCTCTTTTGGATGATGATGGAATCAGCGAGCAAGATGCCGAGAACCTGTATTTGCTGACTGCCCGCGCTATGTCTTGCGGAGATACTGAAAAGGCGTATCACAACATGGTTTGTAAAAACAGCCTGCGTCTTCGGGCAGCGCTCTTCTCTGAACGGGTCGTCAAGGCAATGCGGCTTGAACTCGCGCAGGGATACGAATCGGAAACCGAAACCAGAGTGCAGATCACTGACGAGGAGATGCTGGAAGCACTCCGCGACGAATTCGACCTGACTGAATTGTAGAACGGGCCTTTGTGGCCAGAACTAACTTGAACTTGCAATCAACACTAGCCGGGAAGCAACGCACCTTGCTTGACGGCTTCCTTACGTCACTTCTGATCAATCCATTGCTTCCTCCCGCCGACAGTTTTAATGCCTTCATGGAAGATCGGCAAAAAGATTGCTTGGACTCATCGAACGGGCAAGGCCAGCGCACACTTAAGTCCCTTTGATACCAAGGACTTCCATCAGGAAGTCGTCGCTCCAGCCGCAGATTCTGCGTTTCATGGCGAGGCTGTCTTTACCAGGATGTTGCTTCAACAGAGATAATGTGAAGCGACGAAGCCATGCTAAATTCTCTGCGATTGTACGCTGGTGAGTTCTTAAACCGTCTTCTCCATAGGTCACATCCAGACTCCAGTGACAAGTCGTCTCAATTCCCCAGTGCCGTCAAACAGCCTTGGAAAACTGTTCGATCCCAAGAGGCAAACTGCTGATAAAATATCGGATGTCAATTCGCTCTTCGCCCTTGATGAGACTCTTATACACAACCACACCGATCGTGATTCATGGGATTTCACGTCCGTTGCAACCTGAGCCAGCGTCAGTCCAAACTCGGATAACCAGGCACTGACCATATGCATGGGACCAAGTCCCTTTGCACGATTGTGGCTGCCCTTCATCGTCTT
>CAMTWR010000002.1:0-9254 GCA_947085455.1 uncultured Planctomycetota bacterium | reverse complement strand
TGCAGTGTGTTTCGCTGGTCACTTTCATCAGCGGTGATGCAGGAGATGTAAAGCAGGCTGTATGCCAAAGTCGTTTGGCGCGCAAAGAATAATTTTCAGAGGCTCATCTGGCCGCTTCGTAAGTTGCTTCTCTGTATCGAGTTA
Source organism: uncultured Planctomycetota bacterium (assembly GCA_947085455.1). GTDB lineage: Bacteria > Planctomycetota > Planctomycetia > Planctomycetales > Planctomycetaceae > SXXK01. The sequence goes on along the minus strand of CAMTWR010000002.1, from coordinate 9,110 downwards.
CAGAATTAGTAATTTGCCGGGCCGCCGTTTACAACCTGTCAACGTCTCGAATTTTCGATGATGCCGCAACGCCACATACCGCAAGCCTCGTGGCTTCGGACGGCCACTAAAGCAGGTCGCCGTCAGCACTTCCGACGAACGCAACATCCGATCAACAGATGATGCCGTGATGCCACCACCGGATAACCGCTTCGGGACGGCTGATGAAGTGCGGAAAAACGTACCTCGGAAATCGCTTTTCAGATCGTGTTCAGGCAGTTTCCAGAATCCAGACCACGCGATGGAGAGTCTTACTGATCTGACTTTGAAAGGCAGCGGCTTCGCTGCAACTGCGAGCCACGATAAAGACTGTGGAACCGCTGCCTGACATAAAGACTTTGCGCCTTGTAAGTCGCTCGATCTGCAGCATCAGCAATGACATCTCAGGATTCACCTGGCGAGCAGCTTCTGTCATTCGATTAAACACCGCCGACTGAAGATCGCCAGACTGTCGTCCGGTCAGTAAGTCGACTGTCTGATCAGAAGTGACGTGGCCATGGGCGAGTGACGTGCTCCGGAAGATGGCGGCTGTACTGTTGCCAGGTTTTGGGCGGACGGCCACAAAGTAGAAGCGGCCATGCAGAGAGACAGGTTCGATGATCTCGCCGCGACCGCGACAAACAGCTGCCGCACAACCGCTCAGAAGAAAATTTATGTCGCTGCCAAGAGACGCCGCAATACGATGCAGCACAGCGTCTTCAAGACCGGGCTTCCAGAGCTGTCGACAGAGCAGCAGCGCGGTGGCTGCATTGCTGGAGCCACCACCCAGTCCGGATTCCGGAGGGATGCGTTTATGCAAAATGAAACGGGCGCCGGTTGTCACCCCAAGCAAATCGTGAACGGCAGCAGCGGCGCGAAGGATCAGGTTGCGACCATCCAGAGGAATGTTCGTCTGCAAATGGTCGGGAGTCGCATCACTGAATTGCAGAGTGAGTTCTGCAGAGGACGTGGGATGCACGGTCAGCTGATCGGCGAACTGAGTCCGCAGCATGACTGTTTCGAGTTCGTGGAATCCATCCGGCCGCTTGCCCAGAATCTCAAGGAAAACGTTCAGCTTGGCCGGGGCCGCAAGTGTCAAACCACTGACCGCCGTATTGCCGCCGCAATCCGGTACGCCGCCTTGTATGTGATTCGAAGACATTCCGCAGCTTGTCACAGAGATCGAATCCGAGAGAAGAAAAGCGTCCGATCACAGAACGGTTCAAACATGCGTACTTTTTTTGATCAGATCTATGTAATCAAACGAGTGTCAGGCGAAGACTGCTGTGCTTCCGTTTGCATATCCCGCAGGATTTCTTCAATGGTCACGGCACTAACGCCGTCGAATGAAGGGCGGACTGGCGGTGAAGTCAGCTGATGAGTGCGAGTTCCACGGAAAACGCTGTCAGCGTTATGAAACTGCCACACAATGACGAGAACTCCAAAGCAAAGTGCGACGCCGATCCATGCGAGCCACGGATTCATTTCATCAGCTCGCGTCACAACGACCTGCGGTGCGATGTATCGAATCTTTCCCGCCAGAATCAGAGGCGTCAGTGCCAGATCGCCCTGACCGTCCGCTCCTTTTGCAGCGTAGCCTTCACGTTTAAAGAAGTATCCTGTCAGTTCCACATCGGGTGCCGACTTTGGTGTATACAACTGCCGGGGCAAACTGGCATCGGCAGACAAAGCAACCACATGCACCAGTTGATTGCCCGAATCGCGCGTCGAGATCCATGCATCATACGCCGCACGAATTCCAAACGTCTCGGCACTCGCAGGCAGGGGAGCTTTCAGCAATCGCTGCAGGCGACCTCTGATCAAAAACGGTTTACCGCGACAGGATTGCGGTGAATCCATGAACAACGCAAACTGGCCTTCAGGAACCTGATAATAATCTCCCGACGGAATCTTTTCGGCCATCCGAAGTGTTCCAAACCACGCCTGAGTTTCGGAAGACAGGACACCGATCACGTCGTCGCGAATCAGCCGCGTGAGTGTCTGAGGAACATCGCCGATGGCGGACGAATCCGGTATCACGACAGCTTCCATCTGAGCCGCACCGGACTTGTCGATCATGGCCGCGTAATTTTCAGTCTCCGCGGAAGCCTCGGGGTGAACCAAATCAATTTCGTCCGGCAGCAGATTATTCTGGCCCAGCAGAGCCTCCGAAATTCGTGGCAATGTCCTGGCAACTGGCGGCGGGTCCGAAAACAACCCTGCAATCCACGCGGAGCGGCCGGAGGCTATGAGGAAGAACACCAACAGCCCAACACCAACAATCGTGAGTGTAATTCGCCGCTGCTGACGGACGAGGATTTGCCCTTTTGGTTTTCCTTTGGATTGAAATCTCACGCCTGCTCTCCTGTTATCCTGAATCGGCAATCCTCAGAGGCAAACAGACTTCTCCGCCACCGCCGAATTCTACTCCTGCCGGCAGTGTACGGGCACAGAGCCTGGAGACTCAAGTGAGACTGCCTATTCATCGCAAGTCGGCAGATTTGACAATATCCCTCGGCGGATTGTCACCTTCGAACGCCAAGTAACAACGCAAGTTCCCGTCAGACTTTGAAAAGTGTGTGCTCTCAAAGTCGCGACAAACACCGAAATCCAGGACGGCCCCCTGTCTTTGGGACTAAGAATAGCCAACTTCATTTGTTTTCTGCGACGGGGTAAACTCCAATACGGCGTCCCCGTGACTTCTGTGCGATTGGGTTAGCGAAAGCGGACGTTCTTTTAAGTCCATCATTCCTGAGCGAGTGGACAATTCGCATGTTTGCCGGTTTCCTGCGGCCCGATCAACAAGGCATTCTGGCAACGGGATAAAACCGGACAAGTTTCAGTTCAGGAACATGAGGCTGTTCAGAGGTTTGCTGGATATTCATTCCGGAGGGTAGAACGACGTGGAAGTTCTGAACAAAGTTTCAACAGGCAGTCCTTTCATACAGATCGAAGAGCATAAGCGGTACTCAGTGATCCGATTCGAGGCGGGCCTCGAAAAGCTTTCGTGGGGCGATCTGGAAGATCTTATTGCGGACGTCATTCAACGGTTCGAAAGTGGTTCCGTGTCCCATTTGATGCTGGACCTGTCGAATGTGCATTACATCAACAGTGGTGTGATTGCGGGTCTGGTGCGAATCTGGAAATCCTGTCAGAAAAAACACGGCCAGTTTTCTGTGGTGAGTCCAAATGACCTCGTGACAATTGTTCTGCAAACATCCGGACTGGGCAAGGTCTGGTCGATTACTCCTGACCGCGAAGAAAGCGCTTATGCGCTGGGCGTTTCGCAGTCCGCGATTGTCGAACACCGCGAACGCACAATGCTGGTGTTTGTCGCATTGCCGTGCGCGTTGCTGGCGGCGATGGCGTTGATCCCCATCTATATGGAACGCCCTTTGATGGGCGGCATCAACGCTCACCTCGCTGCATTGCTGCTGGCTGCGGCAGGTCTGGCGACCGGGATGATTGGCGTGATGCGGGAACGAGGGTTGCTCTGGAAACTGTCACTGTTCTCCTTGCTTGTCAGTTTAGCTGTGCTGTCCACAATGTGGCTGCGTGACAGTCGCTTCAATGACTTCCGGCTGACACCCGGACACAACGTTCTGGAAAAGAACACGTCCGCAAAATAGCGTATGCAGACATGAGAAATGTGCATGTCAGAGGCAGTGATAGTGGCAGCCCGGTTTTATTCGTCTGGTTTCTACAGGCAGAGCTTTCATGAACTCTCAGGACTTGAATTCAGCAACCGCGAATGTTCCTCACGAGCCGCACTCCGAAAGCAGCTTGCCCTCTGAAGAACGCGTGCGTGTCAAACGCTCCGCGTTGTCGGCCGAGCTTGCCGAGCTGCTGACGGTGGTGGATCCGGCGTCACTGGTGAATGTGATCCTGCAGCGTGGATTCGCGCACGGGGCGACAGACATCCATTTTGATCCGACGCCAGCCGGCGTTCGAGTTCGCTATCGAATCGACGGTGCGTTGCAGGATATTGTGCCGATTCCACATGACACGGCCGTGCATATGCTAAGCCGTATCAAGATCATGGCCGGCATGGACATTGCTGATCGGCGCCTTCCGCAGGATGGCCATATCGCCGCCGGACAGCAGGAAGGAATGCCTCGCGATATCCGTGTCGGCAGCTGCCTGACGCTGTACGGTGAACGCCTTGTGCTGCGACTGATGCCCGATTCCTCCATGTTCGTTTCCCATGATACGCTCGGCCTCACGACGCGTCAGACGAAAACGGTCTCAGAACTGCTGCGCGCACCTTATGGTCTGCTGCTTGTCGTGGGGCCAGTGGGATGTGGGAAGACGACAACCGTTTACAGCTTTCTCTCTCGTCTGAATCAGCCGGATAAAAGTGTGGTCACCATTGAAGATCCGGTGGAGCGGCGACTTCATGGTGCGAATCAGATTCAGGTCGATCCTAGAACCGGGCTGCAGTTTTCCACTGCGCTCCGTGGGATTCTGCGGCAAGATCCGAACATCATTTCGATCGGTGAAATTCGCGACGCCGAGACCGCTCAGATCGCCTGCCGCGCTGCTACAACCGGCGTATTGGTTCTGTCGACGTTACATGCCAACAGCCCGGCTTCCGCCGTGGATGTTCTGCGCAACTTTGGAATTTCGTCGATGACAATTGCCGACTGTCTTCGCGGCGTGATTGCTCAACGGCTGGTTCGGACGATTGCAGAAGATTCGAAGGAGGAATACGTCGCCACGGCAGATGAATGCAGGTTGTTAAACGTGCCCGTCGAAGAATCAAGCCGCCTGAGTCGCGGGATCCCGACGCAGGCAAATTTCCACTCGGGATATCGAGGACGCACGGCCGTTTTTGAAACGATGCAGATCACGTCCGCATTGCGAGATGCCATCTACGGTGCTCAGCCCGCCTACGCCATTCGCGAGCGAGCGGTTGAGGACGGAATGGAATCCATTGAAGAGTGTGCGCGGCAACTTGTTCTCGCCGGAAAAACATCGACGAACGAACTGCAGCGGCTGATGCATGAGTCGCAAATTAATAGCATTGACGCGTAATGAATGCGTGCGAAGTGAATGCTGGCGGAAGGCTTTTGGATTCCGCTGCCGCCCGTCATTCTTCATCGCCCGTCATTCATCGCCCGTCATCCATCGCCCGTCATTCATCGCCCGTCATTCATCGCCCGTCATTCATCGCCCGTCATTCATCGCCCGTCATTCATCATCGCCCGTCATTCTTTTTTGGCAGCAACGTCTCCGTGTTCGCCAACATGGTTCATGGACAGCAGTCTCAGCCGTTCAATGACGACTGCGAAGGACTTCGCGGGCGCACAGTCAATCACTGTCGAAATCCCGGTCACCGGATGCACGAATTCGACGCGCACGGCCGCGAGCATCAGATGCGTCACTCCTGCGTGGTCCTGATACCGCCGATTCAGTTTCGTGTCGCCATGCTCAACGTCGCCAATAATGGGGTGAGCAATTTGAACCATGTGGCGCCGAATCTGATGAAACCTGCCAGTCTGTGGTTGAGCCTCAACCAGCGAGCAGCGGGTTGTCGGATGCGGTCCGGATTTGAAAGGAACTTCAAATCGTTCCAGCGTTCGATAGGCCGTCTGCGCTTCCTGAGGTGGCGTCAAGAACCGTTCTGCCGTCTTACCGTGGACCTTTGACGAAACCAGCGGACAGTCGATCATGCCGGAATCTTCCGTATGACCTCGCACCAGCGCCACGTAGGTTTTCTGAATCGTGCGATCGGCGAACATGTTCCCAAACAATGCGGCGGCTTCCGGCGACTTCGCAAGCAGCAGGACTCCGGAAGTGGGACGGTCCAAACGGTGCACAGGATAGACAAAATGTCCCAGCTGATCTCGGACGTTCTGCAATACGAACTCCGTGGCAGAACGATCGGCGTCACTGCGATGCACAAACATGCCGGCAGGTTTTGCGACAGCGACAAATTGGTCATCTTCGCAAAGAATCGGAATCAAAGTTCGCTTTTCACGATGCTCAGAATCATCCACCATGTTTGCCTCAACCCACTCGCTTGAACCGCCGGAAAGCCGACGAATGGCGTGGACTTAAGGAAACTTTGTAGCGGAAGTCGCGTAGACTTCCGGTGATTTGCCAAGAAAGCCGGAACTCTTGGCGAGTTCCGCTACGCTAAGTCCACGCCATTCGGAAAGCCGACGGAAGGTTGGCATCGCCGTAAACAGATTGGAAGAGGAATTCGCATCTCGGTGGCGCGTTCTCGAATGCAGCCAACCTCATAGACCACTGATAGGGACCTCGATAATCCAGCGCTGCTTCCGGCTTCATGTCCCAGGTATCGACATGACTCGGGCCGCCGCAAAGCAAAACAAAGATACAAGATTTCTCCGCTGCGACGGCCTTCCCGGAAGCGTCAACCTTGTCGGAGGCGTCAACCTTGTCGGCCCCCATCACAACGCCCGGCATTCCGAAACTCATCGTCCCCAGCCCGCTTGCGATCAATCCCTGACGCCGATTCCACTGGAATTCATGCATGCGAAGTCCCGAAACTGAAAGCGTTGACTTGAATGAAAAGGCCTGTTTCAGATCGCAGAGCAAATAGAATCTTCAGCAGCGTGTTGGTGTTGACTGGTGTCGACAGAGGCGACGTTGTGCACTGCAAAATCGTCCAGCAAACCGAGCCCCCTCCCTGATTCCGGAAATCCTTACCAAACACCCTGAGCCCGTAGGATAACACGCGGAACTTCGCTCGGTAAGTGTCTTCCGCCATTTCACCTGTACTGAGTACGATGTCGAATTTGTCCTGAACTCGGAGCTTGAATCAGACAACACGGGAATTGTCGGTTGAGTAACTTTCAATTCCGTGCCAGGGCATCAATCAAACGAGATGTCTTTCGGTGCTGCTGCAGAGTTGCTGATCGACTGAGCCTGAGCATTCCGGCTCAAATCGCAGCTTTTGAAATGCAGTCCGTCAATCCAGTCTTTGATTCGGACTCCGATGTCAAAGTCCTTGATTGTGACATTCTGCATCTGCACTTTTGAAACCGCCGTAATAAACATCCCCAGCGACTTCGCAGATCCGTCGCCATTTAACTGGCTGTTGCGAACAACAACACCATTGAGACCGGGCTGAGCGGGATCAAGTTGCATCTGATAACCATGCGACAGACTGGCACGATACACGTTATCGGATAAACCATTCAGAACTATGCCGATGCGAAAGGCTTTGTCGATGGCGAGCCCGTCAATTTCGTAACCGGTATGTGCCAGCGGCCGAAGTTCTTTCGGAGCGAATTCGAAACCGCAGTCTCCGCCAAAGATGGCAACACCGGCTGCTGCCGATGCGACATGCACCCGATGAATGCGAATGTTGTAACAGGCCGAGCATCGAACTCCGGCGTCGTTGGCATCGACGTTTCGCGTCAGGTTTCCGATCGTGATATCTTCGACCAGAATGTCATGAGGATGTGTGGAATAGATCTCATGCTTTTCCCACAACTCACGCATGAGTGGAATGGTCTCATCGGCTGTCGTCATCTTTCCCACACTGCCCCAGTCCATGCCGATTCCCAGCAAGGCTTCTTTCGAATCCAGAATACGAACTCGCCGAATTACGCCGAAGCACCCTTCTGACATAATTTGAATCGCGGACGCTGCGAATGGCTGGTCGATCGTCATGTCTTCAATGGACCAGTGTTCAATCCTGGAAAAGTAACCGGGCTTATCCGGAGTTCCTCCGTCATCGTACGGAGCACCAATGCTGATCGCAGAATGCCAGATTCCCTGTGAGCCTTTGTTCTCACTGCGGACGACACGAATGGTACCATTGCGAATTCCGGAATGGTTCGACAGACGCACGCCGTGTGAATTGGAACGCAGGTCCAGCAGTAGTGTGCTGCCGTTGAGATCAAGAATAATGTTCTCCGGAATCAGCAGCGCATGTCGCGAAATCTCATCACCGACTTTTGACTCCTGCACCAGACACGTCAATTCGGCTGACTGCCGGATTCGCAATGTACATGGATTTTTGGCACGCTCGTCCAACGCAACTTGCAGGTCTGCCCCATTAATTACATCAACGATTTCTAAAGAACCTTGTTTTGATTCGTCTGCCATGCAGATCGTGGAGGGCAGGATCACACAAGGTGCAATGATTAAAACCAGCAGCACTCCAACTGTCATTGCAATGATCGACCGCATAGATTCTGAACCTCAGCAGAGACAAGCAGCTTCTTCGTCAGGTATTCACCAGGTACGCGCCGCTTTCAGCATATCCATCAAGAATACAGATGGAAACCGCATGCCTCTCTGCATGCTGCGATAATGCCCGGAATGACAGTGATTCTTTGGTAAGAAGTGGCATTTGTGCGAACCACCTTTTGCCCGCAAGGAATCGCCATTTGTGCCACACATTAGCTAACGCGCTGTGTTACGTGGAGCGAAATCAGAGGTGGAGCTGAGCCAGGGCCGGGAGTGGTCCAGTCTGAAACTGACGGCTCGGAGTGGTCCCGACGGACGGCTGTATGACGGACCTGTTCTGAAGCCCGCTCAATATAGACTCGCCATATCACCAGTGTGGAAGCAGAAGCCGCACTCAAGTCGCTTCGCCACAGCCTTGCTCGTGGCGCGCCATTCGGTGATACTCGGTGCCAGAAAAAAACGGCTCCAGAACTTCGACTCGAATTTTCTCTGCGGCCACGAGGCAGACCAATACGACCAGATAAGTAGTATGTCGCCTTTTTGCGATCTGCAAGACCTAACGGGATGTTGTGGCCATTGCCGCCCGTCAGCCGGTTGTTGAGAGCATTTTAAAGCAGTGTGTCATTGACACTGCAGCCCACAATTGCAGATGCCTAAGAGATCACTCCAGTTCCATCAACAAGGTGGGTGGAACGAATGGCACTGTAGCTTACGGCGTAAGGAGTTACGTTCACGAGGCGGCTCCGAGTTCGGCGTGGTATTTGAGTCGCGGCTTTGTCATTAACGCCAGGACTTTCGGGCGGCGTTTGTTGACGCGTGGTTCAACGCGATCGGGGCGATGACCAACGACCTCGCTGCTGGAAGCCTCCTGCCCCAATTGTGCGAGTTCAGACGTCACGCCGATCACTGCGCACAGCAACCAGTTC
>CAMTWR010000001.1:0-168096 GCA_947085455.1 uncultured Planctomycetota bacterium | reverse complement strand
GTCTACGAATGTGGTGTCAAACTGACAGAAATCGAATTCCGACCGTTCGCCGAACGACTCCTCAGGTCAGAGAAACTCCCCAAGTGGAGCCTCACAATCAAATCTAAAACTGGGTAGAACTTCTCTTACTGCCTGCCTTACTGCTGGCAGAAGCGTGCGTAGAGGCCGGCGTAGATGCCTCCGTGTGCGAGCAACTGCGGATGGGTGCCACGTTCGATCATGCGGCCGTGGTCGAGCACCAGCACCTGATTGGCGTTTCGAATGGTGCTGAGTCGATGCGCGACAACGAAAGCCGTGCGACCTTTCAGCAGGACTTCGAGCGCTTTCTGCAGTCGTGATTCTGTGGCACTGTCGATGCTGCTGGTGGCTTCGTCCAGCACTAGAATCGACGGATTGGCCAGCATGGCTCGTGCAAAGCAGATCAGCTGTCGCTGGCCGGAGCTCACAGTCGCTCCGCCTTCGCCTACCTGCGTGTGAAGGCCCTGCGGAAGTGTCAGCAGCATGTCTTCACAGTCGAGTTTTCTCAGCACCTCGCGCAGGTCGTCGTCGGACGCTTCCGGGCGGGCAAAACGAATGTTGTCGGCGATCGTGCCGCTGAACAAAAAATTCTGCTGCTGCACGATGCCCATTTTGCGATGCAGCGAATGACCGGCAATGTCTCGAATGTCGTGACCGTCGATCAGGACCTTGCCCGAATTCGCGAGATAGAAGCGACACACGAGATTGATGATCGACGACTTGCCGCTGCCCGTATGGCCGACCAGTGCAATGACCTCGCCCGGTCTGGCGTCAAACGAAACCTGATGCAGCACGGGGCGATCGGAGTCGTAACCAAACGTAACATTGCGAAATGAAACATCACCTCGAATATGATTCAGGCGGATCGCGTCAGGTGGATCACTCCATTCCGGTTCCGTATCCAGCAGACGATACAATCGTTCGGCTCCGGCCATCGCCGTCATGGCCTGGTTGTATTGATTTCCCAGAATGGAAATGGGAGCGAAAAAGAGATTTGCCATGAAGAAGAAGCCGACCACATCCCCGATCTCGGTCGTGCTTCCCGGCGTCAGAACTCGATAACCGCCCACAAGCAACAGGACGGCCATAAAAATCTGGCTGTTCATTTCGAGCAGCGGCAAAAACGTGCCCTGCGTTTTCAGGACGACCGTGTTGAATCGTGAATGATCGGCCGCCAGTTCGTGAAACACGGCCGCGTTTTCACGATGGCGCACGAATCCCTGAGTCACGCGAATGCCGACGACTGATTCCACCAGTGTTGCGGTCACGCGGCTGAAGGATTCTCGCATGTCACGCAAGGCTACGCTCAGGCGCTTGTGGAAGTGGCGATTGATGAACCATATGACGGGCGCGAGACCCAGCACAATCAGAAACAATGACCAGTCGTACCAGATCATGGCCGTGGCAGCGATACCCATCTGAATGAACTGCACCAGCGTCACGTAGAACACTTCCTGTACGCCGATGCGAATGTCTTCCATATCGGACGTCATGCGACTGATGACTCGCCCAATTCGGTTCGTGTGAAACCAGCGCATCGGCATGCGCTGCATGTGGCAGAACAGCTGAGTGCGAAGATCGCTGACGACGCTTTCGCCAAGCTCAAAAGCCAGTCTCTGGCGAAAGTGCATCACGAACTGAGTAGAGATCGCCAGCAAAGCGAAACCGATCGATCCATGAATTACGCCGTCAATGTCATGACGCGCAACGGGGCCTCGAATCACGGCCGCCAGAACCCATGTCAGCGCGGGAAGCTGAACGGCGCGAATGATCACGGAAACCAGCAGCCAGAATCGCTTGCTGCCGCACGAACGAGTGGCCTCCATCAGGCGTGCGATCAGGCGGAAATCCAAAGGCCGCTGGCGTGGTTCATCTTCGCGCTCGACATGTCGAGTCAGAGTGCGGCTGAGTGTTGTGACGTGTGCCATGTCCGGTTACCAAAATTCGCGATGCTCAGTGTTTTAGGGACAGCCGCGGTTGGCCGGGCTGAGTTCTATTCGCCTACGCGGCCGATTCGATGGGAACCGCAGGCGAGGGGTCTGCGCTTTCCTGAGTCTGCAGGTCCACCAGTTCGCGATAGTAACTGCAGCTTTCCAGCAGTTGATCGTGCGTTCCGACCGCGTCAATTCGGCCATGCTGAAGAACCACAATTCGATCTGTCTGACGAAGTGTGCTCAGGCGATTCGACACGATGATGGTCGTTCGTCCCTGCATCGCCAGCACCATCGCCTCGCGGATTTCGTGTTCAGTTTCGGGATCGACAGAAGCCGTTGCATCATCCAGCAGCAGTACAGATGGATTTACCACAATCGCGCGAGCCAGAGCGAGTCGCTGACGTTGACCGCCGGAAAGATTGCTGCCATGTTCGCCCACCATCGATTCATAGCCGTCCGCAAGTTCTCGAATGAAGCCATCGGCCGACGCAATCCGTGCGGCCTCTTCAATCTGCTGCTGAGTGGCTTCCGGTGCACCGAACGCAATATTGGCAGCCACCGTGTTGCTGAACAGGAAGCTCTCCTGGAACACAATACCCATGGACCTGCGGACATCATCAAGGTTCAGATCGCGAATGTCGGTGCCGTCCAGAAGAATGCGGCCCGAATGGACTTCATAAAATCGCTTCAACAGACTGAGCATCGTTGTCTTGCCAGACCCGGTAGGTCCCGTGATACCGATGCACTCGCCCGCGTTCATCGTCAGACAAACGTCTTTGAGGATAGGCTTATCTTCGTGATATCCGAAACTAACATGCTCAAACTCAATGGAATGTTGGATGGCGGGCAGACGCGTCGCATCCGGGCGGCTGGTGATCAAAACAGGCGCATCCAGCACCTCGAAGACTCGTTCAGCGCTCGCAAGACTGGACTGAATGCTGTTCACCACGTTCGTGATATGAGCCACCTGATTGGCAAACTCATGCAGCAGATTTGCGAAGACGAACAAGCCGGCTCCCAGAGCCAACTCGCCGCGAATCACCAACACGCCTCCATAACCAATCAGCACCAGCATGTTGAACTGCGTGAGCAGGCCCATGGCGGGCTGAAAGGTTGAGATCTTGAAGAAAATAGATTCCTTCAGATCGCGAATGTTGTGGTTCGCCAGCCGAAACTTTTCTGCCTGATCTTCTTCGCGAGCAAACCCCTTGACGACCTGAATGCCCTGCAGATTTTCCACCAGTGTGCGGATCATGACATCGCCCAGTTCGCTGGCTTTGCGATAGGCGGGCTGCACGGTTTTCGAAAAGATCGCAGCGCCAATCCACAGCAGCGGTGTCGTTGCCAGACAGGCCAGCGTCAGATCCGCATGCATGCGGAACATGTAGGCGAGGAAAACCGTCAGCGTCAGAAACACAGTCAGAAGACGAATGATGACACCGTCCACAAAGTTGCGAACGTTGTTGGCATCACCGGCCGCTCGGTTGATGATCGAACTGCTCTCGCCGGAATCGTAAAAGTGAAAACTGAGCTGCTGGAGTTTTGCGTAGATTTCGGTGCGGATGCGAATCAGAATATGCTGCGACAACGCTCCGGATGCGATGGCTGCCAAATATTTCAGACCGGCGGTCGCAAGAGCCACCAGAAAAATTGCTCCAGACAACATGGAGATCGTGAGCAGCGGGCTCCATGAGGACGGAGGCTGAAGTCCCAGCGGCCACTGAGGCGGATCAGCGCCTTTCAGGACTTGTGACGAGAGGTAGTCGATGCCGAGTCCTGTTAGTCCCAGAGTCGCCAGACTGAGTGCCACGAGAATGGTTTGCATCAGCAGCACCACGGCACACGGGCCGCGGTACTCAAGTGCCAGTCGCAGAAGCCTGCGCAGCAATTTTGTCGAGGATACCTTTCGGCGTTCCTCTGTGCTGTCGTCGTTCTTTTTCAAACCTCCGGAAACCACGGACACTTCGTGAAAACCTTCTTCTGCAAGCCGAGCGAACGTTACTCTTCTTTTTATACCGAACGGCGGTCTGAGAACAGAGGTGATTCCGGCAATCGCAGGATTGGCCAGAATGCGAAAAACGCTGCGAAAAATGTACACTACTTAAGCGGCGTCATGGCGTGAGATTGGCGTGCAGCGAATTGCCGCTTTTTGTAATAACTTGGTGTGCCTGCGCAATCGCTTTTCACACCCTGCAAATGGCAGTTTTTTATAGATGAAAATATGATGGACGAAGACGCTTTTGTCCGCGAGCTGTTTCTACGCCGCTCGATGGCCGGCCGCATCCATGTGGATGGCCTTGAGTTCGGCCGCAATGGTTTGATTGAGCGTCTTTTCCAGTCTGTCCAGAATGCCGGCCACCAGCGCTCCATCCATCAGGCGATGATCGTAAGCCAGCGTGACTCGGGCAACGCCATTTTCATCCAGCGGACCATAGGTCAGGCAGCCGGTTTGAACGGACGGAGGCAATTGTATTTCTGCTCCCAGACCGGCCAGCGTGGACAGGAAAAACGTGCCGACGCGTGTGGCTCGTTTTTTTGTTTCGACATTCAGATTCCACCACCAGATCAAGCGTCGTAGCAGTGTGGGCAGATGAGCCAGCCGCCATTGTTTGGCAAAGATTTTGGCTGGATCTTCTTTGCAGAATCGATCGATTGATTCTTGAATTTCTGTCAGCGGCTGTGATTCGGGACTTCGCACATTGCCCCAGAACAGCCATGGTTCACTATCAATATGACGCTGCACTGTGAGTATCGCCACGCTGGTGGGATGCTGATAGATGTGGGCCCATGGCCAGCGGTACCACGTCTGACGCAGCTCGGGAATTTCCTGAGCCGTCAGGCCATAGGCTTTCAGAAACAACGCTGGCCAGGAGATTCGCAGAGGGCATGCTTTTCGAGCGTCGGCGACGATCTGCAGATTCATGCGACGATCATGCGAACACAACGGCATGTTGTGATGAAACCCGAGCAGATCCCAGCTCAGTCGGCGACTGGCGGGGACTGCGAACCGGCGTCCATTCCGATGTTGCGTCATGCCGTGAAATCCTGAGCATTCTCTTCCGTGTGATCATGCCGCGACCGTCATCGTGACTCGGCGAGCCCCAGTTTAATGGGGTATCCGATCACGGGAAAGGTCGACTTCACGACAGCAGCAATTCGGGCCATTGGGCCGATCGAGAATCGGGTATCGGAGGATTGTCGAACGACCGAAACGTAAACACGGCCGACTGTTTCGTTTCATTGGAAAAATTGCGAGTGGCCGCATGAAAGCAGCGCGCATGGAAGAACAGAGCGTCTCCTGGCTGCAGTTCTACCGGCCGTGCGGTTTTGAGAATTGACTGATTTTCTTCCAGATCTGTTCGGAGAAACTGCTCATCGTCCAGTCGAGATGCGGGTGCCGGTCCGGTGTGCGTCCCGGGCAGAACCTGAAGGCAGCCGTTGTGTGGTGTTTCAGGGCCGAGCGCGATCCAGAGATTCACCAGTTCTCCGGTGGTGAAGGACCAGTATCGAGTGTCCTGGTGCCATCCGGTATCGCTGCTGAATCTTGGTTGCTTGGTCATGATGCAGTTGTGATGAACAAGGGGCATGACCACGTGTGGTCCCAGTAATTGCTTCAGGCGATTGAGCAAGAATGGTTCTCGCACCAGTTTTACAAAGACCGGGTCGCGGCTGATGGCCTGGCGAAGTCGACGAGCCGTTCGGCCTCCTTCGGCATCGAACGACGCGGGGGCTCCCGGATAATGCAGATCTGCTTCATATTCAATATCGCCCTGATGCGCCGCGAGATCACGTTGAGTGATCTGTTTCATCGTCGAGATGTAACTCGTAGGGATAAGACTGCGGGCAATAAAATAACCGTCGCGACGAAAGCTTTCGACTTCGTCGACCCTGAACTGCTCTGTTACGGTGGAGACTGACATCGTGATGACGTTGACCTGTGGGAAATCAGAGGACTACAATTCGAGGAGGATCGGCAACCGTCCTTCTATCGGATGTGTTGCCAATTCTCACAACGTCGCAGCTTCTGGCAAGTTGTCGACGACGAATTCTGAATAAAGTCGATGCTCCTGCTCATGGGCAGGATTCTGAAACACGTTGACACTCGGTAAAATCGCGGCGGCTGATCGAGTTTTGCCATTCCTGACGCACATTTTAAGACACGATCTAACTTTCGGAAGAAGCCGTCTTTTCGGCTAAAAGATCGCTGTTAAACGGGTGTTTCTGAGAAATATCGCACATCTTCACTCGGCCATTGCCTTCCAGCAGTGCCGGTGTGTGCGACTGCAGCCATGTTTCAACGCTGCGACCAGTCTTCCTGACGGACCACATTTAAATTTGAATTGCTAAGGAGTCGTAATGAGTTCTCAACCTTCCCGCCGGTGGTCTTTGATTCGTCGTGCTGCTGTACTGGCTTGCTGCCTTGGAGCTGCCAGCTGGCTGTCCTGGTCGGCCGACGCTCAGGATGAAAAGAAGGGGCCGATTCAGATCAAGATGCGTGCGAAGCTGGATGCCGCCGCGAAGGTTTTGGAAGGGCTTGCGACCGAAGACAAGGCGCTCGTTCACGAAGGGGCCGAAGTCCTTAATGAGGTCAGCAAAGCAGAAGTGTGGCAGGTTCTGAAGGATGCCGAATATCGCGAGCATACTCAGGCATTTCGCAGTGCAATCCGACGGCTTGATGCGGCCGCACAGGAATCGAAATTTGCCTCAGCGCAGCTCGAATGGCTGGACGCCACGAAGAAGTGCTTTGATTGTCACAATCATATTCGCAGCGAAAAGACGGCTGGCGACGCGAAATAATTCTCTGCCGAAATCAGCACTGACACCGTGATGTTCAGTTGGGGCGATCGAAGGATGAGGCTGCGGCTGAGCCATGCGTTGCCTGAAATCGGCGGTTCGGCAAAAGCCTCATCCTCCAGGCAATTGTAAGTGAGCCACAATCGTGTTGCTTCGGTGTCGGGCGCGTTTGAAATGAGTTTGAAGTTATGGTTGTTTCCCTGATTGATACGCACTGTCATCTGGATTCTGAAGGCTTTCATCAGGATATTGACCAGGTGATTCAGAGAGCCACTGACACCGGTGTCGAGCGAATGCTGACCATCGGCGTGGATCTGGAAACAAGTCAGGCGGCCGTGCTGCTCGCGAACCGATATCCGTGCGTTTCGGCCGTGGTTGGGATTCAGCCAAATTATGCGCAGGAAGCGAAGCCGGGCGATTGGGCTGCCATTGAAGACCTGGCGACTCATCCGCGAGTTGTGGGAGTTGGCGAAACGGGGCTCGACAAGTACTGGGACGTCGCGCCGCTGGAGATTCAGCGAGACTATTTTATCCGCCACATAGAACTGTCGCGCCGGTTGAACAAACCGTTTGTGGTGCACTGTCGTGAAGCGGAGGCCGAGGTGGTGGAAGTGCTTCAGGCGGAGGCTGGCAATGGGCCTCTTTCCGGTCTGATGCATTCCTTCTGCGGAGGCGAGACCACGGCGAACATCTGCGTGAACCTTGGGCTGTATATTTCATTCGCGGGAATGCTGACCTTTCGCAAGAACGAAGATTTGAGAGCGGTTGCCAAGTTGGTGCCGCGAGATCAGCTGCTTGTCGAAACGGACGCCCCGTATCTGGCGCCGCTGCCGAATCGCGGGAAGCGGAACGAACCCTCCTGGGTTCGCTTCACCAACGATTGCCTCGCACAGGTTCACGGTCTCACGCCCGACGAAATGGCGGCTCTGACGACCGCCAATGCGAAACGCCTGTTTCGGATCTGATGCGGCACGCGACGCACGGCCCGAACGCACGGCTGTGAACATACTGTCAGGACTTTCTTGCAGGGTTGTTAAAGTAGGTCCTTTCTGCCGGAAAGGACTTTCGCCGCAAGGCGAACCCCGTGTGTAAAAATGCGGCAGGATATCAACCTCGTACCTTGGCTGACGTGCACACAGGTCGCGGCAAGCCGCGAAGTCCTGCCCGGCAGGCAGGACCTACAACAACTGCTCCTCGGCAAGGAGGACCTACCGAAATCCGCGACTGCGCACCCACATTCTCCTAAGCGCAGGCCCAGGATTGGCGTGGCGCGGATGAGAGTGTATGCTCATACGCCGGACGGACTGGCTTCCGTCGCAAGTCCAACCTCTGAATTCCCCCGCGTTGCGTCCACCACGCGTCGCTCCTGCCGGAATTTTATTTGTCTCGGCACGTCTCGGAGTTGCTATGAGCGTTGCGAGTTTCCCGTCAAACAACGCGTGGTCCTTGCTTCTTTTGCGATCCCGAGCGATCCGGCTGAGTCTTCTTACGGCCGCTGTTTTTAACGCCGCTGTTCTTACGGTCGCTGTTCTGATGACGACACCGCTCCGGGCAGATGAACTGGTTGTTCGTCCGTCGGAAGTGTTTCAGTCGGAAGTGTTTCAGTTGGAAGTGATGCCGATCCTTAAGCGACACTGTATTAAGTGTCATGGCGTTTCCAAAAAAGAAGGCGCGCTTCAGCTGCACTCCGCCATTCGAATCTGGAAAGGTGGCGAATCGGGAGCTGCTGTGGTCCCGAAAGAGCTGGACTCCAGTCTCTTGTGGACCCGAGTCGCCAGTCACGAGATGCCGCCTGCAGAACCGCTGACCGAGCGTGCGAAACTGATCCTGCGCAACTGGATCTCCCAAGGCGCTCCGGGACTGCCGGCCGACGATTCCGAAGCAGAATCCATGAAGCGTGACGAACATTGGGCGTTCACTCAACTGGCCTCGCCGGAGCCGCCGAAAGTGACCAACGCCGATGCATGTCAGACTCCTCTGGATCACTTTGTGCAGGCGGAACTTGAGAAGGCCGGAATCACTCCAGTCGGCCTGGCCGATCGACGCACATTGATTCGGCGAGTGTCGTTTACTCTGACCGGCCTGCCTCCCACGCCCGCGGAGATCGATGCGTTTGTGAGTGATGAAAACCCAAAGGCCGTTGATCTGATGTTCGAGCGGTATCTGGCGTCGCCGCAGTACGGAGTGCGATGGGGACGGCACTGGCTGGATGCTGCAGGTTACGCAGATTCAAACGGGTACTTTAACGCCGATTCCGATCGTCCTTTGGCGTGGCAATACCGTGACTACGTTGTGCGATCCATCAACGCAGACAAGCCGTTTGACCAGTTCGTTCGCGAACAGATTGCAGGCGATGAGCTTTCGGGATTCAGGCCGGAAACACATCGCCGCTCGGCAACTCCGGAAATGATCGACATGCTCATTGCCACGCATTATTTACGCAACGGGCAGGATGGTTCCGGTGAAAGTGATGGCAATCCGGATGAGGTCCGCATCGATCGCTACACGGCTCTGGAATCCGCGCAGCAAATTGTGGCATCATCGTTGCTTGGTCTGACGTTTCAGTGTGCGAAGTGCCACGATCATAAATTTGAACCGCTCACGCAGGCCGATTTCTATCAGTTTCAGTCCGTCTTTTATCCGGCTTACAATCCCAACAAGTGGCTGAAGCCGAACGAGCGAGTGACCTATGCCAGCCTTCCAGGCGTCTATGAAGCATGGGAGCAGCAGATTAACGATGCCAAATCGAAGATGGCGTCCCTGCAGCAGGAATTGAAAGACTGGTCGGCCCGAAATCGACCGCCTGAACTGGTTCGATTCAGCGATGACTTTGCCGATTCGGATCAGCTTCCGATTCAGTGGTCGCACACGATTCCCGGCGACAACGGACCTGCAGGTGTATCGCAGATTACCTTGTTGTCTGATAAGCACACGTCGGCGGAACAAGCGACACCCGGATCGCTGCCGGCGGCTGTCGTTGCTGGTGGAAAATTGAAGATCGTCGAAGGTGGCTTAGCCGGGGATAAGTGGCTGTCCACAACGCAAAAATTCGACTGGACTCCGGAAGTGGAGGGCCAGTGGATTCAGGTGAGCTTCACACTGGTTGATACGAAAACTCGCGATGACGAAACTCCGGCCGAACGAATTGCTTACGGAGTTGCACTTCACAACTTTGATAACAGCAGCTCTGTTGCCGGTGGTAATCTTCTGATCGATGGAAATCCGGCGGGTGGGGCGAGTGTTCATCTGGATTATCCGGGCCCGTCGTCAACTCACGCAGGAAACATCGGAAGCAGCGGATATGTAAGCGGTAAGTCGTATGGTGTTCGAGTCACACGGCTTGCTGACAATAAATTTCGGCTGCAGCAGATTGTGGACGGACTGATCGATGGCAGCGCGATCGAACTGACTGAACGCGATCTCCCCGATGGCAGTTTTGGATTCGGTCTGTGTTGTGGTCGCAGTTTTCAAGTCGACGATGTGATCGTGGAAGCATCGTTTGCGTCGACGCCTGATGCGGCGGCAAGCGAGTCGCTTCAGCAGTTCCAGGCCGAACTGCAGCGTCGGCAGGACGAGATCAAAACTATCGCCGATCGGCTTCCGGGACTCCAGGCTCAGGAACCCGGTCGCATCGCATGGGTCACGGACACGGAGGCCGTCGCTCCGGACGTGTTTTTGCTGGACCGCGGGGAGTACTCGCAGCCCAAAGAGAAAGTCACGCCGTCGCCGATTTCCGCATTGAATGACGACGACAATCGTTTCGATATCACAGCGCCGCAGGGAGACTTTCCGTCTTCCGGCCGTCGCCTTGCGTGGGCTCAATGGGTTACACGTTCCGGTTCGCGAGCTGCGTCGCTGATGGCGCGAGTTCAGGTGAATCGAATTTGGCAGCAACACTTCGGGACCGGGCTTGTGAGCACTCCGGAGAATCTGGGGATGAGCGGTTCAGATCCGTCCAATCAGGCTCTGCTGGATTGGCTGGCAAGCGAACTTATTCGCGGTGGCTGGAGCCTGAAATCGCTGCACCGCATGATTCTGCAGTCAGCCGCTTTTCAAAGGTCCAGCGTGGGCACAGAGAGCGGTCTCGCGGGTGATCCCTACAATCGACTGCTGTGGCGATATCCAATGCGGCGGCTGGATGCCGAAGCGTTGCGAGACGCGCAGCTTGCGATCAGTGGAGATCTCGATCTGTCGTTTAGCGGGCGGTATGTTCCAACCACGCGCAATGGAGCGGCAGAAGTGATCGTGCCGGAAGATCAGCCGGGCGCATTCCGCCGCTCGATTTATCTGCAGCAACGACGCAGTCAGGGACTCAGTTTACTCAATGTGTTCGACGCTCCAATGATGGTCGTCAACTGCACTCGACGCCCGGTCACAACAATGCCGTTGCAATCTTTGACGCTGTTGAATTCGGACTTTTCCGTCAACCGCGGCCGGAGTTTTGCAAAGCGACTGCAGCGGGAAGCTGATGATTCAGATGAAGCTCGAGTGAATCTCGCGTACGTGATCGCGACCGGGCAGTCGTGCAGCGCCGAGGCCAGTGGGGGAGCGATTCGATTCATCCGGAATCAGCAGCAGTTGTACTCGGCTGATTCAAAAGCAACATCATCTGACGGTGCTGTTGCTGATGTGGCAGTTTCTGATGGTGCCATGCGAGCGTGGTCAGACTTCTGCCAGTTGTTGCTGGCCAGCAATGCGTGTCTTTACCTGGAATAGTCCAATGCAATCTTCCGGACGATTTACGCACTCCATGTCATCGGCATTCGCAGGCCAGCTGGAAGCGACTCGCCGCACGTTCCTTAGCAGCCATGCCGGGAATGCAGGACTGCTCGCGCTGGCATCATTGGGGCTCGATCATTCCCGACCGACCGTGCCCTATGACGGTCGCGACACAAGCCTGACTGACCCCGAGGTGACTCATGCCCGGGTCATTCCGGAACTTCTGCGTTAAATGGCCACGGCCAGCATCCCTGCGACTATTCGAACCGGAGAAAAATGAGTGCCAAGCCGCCTGAGCGAGACCGATCGTTGTATTATCAGGGCTACGTGGCGAACGCACTTGCTGCAAGCGAGTGTGGTGATCAGCATGATCACCGGCGGCCTGACCGATGTGTCGGCTGATGAGCGTCCCGGCCTTGTTCGCAGTCAGCCGCTGGAACCGGATCAGGCACTCGCATCCTTTGCCGCGAAAGATGGATTTCAGCTGCAACTGGTCGCCGCCGAGCCGCTTGTCACTGATCCCGTGGCCGGTGCATTTGATGAAGACGGACGACTGTATGTTGTCGAGATGAACGACTATCCGTATACGGACAAGTCGACTGACAAACCGAATGTCGAGCGAACGGCCGATCTGCCGATTGGCAAGGTGCGGTTACTGGAAGACACCGACAATGACGGCGTATTTGATCGCAGTTCGATCTTTGCACGAGACCTCTCATGGCCGACCGGCGTTGCCGTATATCGCGGCGGAATTTTTGTCGCGGCGACTCCGGATATCTGGTATCTGAAGGACGAAGACGGGGACGGAACGGCAGAAATTCGGACGAAGATTTTTTCCGGCTTTCGCAAACTGAACGTCCAGGCCGTGACCAATAATCTTGTCTGGGGACTCGACCACCGAATTTACGGCGCCGGCGGAACAAACGGTGGCAGCATTGCATCGGGAATCGACGAAACGGTTGCGCCAGTGAAGATATCTCGAAACGATTTTTGCTTTGATCCGACAAAGCCCATACTGGAAGTGTTGTCGGGTGGAGCACGATTTGGCAACACGTTCGATGACTGGGGCAATCGATTCATCTGCAACATCCGAAATCCCATCCAGCACATTGTGTTTCCGCAATCAGCTGTCAGTCGCAATCCGGCATTGAATGTCGGCAGTCCGCTTCAGGATGTGGCTGTGGCCGGTGATCAGATTCCTGTGTTCCGTGCGAGTCCACCGGAACCGTGGCGCGTGATCAATGCGGCCCGGCTTTCCAATCAGGGTGATCCGCGCATGCCACGCAGTGAAAAAAATGCACAGGGTTTCATGACGTCGGCGTGTGGTGTGACAATTTATCGGGGCGATGCGTATCCGGCAGAATTTCGAAATCAGGTCTTCCTCGCTGAGGTCGCTGGCAACCTGATTCATCGACAAAAAATCGAAAAGACGGGCGTAACATTTACATCGCAGCGAATCGATGAACGCTCAGAGTTTTTGACATCGACAGACAACTGGTTTCGGCCGGTGAATTTTCTGCCGGCTCCCGATGGCACACTGTATGTGCTCGACATGTACCGAGAAACGATTGAACATCCGTGGTCCATGCCGGATGATTTGAAAGCTCTGCTGGATCTGGAAAGCGGGCGTGACCGAGGCCGTATCTATCGACTGACTCCACCAGCGTTTCAACGTCGCGCGACGCCTCAGCTTTCGAAAGCGTCTACCGCGGAACTGGTGGAATTACTTCAGCATCCGAACGCGTGGCATCGCGACACGGCTCATAGACTTCTGTTCGAGCGACAGGACAAGTCAGCAATTCCCGGGCTGCAGGCGATGCTGAAGAACAGCGATTCCGCGGTTGCTCGACTTCACGCGATCTGGACGCTGGAAGGAATGGGTCAGTTATCGGATCAGCAGCTTGAGGCCAGCCTGAGTGATCGGTCGCCCGGAGTTCGCGAGCATGCTGTGATACTGTTGCACCGGCGAGCGTTGTTGCTATCGGCCGAACAGATTAAAGGACTTCCCGCGGATCACTGGATGACTGCGCAACTGATTCGACTGACGGGCGACGATGCTGCTCGCGTTCGCTTTCAAGTCGCGTTGACGCTGGGACTGTTCGATACGGCGGAAGTCCGCGCCGCGCTGGCCACTCTGGCAAGACGTGATGCGGCGGATCCGTGGATCGTGAATGCCGTGCTGAGTTCTTCCGCAGACCTTGCGCCACGGCTGTTTCTTGAAATGCTTGCAGAGCCATCGTGTCTGGGGGAAGAAAAAAATCTGCCCTTGTTGCGTCAGTTGGCGACGGTCACTGGCGTGCGGAAAAAGACAGAAGAACTGACAGCCGCAGGTGCACGCTTTGCATCGCTGCCGGAAGATGTTCGGAACAGCGGTGAAATCGATGAGTTGTTAATTTCGCTGGATGAAGGGCTGCGCCGCGCGGGGACTCGTCTGACTGACGTTTGGCAGGACACGGCTGGCCAAATAATTCTAACGGAGCAAATTCAGGCGGCGCTGGTTGTGGCACGCGACACGACCCAGAGTCTCGACGATCGGCTGCGGGCTGTGCGACTGATCGGCTGTGGAGAACTGGCAATCGCGAAGGAACCGTTGTCTTCGTTGTTGACGACGCAGGAACCGCCCGAGATGCAAACGTTGGCCATTCGAACGCTGGCCGGTTTTCAGGACGAGGAAACTGCTGGCGAACTGCTGACGATCTTTCCCGCATCGACACCTGCTGTGCAGTACGAAATCATTGAAGCGATCGCCAATCATCCGCAACGGATCCCGGCCTTATTTGATGCGATCGCAAGCGGCACTGTCTCGGCTGCGCAAATCACACCGATTCGCAGAACGTTGCTGTTGAACCATACGGACGAAAAGCTGCGGAAGAGAGCTCAACAGTTGCTGGCGGCCGATCGTGAAACGCCACGACGTCAGGTGATTGAACAGTATCAGCCGGCTACGACGCTCGCGGGAGAAACGTTGCGAGGGCGAGCCATTTTCGTCCGGGAATGTGCGACCTGTCACCGGATCGGGGACGCAGGAGTGGAAGTTGGCCCAAGCCTGATTACGGTGAAACATCGAACCGCCTCTGAGCTTCTGACACAGATTCTGGATCCCAATCGCGAGGTCGGTCCGAACTATATGCAGTTCGCCGTTGCATTGAACAATGGGCAGGTTCTGGCCGGCATGATTGCGGAAGAATCGCCTTCAAGTCTTACGCTCAAGCAAGCGGAGAACCGGCAGGAAGTGATCCTGCGAGAGAACGTTGCCGAGATCAAGGCGACCGGTGTGAGTCTGATGCCTGAAGGTCTTGAGAAAAAAGTGACTCCCGCCGAGATGGCCGATCTTCTTGCCTTCCTGCGTGGCGATTAACGCGAGTCGTCTTTCGCTCCGAAGCGGTGAGCTTATCATAGTCGCCTTTCGCTCCGCGAAAGAAGCGAACATGCAAGCTGCTTTTGCGGTGAGCGTGTGAATCTGTTGCCCAGCACTCGTCAGATCACGAAAAGAGTTTCCATACAAGCACGAAGCGCCAGTTTTGAAGTTGCGAGTTTGCGGTTTCGCCGGCGAGTGGGCTTCTGGTGCTTCGTGGCCCATTCGCTGGCGATTCGAGCTTGTGCGAACTCACGGCCTTGTCAAAAGGCGACCTTAAAAAGCCACGCGGTGCTTAGTGAATCGGGCCACGGCTGATCCAGCGGAAATGGATTGGCCCGATGGAGAACGGCTGATCGTGGCCGGGAAAGATTTTCAGCAGGTTGAACGGTCGACCGTTGATCAGAGTCTCACCGTTGTCCGCCAGGTCTTCCAGAATCCACTGATGAAACTGATCGCGATAAATTCGTACCTGGCAGGCAGCGATCTTCGTTTCGAGTCCACTGGCTTCAAGATCGAAATACGGATGCTCGTCCGATGAACCGCCGCACCCCAGAATCATTCCCTTCTGATCAATGCGGATCGTTTTTTTCGAACTGCCAGCAGCGAGCAACGGGACATCGCTCAGGATCTGCAGATGCACGTAATCGGGAAGTTCCACAGGACGGCGAGACAGCGTGTCGCAGTTCGGGTCGCAGTCGAATCGGCCGAGGTACGAAAGTTTCTGGTTGATGCCGGAAATGGATCGAGGCTCGCTGATGATTTTTCCGAAGGCCAGCAGCACCGTGTTGGGGCTTTCCATTTGGGAGCGATCCAGTGCAGCGTTTGCGGCCATCGCCCACGATTTTCCAAACGGCAGACGTTCGCACACGGTCACAAAATCGCCGGGCATCGACAGAAATGATCCAGACACGAAATCGTGATCACAGAACTGTTGGCCCTGATCAGCCGCGAAGCACGACACAGGGGTCTCTGGATTTTCGTCGTCGTAGTTTTCGTGAAGGAATTCTTGAAGAGACTGTTCCGATCTGGAGAATCCAACCCAGATGTCGACATTTTCAAATTCCGCAGCCACAAAACGGCTCCCTCAGATTTGCCGAAAAAACGTTCACATCGCCGCACTGCAGGAGTCGCCGAAACGCACGATCAGGAAGGAACGGCCGTCGGCAGATCCAAAAATGCTGAAAAAAACGTCGGCCGTGCGGCAGGTTGAGCAGCGAAAGTCACACGAACGAAGACAATCGCAATGCAGCCTTGACCGACCGCTCTACAATGAGAAGATGGTAGACGTTTTGGATGCCGTGCAACGGTCATTTTTTAGTGAGATGATTTTTAATGTCCAGTTCGATAACAGTTCAGGAATTCGCTCCGCTCAGTCGCCAGGGCGGATTTGACCTGATCGACGTTCGCTCGTTAATGGAATTTTATGAGATCCATGCGGTCGGCGCTCTTTGTGCGCCACTGGATACACTGAACCCCAAAGCCATTATGGAATCACGCGGAGCCAAAGCGAGCGACCCACTTTACATTATCTGCCGAACGGGTGGCCGATCGAGTCAGGCGTGCCAGTTGTTTGAGAAAGCTGGCTACAGCAATGTTGTGAACATTGATGGGGGAACTCTGGCATGGGAGAAATCCGGACTGCCGGTCAATCGCGGGCAAAAGAAAATGATATCCCTCGAGCGTCAGGTGCGCATCTGCGCGGGGCTTCTCACTCTCACCGGTTCGTTGTTGGCTCTGGTTAGCATCTGGTTTATGGTCATCCCCGCATTTATCGGCGCGGGCCTGACGTTTGCGGGCCTGAGCAATACCTGCGGCATGGGAATGTTGCTGACGAAAGCTCCGTGGAACAAAGGACTGAACAACTGCGGGACCGGCGGCGGATGCTGTTCGCAGGGGTCGTGCTGAGTCGCATATTGATTCATAAAGGGGCGTTGGAGTGATCAATTTTCCGGCAATCGAACTGCTCGAAGCGCAGCATGCTTTTCCGTGTCATTACACGTTTAAAGTCATTGGATATGCGGATGGAAACTTCACCGCACGAGTCGTATCGTGTGTGAGAGAGGAGTTGCAGATGTCGATGGATCCGCCGTTCTCCTTACGCAACTCAGAACACGGTCGACATGTGGCCGTCACGATTGAGCCAATGTGTGAATCGTCGCAACAGGTGCTGGCGATTTACGGCCGACTTTCCGGTCTTGATGGACTGGTGATGCTGCTGTAAGCCATCCCGGACAGCCAACCACAGAATCGGAAGCTGTTGCGGATAGAAACGTATTTAAATATCTCGTTCCATTGAGTTCATTCTTCCACGCAGGTTCAGACATGGCAGGATCACTTCAAGGCAGCTTTTTGATTGCTGCCAATCATCTGCGAGACCCCAACTTCTATCGAAGCGTCGTAATGATGTTGGAGCATAATGATCAGGGCGCGATGGGACTTGTGATCAATCGGCCGTCAGCGATGACGATTGGTAAAGCCCTTTCCCAGCAGGGTCAAACGTCAGTCAATCAGGATCCTGTTTTCGTCGGTGGACCTGTCGAGCCGACTTCGCTGTTCATTCTGCACAACTGCCTGTCTCTGGGAAAACGCGATCAGGAAGTTGCTCCTGGACTGTTTCTTGCCGGCAGTGAAAACTCGTTCGAAGAAGTG
Organism: uncultured Planctomycetota bacterium; assembly: GCA_947085455.1. GTDB lineage: Bacteria > Planctomycetota > Planctomycetia > Planctomycetales > Planctomycetaceae > SXXK01. The sequence continues at coordinate 150,624 of CAMTWR010000001.1, read as the reverse complement.
GTGCGATCAGGAAAGAGTCCGGAAGCTGGTGTGCGATTTCGACTGATCTCCGGCTATGCGGGCTGGGGCGGCGAACAGTTGGAAGGAGAGCTGGAACGAGGCGACTGGTATTGCATTCCCGCTGACGGCACATTGGTTCTGGAGGAAGACGTGTACGGACTGTGGGAAGTCTGCATGCGACGACTGCACCGCGCGAATCGGCTGCTGCCGCACAACATTCGCAATCCCGACTGGAACTGAGTTTCCGTGCCCGCGAGTGGATGCCGCGGACTAGTCCTCGTAGCGAACCGGATTCCAGTTTTTCGAAAGTCGGCAAAGTTCTTTAACGATATCCATGTTTTCACTGCAGGCCACAATCCCAGGATATCGCAGCATCTCGGCCCGTGTGTCCATCCACAAATCGCGGTAGTCAATTGGTTGTTCGTTGTGAACCCAAACGGCATCGCCACCGCGCACGCGAGCGATATGCATCGAGACCGGGAAGTCGTAGATGTTTGGCGAGTGAATCAGAGAACCCGCATATTCGCCGGTGCACATTAACGGATAAATGCTGCCCTGCATTTCGTCGGAAGTGCGTCCCTGCAGGAACTGACCGCTGACAGTCAGCCGATCCACTTCGCGAGCTCGTTGGGTATCACGTTTCTGAAAGCCAATCAGATAGATTCCCTGCCCCAGCGGATTGCGCCGAGCTGTCAGATCGGGAAGTGAATTCAGGACTTCGCGAGCAGTTCGAGAAGGATCGTCAGGACCGCAGACGATGCGATTCGGAGTCACCTCGACCCACGTTCCGTCAGGTCCCATCTCCGGAGCGAAGACCAATGAATAGTGAGGCGTCGTGTCATCATGCAAATGAACAATAATTGAATAGCCGTTGCCTGTTTTATCGCGATACTGTTTCGTTCCATCGATCGGATCGATTGCAATTGCCAGCCGGCTGTCGGAAGAAAAGCGCGCCATGTCGCCGGTCGTTTCTTCTCCCTCAACTCTGCAGGTACGCAGGATCGGATCCGCATCCCTGAGCGCGGCAACGATAAGTTCCTGGACCGACAGATCGGCCAGAGTCAGCGCGTCTGTGTTGGCATTCCCGGACGATTTGCCATCGACGGCAATATTGAACTGTCGCAACCGCCTGGCCACGGCACCACTCCAGCGCACGATCGGCGGAAGACAGGTCTGCAGAGCTGCGATGATCTTCGGAACGTCCATGGGAAAAAACTTTCCTGATGCAAAAACTGTGAGATGGTGAAGAGCTGTGCTGTCCAAAACAGGAGCGAGACGGTCGGCCTGTTTTGGTGCGAGTGCTGTTGGCTGCGGCTGGGTGCGGCTGACGCCAGATTCGGCATCTATCTTCGCTGCCCGCCGAGAAACGCAGTGGAATCGGCCAGATGACGACGGAACTCGGACGTGCGACCCTGCAGTTCGGTAACTGTTCGGTCTTCATGCAGGACTTCCAGGCACGCGCTTTCGAGAGCCGGGAACAAGCCTTTAAGAAGTCGCCTTTCCACCATCGACTGTGCCAGCAGATGAATCCGTTCGGAAAGGCCCTGACGTAGTTGCCACGTGAAGCCGAGCACCAATAGTCCCGACCACAGTACCAGGAAAATCATTGCGGGGATATAGAAGTCGACAGCCAGCAACGGCGCTGCGACATCTGCGGCCCCAACGATCGGAGCCAGGAAGGAACTCCAGAAGAAGTTATGACCGATCCGACCAATCAGAAAGACCACGTACAGCAGAAACAGGCCTTCGTAGCGATACTGGATCAGCTTCGTGCAATGTTGCTGCGCGAGCTGTTCAATGACGTCATCGATAGCGCGTCGAGCGTCCACAAGAAACTCGCCCTCCACTTCTGCGGCCCGTCGACGCAGCTGCGTCAGGTCGCGGCGATCCGTGAACTCCGGCGACTCGATTCCGGCGGAATGCACATAGCCGGAAACGATCATTCGAGATTCCTGAAGCTGTTGATCTGTGATTCCGAATGAGGCTAATCGGTTCAATGAAGAATCTGCAACTGACTCCTCAACCTGAGATTTCACCCAGCGAGCGCCCTGCATCGCGCCGATCAGCGCCATTTGCGCTGACGAACGGGCACGAAAGAAACTGAAAGAGGCGATGAAAGCGCCGAGACCGTTATAGAATCGCAACACGGAACTGAACGGACTGAACCCCCAGATATCCGTGACCGCACTTAACAAACGCCGCTCCCACAGATTTCGATTCAGCAGCAATTCATCGCGCAGCTGCATCGTCAGCGAATCACGCAATTTCGTTCGCTGCTGGTCGAGCACTTCCTGCAGACGCCGGACTTCCGGAAGCCCCTTGTCATAGTCATCGCGACAAATCGTGAACGCTTCTTCCAGCAGATCAATCAGATTGGCCCGTCGAATAGCGACTCGTCGAGACGCGCCCAGCTGATTGGTCAGAAGTTCGACGAGCCGATGAAAATCGCCCGATGGACGCTGCCCCTGAGCCTGCTCCTGAAACGCGCGTCGCGAATCCACGAAGAACATGTCAGGCACTTGATAGGCCGGCGAAAGACTGTGCTTCCAGTCATCGCGAATATCGGAATCCTGATCAGCGTGAGTCTGAACGAAAACCAGACGACAACCGGCCGCCGCGTCGGCAAGTTCCTCGGATATTCGTGCACTGCGATATTTCTGCTGAGTCGAAACATACAGCAGAACATCGCAATGAGGCAGGATAGAACGCAGGCGAGCCAGATTTGAGCCGCTGTCAGCTCCTTCACTTGTATCCGGGTCGGGGCAATCAATCAAAATCAGGTCACGCAGCACCGGTGAGTCGATCTTCTTCACCTGAAACTGACTCAGGTCGAATCCCAGCGCGCTTGTTTCAAAATCGGAATGAACCAGCAGGACGGGCATGGTTGTAGTCGGGCGCTGCCGACCCGACAGCGAAACTTCCTGCCCGACCAGTGCATTCACCAGCGTACTTTTTCCGGTACCCGTACCGCCGAAGGTTGCCACCACCAGCGGTGATTCGAGACGAATTCGCAGCGAATGGACACGCTCCACAATTCTCGCAACAACCGATCTCGCTTTGTTCGCAGGCTCCCATGAGGAATCCTGTTCGAGCCACTTTCGAATTCGCAGCACAAGATCATCGATCTCGGCCAGAATTGTCAGGTGTTCCAGTTCTGAAGTGACTGACATGAAATGTTCCAGACCATAACAATGCTGAACAAAATGGATTTCAGAAGATCTCATCGCGAGATCGTTCCGAACACATTGAGGGAATCAGATACTGCAACGCCACGTCGATTGTTTGTCCCGTTGTTTAGGCGTTGTAAGCGGAAGTTAGCCCGATGCCTTCCAGTTCCGCGACACATTTCTGAACTTCCAGGAACGCAGCGCTATTCGACAGAGTGGCGGCCGATCGAAGTTCCGCAGGCAGGTCTCGCAGCAGTTCGTTGTGAATCAATGATGTCAGCCAACTTGCACGGCGTTGAGTGAACGCGGCCTGCAGTGAATGGAACCATGCCTGCAACATGCCGGCCCCTGAGCCAGCCGCTGACGACACGGCTGCTTCGCCAGCAATCGCTGCGGTCGCTCCTCCGGCAACGTCGGCTACAACATGGATCACCGCCGAAGCGGCCGCGTGGCCCAGCATTGGCGCCACCAGTTCGCCGGCCGGACCGAATCCAATTGAGAACAGCACGACACTGGTCATCGGGCGTACCGCGGCCGAAATATTGTTCAGCTGCCGATACATTCCGAAGAGGTCCGGCTTCGATTTTTCGAATTTCAGCATCTGCTCATCCACCAGTTGCCGCAACTCTTCATCGAAGTCGACGGCTTCATGTTTCTGCTTCAAAAGGTTCAGCAAGTCCGCCCGAGCTTCTCCCTTAAGAACGGCCGCGATACGAGTTCGGATGATTTCATTTCCGGATTCGGACATCCATTGCAGTTTGTCGAACAGTTCTTCAACTACCATCAGGATGGCAGCCCACTCACGAACTCGATACTCGTGCATTGTCGGAATAGCATCTCCCTGCAAAGCGCGACGAGCGGCGCGGAAGGGCCAGAGAATTCCATTACCCACGACGGTGTAAGTAGAATTGATGCGGCGAGCCCAGCCCTCCTGACGAGCCTTCCACCATTCGCGAATCTCGGCCACCAGTGCGGCGTTGGTAGGAGCCGGCCAGTTACGGACCTGTACGACACTGTCCATCGACAGTCGATTGGCGGTTTTGGCCAGATCATCGCTCGACACTCGCAATTCCCTGAGGTATCCGGGAATACCGCGTTGCGGATGCATGAGTTCTCGCAGAGAGCCGGAAAGGGTTCGCATGCGGATCTCGCGAAACTTCAGATTCGCCAGGTCAGCACTCAGGTTCCGAGGTGTGTTGTTGACGGCCGGAGAAACAGTGGGGAGGTCTGTGGGTGAACCCGCGAAGCGATCCGGCATCGGGCGTTCATAGAAAGGCAGACGCAGTTCTTCCGCCGCACGACGATCGGCAGGAGCAAGATACACGGCGTCCGGATGAATGTGTGTTTCGCGGCAGAAGGTATCCAGCCAGATGGGCCAGTACGGTTCGTCTTCGGGCAGCAGGCACTGATTGAAAACCACAAGCACCGCTTTATCTTCATCGCCGGCTTTACGAAAAAATTCTTTGATCGCGGCGTCGTTGTACTTTTGCTGAGTCAGCACGGCGATCAGGACATCTGCGCAGCGTCGCACCGCGTCCGCGCGAACCCAGTTTATACGCGCATCACTGTCGACATCCGGCGTGTCCAGAATCAGCAGCGACGGAGGCAGCTCTTTCGCGGTTCGCCAGAAAATCTGGTGAGCGTCATCTTCTTCAAGTGAAGACGATGCATCGCTCCATTCATGGAGTTCAAAATCGGGAAACACACTCTGCAGACTGTGGTGCTGTGTGAATCCTTCAGGCACCAGACAAACGGGGTGCTTGGTGCCGGAAGCAAGCGGACTGCTGGCGCTGGCTTTGCATCCGGCGAGATGATTAAAAATCACGCTCTTACCGATGTTTGTCCCACCAACCACTGCGACGACAAGGAATGCCTGTTCGCCCAGTTGAGGCACAAGTTTCTGTCGCAGGACTTCAAACCATTCCCGGCCGGCAAGAGGCGGTTGTTGAAGAAGGGAGGCCGTGCTTTCCAGTTGGGCTAATGCGGGCACCAGTCGGCGCGTAATGGATTCGCATGTACGAAAAACTGTTTCCCTTTTTGCGTCATCCACAAGTCATCGCCAAGGACAAAAGTGAGCCGTTTGTGCACAAGCAGAAAGCATCATGTGCTGCGGGACGGCCATAAAGTCACAATGCTACAGCAGCATTTGACCGTGAAGAATTCCGGTGGACAAGCAGAAAGGCCGCATTCCCACTCAAAACCCGGTCACACCCCACCAAGATTCCGGCTGGACACGAAATCAGTGCGACTGCAAGTGTTCGAGGCAGGTTCTGGTTAATCAGGTGCGTCTGCTTTGAACTCGAGAAAACCAAGTTTTTACTTGAGGTCGCAGACCTAACAGGGAAAGGCCAGATTTTTTTGAATGGCTAAAACTTTTCCAGGAACGAATGAATTTTCTGACCACGATGTCCCTTGGTCCCGTAGTCCCTGGCGAGAGTAGGGAGAACGTCTTGTTCGCGTGTGGAATTCGGAGGCAAGCACGGCGCTTCAGCAAGTATGTGCAGGAAGGCACCGTTGGGTACGGGAGGGTTTCACTCCATATGCATTGCGAACAAGTATACACCCAACATGAGAAAAACGTTGTCTATTAGTCGACAAACGAAGCAACTGAGGGTGCAATCAGATAGCAGAACGGCGCCGCCAGGCTAAGATCGCAATATATCGGTCGTGCACCAAAAGTTTGTTTTATCGGGATTTCAACCCATGGTATCCAAGAACTCGAAAGTAGTCGGCACCGCCGCGAAGAAAACGCCGCAGTCGGAATTTGCTTCACCCAAAAAACGTCGCCCCTTTACGATCTTCCTTGTGATGGACGACATGGGGATACGGAATCCGCTGGCCGATGCTCTTCGTCAGGAAAAGCTTGAGGTCCGGGATTACATGACAGCGATGGAATTTTATCGTGACTACCGAGAAAAGACGCCCGGCGTTCTGGTCACGGACATTCGACTTCGAGGCATGTCGGCTCAGGAACTGCAGGCAAAATTGATGTCGGAAGACTTTGATTTGCCGATCATTCATATGGCCGGCCATGCTGACGCCCCGTCAGCGATTGAAGCGATGAAAGAAGGCGCGTTGGAATTTGTGATGAAGCCGACGTCCCCGGAAAGGCTTATGGCGGCCATCAATCGAGCATACGCCTCGTTCTACGATGTGGACTGGGACTTTGTGGGCGACGATTTGGATGACATTGAATCCAGCATGGCGCGTCTGACAGACCGCGAAACAGAAGTGCTGGATCGAATCGCAGAAGGCGAATCCAGCCGCGAAATCGGAGCCGAATTGGGGATCAGCACGAAGACTGTGGAAGCTCATCGAGCACGCATCAATGACAAAATGCGGGCTGATGACCTGCCGCATTTGATTCGGATGGTCTTTATTCTGCGTGAAGAGAAAACCAACTAGGAACGCGTAACTGTCGTGGGTAGCCGGATTCGTGACTATTCGGACGGGTTTCCTGAACGCTCACGAGTCCAGTTGCGTCTTTTTCTTTTCCGAAGGGCCTTCATTTGAAGGCCCTTTTTTTGCGCGCGAATTCCTGTATTCCATCCTTACTGCCACCCGATGGCTGTGCGTTTCGCGCGTAGAAACGTGCTTGCGAGATGCGGGTTTCCACTGGTCTGACCTGCCAGCGAATCGAAATTGTGCAGACTGACACCGGGTAATCGATGCGATGAAATGGAGTCGCAGAATCTGCCGGTTTATGCGTTGGTTTGCGAGTGAAATTCAGACTGCAATCTGCCATCGAAGTTCGGCTGGTTACGATTAATCGATTCACTCGACACAACCCACTTCACATGGCTCAAGTCGTAATCAGTCGGGTGAGAATATCGACGTCGATCGGTGGCTCACTTCCGATGAAATGATCCGGGGACTTGTCACGTCATCAAGGAGTGATGATGTGATAATCAGAATACCGGCGAAGATCCGCCGGCTCCCCGCATTCACGGATGAAACGTTCTTCGCCCTGCAATTGAGCGGCGAGGAAGTATGGAGAGCACTTTATGCGACCGGCACATTTTGTCTGGGCGAATGCGTGGCGTCCGATTGGGGCTGCTGCACTGCTGAGTTGTTTGAGTGTCGCGTTCGCCGGGTGTGCAACGTGTTCTACCTCGCAAAATTCCTATGCATGCGCGGGGTTGGCTGATGCCCCAAGAGAACTCCGCAAGGTCTCATTGCCGGAATACGTGATTGAGCCGCCGGATGTATTGTTGATTGAAGCCGTGAATAATCTGCGCCCCGCGATGGCGCCTATTCGTGCGGGTGAATCACTGGTTGTTCAGGTGAATCGGACAATCCCCGTGGGGCAGGTGGAAGACCCTGTTTCGACTCAGTTCAAGCAAATCAACGGGATGTATGTGATCGGCACCGACGGTTATCTGAACCTTGGTCCGGAATATGGCAAGGTGCTGGTCGCCGATCTGCCGCTTGAAGAGATTCAAACGCGGGTGGACACACATCTGCGACAGATTTTGACGTCGCCTCAGGTCCTGGTCACTCTGCCTTCGCCGCAGAACAAACAATTTATCGCAGGGCCGCATCTTGTGCGTATGGACGGTACTGTGGGGCTGGGCGTTTACGGCAGCGTCTATGTGACCGGCATGACTTTGCAGCAGGCACGCGGTGCAGTTGAGCAGCATCTGAGTCAGCACATTCATCGGCCCGAAGTTTCCGTGGATGTGTTGGCCTACAACAGCAAAGTCTACTATGTCATTACAGACGGTGGCGGTGCCGGGGAACAGGTCTATCGAATTCCGTCGAACGGGAACGAAACGGTACTCGATGCCATCGCCGGAGTTAACGGACTTCCCACGGTAGCATCCAAAGCGTCCATCTGGATTGCCAGACCATCACCTGAGCAAAACTGTCCCGATCAAATCCTGAAAGTTGACTGGAAGGCGATTGCCGAAGGTGCTCAGACCGCGACAAACTATCAGATGTTGCCGGGCGATCGGCTCTACGTCAAAGCATCGCCACTGATCACGATGGACACCAAGCTGGCGAAGTTTACGGCTCCGTTTGAACGCATGCTGGGCTTCACAATACTTGGTAACGGGGCCACTCGATCTCTCCAGGGTAAGAACACGAATGGTGGTTTCTGATGTCTGACTCAACACGCTTTCTGCGAATTCTTGCTGTGGCTGGCCTTCTGTGCTGGGGCACACGAGCTTCGGCTCAATTGGGTGGGAGTCGAATTGATCGTCCGATCGATACGCCCACATTCAGTCCCTACATCAACATGCTGCGCAGCAACAGTAGTCCTGGGCTGAACTACTTTGGACTCGTTCGTCCGCAGCTGGAGGTCGCTCAGCAGAACCAGCAGTTCGGGCAAAATTTGCAGATGCTGCAAACACAGCAAACACAGCAGGGCCAGCCGATGCGAGGTTTCAATGGAGGGTACGGATACTCCCAACTGGGCGTGACTGGGCATCCAGTAGTCTTCAACTCATTTGGTCAGGGGCAATTCGGAGGCGGTTACACGGGCATGGCTGCTGGTGGCGGGATGGGCGGTGGCGGATTCGGTGGGCAAGGAATGAATGGCATGAACGGCGGCTTCAATCAGGGCGGTCAGGGCATGATGGGAGTGGGCGGTGCTGGTTTTGGATTCAGCGGCGTTTCCGGGCATGCAGCGCAATTCGGTGGCATCGGCAATTCGTCGACGGGAATGGGCAACGGTCGTTAGTGATTTCTGATTCTCAATTTAACTTAGTTCATGCATTGCAGGCGGCGCTGCACGTCAACGTGGTTGGCATAACCTGAAAGTCGGTCAAGGAATGGACACGATGGATACAACATACATCAGGCATCTGCTGCGATCGGCCGCGACGGGATCAATCCTGCTTCTTTCTGTTACACCGGCAGAGGCCGGTCGCATGTTCCCCGATGAACCCTCAAGGCCGCATGTGCATGCGGGAGACATGCCCAACTGGGGATTCAATCAAACTTGCTGGCAGCGATTTCCCCCCCTTCCGCCGTGCTCGGGAAATGGATCGTGTTACCAGCACGGGATGCAGGGAGCTGTCGAATACAGTCAGCAAGAAAATGCCAACATCTACACCCCGCAAAACAGTATGATGATGCCCGGGCAGAGCTTTTCAACTTTGCCTGGAACCGTGTCACCGTCGAACGTACCGGGCCCGCGTTACTCACAGGAACCGGTCTATTCTCAGCCCGGAATTTTGCCGAATGTCCCCATGCAGGCATCTGAGGGAGCTTTGACAACAGTTCCGCCGGTTCCGAGTTCAGGCCCGCTGCCACCGCCAGGCTCTTCTTATTCCGAGCCGTTGCAGCAGTTCCAGACGATACCTTCAGCACCCACTCCGCTTCCTCCATTGCCAGCACCGCCGGCCTTGATGCAGCCGGGTGCGGTTCCGGGAATTCCCGGCCAGACCAGCTTCGCTCCACAGCAGCTGATTCTGAGTGCCGACGGGCGGCTTTCCGTCGCTTCGTCTCGAGGGACACAAGCGATCCAGGGATCTCCTTCGGCGCGTTACGGAAATCGCAGCCAGCTGATTCTGACCCAGCAGCCGTCCGTAGTTGCACAGCCTATGGCGATGCCTCAGATGCAGTTCTCCAATGTGTCTGGCAGTTCGGTAAATTCTCGTCCCAGCAGTCGCTACGGCCAGAACTCGTCACAGAAGCTGAATGTGCAACCGGTTTCGCAGAGCCGACCTGTGATGCAGTCGTCCAACTCTCGAACCGGAACACCTGACGTGCGAGCTCAGTCGGCTCCACAGATGAATCTGGAACCGCTCCGCGCGACTCCCCGACCTGCCCCATACCGGTAAGTTCGTCTGATTATTCAGGTGTCGCCAACAAGGGCGAAATCTGTGCGAAGCCGCGGGAACGTTTACCCGCAACAGAAGGCTCGGTCAGCTTTCGCCCTTTTCTATTGTGGGTCAGCAACGGCTCCGATACCGCAGGAAACGGTGACGAGTGACCGCGACTGGCAGAATTTGCCGCTCGACGCTGCGTCAGGCATTCTGATCCCTGCAGCACGCTGGAAAAACTGCAGGAACGACTTATGTCCCGATGGCCAGCCGTGGCATACTCGTGTCGCCCGACAGGACATTGTCGGCTGCTGACATCGCCCGGCTCAGGTGGACCACAGGCTTTCACCGGAGCAGATGATTCGCGAAGTCGGCAGGACTCTCTTCAGAAGGATTGCCGGATGAAAACTTTCCAGAAAATTGTTCTGTTGCTTGCGGCTGTCACCCTGTTCGCAGGGACTGTTCATGCGGGCATCGAAAAGCCTGTCAAAGGCAAGCGATACAAGCTGGCCAAGAATCATGGTCCGTGGATGATCATGGTCGCATCCATTCGCGACGTTGATGATGAGACTCGCCGGATTAAGGGCGGAATGACAGCATGGGAAGCAGCGGACGGAATTGTGTTTGCGCTGCGTGAACAAGGGATTCCGGCCTACGTCTATTCTCAGGAAGAAAAGATGGGGGAGATCAGCTCGCCCAGTTCCAATGAATCCACCGGGCGTCGCTATATCGCTCAACACGGATACATCTCTGTGATGGCCGGAAATTTTCCGTCAGACCAGGAGAAGATCGCGAAGGAAAAGCTCGAATGGATCAAGAAGAAATTCAACCCTGCATTCTTGTCTGACCCTCAGAACGGTGGCATTCTTCCAAAAACGCCTGGCCGTCCATTGCCGTTCAGTCGAGCATTCATGACGGTCAATCCGTTGTGGGAAGGTGAAGTTCGCGATACCAAAGAAGACAACTTCATCACCGAGCTGAATTCAGGGCAGAAGTATTCGCTGTTGCAGAACAAAAGCAAATACACGATGGTCGTCGCAACATTTCATGGCAGCAGTGTGATTCAGGTCGGAAACAGTCAGACGAGCAAAGCCGTCGGTTTTTTCAATACGCACTTTGGAAAAAGTCTCGATGACTGTGCAGAGAATGCGATGCTGCTGACGGATAAACTACGCAACGCCAAGAAGTATGGATACGACACCAATTACGATGCCTGGGTTTATCACGACAAGTACAAATCGATCGTGACGATCGGTTCATTCGACAGCAAGGATGATCCCCGAATCCGAACCATGGCGACTCAGTATGGCGGCAAGACTGTTCGCCATCCGAGCACCGGTGAAGAAGTCCTTGCCGGAGAAATCTTTGCCGTCCCCAAAGTCACGAAGAACAATGAGCTGCCCGCACACTCCTGGATCTTTGATGCTCAGCCGCGCCTGATGGAAGTTCCTCGCGTTCGCTGATGAGCGGATCTGACAGGGAAACATCGTGGCAGATGAAAACAATGCGTTGACCCGGGGACTGGTCAGCGTTCAGAAGGCGAACCCGTTTTGGGTTCGCCTTTTTTTGGTCGTTGCGAGCCGTGGAAGCGACGGCATTCGCGATCCGTGAAATTTCGCTTTAACGTCCGGCGACGACCGAACTCTGTGGCAGGGAATGCCCACCCGGCGACCGGAAATTCTGAGGAAAATCTGGCCCTGCACGACTCGAATTTAAAGTGGATATTGACATCCTGTTTTTTTGAAGTTAGTTTAAAGCAGACATGTTTGTCTTGTTTTGGGCTGGCCAGGAAAAAAACTCGTTACGAGGGTGCTGGGATGTTGAAGAGAACACTGATTTTCGGATTATTGATGGCTGTTGTTGCGGCAGGCAGTTGGATGGCATTTGCCGGCCAGACCGCGGCGCAGGACGGTAAAGGAAAAGTGGCGGCAAAGGACGTGGCCGTTGAGCGAGCGCGCCGCGAGGTGCGAATGCTGGACGACATCTACAAGACTGCGATCGTCCTGGTGACAGAACACTATGTGAAAACCGATACAGATCTTGCGGCCGGAAGCGCGTTCAAGGCGCTCTTTGATGCGGTCGGCGAGAAAGGCTGGCATAAGGCGCGCCTGGTCGATGCCACTGGTCAGCCCTACAACGATTTGAATTTGCCCAAAGAGGGTTTCGAAAAGAAGGCCATTGCCGAGATTCTGGCAGGAAAGCCGTCGTACGATCAGGTGGTGACGGAAGACGGGAAGCGATATCTTCTCGCGGCCACGGCGATCCCAGTGGTCATGGAAAAATGTATCATGTGCCACGAGAACTGTCGCACCGTGGAAAAAGGCAAAGCGATCGGGGCGATCAGCTACAAGGTCCCAGTTCAGGAATAGTCTGACAGACATCCTTCTGCCAAAGGCGGCTCCCAAAAATGACCCGTGATGAAGGTTGTCTGTAAAGACATCTTTTTCACGGGTCAGATTTTTTATCGATTGCGCGATTGTCCGAAGCTGTTTGCAGAGACTGTTCCTAAACCGGACGAGCGGAAAGTCCGCAGGCTGATCGAACACGCTCCAGAACTTCCACCGCTTTCGCGCGAGCTCTTTGGGCACCCTGCTTAAGAATATCTTCAACTTCAGAAGGAGTGGTTTCCAGCCGAGTTCTGCGTTCGAACGCTTCGCCGAAGTGATTCATGGCGGCCAGGTGGAGCGTCTCTTTGGCTTCACCATAGCCCATACCACCGGCCCGATAACGATCGGCCAGGGCCACCTGCTGATCGCTGGTCGAAAATAGTTTGAACAGCTGGTACACCGCGCAGGAATCGGGATCTTTTGGCGATTCCATCGGGGTTGAGTCCGTCAAAACTTTACCGATGATTTTTCGAATCTTCTTAGGCGTGTCAAAGATCGGAATGGTGTTTCCGTAGCTCTTGGACATCTTTTGCCCATCAGTTCCCGGAACTTTGGCCGAGTCATCGAGCACGTACGCTTCCGGCAGGTGCAGTGTTTCGCCGTACGTCGAGTTGAAACGCTGAGCCAAGTCGCGGGTGACTTCGACGTGCTGAATCTGGTCAGCACCCACGGGGACGGTGGTGCTGTCATAGATCAGAATGTCGGCGGCCATCAGCACCGGATATGTGAAAAGTCCTGCGTCTGCCGCGATGCCGTTGGCCTTCTTGTCCTTGAACGCGTGGCATTTCTCCAGCAGATGCATTTGCGCAATCGTCATGAGCAGCCACGTCAGCTCGGTCACTTCTGGAACATCGGACTGACGGAACAGGGTGGCTTTGGACGGTTCAAGACCGAGGGCCAGCAGATCGAGCGCCGCGTCGGTGACGTTCTGACGCAGCACCGCGGGATCTCTGACGGTCGTCAGCGCGTGCAGATCGGCGATGAAATAAAACGACTGTTCCTGTCCCTGAAGTGCGATGTACTGACGAATGGCACCGAAGTAATTGCCCCAGTGAAACCGACCCGTTGGCTGAATGCCGGAAAGAACTTTCATGGTGGACTCTGAGCCGAGTAGAAAATTTTGGAAGTGAATATCGCGAACGTCCGTCGAAACAAACGCTGTCCGTCAGTCGCGTTTGGGAATTTGGAGTGTTCCCACAACTTCGGCCACGCTGCCTGCACCCAGCGTTGTGAGCGCCGCAGGCAGTTCACGAATCAGCTGGTTGGACAGTCCCGGGTTGTAGAAGTTCGCAGTTCCGATCTGCACAGCCGTTGCGCCGGCCAATAAAAATTCCATGACATCATCAATCGATTGTATCCCGCCGATTCCAATGATGGGGATTTTTACCTGCTGAGCCACTTGCCAGACGATCCGCAGTGCAAGCGGTTTGATTGCGGGCCCGCTGAGTCCGCCGAGCACATTCCCCAGGACCGGACGCCGACGTTTCCAGTCAATCGCCATCCCCTGGAATGTGTTAATCAATGACACCGCATCAGCACCGGCCTCGGCAACTGCTTTGGCAATGGGTATGACGCTGGTGACATTGGGTGTCAGTTTGGCAATGACCGGGATGCTGCAGGAACTGCGAACAGCGGCGACAACTTCAGCGGCCAGTTCCGGATCTGTACCGAAGTCGACACCGCCGGAAACGTTCGGGCAGGAGATATTCAGTTCAATCGCGGACACCCCCGCAACTTCGTGCAGTCGGCCGGCCATGCGGCGAAAGTCGTCATTCGTTTTTGCGGCAATGTTGACGATGATTGATGTTCCCAGTCCGGCGAGATACGGAAGTTTCTCCGCCACGAACTGATCAAATCCGTCGTTATCGAGACCGATGGAGTTCAGCATTCCGCTTGCCGTCTCCACGGTTCTCGGAGGTGGATTTCCGGGACGTGGCTGCGGAGTCACAGTCTTCGGGATGATGCCACCCAATTGAGTGAAATCCACGAAGGCCGTCATCTCTTTCGCGTAGCCGAAGGTTCCGGAAGCGACTAAAATCGGATTCTTCAAAGTCAGCCGATTGAGACTGACACTCAATGCCGCCATTCGTCGATCATCTCGCTGGAAAAAGGGCGTGGGGAAAATCGCACAGCAACCACTTTGGTACCGTGCAGAAATCGTCGGGAACGGGGCGGCAGTTTATCAGACTCTCTCGTGATTCCCACCATGGTGAAGCGCACTCGCCGCGACACTGTATACAACCGGTGCCTGGATGCCGGGCGGTGGACATTGCCGGAATTCCGGCAATTTGGGTGGCGTGAAAGCAGCTATGCCGTTGCTCAACATGTGGCGGCCACTCGATTCGCCTGGCGGCGAAAGTTCTTTCCGGCAGAAAGGACCTACTTTCACATGCGTCCGCGACTGAAATTTGGATACGTCGACTGCAGGTGACAAAGACGTATTTGGCAGACTTGAACAGCCCGTACGGGGCGGCAAACGTTCGTGGGAAGTGCCGTCACACTCCGAACCGGTTAACCGCCTCAATTCGCTGGGAAAATGCGAATATTCACACTGACCAAAAAGTTCACCGCTCGTAGGATTTTGTTTTTTGCTATCCGTTAATTTTTCGCAAGTCCCTGTTGATATGGAGTTTGCGTCGATTGGGTTCGCAAATCTGCAATTGACGGGAAACGGCAGATCGCTCTAAGCTTCTCAACAAGAGCAAAAGTTCAGGAACCGAGCGAAGTAAAATCGTCGCATGGATTGTCGACGAACGGCTGAGGTTCTGTCAGGGACGACAACATGAAGCCAAACTCACAAACTCGCGCGGTCATCTCGATCGACAATCCAGAGCAGTTGCGCGAAGCGAGGCGAATCATTCGCCAGGAAGCCGAGTCGCTCAGTCGTCTGGCGGACAATCTTGACGCCAGCTTTTGCGATGCGGTGCAGCTCATTCGAAATACAGCCGGATGCGTCATCGTCACTGGCGTGGGCAAAGCAGGCCTGATCGGTCAGAAGCTGGTCGCCACCTTCGCCAGCACGGGGACTCGAGCCCACTTCATGCATCCCACGGAAGCACGCCATGGAGACCTTGGCTGCGTCAGCCCGGACGATGTGGTACTCGCTATTTCGAACAGTGGAGAATCTGAAGAGCTGGTGAGTCTGATTCCCGTATTGCGACAGATGGCGATTCCACTCATCGCGTTGACTCGCGACACGACGAATACCCTGGCCCGGTTTGCGGATGTGGTTGTCCCGATTGGCAAACATGCAGAAGCGGGCGAGCTGGGGCTCGCGCCATCCTGTTCCACAACTGCGATGCTGGCACTGGGCGATGCGCTGGCTTTGGTGCTGTGTCGGATGAAGGGTTTTACAGCGACCGATTTTGCGAAATACCATCCGGCCGGCAGTCTGGGCCGTCAGCTGTGTCCTGTAAAAGAGGTCATGCGATCGGGACAGCAGTTACGAATTGCCTCCGAACTGGAAACGGTTCGGGAGGTCATGATTCAGCACAGTCAACCGGGCCGTCGAACCGGGGCCGTCATACTGATCAATTCCACCGGGCGGCTGACCGGTCTTTTTACCGACAGCGATCTGGCGCGATTGTTTGAGAATCGTCGAGACGAGCAGCTCGACCAGCCGATCCGTCTTGTGATGACCGCCAATCCGATCACCGTCGGGCCCGATGTTCTGCTGCCCGAGGCCATTCATTTGATGTCGGAGCGAAAGCTGAGCGAAGTGCCTGTGATTGATGAACAGCGATTTCCTGTCGGCATGCTCGACATTACAGACGTTCTGCAGCGAGTGGAAAATGCGGAACGCAGCTTAAAAGCTGGTGCCGATACTGTTACGTCGATCCATTCCGGCATTCGTTCTGCGTCGTAGTGAGCGTTTCTTGTTTTGCATTGATCTTGTTGATGTCGAAATCTGCCTGAGTCATTCATGCCAAGTCTTCCAATATCCCGTGGACCGCGAACCGTGCTTGTAGGCATTGGTCTGGTCGCGGTCTATCTGGCATATGCGCGACTGACTTCTCCGTGGCTGACCGTAGAACGCAAAACGACATCACTTCCGAAGGCTTCGGCACCGGCGGAGAAATCTCAGATCTTTGCGGAGGAAGCGCGAAAGTGGTTTCGCGAAGATCCGTGGATTCAGAACGCAAACGCTCGCTTCCGCGACGGCGGCCGTTTGCTGTGGTTCAACAAGCAGCAACTGCAAAACGATAATCGTTCTATCGCCATCAGTCCGGTTGCTTTTTTGTGGCAGCAGAACGACGAAGGAATTCCGGTCACCGCGACGGCCGATTCAGCGCAGCTGGACTCTTCCGGCAAGTTTGATTTTCAGGAAACCGGCGGCGGCTTTGGGAAGATTGTGTCGGGCCTGCTTTCGGGCGACGTGCGAATCAATGGTCCGGACGGCCTTCGCATTGAAGGTCGTATGTTTCACATCTCCGAAGATGCCATGAAGATCTGGACCAGTCAGCCCGTAAAGTTTGCATGGGGCACGCATTCTGGCCGTGCGGAATCGGGAGCGGAAATTGAATTGCTGGCGTCTGCTGAATCGTCCAAAGCCGGACTCATGGCCGTCAACGATGTGCAACGAATCCGGCTGCGCGGGCGAATCGACTGCAACCTGATGTTCAGTGACGATGAATCTCAGCGTGAGCCGGTGCAGTTGAAGGTGAGTGCGGCCAATGGATTTGAGTTCTTTGTTCCCACGAAAGAAGCCACGTTCTCCGGTTTCATGGACCGCGAAGCCAACATCGACAATCAGGTATTAGTGGAACGGCCGACAGCAGCCGGAGATCTTGATCGTCTGTACTGTTCGAAACTCGTGCTTCAGTTTCAGCCTAAGATTCAGAATGCCGACAGCGGAAAACCTTCGCGACAGCTCGAGCTGGCTCGCATTGTCGCAGAAGGTCAGCCTGTAGAATTCTGGTCGTTGAAGGCTGGTGAGGAGCAGGTTTATGCCAACATGGGGCTGCTGAAATTCCATCTTGAAGAGCGAATGCTTGAACTGACAGAACAAGTACTCGCATCGAATGGACGCAGGTTTCCTGTTGAAGTCTTTCAGCGCGGGACTCGTCTGTCTACGGGCCATGTCCTCGTTGCGATGGACGAAAACAACGAAGTTCATACGGTAGAATGTCGCGGGGCCGGGAAGATCGGTCCGTCGAACCGTGGAGAGAAACCAGCCGATACACAAATGATAGGTGCCGCGTGGAAAGAATCTCTGCTTCTGCGTCGCGGTGAAGAACAACGCATTACGCTGAAAGGCGAAGCACGCGTTATTCAGGCCAGCCTGAAAGACACAGGAAAGCTGAAGGCCGATCTGTCACTTGCGGCTGATGTGATCGACATGTTTCTTGAAAAGGCAGCACAGGCAAAGTCACTGTCGGGCGTCGATGGGAAGCAGTCCGGCGACGCTGCGAATCCGCTGACGGAAGGCATGGACATGTCAAAAATCCGTCCTGAGCAGCTGATCGCGACGGGCAATGTTTCGATGACCGCCGATCAACTTTCCGGCACTGCTCGTGAAAAGCTGATCGTTGATTTTCAGCACGGGCGTCAGCCCACGTCCGTTGTCGGTGTTTCAGAGTCTGGTTCAGGAAAAGCGGGCGTGGTCAAACCGGCCAGCAAGTCATCCGAGACACCGACTGCCGGGCTGTCCGGAAAAACGGCTGTCCTTGCGGACACGATTGAAGCGAGAATCTGGCTGGCAGACAAAGAAGCTCCTCAGTTCGAGGACGTGTGGCTGAAAGGTGCCGTTGCCGTAACACATAAAGCCACGGGCGATGACAAAGCTCGCGTCGACGACCAAAGTTTCACGGCCAATGGAAATGTTCTGTTTGCCAAAGGCGGATTTCGAGGCAACACGGAAATCAGCCTGTTTGGAGATCCGGCGACCGTTGTGAATTCTTCGCGACTCATCGAAGGACCGAGAATCGATCTGACAGAACTTACAGCGGCCTCGAAGGACGTTCAGCGAGAAGCCAAAGTGGATGGCAGCGGACGGATCCGGTTCGTTTCAACCACAGGACTCGATGGACGTCCGCTGGCCAAGCCTTCGCCGGTAGATATCTATTGGGGCGAGCACATGAGCTTCACCGGACGCACGGCTCACTTTGTCGGCAACGTGCGAGCCGTCATGAACAATGAACTGGACCATGACGTTGAACTGACATGTGCGGGATTGAAAGTTCATTTTACAGATGACCTCGCCATGGAATCGGTCGGCAAGCCAGATGAGTTCCAGCTGACTCAGACATCCGGCACAAAATCGCTTGTCGGCAATATCGAACGCATCGAGTGCCAAAGCCGAGTGGTCGTGGATATCGACATGATGGAAGATGGGGTCGTGAAGGCTCATCATCACGCGGAGTTCGCAGATCTGGAGTTCAACCAGATCACGGGTGAGTTTCATGCGACAGGGCCTGGTTTGATTGAATCGGCGCAGCGGGACAAAGGCAAACGGAAACTTGCGGTCTCGAATCGAACGGTGGTACGGGCCAACACGCCATCAAAAACATCGGAGCCTGGCTTTTTCTTTATTCGTGCGGACTTCATTGGCGAGTTGCGAGGCAATCGTGACAAGAAAATCGTAAGCCTGAAGCAACATATTCGAGGCATCTTTGGTCCTGTGCAAAGACTGACGGATCGCCTGGACATTGATGGAATGAGTTCTGAAGAACTGCCGGAGAATACCGGAGCGCTCAAATGCGAGAACCTTGCAATCTCTGTCATTCAGGGACAGTCAGCCGACCAGCAGTCGTTCTCGATGGTCGCGGAATCCAACTCCGCCGGTGGCAATGGCGGAACAAAAATTCCATGCCGCTTTGAGTCGCGATTGTTTTCTGGTATCGCCGACAAAATCATCTATGACCATTCAAAGCAGCAGTTCATTCTGAGAGCCGACGAAGGGCGACAGGCCACGGTGTCGCATCATCAGGACGGTGGCCAGCGACAAGTGCTGAACGGCGGCCAGTTCGAATACTACAGCGATCGCAACTACCTGCGAGCCAATCAAATTACAGGCGTGCAAAGCACGGGCGATCTGTCGCTGGACTGACGTGCGACTGTATGGCATCGCACGCTGTATTCTCCGAGGATTGGAACGAGCCAGCGTACGCTTTTTGAAGTTCAGCGCTTGTGACTATCCCAACCCGACGCGTCAGCGAGGGATTGTGTTTTTTGCCTTTCGGCCGTGTCCCCAGGATCCCTTGCTAACGCTTCGGGTTATGATAAATCGCACTGTTTTAGCTCTCTTGATCGACTGCACCGCCGAAACTCGCAGTTTCAACAACTACGCTTTGGCCGTCTCTGGCGGAATCACTGTTCGCTCGGGTGGCAGATTCAGAATGGTGTCCACAATTTTTCCGGCTTGACCATCCAGCAGACTGCCCATACCGGTCGCTCGCTGGAAGGAAAGCTGTGATTCGCTCAGCCCAAACAGATACATCAACGTAGCGTGATAGTCGTAATGATTCACCACGTCAGCCACGGCTTTGTGACCCAGTTCATCCGTCGCGCCGTGAATGCGGCCGCCTTTGATACCGCCACCCGCCAGCCACATGCTGAAGCCATAAGTGTTGTGATCGCGGCCGATGTTCTTCTCATTCTGAATCACCGGCAGACGTCCCATTTCACCGCCCCAGTGAACGAGCGTTGAATCCAGCATTCCACGTTCTTTGAGATCTTTTACAAGCGCCGCAGCGGGCTTGTCGGTTCGCTGACATACGGCCGGCAGGGCCGTCATAATTCCCCCGTGATGGTCCCAGGTCTGATTGCCGGTATGCAGCTGCACAAAGCGAACGCCACGTTCAACCAGGCGGCGTGCGATCAGGCAGCGAGTTCCGTATTCTTTTGTAATCTCCTGATCAATGCCGTAAAGCTTTTGAGTCGTCTCAGACTCCTGAGAAATGTCCATCGCTTCCTTCGCAGCCACCTGCATACCGGCGGCCAGTTCGTAGCTCTGCATCCGCGCCGCAAGATCATGCTCACCCGGATGGCGAGACAGGTGCGACTGATTGATGCGGCGCAGGTAGCTGAGGATTTTTTCCTGGTTCGCGCCTTTCAGTGAAGGAGGCGGATCGAGGTTCAGAATGCGTGGTTCCTGCGAACGCACGACGGTGCCCTGATAGACAGAAGGCAGCCAGCCGTTTTGCCAGTTCTCCACGCCCAGGACAGGAAGACCGGATGGATCTGTCAGCACCATGAACGCCGGCAGGTTGTCGCAATCGCTGCCCATGCCGTAGGTCATCCATGATCCCAGCGATGGCCGACCGGACAACTGGCGTCCCGTATTCAATGCATTGATCGATTCTCCATGATTGTTCACGCCCGTGTGCATCGAACGAATCAGACAAATGTCGTCGGCGACAGTGCCCAGGTTGCTGACCAGCTCGCTGAGATCCATGCCGCATTGGCCATACTTCCGGAAACGCCACGGGCAGCCGAAAAGTTTGCTGCTGGCTTCACCCGCATTGTCGTACTTGATGTCGCCTGTGTACGTCTTGAGATGCAGCTTGTTGAGTTCGGGCTTAGGATCGAACAGGTCAATGTGACTTGGCCCGCCCTGCATGAACATCGAAATCATGGCCGTGGCCTGCGGCCGCGCGGCGGGAGCTTTCGGGGTTGTGTCGAAGGTCGGCGCTTCCAGAAGCGGTTTTGGTGGCTCTGCCTGAAGTTGCTGCTGATGCAGCCACGCCAGAGCCAGGCTGCCGATTCCCAGCGACTGCTGCGCTAAAACGTGACGGCGAGTGAAATGTGACATGGGTAATCTTCCGTCTCAAAAAGGCCGTCCGAACGGGCTCGATACCGGCGGTTGTGTTCTAGATGAAGGCTCGTGGATTTCGGGGACGTCCGACGCTGCGTTCATCATCATTCGACGTACAGAAATCCGTTGGAGCTAAGCAGGGCCTGACAAAAATGATTCAGCGAAGCGATTGCGATTTCCGGTTGTGCCTCGGCGGAAGGAGTGAGAAATTGTACGCCTTCCTGAAGTTCGGCTTCCGTTGGTGTCCGTCCGAAAACCGTTCGCCATGCCAACGTGACCTGACCGGGGAGTTCCGGAGAAGCTGTGCGAATGCGAGTCGCCAGGATCTCGGCCTGTTGAATCACGAAAGGATTATTCAGCATCAACAACGCCTGAGGCGCTGCGGTGGAATACGTTCGACGTTCGCAGTTGGGAGTCATCCGCGGAAGATCGAACGGTTCCAGAACTCCCAGCGGCATCGATCGCCGCACCTGAATGTAGATACTGCGACGGAATTCATCATCACCCAACGCTTCGACTTTGCCTGAGGGTCGCCCGGCAGAATCGCGTGTGTCGACCGCAACAACAATCTGGCCGACATCGTCCGGGCTGACGGGAATCGGTTTGCCAAAAGGCTTTTGCACCAGTTTACCGCTGAGATACAAAAGCGAATCTCGCACGGTTTCAGCTTCCAAACGTCGCACGTTCATGCGGCCGAGAAGTCGATTGTCTCCGTCGACGGCCTCCAGTTCGGGGCGACGCACAGACGACTGTCGATAGGCAGTTGAGTTCAGCAGCAGACGGTGGAAGCGTTTAAGCGTCCAGCCTTCGTCGGCAAAGTTTCCAGCGAGCCAGTCGAGCAGTTCCGGATGCGATGGCTTTTCGCCTTTGACGCCGAAGTCGCTGACTGTCGAGACCAGACCTTGTCCAAAATAATGCATCCAAAATCGATTGACGAGCACACGTCCGACAAGCGGGTGCTGGCCGCTCGTGAGATGACGAGCGTACGCCAGTCTGCGGCCGGTTGTCGGGACCGCAGGATCGTCGAGCGGAATTTGCAGTCCTGTTGAATTCAATACGGTCAGCTCACCCGGAGCGATATCCTGACGCGGTTGTTGAAAATCGCCTCGTGAGAATAACTTCGTCACTGGCACCTGTCCGGGCACTTCATTCAGGCACATGACGTAGTCGTCAGCCGGCCGCTTTTTCTTTGTCTCTTCTGTCAGCGTGTCCCACTTCTTGTTGAAGCCTTCCAGGCGATCGGGCAAATAGAGATACACGGATCCACGATCCACATTCAGAAACGGAAACTCTTTAATCAGCAGCTGCTGTTCAGGAGTTCTTTTGTCCGCGGCTGTGTCTCGCGCTGCTCGAGCCAGAGACTGCTGATCGGCGGACAGCTTCTGCAGTTCACGTTCGAATGTTTCCGTGACAATCGTGTCCAGTTCTTCCGTTCGCTTCTTTGAAACGTCGGCCAGTTCCATGTCCACGGCCTTTGCTGCGGCCTGAGTTTCGCTGGACCACAAGGACACCAGTCGCCCGTTGGGAACTCGCCAGTTGGCAGTGTCATAAGCGGGCTCAAAGATCGCTCGCAGCCGATAGTAATCGGCCTGAGCAATCGGATCGTAGCGATGTTCATGACACTGCGCACAGCCCACGGTCAGACCGAGCAGAGATGTGGAGGCCACTTTGATGGTTTCGGCGATCACATCATTGCGAGCGATCATCTGGTCGGGACCACCGGCAGCGGTGCCATCGGGAGACATGCGAAGAAAGCCGGTAGCGATCAACTGATCAGACTGTTCCGAAGTGAGGTCGGTGTACGGTGGAGTCAGCAGTTCATCGCCGGCCAGTTGTTCGATGAGAAACTGATTCCATGGCTTGTCCGCGTTGAGCGATCGGATCACATAGTCCCGATAGCGCCAAGCCCACGTGCGTTCACTGTCCGTTTCATTGTAGCCATCGCTGTCCGCGTAGCCTGCGACGTCCAGCCAGTGCCGCGCCCACCGTTCGCCGTAAGCGGGAGAATTCAGCAGGTCGTCTACCAATGCACCCCAAGCTTCCGGAGAAGGATCGGCGTGAAATCGATCGATCGCTTCCGGGCTGGGCGGCAAGCCTGTGAGATCAAAAGTGACGCGACGAATCAGAGTCTCTCGATCCGCTTCAGGACTGAAGCTCAGTCCTTTCTCTTCCAGCTTTGCGAGCAGAAATGCATCGATCGGCGATCGGACAAGTTCCGGGTGAGCGACGGCGGGGAGTTCACTTTTGACGATGGGCTGAAACGACCAGTGTGCACGTTCTTCTTCCGTCAATGTGTCGCCCGCTGCGAGCGTTTCAGGTTCGGGACGAACGGTTGTGGCACCCGCATCAATCCACTTTGCGATGATTTCCAGTTCTGCGGCCGAGGCTTTCTTTTTTCCCGGCGGCATTTCTTCGGAAGCCATTCGCTGATACAGCAAACTTTCCCCATGCTTACCTGGGACGACTCCGGGGCCAGAATCTCCACCTTTGATCAGCAGTCGCGCGAGACGCGCGTCAATGCCGCCCTTCAATTCCTCTTCCTCGCCATGACAGTGCCAGCAGTGCGCTTTTAAGATAGGGCGTACGTCTTTTTCAAACTGCGGCGGTTCAACTGACGCGGCAGCATCAAGGTCCGTGGCTTCGGCTCGTGAAAGCACAGCAGGCAGCAGACTGAGAAACGCAAGGGCGAGTGGCAGGTGTCGAATCATGGTTGTGCACCAGGAACGAGTAGACAATTGAGCGGCAGGAGCCATGGGCGGAATCATCACTCTATCCGAAAAAACTCGATCAGCAACACTCCTTTGCATCACTCTCGCCACTTGTCGACCGGAAATTCGATTCTGTCGATTACTCGCTTGAACGCCCATTCTGTCCGTGTTTTTCGCTGGACAGGAAGTCCGGCGAAGTTGCGTTGAAAGTTGGCAATGGCGATGATGACCGTCGGCGATTGGGAGCGGTGTTCAGAAGCTCACGCGGGTTTGTGTGGTTCCTCAGCAGAGGAGCAGATGTTCGGACGCGAATTTCGGGAAAATTATGTCAGCCACTCATCAAAAAACGCCGGCTAGAATTCACATCGTCGGAAAAAAGAATTCCGGCAAGACAACGCTTGTCTGTGAGTTAGTGGCAGAACTGGTCGGACGAGGCATTCGCGTGGCGACGGTCAAGCATACGCATCACCACCATGAACTGGATACGCCAGGCAAGGATTCTCACAAGCATCGGGAGTCTGGAGCCGTGGCCGTCGGAATTCTGTCACCCCGCATGACAGCCCTTTTTGTTCCGACGGATAGTGCCGAATCAGGCGATGGTCGCTATGTTCGATTCGAGACGCAATTTGCTGACTGCGACCTGATCCTGGTCGAAGGTGACCTTCATTCCAGGGCGACTCGTCTGGAAGTCTGGCGCAGCGCCGTCAGCGAACGGCCATATGCGGCCAGTGACCCGGACATCACGGCCGTGATTTCGGATGACTCTGCGAGTCTTTGTGAGGGACAGGACGGAATTCAGGTTCCAATCTGGCCTCGTACTGGTGTCGCAGAAATTGCGGACCGGATTCTGACCCTCGCGAAAATTGGCACATGTGCCGATTAATCGCTTTGTCCCGTAGAGACTGCTGTTCGCTTTCGGCACGATTCGGAAATGAGTCCGTTCAGTTGCGTTCGTAACAGCGGCACGCCAACATTGAAGCTTATTCGTGATGCACTGAGAAACACTGGAAGCAAAAAGCTGCGGAGAAAACTATGACAAAATGGCCTATTGGAGTGTTTGCGTCGATCGATGCCGGTCTGGGAGTGCATCTGGAAGTGGCTCGAGAACTGGGTGTACCGACGATCCAGATTCATGCTCCTCACGCAGAAACACGAAACGTAGCCGCGGCCAGTGCGTTTCTGAAGAAATGCTTAGACGCCGGCATTACGATCACGGCTGTCTTCGGCGGTTTTGAAGGCGAGAGCTATGCAGATATCGCGACGACTGCTCGAACTGTCGGGCTCGTTCCGGAAGCAACTCGCGCGGCTCGCGTGCAGGAAATGAAAGAGATCAGCGACTTCACGAAGCTGTTGGGATGCGACACCGTTGCGCTGCACATTGGATTTGTTCCCGAGGACTCTCAGTGTGCGAGCTACAAGGATCTGATCACGGTCACTCGCGATCTGCTCGACCACATTAAAGCCAATGGCCAGAAGCTGCATCTGGAAACTGGTCAGGAATCCGCCGACCATTTGCTGCACTTTATCAGTGATGTCCAACGAGACAATTTGTTCATCAACTTTGATCCGGCCAACATGATTTTGTACGGCACAGGAGAGCCGATCGCCGCATTGAAGCAGGTTGGACATTTGGTCGGCAGCATTCACTGCAAAGACGCAAAATGGGCGGCTCTGGAAGTGCGTGGAACAGGCTGGGGGCAGGAAGTTCCGCTGGGCGACGGCGACGTCGGTATGGAGAATTACCTGCGGACTCTGATGGCCATTGGCTATCAGGGGCCGCTCACAATTGAGCGTGAAATTCCTCAGGATCCTGTTCGTCAGAAGGCAGATATCGGCCAGGCAGTGCGCCTGCTGACATCTCTGCGAGAAAAGATTCTGGGCACCTGAGTTCCGGCGGATACACTGGCTGTCACTTTGATTTTTGACTGAAATATTATGGCGCGTTGCGATCAGGGATATCTCTGCGAGGTCTGCGGAGAAGAAGTGGAGAACATTCGCGAAAGCGATCTGTATCTGCGTTTCGTCATCGGCGAGATGGCGTCAAAAATGCTGCTCGCCGCCCCTGAACGGCATCTGCGATGTAACCCTGTGACGGCCCAGTTTATCGAGCATCCGGATTTCGAACCGGTCGTTGTGGAGGGGGATTTTGATAAGCGATTATTTGATCCTCAGTATAGTCAGCAGCGAACGGAACTGATCACTCGCGGCTGGGTGCGACTGCAGGAGCTGTTTCAGCTGGCTCAAACGGTCCCGTTGCCCGAGTACCCGCTGCCCGAGTTTCGAGAACAGCAAAGAGGGGTATAGAGGGGCAGCACTTTGAATTATTTTGGTAGCCGAATTCGTGAGAATTCGGACGTTGGTTCTGAAGCGATCCCGAAGTGTCACGACTTCGGCTACGAAGGGCAGAATTCCGATTCGTAGTGGCTTTCGTGTTCACGTCTCCGCACATTCAAACTGAGCCGTGTTTCATTCGATGATTTCACGGGCTTGCCGGATTAAGGCGAGATTCTCCGGCCTCGGGTTCGCAGGAACCATTAACAGACTTTCATGGCCAATACTCTTCAGCGTATTTTGTTGCTTGATGCCGAACTGTCTTTTCGCGGTTCGTCACTGCTGACATTGCGCCTTGCGCGAGGCCTTGAAAAACGGGAACTCGACACGGCCCTTGTTTGCACCAGTTGTGAGGGCCTGGACGAGTCGTTGCTGCAGGGAGTTCGCCTGCACGAAATTCGGGGATACAACTTCCCGGTGTGGGGACATGTTGTTCTGCGAACACTCTATCGCGACATGAAAGAGCAGCGGCCGGACATCATTCATCTTCAGGATCCGCGTCTGCTGCCGCAGGGCGCTCGGCTGGCAAAGAAACTGCATCGTCCGTTGATTGTTAGTCTTGGCGATCAGTCCGAGGCCGCTGCATTTGTGCTGAAGTCGCCGATGCCCGAATTGAAGGCCATCATTTCCGTCAGTGAAAGTGTCCAGCAGCAAATTTCGGACTCGCCATTTTTGGCCGGCGTCGCCAAACGTGTGATCCTGCCAGGTGTTGCCGTTCCAGACGTTTCGACTGTCGATCTGCCGCTGGATGATGATCGGCCTCCGGTCATCGGAATGGCCGGTCCGCTCGAAATCGTCAAAGGGGCCGCATTCTTTTTGCGCGCCTGTCATCGAGTTGTCGAAGCGGGGCACAACATTCGGATTGTCATTGCCGGCAGTGGCCCGGAAGAACGCAGCCTGCGTCAGTTGGCATCTTCTCTGGAATTGTCTCGTCGACTTACGTTTGTCGATGGGGGTGTTTCGATGACCGGTTACCTTTCAGCGACCGACATTTTCTGCCTGCCTTCTCTGCAGCAGGGACTGGGAGTCGTAATGCTGGAAGCCATGGCTCTGGGACGTCCGGTGATTGCATCCGGGGTTGGTGGTGTTGTCAGCGTGATCGAGAACAATGTGAACGGGCTGATCGTCCCTCCTTCCGACAGCCGCAGTCTTGGTGATCGAATTATGGAACTGCTGAACGATCGTGAACGAGCGCGTGCGATTGCGGCGGCCGGTCAACAGATGGTTCGCGACCGTTTCAATGAGACTCGGATGCTGGACGAAATTCTTCAGGTTTACCACGAAGTGCAGGCAAAGATGCCCGCTACATTCGAGGCCACTCCGATCGTTGGGCGCACATCAGGAACATGGCACTAACATGATGGACCTTTACCGAGTTGATCAGCAGCTTGTTTCCAATCCATTGGCGGATATCGCCGGGGCCGTGCATCAGCAGCTTTCGTCGCTGAATCGACCGGTCCCACAGGGCGATGTGGCACTGACTGTCGGCAGCCGCGGTATTCGCAATTTGCCCGAGATTGTCAGGGCCTGTGGAGACTGGCTGAAAGCCCGTGGAGCGAAGCCATTTATTGTCCCGGCGATGGGATCGCACAATGGGGCCACTGCTGAAGGTCAGCAATCCATGATTGAATCGCTCGGCATTACCGAAGCGGCGATGGGGATGCCGATTCGCAGCAGCATGGACGTTGTGGAAATTGGTCGCGTGCGAACGGGCCCCGTCTACATGGATCGCCACTGTCTTGAATCGGCCGGTGTGCTGGTGATCAACCGCATCAAACTTCACACGTGTTTCGCGGGTCCCGTGCAAAGCGGCCTGACCAAAATGATGGTCGTCGGGATGGGCAAGATTCTGTCAGCGCGCACCTTTCATTCGGCTCGCGCGGGAGCGATGAAAGACATGCTGTTGGAGATGGGACAATTTGTGCTGGACTCCGGTCGCATTTATGCGGGACTCGGAATTCTGGAAGATGGATTTGATGAAACAGCAGAAGTGCATGCCATCGCTCCGGCGAATATTCTGCAGCGAGAAGCGGAATTGCTCGAACACTATCGCAGCTATTTTCCTCGTCTGCCCGTCGACGATTTAAACGTGCTGATCGTGGATGCCATCGGCAAGACGTACAGCGGCACCGGCATGGACACCAACGTGATCGGACGCCGCGGTTTGCCAGGCTTCGAAGATCTCACTTCACCGCGAATTCGCACCATTGCCGCGCTGTCACTTTCGACATCCAGTCA
This sequence comes from uncultured Planctomycetota bacterium, assembly GCA_947085455.1. GTDB lineage: Bacteria > Planctomycetota > Planctomycetia > Planctomycetales > Planctomycetaceae > SXXK01. The sequence continues at coordinate 122,268 of CAMTWR010000001.1, read as the reverse complement.
GGGGAACGCGCTGGGTGTTGGCAATGCCGATTTTATTACCCACGGTCTGCGCAAAGATATTGATGAATACAAAACGCTCGTGAACACTCTGACGACCGGCGATATGGACCGCGCAAAGATTCCCGCCACGGTCAGTGATGATGAGACGCTGCTGCAGATCATCGCCGATCGATATGGGATTCATCGCTGGATGTTCATTCCCAACACGCTGCACCTGAACGCGTTGTTCGTGTCGGAAGATCTGCGAGAAGAACTGAGCCGTCATCCGGGCTGCCGTGTGGCTTCTGTCCCGACGCCGTTGTCTTTCCACGGCAAACGTCTTCAGTTGCCGTTTACAAATCCTGCCGCCGGAACACACTCATGAGCCTCGACAGCCGGCTGCCCGAGTGGAGAGCCCTGCAGGCTGCGTCGCGATCGGCGAGGCAGCAGGCGTGGGCACCGTATTCGCAGTTTTTTGTCGGTGCGGCGATCCTGACGGAATCGGGTGAAATCGTCACTGGCTGCAATGTGGAAAACGCTTCGTACGGGCTGACGATCTGTGCGGAACGCGTTGCGGCCTGTTCGGCGGTGGCGAGCGGAATGCGACGTTTTCGGGCCATTTGCGTCTCTTTGGATGGCCCGCCTTTGCCCTGTGGTGCCTGCCGACAGTTTCTGGTGGAGTTCAATCCGGATTTGATTCTGTTGCTGGACGATACGTCGTCCGACGTGGCCCGCGAGCCGGAATTGGTACTCCTGACCGAACTATTGCCGAGACCCTTTCGCCTGGAAGCGGGTTCTCGGTAAGATGTCCGGGCAGCGGAAACTCTGCTGATTCCGCATGAGCCAATGTGTTACGTGCCGATGGCGATTTCTGCCAGTCGGTCGTCTGGACGCGATAGTGGCTTTCGTGAATCCCCGTCCATGTCGCTCCGTTTATTTCTTTGCCTTCAACACGTTTGTGACGCATGTCAAATCGAGACGCCAAAAGTCAGGCCCGGCAATGGGTCGAAGCTCCCGAGTTTTTTGCCGAAGATCTTCGCAGGTTGCTGTCGTGGGTGAACGAGCATGCGTTCGAATCCGAACCTGATGCGACGGGAGGCCGGCTGCTGGATCCGGGGAAGAATTCTGCCGCTCAGGAACTGCTGAACCCATGCGATCGAGCGCTGTGGGAATATCAGCGGATGTTGCGAGTCACCACGGTCAAATTCGATATGTGGCAGCCGTTGATTCAGGCGATGCAGGCTGCTGCCAATGAAAACACGCCCGTACTTTTCAATGGAATCGCCGACATCGAAGAAGCAGTTTCCGCTGTGGAAAAGTGGGCGAAAAGGCAGTCGTCTAAAGTGACAGAAGCTCCGACGCGCAGTGAGATCCTGAAGGTGACAATCGAAGAGTGCGAGGATGAGCTGATTGTTCGCACGGATAAAGAAGGCAGTCTGAAACTGCGCGGCACAACCAATATCCCGATGTTTATGGCGTTCTGGAGAGCTCCCAAACATCGCCTGACAATGGAGGCGTTTCTGGATATTGACCCCAGCAGCAATCACACTTATCTGGAACGTCACCGAACCCGGCTGTGTGCCAAGTTGCAGGATGTATTGCTGGAAGTTGTCGTAGACGGCAATGCCTTTCGGATGCAGGTTTGCCGCAAATAAGCCGGCCAAAACAGACTTTCGCGTGTAGCCGGATTCGTCAGAATTCGGGCGGGTTCCTGAATTCTCACGAGTTCAGAAACGGTCCCTGGAAATCAGCCCGCATGAAAGTTGAAAGTTGAACACCTGACTGCGAACATCTGCAGGCACAAAAAAGAGCCCGACGGTTTTAAATCGTCGGGCTCTTCTGATTTCTGCTCTGTTGTGTTCTGCCGTCTGAACTGCATGCCCTGCGCGATCTACAGTCCCAGGACATCCGCCATGGAATACAGCCCTGCGCCTTTGGAAACAAGATATTTTGCGGCGGCAAGTGCACCATAGGCATAACTGTCACGGGTATGGCCGCGGACCGTCAGATCGATAGTTTCGCCCATCATGCCGAACACAATCGTGTGCTCGCCTACGTTATCGCCGGTGCGGACCGCGTGGTATCCGATCTCATTCAGAGGACGCTGGCCAATACGACCTTCGCGGCCGTGCACATGATTTTCCTGACCCATCTGTTCGGCAACAATTCGGCCGAACTGCAACGCAGTGCCGCTGGGTGCGTCTTCTTTGAAGCGATGGTGACGTTCGATAATTTCTACGTCCACTCCATCCGCGTTGTTCCGCAATGCACGCGCCGCCTCGGAGACCAGTTTCATCACGACGTTAACCGCCATGCTCATACTGGGTGCCATGACAATCGGCGTGGTCTGAGCGGCTGCGGCCACTGCCTCGCACAACTCTTTGCTGATGCCAGTGGTTGCGACTACAAGCGGAATGCGTCGACTTTCACACAAAGTCAAAGCGGATTGCAGACCGGCCGGTGTCGAAAAATCAATGATGACATCGACAGGAAGTCCAAGCTCTGACGTGATCGCGACTCCCGAATATCCCGCGCCTGCGACTTCTCCGGCATCGCGGCCAATGACCGAACTGCCAGACCATTCGAGCGCCGCAGACAGAGTCAGCTCCGCATCCTTCATGACCAGAGCAACGACTCGCTGCCCCATTCGACCACCCGCACCATTGACGCCAACTTTAAGAGCCATGAACCTCGGATCCTGAAAAGAATGACCTGTAATTACACGGCGACGCGGCAGTGTTTGATCTGCCGCGTCGCTGATTCTGACCTGTGAACGGAACACAACGAACATGCGGCAGTGACACTGAACAGCAGCGTCTGATGCAGGCCCCGTGCTGGTCCGTTTGACTTATTAACTAGCTGACGGCCTCAACTTCGAAGCCTTTGCGATACGACTTTGTCAGAAGTTTGTTGGCCGCTTCATGGTTCGTCACCTTCATTGCCGCGGCGTCCCACTCCAGCTTTACCCCCGGCAAACGTGCCGCGATGTTACCGAGCTGAACCGTTTCTGACAGTGGGCCCGCGTAGTCGAATCCATCCGTTGTCCTGGTGCCGGCCAATGTCGCATCGACCCAGTCATGCCAGTGATTGGTGCCGGCGACTTCCGGCATCTTGTAATCCGCAAACTTTGCTTGCGGGTACAGAGCCGGTTTTCCAACGTGCGGCAGAACCATCACGCCACCTTCTCCAATAAAGACAGAACCGGCGGCTGGCAACTCAACTCCGTCCGGCAGTTGAGCCAGCTCACGAGGCGGCTTCAATCCACCGTCGCGCCAGATCACCTTCAGCGTCGGCCCGGCGGTAAGTTCGTTCCCGGGGAATTCGTAAGTTACGGTTTCAGGTCCTGGCCAAACTTCCGATGTCGTCCCGTCATTCTCGGCCATGATGGACGTTGGTGATTTGATGCCAATGGCCGTAAAGACCGGATCCAGAATGTGGCAGCCAAAGTCACCCAGTGCTCCGGAACCAAAGTCCTGCCAGTCACGCCATTTGAATGGATGATAGACTTCGGCCGCAAATGGACGCTCTGGTGCGGCACCCAGCCACAGATCCCAATCGACTCCTGCAGGAACCGGTGCCGCTGGTGGTCGGTCGGTTCGACCATTATGAGTTCGTCCCTGGACGCCGACCCACGAGTGAACTTCTTTGATCTTTCCGATCGCGCCATCTTTAATCAGTTTCACGCCAAGACGATACTCGCCGGCTGAATGAATCTGATTGCCCATCTGAGTCGTAAGGTTCATCTTCGCTGCCAACAGCGACATCTGGCGAGACTCCCACACCGTATGGGTGAGTGGTTTCTGACAGTAAATGTGCTTGCCCATTTTCATCGCCATCATGGCGACGGGAGCATGCATATGGTCCGGAGTCGAGACGATCACGGCGTCGACTTTATCTGCAAGTTCCGTCAGCAGGATGCGGTAATCGGAAAAATGTTTTACGCCTGGGAACTGTGCATCGACCTTGTCAAATCGACCGGCATCAATGTCGCAGAACCCAACGAATTTGACTTTCGCGTGACTGCCGACACTCGACAGATCCGCCCATCCCATTCCATTCACACCAATCGCGGCAACGTGCAGCTCTTTTTCCAATGTGGCTGACCGCACGAATGCAGGTGCTGCAAAAGTGGCAGTAGCGGCTGCGGCGGATTGAGCCAAAAAGCCACGGCGACGAAGCTTGGTCTGAGTCATTTGATTACCCCCTGATCGAATTGCACTAGGCGAGAACATGACGGCGGATTGAATTTGCTCGGGTATCCTATCGTGGGCTTTCGCTTAGCAAAAGTCTGGCGAGATCTTCTCATGGAAGTCCCACACTGCCGGTACTCGCTGCTGACTGCCGGCGCCGATCCTTCCGGACCTTCAGGGGCAGGACGAGTGTGTAGTTCTGTTCGTCATGATGCGACTGAAGGCCCGCGCAGTTTGTCACCTTGCCGCAAGCGATCAAGGCAAAACTCACCGAGGCTTCACGCAGCGGAAACCAACATGATTGCTGGCGGTTCGAACTTCCCCTTTGCCGCGCGTTCCGACCATGTACCGAGTGCAGTACAGATCCGTGCACAGAAATGAACCACCTCGATGCACGCGTTTTTTTTCTGTGGGTTCCGCGGGATCCAATGGCGTGTCAGGGCCAGCAGGATTCTTTGCGACGCCGCCGGCCGTGGCCAGACTTTCATAGTAGTCCGGTCGATACCAGTCGCTGACCCATTCCCAGACATTGCCGCCCACGTCGTACAGTCCAAATGGATTGGCGGCAAACTGCTTCACAGGGGCAATTCCCTGAAAACCGTCCGCACCCGTATCTTTTCCTTCGACGGGGAACTGTCCCTGATAAATGTTGGCCTGAAATTTTCCATCCGGCTGCAGGTCATTGCCCCATGCATACAGATCGCCCGCTCTTCCCCCGCGCGCCGCAAACTCCCACTCGGCTTCTGTCGGCAAACGTTTGCCCGCCCATGTGACGTAAGCGACGGCGTCTTCATAAGCGATTTGGACGACCGGGAAATTGTCACGGCCCGTGAGATCACTTTCTGGTCCCAGTGGATGTTTCCAGTCGGCGCCCGTCACATAGTTCCACCACTGAAAATAGTTGTCGAGCGCGACGGGTGCTGACGTCGGAGTAAACACAGTCGATCCCGCCACCAGGTTCTCCGGAGGCGCTGTTGGGAATTCTTCCTGCGTCGGTTTTGTTTCGGCGACTGTTACATAACCCGTGGCTTCGACGAATTTGGCAAACTGAGCGTTGGTGACTTCCGTTTCGTCCATCCAAAATCCGTCTACATAGACGCGGTGGACAGGAAGCGCGTCCCGAGTGACGCCCGGAAGACTGCAAATAGACTCTGACTCCGAATTGCTGCCCATCGAAAACTCACCGCCGGGAATCCACACCATTCCGGAGGGAGCCGGTTCCGGGGGAGCTTGTGGGTTGATGATTGTCGGTTCAAATGCGGATGCTGCGATATCCGTTTCTGTGGTTGCATCGTCGGAATTGCCGATCGCACTTTTTGTTGCCACGTTTTTATCGGCCGGTCGGCCATCTATAAAAGCAGCCGCCACAAAGGCAGAAGCGGCAAGGCTGAGCAGCAACAGTCCTGCGATCCAACGCGTGGAAGACGAGCTGTTTGCAGGCTGCTCGGTCACGTTCTTTCTGGACGAACTCATATCGGTGGAACTCAATAAGAAATCACGTTGTTGGTAGCGCTCTTTTGGTGTCGTCCGGCAGCGTGAGTTGTCAGTCGGAACTTGCTTTGATCAGCGACATCCTGCGGACGAAGAATAGCATAATCAGCAGCAAGCCCTGCGCACATCGAAACGATGGCAAATGGGCAACTTCAAAAACTGACCCGTCGAGTTCTGGTGATTTCGCGATTTTTCGGCCGGTTCATCATCAGATTCGACGGGCGTGATGCTCCTTCCGTTTGGGTGACCTTCTGAGTCCCAGAGTATCCATTCGGCGACTTCTTTTTAGGAGTGTTGTGGATCCTGGGGCGAAACAGGAGGCAGGCGCATGTTCCCTTTCCGAGGAGACGCTCATATAGTTTGAGGAGTAGTTTCATGTTTCAGCAGAGAGAACGTGCATGTCGACAATGGAAATGAAGCAACCTTCGAAAAGTTCGCGAGCCCTGCTGCTGGTGAATCCGAAAGCTCGTCGCGGCCAGGAAGATTTGGCGGCTGTTCGTGAGCGATTGATACAGGGAGGCCTGAGTCTCCTTGAGCCAGCGACCGAGTCGGCCGATTTTCTGACTCTAATTCGTCGTCATTGTGAAGAGGTAGATCGCATTATTATTGGGGGCGGCGACGGCACAATTCACAGCGCTCTTACCGGACTTCTGAAATCAAAATTGCCGGTGGGCATTCTTCCTCTGGGCACGGCGAACGATCTGGCCCGCACGTTGATGATTTCTGCCGATCCGGTACTCGCCTGCGATACAATTCTTCAAGGGGAGACTCGTTCGATCGATATCGGTACAGTGAATGAAGAGCCATTCTTCAATGTGGCCAGTATCGGACTCGCGGCCGAAGTGACGCGGCGATTATCGCGTGGCACGAAGACCTATTGGGGCGTGCTGGCCTATGCCTGGGCAGCCATGGGTGCCATGCTGCAAGGGCGTTCGTTCAGTGTAGAAATTCGTTGCAATGGCAAGTCGCTTAAGACTCGAACCTGGCAGATCGCGATAGGCAACGGGCGCTACTATGGCGGTGGTCTGACCATTCATGAAAACGCAAGTATCGACGACGGGATGCTGGACCTTTACAGTGTAGAGATTCAACGTCGATGGCAAATACTACCGTTGATTCCTGCATTGTGGCGAGGCACTCTGGACCCGGTACTTCCTGTTCGCACAATGCGTGGCACCGAGTTCGAAATTCGTCCACTGCATCGCGCTCGCAGTATCATTGCTGACGGGGAGTTTGTTGGCAGCACTCCTGCTGTCTTTAAATTGATCCCGCAGGCACTGACGGTGTATGCGAAGCAGACGGCTGAGTAATCTGCGGGATGCTCGGTTGGCTATTCTGCGTCGGCAGAGACACAAAGAAAGCCGCACAATTTTCATCACGCGGCTTAAATGCGGATCTGGCCGTTGCTGATTGCGGCTATGAACCAAAGATCTCATCGAAGAACTGTCGCATCGCTTCCCATGACCGTTCATCGGCTTTCTTGTTGTAGGCGGCTCCGCGCGAATTGTCGTTGCCGGCCATTGGCTGAGTGAATGAGTGTACGGCATTGGAATAGTAGATCAGTTGCCAGTCGACTTTGGCTGAGGTCAGTTCTGCTTTGAAGGCATCAATGTCCTTCGCGGGAACAAACGGATCATCCGCTCCGTGGAGTGCGAGGATTTTGGCTTTGATCTTTTTGCCATCATCCGGGGTCGGTGAATCCAGTCCGCCGTGAAAACTGACGACTCCGCTGATGTCTGCGCCGCTGCGAGCCAGTTCCAATGTTCCCGTGCCACCGAAGCAGTAACCGATCGCCGCAATCTTGTTGCTGGCGACGCCCTTTTGAGCTCGCAGTTGTTCGAGTCCAAGGTTGAGTCGGCGACGATAGAGAGCGCGATCCTTCTTATAGGTACCCGCGAACTCCCCGGCCTGCTGCTGGCTTGAAGGACGAACGCCCTTCCCGTAGATGTCCAGGGCAAATGCAACGTAGCCTAAATCGGCCAGTTGTTTGCAGCGGGTCTGCTCATATTCCGTCAGACCCATCCATTGGTGGACCACCAGGATGCCTGGAGCCGCGTCCGTCACTTTCTCTGAGTCCCACGCAACAAAGCCTTCCAGTTTCAGATCTCCGTCGGTGTATTCCACCGTCTTCGTTTTCACTTCCGCAGCAGCGAATGACGTGGGGATCGTAAGCAACAGAAGCACAATCAGGCGAAAGTTCATGTCGTGGTCCTTACAGGTGATTGGTTAATCCCGACCGGCTGCCATTGATGTCACGGGACACGAAGCGTGCGAGGCCAGCCGTGAGTGCACGCAGCGAGTCGGAGGAAATGGATGTGGAAGCCGTGGATTTTACTCGTCGCATCGACGGCAGGTGAGCGGGAATTGTCGACAAAATTCGAAATTGAACCGGTCGGAAATTTTGCTCATTTAGGTCTTGTCGCACGAAACTGAACTGTCGACAAGGTACGGCTGGGCGATCGGAATTCCGGTCAGTGGCACGAGCCGGGAAAAATTCCGCGTGAAGTCGCAGTCTGCTTCAGCTATCCTTACGATCTGTTAGCGAATTGAATCGTGACGGTCACTCAATCAACGATACACTGCCACTTCTTCCTTAGGATGACGACCTTGGCCAAAAATGTTTTCGGCGAGGATCTTCTCGTGTGCTCGTCAGATCCTCTGACCGGCTTTTTTCGAACGGGCAAATGTGAAACCTGTGGCGACGACCAGGGAATGCACACTGTCTGTGCGGAAATGACGGCTGATTTTCTGAAGTTTTCGAAAATGGCGGGCAACGACTTATCCACGCCTGTGCCAGAGTATCGGTTCCCCGGGTTGAAACCGGGCGATCGATGGTGTCTTTGTCTGCCTCGCTGGCTGGAAGCTCTGGAAGCTGGTATGGCGCCCAAGCTTGCGCTGAAGGCGACTCACATCTCCGCCATCGAACACATTTCGATGGAAGTGCTGCTGCAATACGCGGTCGACGCCGACGGATATGTGTATGAGCCACCAGTTCTCGACGACTAATGACGACTAATGACGACTAATTCAGTCTGGCGGGTCACTGGCATCATGATGTGGACGAAGAGCACTGGAATGATTCAGTGCCTGTTTCGTCTGAGATTTGTACTTCAGTCCGAAAAACTTTGGACTGAGGCTCTGAAGTTCAAAATATTCGTCCCTTGTGCTGGTATCTGAATTTATGAAACGTCCTCGCAGTGGTGGTGGGTGGAAAGCCATCGGATACAGTCTGAAGCTGGCGCGACGAGTCGGCTGGTGGAAGATGTGGAAAGCCATGCGTTCCAAAAACACGTGCAAGACTTGCGCGGTCGGCATGGGCGGACAATTGGGAGGAATGGTGAACGAAGGCGGTCACTTTCCGGAAGTCTGCAAGAAGTCGTTTCAGGCCATGGCGTCTGATCTGCAGGGAGCGTTGCGTACCGAGTTCATCGAAAAGACAAACCTCAATCAGCTGCGAGCGATGACGTCGCGGCAGCTGGAGATGTCGGGGCGAATTTGCGAGCCTTTGTATCTGGCCAAAGGGGCAACATCGTACAAAGTCACGACCTGGGAACATGCAATCTCCACCCTGGCGGAACGCATGAAGGCGGCCGGGCCCGAGCGAAGTTTCTTCTACGCCAGCGGCCGTGCTTCGAATGAAGCCGGATTTTTGTTTCAGATGCTGGCTCGCCTGTTTGGAACGAACTACGTCAACAACTGTTCGTACTATTGTCATCAGGCGAGCGGTGTTGGGCTGGGGATGTCGCTCGGTACCGGAGCAGGCACCGTCCGGCTGGAAGATCTGGAACACACGGATCTGTACATTTTGATCGGCGCCAATCCTTCGTCCAATCATCCGCGTCTGATGCGATCATTGATGGAAGTTCGTCGCCGAGGCGGCCGAATTATCGTGATCAATCCCATGAAGGAACTGGGACTAACCAATTTCCGAGTCCCCAGCGATGTTCGCAGTTTGCTGTTCGGGACTGAGATTGCCAGTCAATATGTGCAGCCACATATTGGCGGCGACCTTGCCTTGCTGACCGGTGTGGCAAAAGACGTGCTGGAACGTGCAGGGCACGATTCGAAATTCGTTGCCGAACATACCGAAGGGTTTGAAGAATTCGTAAAAGAAGTTCAGGCGACCGCCTGGGATTCGATTATTGATCAGAGCGGTGTGGATCGGGAGACCATTCGATCGATCGCTGATCAGTACTGCAAAGCAAAGAATGTTGTCATCGGATGGTGCATGGGAATCACTCATCACCTGCATGGAACTCGCAGCGTCAATGCCATCGCCAATCTGGCCCTGTTGCGCGGCATGGTTGGCCGTGCGCATGCGGGTGTAATGCCCATCCGCGGCCACAGTAACGTACAGGGACTTGGGACTGTCGGAGTTACCCCGGCACTGAAACAGAATTTGCTTGAACGCTACGAAAAGACGCTCGGTATCGAAGCGCCAAAGTCGCCGGGCTTTGACACAATGGCCTGCATGGATGCTGCTCATCTTGGGATGATGGACTTCACTCTTCAGCTGGGCGGAAATCTTTACGGCAGCAATCCCAACGCAAAACGTGCGTTTGATTCGATGCAGAAGATCAGGACGATCGTCTACATGTCGACCACATTGAATACTGGGCATGCCTGGGGAACGGGCGAAGAAACGTTCATTCTGCCCGTGCTGCCACGTGATGAAGAACCGCAGGCGACAACGCAGGAATCCATGTTCAGTTATGTGCGACTGAGTGATGGTGGCCCGACTCGTCACAGCAATGCCAGAAGTGAAGTCTCTATCCTCGCGGAAATTGGTCGTCGAGTCTTCGCGGGCGACGGTCGGCTCGACTGGACGCGCATGGAAAGTCATCAGGCCATTCGTGAACTGATTGCCGACATGATCCCCGGCTACGAAGATCTGAAGACTATTGAAGGCACCAAAAAAGAGTTTCATGTGCCGGGACGTGCTGTGATGGATTACAAATTTCCGACAGCCACGGGAAAGGCAAAGTTCCACCCGACTCCGCTTCCGGCATCGATTGTGACAGCCGGTCAGCTGCGTTTGATGACCATGCGTTCGGAAGGTCAGTTCAACAGCGTGGTTTATGACGAAGAGGATCTCTATCGAGGCCAGGAGCGTCGGGATGTCGTGCTGATGAACGCAGACGATATTCGTCGAATGGGCCTGAAGCCTGAGCAGCGAGTGCGTGTTCGCAGCGAGGCCGGCGAAATGCGTTACATCCTCGTGCGTGAATTCGACATTCGAGCGGGCAATGTGGCCATGTACTATCCCGAATCCAACGTCCTGGTCCCGTCAGCAGTGGATCCGCTTTCGAAGACGCCCGCGTTCAAATCCATTGCGGTGAACATTGACGCTGAGCCGGACATGTAGGATCAATTTTCCGCTTTTAGAATTCGCAAGCGTCTTTTTTGCGAACCATTGACGCACAGCTTTTCGGACGAGGCGCCTCGGATGAAGATTACAAAGATTGAAACGCTGGTCTGCAACGCGCGGATGCGGAATTGGATCTTCGTCAAAGTGATGACCGATCAGGATGGCCTGTTCGGCTGGGGCGAAGCGACGCTCGAATGGCACACACGCAGCGTCGTGGCAGCCGTGGAAGATTTGTCGCAACTCCTCGTCGGTGAAGATCCGACTCGTGTTGAGCATCTGTGGCAGATGATGTACCGCCAGCACTTCTGGCACGGCAATGGAATTGTACGAGCCACCGCGATGGCCGGTATCGATCTGGCGTTGTGGGACATTCTTGGCAAGGTCGCCAACATGCCCTGTTCGAAGCTGTGGGGCGGACCTGTCCGAGACCATGTTCGCACCTACTGCCATCTGGGCGGCGGCAAGATGGAAGACTTCTACGAAACATCCACGGAAGATGCCGAACGATTCGGCGATCTTGCCCGCCAGGCCGTTGCCGATGGATTCACGGCCTTTAAGTCGATGGCCGTTCCGCCGACATTGCCACTGGAAGGACTCAAGCCGATTCGCACTGCCGAAAAAGCGGTCGCGGCGATGCGGGAAGCCGTCGGTGAATCCATCGACATCATGGTCGACTGTCACGCCCGTCCTTCACCGGCGATGGGCCTGCAGTTTGCAAAAGCACTGGAACCTTACGGACTCTACTTTTTTGAAGAACCCTGCTGGCCGGAAAGCGTTGAAGGCCTCGCACGGATTGCGGCTTCCGTCACCACGCCGATTGCCACTGGCGAGCGAGTGACCAGCCTGGCAGCGTTTCGAGATCTGTTTGCCGCAAAGGCGTGTGCCGTATGCCAGCTTGATATTACACACTGCGGCGGGCTTAGTGAGGCACGTCGCATTGCAGCACTTGCGGAGGCCTATCGCCTGTCGCTGGCCCCGCACAATCCGCAGGGACCCGTCAGCACAGCGGCGTCGCTGGAGTTTGGTTTTTCACAGCCAAGTTACATCATCTGCGAAACTGTTCACGAAGATGTTCCATGGCGACAGGACGTGGTCGAAGAAGGTTTCACCGTGGAGAAGAAAGGCCGAATCGTAAGGCCCAATACAAAGCCAGGGCTGGGGATTTCGATCAACGAAGCCGAAGTACGCAAGCATCCATTTCAGCAGGAATTGTTGCAACGCGTCTTCCATTCCGACGGCAGCGTGGGCGATTGGTAAACGCGCCGGAGGCGGGCGTAAAGTTCTCTGGAGTCGCCTTTTCAGTTCTGCCAAGCAGCAGGCAGAGAGCCGCGTACTTGTCGCTTGATGCTATGCGTCGTTCCAGCCGTTCAGTTCCAGAAACGGCTGCTTCCAGTGATACTCGTTCAGCAGGTCCTGGGTGTTGCGGCCGAGAATTCGCAGCGCCGCGTACAGAGCTTCAATGGTCGCCAGGCCTTCGGAGGGATCCGCATAGACTGCCGATTTGCGAGGATACGCCGTCCGAATGACGGGCAGCGACCGGACTTCGACGTGCGAGTAGAACGGATCCATTCTGGCCGCCAGACGCCAGGTTCCATCCAGCAACAACAGACCACGATCCGTATCCGCTTCTGACAAAACAGGTCCGCCGATTCCGAGGCGAACATAATTTGTCACATCGATCGGAACCGGATGCGGAAACGTTGTGAACACAAACTCTGGTCGGTCTCGCAGCGGTTCGACCGAACATTTACTGCGTCGCTCACGAGGATGAACGACGATTACGGTAGGCGGGAACATGACAATCGACCTGGCTATTCGTTGCGAATCTTTTCAATCTCGGCATTCAATTCCGCAATCTGCTTCTCCAGACGTGGGATCTCCTGAGGATCATCGGGTTGTTTTTTTGCTGCGGAAAGCAGTTCGCGAAGACGAGTAATCTTGTTCTTTGCGGCTTCAATCTGCTTCTGCTGTTTCTTGTTCAACGCCATTTGGTTCTAATTCCTGCCAGACGAAAATGTCCGGGGTTCCCTCGAACAAAACATATACCTGTCGCTGCAGCATATCGAAGTTGAGCCCCGCTGAGAACAATGTCTGACCACGCCCAAGATCTTCTTCAACTGCTGACTGATTCGGCAACATCCAAAACGCTTCTCAAGGCAGTTTTCAGCAGTCCTCGGGCCGCGGAAGCCGAGTTCCTGCGTGTGAGCGTGCGGCCCGTGGAGGTTCGCGGCCTGTCGATGCTGCAGTTTACATCGCAGACAGCCACACAGGAATTTCACAAAAATTTCGGTGGCGACGAGGCATTGGCAGAACTGACGCGTCTGGTCACGAAAGTTTACCGCAATGCTCGAATTACCACGGCAGATGCGATTTTTGAAGCACGCACGTCCCGCAAAGGCAAGTGCTTTCTTCGCAAGGAGGCGGCGCCGGTCGCTGTCGTCACGCCGCCTGCTGCCCACAATCGAACTCGAAACTATCTAATTCCGGAAGGCGTTCCGTGTCCGTTTCTGATTCATACGGGTGTAATGACAAAGGACGGTGCGGTACGAGCGGCCCATTCGAAGAAGTTCGGACAGATCAATCGGTTCCTCGAATTCATCAATGACGTTGTTGCGATGCTTCCTGCTGATCGCACAATTCATGTGGTCGATTTCGGATGCGGCAAAAGCTACCTCACGTTCGCTACGCAGTATCTGCTGACAACACTGCTGCAGCGAGACTGTCGGATCACGGGACTGGATCGGCGGGCGGACGTCGTCCAGACCTGTTCGAAAATTGCCAAAGAACTACAGCTTCCGAATCTGCAGTTTGCGATTGGAGACATTGCTGGTTTTGAATCCGACAATCCGGTGGACCTTGTGATTTCTCTGCATGCCTGCGACACCGCAACCGATGACGCGTTGGCTCAGGCGGTCCGCTGGAAAAGTCGAGTGATACTGGCAGTTCCGTGTTGTCAGCATGAGCTGAACGAGTTGCTGACGAACTCGTCGTTGCCGCCCATCAGTTCGTACGGGCTGCTCAAGGAACGGTTCGCTGCGATGACAACGGATGCGATGCGAGGAACGCTGCTGACGGCCGCCGGTTATCAGACTCAGATTCTTGAATTTATCGACATGGAGCATACTCCAAAAAATCTTTTGATCCGCAGTGTGAGACGCACTGAAAAGGCCCCCAAAGATTCCACCGAAAAGGCCTACGAGGAAGTTTTTCGTCTGCGAAATCAGCTGAACATCCCGCCGCTGACTTTGGAGCGTCGACTGCTGGAACAGGAGTCCCTGCCGAGTCTGTGCCGTCCCGAATCCTCTGATGCAGGCCTTCCCGTGACTCAAACGGCAAGTGCGGGAGGAATATCCAGCGGGAGCGAAATTAGCTCATGAAAACGCTGATCACGCTTTGCACGTACAACGAAGTCGGCAATCTGAAAGGTCTGATACCCGATCTCCTCGCGCTTGTACCGGATGCAACGGTGCTTGTCATTGACGACAATTCCCCGGACGGAACGAGCCAGCTGGTGCGTGAGATGGCGGGTGCCGACAATCGCATCCGGCTGATTCATCGGCCTGGAAAACTGGGTCTGGGCACGGCGACGCTGGCCGGATTTCGATTTGCCATGGAGCAGCAGTTTGATCTGCTTCTGAACATGGATGCAGATTACAGCCACGGGCCACAGTATGTTCCACAGCTGATCGCCAAAATGCCCGAGTGCGATGTGGCGATTGCCTCGCGGTATGTGGCAGGCGGAGGCGTTGCCGGCTGGACGCTGCGTCGCAAGCTGATGAGCCAGACCATCAACCTGTGGGCTCGTCTTTGGCTGGGCTTAAAAACTTCCGACAACAGCGGAAGCTTTCGCTGCTATCAGGTCTCGACACTGCAGCAAGTCGACTGGGATCTGACTGTGGCGAAAGGCTATGCGTTCCAGGAAGAAATTCTGTACCGACTTCGTCGAGTGAACGCTCGCATGTGTGAGCTGCCTTTTGTCTTTGAAGACCGTCGATACGGTGTGACAAAGATCAATCTGCGGGAGTGTGTAATCGCGGTACTTGTGATACTACAGCTGGGCATCCAAAACCTGCTGCGGTATCGAGTCGGGCTTAAATCAGCCTAAAATCTGCTGTCTCGACCAATTCCTCGGGTCACATTTTCGCTTCCAAACTGCCGGTACTCTGCCTATTTGCCCTGCCTTGCCAGCGGGTGAGGCAGATGTTCATCAATGGACATTGCCGCCGCGTGTTGGCATTGATATAAGTCCTCGGTCAGTCAACCTTTGCGTCCCGACCCCGGTGGTCAGGATCGTATAAATCGTCGAAGTTTTTTTGGCACTTAGGGAGAAGAAGAACGTGAGCGAGACCACAGAGGAAGAAGCTCGTGGGCCGGAAGCCCAACAGGTTCAGGAAGTTGTCGTCAGCGATGCCAATGCAAACGCCGGCTACGCCAATTTTTGCCGCGTCTCAAGCACGCCGGAAGAATTGATTCTTGACCTGGGCCTGAACCCAACACCATACGCGACGGGCAAAGTCGAAGTGAAAGTGACTCAGCGAATCATCCTGAATCACTACACCGCCAAGCGTCTGTGGAGCGCTCTGTCCATGGCTCTGCAGCGCCACGAGCAGGCGTTCGGCGTTCTGGAAACCGACGTTCGCAAGCGAGTGAAGGTTCCGCCAAACGCGGGCTAGTCCTGCGACCTGTTGAAAAACAGGCTCCCGCATCTGCAAGATTGATGCACGTTTGAATTGACAGAGGCTTAGCATCGCACCGATGCTAAGCCTCTTTGCGAATTGCGGTCTATCCGCTGCGCTTCCGATTGCCTGACAGCGAACTACAATCAATAGCTATGACAGATCAGCCTCATCCCGAAGGTGCACCTGACGACGGGCCACACAGTCAGGAAATTCGCCACTCACAGATTGGAGCTTTGGTTCCAGCGCATGTGGCCAAAGGCGTTTTCACGACTGGCGCCGTCGTGCTGCAGGGGCAGCATGAATTCATTGTGGACTTTCTGCTTCGCATGCAGCAGCCTCAACAGGTGGTCGCCCGAGTGATCATGCCACCGGTTGTGGTGGGTCAGTTCATCGGTGCTCTTCAGGAAAACCTGCAGCGTTATGAAGATCGCTTTGGCCTCGTGCATATGCCGGTCGTTCCCAATGCCGGACAGCAGCAGCGACAGTCGGCGCAGGAACTTTATGACACACTGAAACTGGGCGACGACGTTCAGTCGGGAAGCTACGCGAATGCCGTTATGATCGGGCATTCGCCGACGGAATTTTCGTTTGATTTTATCACGACGTTCTTTCCTCGATCCGCAGTTTCTCAGCGAGTCTTCATGGCCACTGCCAACGCGAAGAGGCTGCTGGATTCCTTGAATCACTCGTTCCAGCAGTTTCAACAGCGTTTGAAAAATCCACCGCCGCCTCTCGAGTTTCCTGACACCGAACCGACCGATTTTAATACGCCTGAAGGTGACTGGCCGCCAGGGCTTTAACTGCGCCTGTGGCGATGATCGTTGTGCAAACCTGCTCCCATTGCAAACTGCCCGTGTCAGAAAAGCGTCTCCATGAAACGATTTCGATATTGCCTGAACGCCAGCACCATTCGTACGACCCCCATCATTCGGCAGATTGAAGTGGCCCGGCAGGCGGGATATGAAGCGATCGAACTGTGGCACGACCATATCGACGAGCATTTGCGCACTGGCGGCACGTTGAAAGACATTCGCTCGGCACTTGATGATCACGAAATCACGGTTCCGACCACTATCTATCTGGCCGGATGGTTTCAGCCAGAAGGTCCCGAACACTCGGCAGCGCTGGAAGAAGTGCGGCGTCGGCTGGAACAGTCGGTGGCTGTTGGTGCGACCTATGCCGTCGCCGGTCCGCCGGCGGGCAAGGCCGACAGAGCCATGGGCGCCCGTCATTACGCAGAACTGCTGGAACTCGGCAAATCTTTTGGAGTGAAGCCGGCCTTTGAGTATCTGGGGTTTGTGGACGACATCAACACGATTGATGATGCCATTGAAATTATCGAACGGTCCGGGCATCCTGATGCGACGGTCGTCGTGGATCCATTTCATTGCTGGCGCGGCGGCGGGCCGATCGGTTCGTTAAGAAAGCTTAAGGCCAGCCAGATCGCAATCTCGCACTTCAATGATGCTCCGTCAGTTCCCCCGGCATCGGAACAGGAAGATTCAGACCGAGTACTTCCCGGTGAGGGTGCGATTGATCTGACGTTGTACTGCAATGAGCTGGCGGCCACCGGGTATAACGGATACCTGTCGCTGGAACTCTTTCGGGAAGATCTCTGGTCCAAAGACCCGCTGGAAGTCGCCACTCTCGGGCTCAATAAAATGCGGCCGTTTGTGGAAGGCTGATTTGCTGTCCAGGGTTGCTGGTGGTTTTTCATGCGGTGCCTTGCGAGGCCCGTTGGTTTGGGAAGCCACTTCCCTGCTCCGGGCATCATTCCATCGCACGCAGCAATCCGGCCAGTGCGGCAATTTCAGGCTCCGACAACGCCCTCGGATCACTCGGTGTAGTGAACGATTCTGGCTGATGAACTCTGTGGACAGCGAATGCTGACTGCTTCCGCGTGATACAGCATTGCCGCAATCCCTTTGTTTAGCAGCTGGCGACCATTCTTCGTCACATGCAGCGGATAAAAACTGCCCCGCATGTTCGATCACTTTCGGTGACTCAAAAAGATGCTTCGCCGGGTTCAGTTTGATAACGGAGTGTCGCTTTTGCCTTCCAGTCTTTCTCACTGCGGTTCCGGGCCTTCGCGGACGCTTTACGGTGCCGGCCGTGAACTGGCTTCCGCCGCGTAATCGCACGAATGATTCCTCAAGGCCGAGAGAATATCTGAGCGACAGATTGACAGACGGCCGACACGGCGTAATATATTGCGACTGAGTCTCAATGTCAGAGCGTTTTCCGGGTGAGGACGGAAGTGGTGCTGGCAGAGAGCAATAAACTGTTGAGCGTGTTAATTATTGCGTTTATCAACTGCTGAGGCCGCAGCGAGCCAGTGACATGGTCAGTTAGCCAGCCACGCCCAGCCTTCCTGCACGGAATGCTTTGCATTCGGTGCCCGATTTTTTTGCTGGAGTCCTGCTAAATGTTTTTGAGCCAACGATCTCGAGTGCGTGGTTTCACCCTGATTGAATTGCTGGTGGTCATCGCCATCATCGCGATCCTGATTGCCCTGTTGCTGCCCGCAGTACAAGCTGCTCGCGAAGCCGCGCGGCGAACGCAGTGCAAAAATAATTTGAAACAGCTCGGTCTTGCTCTGCACAACTATCTCGGTACCTACTCAGTGTTTCCGCCGGCCGCGATTGTGGATGGGGTCAGAATTGGTCAGCCGTGGTCTGGTCAGGCGATGTTGCTGCCCTACGTCGAAGGCTCCAACGAATACTCAAAGATCAACTTTGGACTTGGCTACGGAGACGGCGTGAACAAGTCCGCCTTTCCGCCCAATGGAATCGCGACCCAGCGAATTTCGGTACTGCTTTGCCCAAGCGATGTAAACGACAAGGTGCGAGTCAACGCCTCTACCGGCCTCGCGGAACATTATCCGCTGTGCTACGTCTTTGGTGCGGGCCAGTACCAGGTCTATAACCCGACAACCGGACAGGATGGGGGTGCGGCGTTCGCTGTCAATGGAAAACTATCAGACCGAAATTTTACGGATGGTCTGAGCAACACTGTGGGAATGGCGGAAGTGAAGGCATTCACGAACCGCGTGCATGATGCAACACTTCCCGCGATCGCCCCGACATCTCCCGCCGCCGTAGCAGGCAGCATTTCGGGCGGTGCTTTCGCCAATACTGGCCATACGGAATGGGTTTGCGGTCGGGCTATACACAATGGATTCACCACTGTGTTCGGTCCCAACACAGTGGTGCCGTATACAAATGGCGGCGTCAACTACGATATTGACGTCTGCAGCAGCCGCGAAGGTGCAAGTGCCTCGCTGATCACCTACGGTGTGATCACGTCTCGCAGCTATCACACGGGAATCGTGAACACACTGCTGATGGATGGCTCCTGCCGATCGATCAGCAACAACATCGATTTGAACACGTGGCGAAACCTCGGCGCTCGCTCCGATGGCACTGTTGTTGGCGAATTTTAATAGAGCCGGCCGACATCCATCCACGGGGAAAAAAAAGAGCCCACACTGCAATGCAGGTGGGCTCTTTTCTGAGTAATCTGTTATCGATCTTTGATATGCCGTTTGACGGGTTGAAGAATTACAGCCATCCCATCACACCGGCTGCAACAATGGTCACTCCTGTAGCCACAAGAATTGCCACGAGCAAACGTCGCACGGCTCGCTGCTGCTGACTTCGGATTGATAAAACGGTTTCCATGACGGCCACTCGATTGTAGCGAGCGACAGTGCTGTCACCTGGAGCGGACGGCTTGATGGACCAGCTTCCAACGCTTGACTTGGGTTCCAGTGCTTTGACTGCGGTAGAGTTCACAACGACACCTGTTCTGAAGGGGGTAAATTCATCTAACACTTACCGCGAAGTTCCCTCCGGGCCTCTGCGGTAAGATTCTGTCTTTATTTTGATCAGACGTTCTGTACAGAACGTCTAATTTCGACTGGATGACCAGCGCCAATCGAGCGGCAGTTTCTGTTCTCTGACAGATCCCTGATAAAGTGTGTGCTCGATTGCCCGCCCGGACACATCCATGGTTGTTCAGTTTCATAGCTGTACAGTTAAACCAACGGGACCGGCCAGCGAAACTTTGCGGACGAAACGCGGGTGCGCTCGTCCTGCTGGCTGTTTCACTGGACCGTTTCCCCCAATGTACTCTGACAGTCAGTCTCAGATCAGAACCGCTTTGCGAACTTCTGACTTGTGGCGATTTAAACGCCGACTGACCTGATAAGCGGCTCGGTCGATTGCTTCACCGACGGCCGCTTTCACCGACTCTGCCTGATCGTGAACAATCACATCGGCCAGACCGGTCATTGCTATCTGAATGATACACCGAATGTCGTCTCCTCCGCGAGGCCCGTTTTCATCTCGAACGGTAACCTTAACATCGCGAATTACCGAGTCGAACCGATCAAAAGCCGACTCGCATCTGGAATAGATGAACTCTTCGATATCCTTTGAAAACGCATGATCTCCGTGAAACAGAATCTTCATTGCATCGCCCTTTTCTTCGTACCATTTCTGGACAGTTTCAGGACACTCAATGGAATAATCTGGCTGCAAACAGCCGCTGTCTCGATTGTGACCGCCCACACGGCCACGAGGTTCACACACTAAAGGTTGGCTTTCAGAATTTCGTTTCTACTTTCATTGTGCAAAAATGAACCGAGGCAGTTGCCAGCAGAATTCCGCTCTCAAGTAATACGCGAAATTCGCAGCAGCGTCACAATATTTATGGGCGATTTCGACATTATTTGATCACAGTTTTTTTTCCTCCTGTCGAGAACGTTTTTTCCTTTTGCGGGATTTGGATTTCACTATGTGGGATTTGTCGAAAAAGACAGCGATCGTCACCGGGGCCAGTCGAGGAATTGGCTTTGGAATCGCGCAGGCGTTGCTGGATGCCGGCTGCTCTGTTGCTATTTGTGCACGTAACCGTTCGGCAGTCGATGATGCGAAAAATCGACTGAAGGGTCCGGCGGAACGCATTCTCGCGGTACCGGCCGATGTGAGCATTGAATCCGATGTTGAAAACTTATTTCAACAGGTTCAAAGTCAGTTTTCGGGGCTTGATCTGCTGATCAATAACGCCGGAGCTTTTGATGGCGGCCCTGTAGAAGATCTGTCGCTGCAGGCGTGGAACAATGTGGTGACTTCGTGTCTGACGGGCACATTTTTATGCACTCGCGCTGCGTTTCGGATCATGAAACCGCAGCAGCGAGGCCGGATCCTGAACATTGGATCCATCTCTGCTCAGCGGCCTCGTGAAAACTCGACCGCCTACACCGCGGCAAAATTTGGAGTGCAGGGATTCACGCATGCGGCTGCACTTGAAGGGCGTCGGCACGGAATCGTGGTCAGTTGTCTGCATCCGGGCAATGTGCTGGTGGAGCGCCGTCAGGCTTCCGGAGTCAAAGCAGACGACGAACCAATGATGCCAGTGTCGTCGATAGTCACTGCAGCGATGACGATGTTAACGATGCCCGACAATGTCAATTTTTTGGAAGCCATCGTGCTGCCCAATGAACAACTTTATGTTGGTCGAGGTTAATCCCCAAAGTCGTTGATGCAGCCCATCAGGTTTTCCAGCATGCAGACTTTTGGACGCACGGTGGCGAGTCGCAATTATGGCGAGGTCAGACCGGTGCTTGTGATACCCGTCACCGAAGCTTCGCAGGGCTTGCAGTCGTTACTGCGGAACGGTGCCTTCCACCTGTCTCGCAGGGACGCTTTCTTTACGCTTCGGCCTGGATCAGCAGACTGCAGCGAGTGGTTGTACCAGTTCGCGATATCCTTTGAGATCTCGTGCATCAGTGCCTGAGGACTGTTGTGGCCGGGTGAAGGTTCACTGCCACGTTGGGTGCCAAACAGCTTTTCACGAAGAGTGTGCTTCGGCTGGCTGTCGGTCAGTCGATAGTCGACTCCCGACCAGGTGGCGGTCGTTGCGAAGATCGGATCCTGAGAGTCGCCGTTCAACACTCGGATTTCGAGTGTTGTCAGCAGAGGAAAGTAGGGCCGATACTCGATGACGCGTACAACGAGAATCTGGTCGACCACTGGCGGAGCGGCGACCATCAGCAACGGATTGGGCGGCAGTTGTGAAGGTAAAGTGTCCTGAGCATCTGTAAAGGCCACAGTGATCACATCGCTGGCCGATTTCTCTGGAACCAGTGAGGGAATTGCAGCCACTGACTGTAGTGTTGCCATCGGCTGCACTGCCAGCGAGCCGCCTGAAAGCTGCAGTTCACGCACCAGAACGGTTCCCAGTCGCGATGCAAACTGTACGTGCACAGGATCAGTATTGCTTTGCAATGCGAGTCCCAGCTTTGTCGCGGGCACATGGGATGCACGATCAGCGAATTCAGGGTTGTCCGTTTTTCCACGCAGTGGATTTGATGTGAAGCGAGTCGAAACGGCTGGCGCATCGCCGGCGACGCCCTCATGCAACTGGCACCCTGCTGCAAGCAGTAATGTCACCGCGGCCCAGGCAGCCCGCCGTCCTGCGCGGACAGCAATATCGAATCTGCAGCAGCTGTTCATAACTCCTCGTCCACTGGCGGCAGAACGGAAGTCTGTTCAACAGGCTTAGCTGCACTTCTAACGCTTCTGGCGGGTGTCGGCCTCTGCGGACGAGCCTCGACAGGAGGTTCAGCAGGAGCCATCTCATCCATATACTCTGAAAGTGAGTCGATCGATTTGATCACTTCGCGGTGCGACTCGTTCGCCTGACGCCTCAACGCTTCGTTCTCGTTTCGCAGACGTATCTGCTCAAGCTCCATGCTCAACATGGCCTGCTTCGTGACCTCCGTGACGGTCTGCAGTCCTTCCAGCTTTTCCGTCATGTCAGCCACTTGTCGTTCACATCGCAGCAATTTTTCATCGACAGGCCACACGACCGGCGTGCGGGAAGCGGGGCCGCCCAGCCCTTCAGCCTGCTCACGCAAACGTTCCTCCGTCATAAATCCTTCAGGCGGAACTGGAGGCGGGACATCGGGAATCAACTTCCAGCCTGGAGGAATTGCAGCCATATTCCCCATCGGAACTGGCGGCACAGGCATCAGCGTCGCATTTGTTGCAGACGTACCATAAGCCGCATTCGCAGTCTGCTGTCCGGCAATCGGAAGCTGAGCGCCCGGCACAGCCGCCGGAGCGGGCGACGCTTGTGGCACCGGCATGGCCGTCATTGCCGTTGCGGCCGGCGCTGCGCAGTCGGGTTTTGCGCAAGGATCAGCGGCCGCGGCTGCTACAGCCGCTGGTGCCGGCGTCGGGCCATTCAACATGTTTTTTGAGATTGCGCATCCGCTCATGATCAGCAGACATGCGGAGCCCATCGCAACCGACATCATTCGCTGTTGGGCGAAGTGAATCATGGCAGTTCGCCACACTGTTTTCAGAGCGTGCAGGCCATTCATGGCTAAGTATTCCGAATAACAGATTTCAGGAGGACAGAACCAAAACCTAACGTCTCAGCGTCAACTTGCTGCGTGGGCGATTGCTACGTGGCCGAGTCGACAACACCCAGTTCATGGGCGTCGTCATAGGAGCATTCAATGATGGTTACTTCACCACATCCGCAGTGCAGAATGATTTCACTAATGTCGCCGGTCTCTGGATTCATTCGGACCGACACGGTAGACTCATCGCGGTGACAGCGAACCTGCTGACCGAGTCGTACAGGAGCGTCGCTGAATCGTACCTGCTGGCTGGACAGCACTCGGCCTCGTGAACTGACGACAGCACTCATAGGATCACTCATGACTGAAGAAGAGATTGTTGAAATATAATCCGAGATTTACATAGCATCGTCGTTCGCATGATCATCACGGCCAGCGATCAGGATTTATTCCGCCGCTTCACGATCGATTTCAGCTGCAGTTCCGCCGCCGTCAGCAACCGAGATACGCGAGATTCTGACAGGCCGAGGACCTGCCCGATTTCCTTCATCCGCATGTCTTCCATGTGATACATCGTGACCGCCATTCGCATCTTTTCCGGGAGCTGCTCAATCGCATCGGCCAGTACTTTTCTCTCGTCGTCACGATGAGATCCGGCATCGACCTGTGTTTCACGATTCATCGGAACCGGCAATTCGCCCAGTTCATCCGCCCAGTTTTCCGGACGTGTCAGCCGCATGGCGGTCAGACAGTCTTCGACTTCGCGAATTGTCAGATTGGTGGCTGCTGCGAGCTTTTCCGGCGTCAGCGGGGGATCCATATGCGTGGAGGCATCGCGGATCAGTGCCCAATTCTGCAGGATCGACTGAGGCACCGGACAGTTGCGTCGCAGTTCATCCAGGATGGCTCCTCGAATGCGCTGATAAGCAAAGGTTGTAAACGCTACGCCTCGAGCTGGATCGTACTGACCGGCGGCTTCGACGAGTCCCAGGATTCCTGCGGACTCCAGATTTTCGTGATCCACATAATCCGGCAGTGATCCCAGCATCTTTCCCAGAATATGGCGGACGTACGACAGATGCTCCAGGATCAATCGATCCCGCAGATCCATCGTGCATACTTTGTGATAGGCTCTTACGGCAGAGTGCATGCGAGTGCTCATTTAGATGATTTCGCAGTCCTGGATGTGTCAAATAACACAATGAATGACATACGGTGTCGCCCCTGACTCAACTGTCGTTCGCACCGGGATCCGCCATTGTTTGAAGTACTCTGACAAACGCTCTTACACAAACAGTCGACACCATCGCAGCAATGGCTGCCCGCATTACGATCTCGGCCGGGCCCACGCTGCGCGCGATTCCAATCAGCATGACCAGGCAGCTCACCAGCAACCCGCAGGAGCGTCCCCAGGGACGTCGATCCAGAATGATTTCGTTAATATGCATGGAACAATTTGCTCAGGATTCGTGTCGATGGTTTAGGTTGTTTTGTGATGACACTGGTTGCTGTTACGACATCCGGACTAAGCAGCTCCGCGAAGTTGCTGACTGTCGGAGGCTGCCTCGGGACCAACGATATCGTCATACTGCAGCATGACTGCGGAGTCTATAATCAGATCGTTGGGCACTTCCTGATATGCGATAACGCCGACTTCCGGCGATGTGCGAGCAAGCAGTCGCTTCAGCGGCCGACGAACTTTTTGATCCACCAGCAGAGCCAGTGGAAGTTGACGTCGATCCGATTCACGTGCCGCTTTTCCGATGGCTTCAATAAGACGCGTCAGCGGCCCCGCTCCCAGAGCGAGCTGATCCTGATGCAGTGATTGGCGCATCCGAGTGTCAAGCTTCGGTTCCATCGCGATGACTCTCAGACGCCCGTCGGCGGCCCGGAATCGCTCGCAGACCAGTCGCCCCAAATCCACTCGCACATGGTCCGTCAGTTCTTCACTGCTCTTGCTTTGCGGTGCATGGTTAACAATCGATTCAAGGATGAGCGTGATATCTGCCAAAGGGATGCGGTCTTCCGCCAGTTGGATAAGAACCTGATGCAGTGTTCCCATACGGATGATCTCCGGCTTAATCTCGTCAACAATGGTAGGAGCAAACTCACGGGCTCTGTCGAGCATTTGCTTCAACGCTTCGCGAGTGAGAAGTTCGTGTGCGAAGTTCTTTAAAACTTCACCAAGATGTGTGATCATGACACTCAGAGGATCCACGACTGTGCAGCCCTGAATCTCGGCCGATCGACGGCTTTCCAGATTGATCCAGCGTGCATTTAAACCGAACGCCGGTTCGGTGGTCGCCTCACCGGTCACCGTGACCTGACGACCTTCGGGAAGGATGGCCAGCAGCTGTTCCGTTCGAAGTTCACCGCCCGCCACGCGCCGACCGGCCACGAGAATTCTGTATTCTTCCGGCTGCAGCCCTGTCAAATTGCTGTTCACCCGGATCGGCGGAACCCACAAGCCCTGCGATCGAGAGAATTCCCTTCGCAGCGCGGTAATTCGTTCTGACAGGCCTTTGACTCGTTTACTTTGGATAAAGGGAACCAGTCTCGCGCCCACTTCTACCACGGCTCGATCTGTCAGCAGGAATTCGTCGAGATGGCGTTCGTCGTCAGGTGCAGCTGCCTTCTCAGGATCTGTCCCTTCTGGAGGAACGGCCACCGCAACCGGTTCCGTCTTGCGTCGCGCCAGCATCACCATACCCACTGAGATCCCGAGGAACGGCAGTTTCGGAAGCCCGGGCATCAGTGCGATCAGACCCAGAATTCCGGCGCCCACCCAAATGGATCGTCGTGATGTGAAAAGCTGACCGCCGATTTCGTCACCGAGGCTGTCGTCGGAAGTTGTTTTGGTGACCAGAATACCGGCGGTGGTGGCAATCACGAGAGCCGGGATCTGAGTGACGAGACCATCGCCTATGCTGAGGATTGAAAATGTTCGCACGGACTGACTGAACGACATGCCGTTCACCATGCCCATGATAATTCCACCGATGAGGTTCACGCCGGTGATGATCAGGCCGGCGATCGCATCCCCTCGCACGAATTTACTCGCACCGTCCATCGCTCCGTAAAATTCTGTCTCGCGAGACAGTTCATCACGTCGTCGTCGGGCTTCTTTATCGTTGATGCTTCCCGCGTTAAGTTCCGCGTCAATCGCCATCTGCTTTCCAGGCATCGCGTCCAGAGTGAATCGTGCAGACACTTCGGCGATACGTCCGGCACCTTTCGTGATCACCATAAACTGAATGGTGACGAGGATCAGAAAGATCGTCAGACCGACGACCAGTTCTCCACCCACCACATAGTTTCCGAATGCCGTCACGATATGTCCGGCGTCACCTTCCAGAAGGATCAGACGTGTGGTCGCGACATTCAGTGAAAGTCGATACAGCGTGAGCAGCAGCAGCAGCGACGGGAAAACCGTCAGCTCTAAAGCACGCTTGGCGCTGAGTGTTACCAGCAGCAGCAAAATCGTTGCTGCAAGATTCGTGGCCAGCAATACGTCCAGCAGCCATTGCGGCAGAGGGACCAGCATGACGACCAGTCCAAGGATCATGCCGAATGAAAGCAACGTTTCACTCTGCCTGAGCCAGTGACCAGTGGAAGTGCCAGTTGTGGTTGTGGGCGTTGACATGGTTTATGTGCAGCAACAAAAATCAAAATACAGTGCAGAAGAAGCAGGTGACGCAGTGATCACGGCAACGCCTGCGGTTAGTGGAAACTCAGACTCAGAACTCTTGCGATCAACTGCCAGCCGTCGACAAGGACAAACAACAAAATTTTGAACGGAGTTGAGATCACCATCGGCGGCATCATCATCATGCCCAGTGACATGAGAATGACGGAAACGACGAGGTCGATCAGGATGAACGGGATGTACAGGCAGAAGCCCATGATGAATGCTGTCTTCAATTCGCTGATCACATACGCCGGAATCAGAACCTGCATCGGCGTATCTGCGGCCGTTTGAATGGTGCTGACTTTGGCCATGCGGGCGAACAGGGCGATGTCCGCTTTGCGTGTCTGCCGGATCATGAAATCATGAAGGGCGGCCGATCCGTTGGTCCAGGCGGTTTGACCGTCGATGGTGTCTTCGAGATACGGTCGAATCGATTCCTTCTCGATCTTTGACAGGGTCGGTCCCATCACAAACATCGTGAGAAACAGCGACAGGCCAAGAATGACCTGCGTCGGAGGGATTTCCTGAGTCGACAGAGCACGGCGCACGAAAGACAGCACGATCACAATTCGAGTGAACGCGGTCATCGTGACGAGAGCCGCCGAAATCAGTGCCATTCCCCCCAGAAACAAGGCAACCTTGATCTGCGGTGAAAGTCCCTGAAACCCGTCGGACTCGATGATCTGTTGAACTGTTTGTGCGGAATCCATTCCGGCAGCCAGTGGAAAAGTAGTTGAACAACGTATTAAAGAACTTGTCGCGATATCAAAGGTGGAGGGATTAGTCGGCAGAAGCCGGAAGGTGAGATCTGAAGTCGGACAGCTGGTAGGCCGTTGAAGCGACTGGCTTGGTGTTCATGTCGTGCTCCATTTCGTCGAAGTCATCGTTGAAGGACGAAGACGCCAGAACCAGTTGTCGTATGCCTCCTGCATCTGACGCTACGAGTGCTCTATAGCCGGCCATTTCAATCAGCGAGACTGTTTTGCCCGGACCGAGCGAAAGTGTTTCCAATACGCGAGATCGCGAATTCGGTGTGGGAAGCAGACCGCGCTGACGTTGCCAGCGACGAACTCCCAATGCACCCAGACTGAACAGACATAAGGCAATCACGACCCATGCGACAGCTCGCATGATGACGTGGACCGGACTTTCTGCCGCTGTCACTTCGGCTCCAACACCGATCTCCGAAGACGTGACTTTCGGCTGAGAGTTTGTGTCAGAATCGACGTTGCTTTCCGTGTCGGTCAGATCCAGAAACACGGCCGCAGGCTTTTCTGTCACCGCATAACCCGCTGCCGTCACCTGATTCGGCTGTTCTGATTCCGTTCGCTCGGCATCGACGTCGGTTGCCAGCGGCGAGTTCTCTGACTGTGCCGAGTTCTCTGACTGTGGCGTTGGCCTCAATGGAGTTGGCCGAACAGTAGCCATCTGAGCGTGAGTATGCGTGACATTCGCAGCCGGACGGTCATGGTCATCCCGACCTGAGTTGTCTTCTGCCGCTCGTTCCTGCGCGGCCGACGGATATGCCGCTCGGCGGATCGTCGGCGCTGCCGCCTCCTGTTCGAAGGCTTCGTCGCTCGTTGACGTGGTCCTGGCAGGCGGAGAAAAGCTGGATTTCGGACGCTTCTGCGGAGCAGGTTTGTCCCAGTTGGATTCTTCTTCTGGCGTCGAACGCGTGGCATGAGCCTGCTGAACAATTCGTTCGGCCAGTCGAGGATCAATCTTTCCGGACGCCTGAGAGCGAGATTTTTGCGATGTGCTGGTTTGCTGCGCAGAAACCGACTGTAAACCGACAAAGGCCACGGCGGCCATGCAAAGCATACTCAGTCCACGTCGCCGCAGCGGCGAACCAATATGGTCGCTTCGGCGGGTTGAAGATTGAGTTGGCATTTCCTGGTGGTACATAGCTGGTCTCGTCCGTGAGCCACAATGAGGGCTGAAACTCCGTCATAACCTTACAAGCCGTGCTTATGCGGCTGTTGTTATCGTTTCCTTGATGATGAACGCGGCAGCTTATCTCCGCCGTCGTCAGCACTCACAATTTCCGTAATGCGAACAGCGAAACGATCGTCGATGACGACAACTTCACCGCTGGCAATTCGCACTCCCTGCGCCATCACGTCAACTGGTTCCGAGACAGCTCGGTTGAGTTCAACGACGGCACCTTCACCCAGTTTTAATAGTTCACCGATCGGCATGGTGACTCGACCAATCTCTACCGAGATTTCGATGCTCACTTCTGCAAATCGTTCCAGCGGCATTGCCGTGCTGGCTCGAGTACGCGACACCTGCGGAAACTCAACCGGATGTGCTTCAGGAACGGAGGGTTCTCCACCTGGCATAATCTGGTCGAGCGCCGATTCGGTCGCTTCGAGGGTTTCGGCAGACGATTCGTTCACGCCTGTCTCCTCAATCTTTCCGGGACGCCAAAATTCGGAACCCCTGTCGCTGCCCCAGCCGACAAGGGAAACCCAACCACTGTAGACGACCGGCGATCCTTGCTTCCAAGGGACTTCCGGCCGACTGATCAAGTACTAATGTGTCACCAACAGCCAGACGATTCATTTCGCCCAGTGTCAGGGTTGCCTTCCCGAGTCCCACGGTCATGGCTACAGGAAGTGATTCTGCTAACGCTCGCATTTGAGGCGATGCGTTCTGTTCGGACGCGGCAGGCACTGCCGTTTCGTTGATACCAATTGATGCGAGCCCCGCCTGAGGCATCAGCATCACAAATGTTTCTTCGCCCACGGCGGTTGTCACCACGACAACGATCCGTACCAGATTTTCTCTGGGCTGGAAGATGCGGCTTCGCAGCGGTCGCACGATGACCTGATCCATTTCGACCGGCAACGGAGTCACCTCGGGCCAGCCCTGACTCAAGGCTCTCGCAATCTCGCCGAAGAGCAATTCCACCAGTGAAAGTTCTGCGGCCGTCAGAGGACGTTGCTCGGGCCATGTGTCGCCAAGCGTTCCCAGCATCTCGCTGACCAGTGTCAGCACGATGCGATTGGAGAACGCGACCATACCGTCAAATCTGTCGGGACCAATCTTCAGCAGTGCCGCATAACCGGGATCGGGAAGTGCCTGTTGAGCCTTCTGAGCGACGGAAGAATCAATTCGTGCGGGCTGCAGAGTGATACGATTTCCTGCCAGCGACTGCCAATATTCCTGCAGCATTGACGTGGCTGTGGCGTTCCAGGAAGACAGCGCGCGATTCGCTGTCCCCGCCAGTCGGCGCGGGGCAGAGAAGTCGATACTTGTAAGAGTTTCCTGATTGCTCATTGTACGTTGAATTCTTCAAACAGAACGTCATAAATCTGGTCGTAACCGTCCGGACAAAGCACACTGTTGAAGTGATCGCGAATCTCTCGACGCAGTCGGTTCTGACCGGCTGCACCGCGAATGTCTTCCAGATCGAGATCTGAGATTTTGCTCAGCAGCCAGTTGCGCAACAGAATGCGTTTGGCTTCCACACGCTTCTTAAAGTCTTCTTCAACAGACATCGGGATCTGCATGGTGATCGCGACTCGAAGGTACCTCGACATGCGGCCTTCATCGAGGTTGACGACGATCCCCTGATCTTTACCCGGGTCCGCGAATGGAAGGAAGACTGTTTCTTCTTCCTTCGGCAGCGAGAACATGTTCGACTTTTTTGACTTCTTTGCCGATGGCTTGGCACTGGCAGCAGAATGTGCCGATGCATCGTCGGCAACCGCTTCATGACCGCCTTCCGCGGCATCTTCCGAAGCGTGCTCTTCTTCCGGCGCAGCGTGACTCTGGCCGGCCAGCATGAACGGCATTGCGCTTCCAAGACCAGCGCTGATTACGCCTACTGCGATCCATGGAACAATTCCACCGCCGGAAGACTTTTCAGCGCTTCCTGCCCGGTTTGCTGCATCATGACTGGCATGGTCTGACATAACGACGACTCTTGTGTTAACTGTTTTCCGTCTGACGATTCGTAACAACGAACTCGTTCTTGCTCCGTCAAACAAAGCAGCGCACGGTTGATCTGGCGACTTGCTTCTGCCCGTGTCTCATCAATCGTCACTTGTTGAGGAGGCACATAGGGGATTTGCCGATCAGGCAAACTATGACGCCACCCAGAACCCGTTTGATGAATGCTGCACTCCTGTGTCAGAGTGGTGAATCCCCGCACTGTAGTAGAAGGATTCACCAATGAGGGAAATCATGCACTGGGGGAATGCGAAGATTGGATGACTCTTTCAGAATGGATGGAAGTCGCCGCTGGGCTCGCTAAGATCCCATTCTGGCGATGGCTCCTTTTTGCGAATCTCTCCAGTCGAGAATTCTCTATGGCTGTGTTTCGACGGCGACTCTCCGCAGACGCCACAATCGGGCCGAGAGGCCATTTAGCTCTCGGGTGCTTTCTTGCGGTTTCCTGCTGCACGGCCGTCGTCATCATGACGTTCGCCGAATCTGCCCGGGCATTTGAAGAGAACACGCCGTCGTCGCCGGTCGATTTTAATCGAGACATCCGGCCGATTTTGTCCAACCATTGCTTCCAATGCCACGGAGCCGACGAATCATCCCGCGCCTCTGAACTGCGGCTGGATAGCCGGGAATCTGCTGTTGAACGGGGAGCCATCAATCCCGCGGCACTTGCGGACAGCCATCTGCTGGGCCGAATTACATCGACCAATTCTGAAGAACGGATGCCGCCGGCCGAAGCGAATAAGCCGCTGAATGATCGACAGATTCAACTCCTGCAGCAGTGGATTGCTGAAGGTGCTTCTTATGCGGATCACTGGGCCTTTCGCCCGGTTCAGAAACCTGCCGTTCCATCGTCCCCGGACGCGACGTGGTCCAGAAACGAAATTGACGCATTTGTGCTTGCCCGTCTGGACCAGGCCAGATTGAAACCGTCACCGGCAGCCGATCGAGCCACCTTGATTCGTCGCACCTATCAGGATGTGACGGGACTGTTGCCGTCCTGGCAGGAAGTGGAGGCATTTGAAAACGATACCGCCGCGGACGCCTGGAATACGGTGATTGACCGCCTTCTGCAAAGCCCGCACTATGGCGAACGCTGGGGCCGGCATTGGCTCGATCAGGCACGCTACGCCGATTCCAATGGCTACACAATCGATGGTCCTCGCATCATGTGGCCCTATCGAGACTGGGTGATTGCCGCTTTGAATAACGACATGCCCTTCGATCAGTTTACCATTGAACAATTGGCCGGCGATCTGTTGCCGAACGCCTCGAAATCGCAGCGCGTCGCATCGGCGTTTCATCGCAATACGATGATTAACGAAGAAGGCGGCGTGAAACCTGATCAGTACCGTCATGAAGCTTTGATCGATCGAGTCAGCACAACCGGCGCCGTGTGGCTGGGTCTGACGGTGGGTTGTGCTCAATGCCATTCGCACAAGTTTGACCCCATCAGTCATGACGAATTTTATCGGATGTACGCGTTTTTTAACGGGGCCTCCGATGCGAACAATGCCGGTGAAACGGTCGATGTGCTTTCGGAAGAGATGTTTGGCTGGTCAGAAACTCAGCGGAATCAGCTTGTTGAACTGCAGGAACTTCGCAAAGAAAAATCAGACCTTGAACTCAATTCACCAGATCAACCAGCCTTGTCGGGTCTGGAATGGCACTGGCAGCCGGCGAAGGTTACCGCTGTGCGTGCGTCCGGCAGCAGCATTCTGAAAATCAACGAAGACAGTTCCCTGCTGGTCAAGCCACTGGCAGACGCGAACGACGCACTATCGCTTACATTCCAGAAGCCTGAGTCTCTGCGGCCGAATGAAGCGGTGACGGCCATTCGATTGCGAACGATGACGCATCCGGATTTGCCGGCAGGCGGGCCCGGAACGGCCAGCAACGGCAACTTTGTGCTCACGGATATCGCTCTCAAGGCTGGAAGTATGGAGAAGCGATTTGTGCGAGCCTGGGCCGATCACAGTCAGCCAGACTATTCCGTCACTGCCGCGATTGACGAACTGGCCTCCACTGGCTGGGCCATCAATGTGAATCCTCAGCAGGCTGCATCCGGTATCGCCATGAATGCCGCTCATCAGGCCATCTTCGTGATGGAGCATAGTGTAGCGTTCGCAGACGACAGTTTGACTGTTGTGATGCGGCACGATCTAAGCAAGAACTATCTAGTGGGACATTTCGCAATCGATTTTTCGACCGCCTCTCCGGTAATGGACGCTGTTGGTTCCAGAGTTTCCGTGCGGCTGGCAGAAATCAAGAATCGTATCAACGAACTGGAAACCGCTTTGCCTGCTAAAGGGGTTTCGGTGCGTCAAATGGTGATGCAGGAACTTGCCGACGCTCCGCAGACATTTGTGCTCAAACGCGGCGACTTCCTGCAGCCCGACCATGAACACGGTCCGCTGGCTCCCGGAGTTCCTGCGGCGATCAATCGTGAGTCAGACCCTGCCGCGTTTACCAATCGACTCGATCTGGCTCACTGGCTGGTGTCGCCGCATAACCCGCTGACGGCGCGAGTCACCGTCAATCGAGTATGGGCGAAATACTTTGGCCGTGGTCTTGTGGAAACAGAAAACGACTTCGGCTACCAAAGCACGCCGCCGACGCATCCGGAACTTCTGGACTGGTTGGCGGCCGACTTTATGGAACATGGCTGGTCTCTGAAACATCTGCACCGCACCATTCTGAATTCTGCCGCCTATCGTCAGAGTTCTGTTGTGCAGACACCGGACGAACATCTCCGGTCGACCGAGACCGATCCGGACAACTATCTGCTGGCGCGGCAGACGCGTTTTCGAGTGGAAGCGGAAATCGTGCGAGATCTCGCACTGGTTGCAAGCGGCCTGTTCGCTCCGAAACTTGGCGGCCCCGGGATTTATCTGCCTCAGCCGGACGGGATCTATGATTTCACTCAGAACAAGAAAGACTGGCCGACTGCGACGGGTTCCGACCGCTATCGCCGAACCATGTATACCATGTTTTATCGCAGTGCGCCGTATCCATTGCTGTCGACGTTTGATGCGCCTGACTTCAGCGTTGTGTGCACTCGTCGAGTTCGCTCGAACACGCCGCTGCAGTCACTGACGGTTGCCAATGATCTCGTGTTCACAGAACTGGCCGAAGGTCTCGCATCGCGAGTTGTGGCGGACACCGAGTTTCAAAACGATGAGGATCGATGCCGGGCAATGTTCCGCTCTAGTTTGACTCGAACGCCCGACGCACAAGAACTGGATGTGCTGTTGAATTTCTTCAGCCGTGAACTTTCACGATTTCAGTCCGAACCACAGGCCGCGGCCGAGTTTGTAAAACATCCCGTGGACGGTCATTCTGTAGAGACTTTGGCCGCATGGACCAGCGTTGCCCGCGCGCTCCTGAACACTGATGAATTCGTCATGCGAAACTAGTGCTCTGACATGGCACCAGGTCCATAAGAAATGTTTCACGAGGATTCTGCAATGCCATTGTTGACGTAGAACTGCGTTATCTGAAGACGATCAACAATCGATTCGCCGCGCTGGCAGAACAGCGTCACTATGTTCTTGGAAACCACTGCGTCGATACGCTGACGAAGGAAGAATTTTTGGGAGCCGTTGGCAAAAAGAAGTCGTGGTATTCCTTCAGTCAGGGCTCCGCGCACTTCCTCGTGCTGGATTCCTGTTTTCGCAGCGATGGCCAGCCGTACGGTCGAAAGAATTCGGAATGGACGGACGCCAATATTCCAGCGGAGCAGCTTGAGTGGCTCCGAGCAGATCTTGCAGAGTCTCACAAACCAGTCATCATTTTTGCCCATCAGCGGCTCGATGTCAGCACTGCACATGGTGTCCGCAACTGCGTCGCTGTACGAGGAATACTCGAAGCGTCTCGGAAAGTCCTCGCCGTGTTTCAGGGCCACAGCCATCAGAACGATCTGACGGAGATCAACGGAATCCACTATTGCACTCTGGTTGCGATGGTCGAAGGCCCCGGCGCCGTCAACAACGGTTACTCTGTCATGGAAGTCACGAGCGACCGATCAATCCGCGTCACCGGGTTCCGCAATCAAAAAGCCTACGCCTTACCGCGTGCCTAGGATCGCTCAATCAACCAGTGTCCCAGAGTCGCCTTTCGCTCTGAGGCTGAGGATTTATTCGAACCCGTGTTTTCCAGGATGACAGTAATGTCAGGTTGACACGAGATCGTCGATCATGAGCGATCGTGGAAAGCCGTTTTCCGCTCCTGCGGTCAACAAGTGTGGCCCAACGAATAGATTCACACGCTTCTCTGTGAAAGAAGCGGTTATAAAGTGTCTAACAGACATCGCCAGTCTACCAACCCCTCGTTTACACGTTGAATTGGACAGCCGACCTCAAAGGTCACCTCAGCCCTCGTAAACCATGCGCATTGCTTGTACACTGGAATCAGATGCCCGCACGATTTCTCAGCAATTTTGCACTATTTGAACATACCATGAAATGTCCGTCTCAACTTAAGACCCCTCGCTCTGCAAAGGGGCGTACCCGTTCGATTCCCGTCCTGGCGAATGAAAAGTTGGATTTCTGAATGGCCGATAAGGGACGAAAACAGCATCGATCTCAGAACGGCAAGAAGGTGCGCGTCGATATTCGACGCAACAAGCAGACTCGAACACGTCAGCAGAATCTGACTCACGATCTGCAAAGCAGTGACGAGACGATTGAGGACGTATCTCGTGGGGAACGAGTGACGGCGCGGGGCGATCTGTCACGGCGTCGTACGCTGGTGGGAGTCGAATCGACCGGTGATCAGTTGCTGCGAGTTGTCGATGAAACCGGATGCCGGCATGGGCGTGTGTCCAGCTTCATTGGCCTGCATGTGATGGTTCTGGATGATGCTGATGGAAAGGAATACGCATGTTCCATTCGAGGCGTCCTGCGGTCGATCGCTCGTGATTCTCGCAATGTCGTCGTGACAGGCGATCGAGTTCTGTTTCGGCAGGAAGGCGATGCGCGTCAGGGAGTGATCGAACGTGTTGAACCTCGCCACGGAATTCTGTCTCGAGGCAGTCAGAGACGTGAGCATGTGCTGGTCGCCAACATCGATCAGGTCCTGATTGTGGGCACTGCCGCAGATCCTGACTTTAAGCCTCAGCTGATCGATCGTTATCTGGTCAGTGCCGAGCGTCGTGGGATTCAGCCTATCATCTGCATCAATAAGATCGATCTTGTCGATCCTCGCTCGCTGCTTGTTCACTTGCGAGCCTACGGTCGAGCCGGCTACACAGTGGTACTCACATGTGCGCGAGACGGGCGAGGCATTGATCAGCTTCAGTCTCTGCTGGCTCATCGGCAGACGGCTGTGAGTGGTCAGAGCGGCGTGGGAAAATCATCGCTGCTGAATTGTGTGGACAACGAACTGGGGCTTCTCACCGCCGACGTCAGCGACTGGAGTCGAAAGGGAACGCATACGACTCGCCGCGCTCGACTTGTCCCGCTGTCGTTTGGCGGCTGGGTGTGCGATACGCCGGGAATTCGGCAGTTTGAATTGTGGGATATTTCTCTGGAGGAAGTCGACGGGTACTACGTCGAATTTCGACCGTTCATCGCCTACTGTCGATTTCCCGACTGCACTCATACGCATGAAGACGGCTGTGGCGTGAAACAGGCCGTGGCACAGTCACTGATTTCTGCCGCTCGTTATCAAAGCTATTTACGGCTTCGAGAAGACGACATTTGGGCATGGAAAAATCCGGCCCGTGGCCATGCGAAGCAATAGCGGCAGTAAAACTCGAACGCCGCTCGACGCTCTGTTCGCTACTACTCAAACCCACGACTGCACCCCTGCAGCATCGTAGAATGCAGTTCGCTTGCCGATCGTCGTCAGTCTGGTGACACTACCAGACTGCTGGCGGACCATTGACGAATCCGCCGCACGGAATTGAGATCGCTCAGTTCCGCCTTCCGTCACTCCATCGTTCAGGGAGCCCCGTAAAATGCTGCATCAAGACCCATCGGACCGCCGTTCGTTTCTGAAAACTTCCACCGCGATCGCGGCCGGCCTGTTTGTCGGAGCTCCGACCGTGCGAGCCGCATCGGCTCTGGACAAGCTGCGGATTGCAGTGATTGGCTGTGGCGGTCGAGGCGGTGGCAATCTGCAGTCCGTCTCGTCCGAACATATTTCTGCGCTGTGCGACGTCAACGCGAACAATTTGAATCGCGCGGTTGAACAGCACAGTCAGGCTCGCAAGGAAACCGACTTTCGCCGCATCTTTGATCACGCCAATGAATTCGATGCCGTTGTTGTCAGCACCTGCGAACACACCCATGCCTTCGCCACTCTGCCGGCACTTCAGCTGGGCAAACATGTGTACTGCGAAAAGCCTCTGACGCACAATATTTACGAGGCGCGTCTGATTCGAGAAGCGGCTGCAACGGCCGGCGTTGCGACTCAGATGGGAACTCAGATCCATGCGGAGAACAATTATCGCCGCGTCGTTGAACTGATTCAAACGGGCGCAATTGGCAAAGTTTCTGAATGCCATGTGTGGGTCGGCCGTTCGTGGGGCCTGCAGTCCGAAACGGATGCAAAGATGTTTGGTGATATCGTGTTTGTGCAGGATCGCCCGGAGAAAGCCGATCCAATTCCACCCGAACTGGACTGGGACCTGTGGCTCGGACCCGCACAGAATCGCCCTTACAACAACGTTTACTTCCCTGGCCCAAAGTGGTACCGCTGGTGGGACTTTGGAAACGGCACGATGTCAGACCTGGGCAGTCACTGGATCGATCTGCCGTTCTGGGCGCTCAAGTTGAAAGCCCCCAAAACGATCGAAGCGTTCGGACCACCGGCGCACAAAGAACTGGCTCCGGCGTCAATGCATGTGCGTTATGAATATGAAGCAGAAGGCGACCAGCCGCAAGTCGCATTGACCTGGTACCAGGGCACTCACAAGCCCGAGATTCTTTCCTCAGGCCAGATTCCGGCATGGGACAGTGGAGTTCTCTTCGTGGGCGAAAAGGGCATGTTGCTGTCGGATTACAGCAAGCATTTGCTGTTGCCGGAAGACTCGTTCAAAGACTTTAAGCCACCGGAACCGTTCATTCCTGCTTCAAAGGGGCATCATCAGGAATGGATTCACGCGTGCAAAACGGGCGATCCAACCACGTGCAACTTTGAATATTCCGGCTGGCTGACCGAGGCCAATCATCTGGGCAACGTCGCTTACCGAGTCGGCAAGAAGCTGGAATGGAATGCCGCCGAAATGCGTGCAACCAATGCGCCGGAAGCCGATCAGTTTATCAAACGTCAGTACCGCAAGGGCTGGGAGTTCCCAGGCTGATCGTGCCACGGTTTAGTCCCACGGAAATCTGATCTGATCGAAGCGGCGGTCGGTACCCGGCCGAACGACCACGACGCGTGGCTGAGTCCGACCGCTTTTTCCCAGAAGCCAGGCAATCAAAAACCCGGCCGCGAATCCGCCAATATGCGCCCACCAGGCGACGCCGGTCGCTTCCGTGGCACCAATCGAAAAGCTGCCCTGCAACAGCTGCATCAGGAACCACAGACCCAGAAAGATTGGCGCCGGAATGACCATCATCTGCAACAGAAATATGATGGGCACCAACGCTACCACGTTGGCATGAGGATAGAGAAACAGATACGCGCCCATGACACCGGCAATCGCGCCGCTCGCGCCGATCGTGGGCAGAGGAGAATGGGACTCAAAGAAGTAATGAGCCAGGCTGGCGGCCAGACCGCAACCGACATAAAAGAGCAGATAGCCGGAATGCCCCAGCCGGTCTTCCACATTGTCGCCGAAGATATACAAAAACCACATATTCCCCAGCAGATGCATCAGGCTGCCGTGCAGAAAGATGCAGGTGAAGGGAGTCAGCCACACGGGAATGGGCGATGCCGGAACCTCGGTGTGTGCAACCACTTCCTGCCAGCCAAATGGCGTTTGCAACTTTTCGTGACTCTCAATGATCACGGGCTTATCAGGTTCGCTGATTCGCAACGGGATCATGCCGAACTGCAGAGTCAGTCGACCGTCTGTATCTGCCGACTGCAGCAGAAAGATGAGTCCACAAATGGCCATCAGCCAGTAGTTGACGAAGGGCGTTGTGCGGGCCGGAATGTTATCGCGTAACGGGATCACTGGGACGTTTCCTGAATCTTTGAGACCTCACGTTCGGGAACCACCGGCACGTTAGACGCAGCCGCTTTACACGCAGCCATTCGCGTGAACTGTTCGACGTTCTCTGCAGATTGCTGACTGCCGAGCTGGAGGTTCACCTGTGCCAACACGATGCAGACGGCGGTAAGTTGGGATCTCACCGCTATCCAATAAAGAAGGGCGTCCCTGAATGGAACGCCCTTCCTCGACAAATCATGACTCGATCAGGACAGCGTAATCCAATCCTGAAGTGGTCAGAACTACTGAGCTGGAGCTTCAGCAGGTGCAGCTGGCTCGGCCGCTGGTGCAGCAGGAGTTTCAGCCGGAGCAGCAGGAGTTTCAGCAGGTGCAGCTGCTGGAGCTTCCCCTTCGTGGGTCGTTCCATCAGCATGAGAATGAGGTGCTTCTGCACCGCCAGCCACGCCTGAACCTGCAGCCGGAGCTGCGTCACCACCAGTGCTGGATGTGGTCTCAGCAGGCGCACATCCCAATGTAAATGAAACGCCTGCCATCAGCACAAGCGCGCTCAATGATTTCACAATGTTCATAATTCCCCAGCCTTTCGGAAAGCTACGTTCAACACATCAACATGCCAAAACTGCCAACCCAAGCAGTCTGGCGACCCTATAACCCTACGAAAATGTGGCCTTAAATCAACATTTCCGGGGTTTCAAATCGATGAAGTTTCGCTTTTGGGGCGTTCGACGACGGACAAGTGCCCCACCGATTGCAAAAAAATGGTGAATTTGTCACGGTTTATCAGGGGAAGCTGCATAAGAATACACATCGCATGGAAGACGAAACGCCAGATCCTGAGGGTACGACGGTGTCGGGAGAAATCCTGACGCCCAGGGAAAAAGTGCGCTTATTGCCGACGACTCCCGGCGTCTATCTGATGAAGGACTCGCAGGGATGTGTCATCTACGTGGGCAAAGCGGTCAATCTGCGAAGCCGGGCAGGCAGTTACTTCACCAAGGCTGCGGAAATCGATCGGCGGACCGCTGATTTGGTTCTTGAAATCGCGGATATCGATTTCATCGAAGCCGAGAGTGAGGTTGATGCGCTTCTGATGGAAGCAAGGCTGATTAAAGATATTCAGCCTCGATTCAATGCGCTGCTGAAAGATGACAAGACTTTTCCGTATTTGCAGATCACGACGCGTGAAGATTTTCCAAGAGTGGAGTTTACGCGGCAACCAGAATCCTCGGGTGTCAAACTTTACGGTCCGTTCACAAGCGCCGGGCAGTTACGTGGCACGATTGCCGTACTTCAAAAGATCTTTCGCTTTCGGACCTGCACGCTGGATATCGAAGCGAACGATGAAAAGTGGCGATGGTTTCGACCGTGCCTGCTGGCCAGCATCAATCAGTGCACCGCCCCGTGCAACATGCGCATCAGCAAGGAAGATTACCGCGAGGACATACGCCGCCTGAAGATCTTTCTCGACGGCGGCAAGGCCAGTCTGATGAAGGAGCTCGAAGAGTCCATGCTGCTGGCTTCCCGGGAAATGAAGTTCGAAAAGGCCGCCCGAATTCGCGATCAGATCAAGGCCCTGAACAGTCTGAGTCTGCGAGGCGATCTGGAGAGCCACGCGCAGCCGGAAGTATTTTACATCGATCCACAAAAGGGACTGGCCGGACTGAAGAAGGTCTTAAAGCTGAACGAAATTCCTCGCCGAATTGAAGGCATCGATATCGCTCATCTTTCCGGGACTGAAACAGTGGCAAGCCTCGTTCAGTTTATCGACGGCCTTCCGTTTAAGCCCGGGTACAAGCGTTTCAAGATTGAATCCGTGCAGGGTGTGGATGATTTTGCATCCATGCGAGAAGTTGTCACTCGCCGTTTTCTGCGACTGACTCAGGAAGGCGAATCGTTCCCGGACCTGCTGCTGATCGACGGCGGAAAAGGTCAGCTGAATGCGGTGATGGAAACGTTTCGGATGCTGAATATTACTCCACCAACCACAATCTCTCTGGCCAAGAAAGAAGAAGAGATCTTTGTGCCGGGCGAATCCGAATCCATTCAGCTGAGTCGTCACGCTTTTAGCCTGCGACTGCTGCAATATGTGCGTGACGAAGCCCACCGATTCGCTCAGCATTATCATCACCTGCTGCGCAAAAAATCGTCGCTCGGCGGAAATGAAGGCAAACGCCGCCGAAAGAGCTGAATCGACGCTGTCCATCAACTCTCATCACCACCTGCACTCGAGCCTGAGTCGTTAGCCGATCTCCTGCACCCAGATCACCTATCCGCTCGCCCTAAATCAAGCGCATGTGCTTTAGTCGAAATCGCAAATCCTGCATCGTGACCTATGGCTAAAGCCACAAGCTATCGTTTCACCGCTGCTCCGCAGCGAATCGCAGACATGCCTGGCGGGTTGCGACGTTGTGAGGCTCGATGATCTCGAATTCGACCAGCGTTGCACCTCCGATTGGCTGCGGACCAGCCGCGGAATGATAGCCTCGGGCTTCAGTCCGAGGGACTGTACCATGGTTGCGACGGACGTTATGCTGGCCGCCCACGATGCCTGATGAATCGGTTCCTCCTGAGCTCCGTGAATCGGCTTTTCATCTGAATTTCTGTTATTCCCACCGGAGCCGCTCATGAAGATTTCCATGAGACTGTTGTCACTCGTTTCTGCAGCCGTTATCGCCGCCATTGTTTGTCGTCCCTCGCCTACTTTCGCGCAGAAGGCTGATGCCTTTGCGCCGTTGCAGGCTGAGTATGAAAATTCGCAGGCAACGCTGCTGAAGAAGTATTGCCTCGATTGTCACTCGGCCGATCAAAAGCAAGGCGAACTGGATCTGTCACAGTTTCATTCTGTCGCCGAGATGCGTCGCAATGTGGTTCCATGGCAGCGAGTCGTCGAGATGATGGACGACCGCGAAATGCCGCCGAAGGAAGCCGAACATCAGCCGACACCAGCCGAACATACATCGCTGCGGAACTGGGTGCGGGCCGTGCTGGACGCTGATGCACGAGCCAACGCCGGCGATCCGGGGCCGGTGGTGCTGCGTCGTCTGAACAATGCCGAATTCACCTACACGATTCAGGATTTGACGAACACTCCGCTGCAGCCGACTCGCGAATTTCCCGTCGACAGCGCTGCGGGAGAAGGGTTCACCAACGTCGGCAATGCTTTGGTGATGTCACCGGCTTTGGTGCAGAAGTATCTGGATGCGGCCAAAGAAATTTCCAGTCATGCCATGCTGCTTCCGCACGGGATTCAATTTTCCCCTTTGACAACGTCGCGCGACTGGACCAACGAAAAGCTGGCCGAGATTCGTGATTTCTATTCACGTCACTCGGACAGTGGCGGCGCTACGGCGGTCAACCTGCAGGGAATTCAGTTTGAAACGAATGGCGGCGGAAGGCTTCCGTTGGAACAGTATCTGAAAGCCACACTGATCGAACGAGACGCAATCCGAGCCGGCGCAAAAACGCTCGCCGCTGTGGCCAAAGAACATCAGCTGAATGAAAAATATCTGACCACGCTGTGGACATCCCTGAACGATAAACAGCCGTCTCTGGTGCTGGACGTGATCCGCGAACAATGGAATGCGGCCGCACCGGAAGAAGCTCCCTCTCTGGTTCTGACGATTGCTCAATGGCAGCAAACGCTCTGGAGATTCACGACAATCGGGCACATTGGAAAGCGTGATGGACCATTGGCGTGGCAGGTGCCCGTGAATCCCGTGGCGTCGCGGCAGGAAGTGCGAATCAAACTTCCCGCTCCTCAGGATGGCAAGAATGTGACTTTGTTCCTTGCGGCTTCAGATGCGTCCGATGGCGGCGATCACGATTTTGCCGTTTGGGAAAACGCACGTTTTGTCGCTCCGGGACAGGCCGATCTTCTGTTACGAGATGTGCGAACGGCAGTGGCCACCTTGTCGGCCCACCGTGAGCAGGTTCTGGCCACGGCGGCCGCGTGCCTGAAAGCCGCTGCGGAAGTGACCAGTATCGCTGATGCGAAAACAATCGAAACGCTGGCGGAGAAGCACGCTGTTGATCGAGCTGTGCTGGCTTCGTGGTTCAGGTATCTGGGAGTCGGCGCGGGGGAAGCTCGCATCGATTCTTATGTGACTCAAAAACTGGAACGAGTCGAGAACTACGACTTTGTTCGCGGCTGGACTGGTCCCGATGCGCTCAGCGTGCTGGCGAATTCTTCGGACGAGTTTGTGCGAATTCCGGGGGACATGCATCCTCACAGTGTGGGCGTCCATCCGTCGCCAGGTCTCCGTGCAATCGTCGGCTGGCGAAGCCCGGTTGCAGGAACGGTCAAGGTCACAGGGCGCGTTCAGCGAGCCCATATCGGATGTGGAAATGGTGTCACATGGCTGGCGGAACTTCGACGCGGAAGCACTCGTCAGCGCCTTGCATCAGGAACTGCCGGCAACGCGGAAGAGCATCTCTTCGGCCCGCTGGAGAATCTCATTGTGCAGCCGGGCGATCTCCTGTCGCTTATCGTGGGACCACGTGACGGCGAACACTCGTGCGACATGACTTCCATCGCTTTGAACATCACGACGACGGGCGATAATCCTGTGGAATGGGATCTGGCCAAGGATGTTTCGCCGGATATTCTGGCCGGCAATCCACACGCCGATCGCATGGGAAATCCGGGCGTCTGGCATTTCTATAGCGAACCCGATGCTGGTGGCGGTTCAGAGTCCATCATTCCTGCGGGATCTCTGATCGTTCAGTTCCAGACGGCGGCGAACGCCGAGGAAAAAACACAGATTGCAGATCGAGTTCAGACGTTGCTGGTGGAAGGGCCTGAAAGCCTTCCTGCGGATTCGTCGGATCGCACGTTGTATCAGCAATTGGTTGCTCTGAACGGTCCTCTGTTTTCTGCCGTTCGAAAAGAACTGCTGGCTCAGAAACTGGACGCTGATGTGGAAACGGAATCGGCCTATGGACTGGATCCGAAGCTGTTTGGAAAGCACCCAAATGGTACGGAGATCGGGGCATCTGATCTTTGCGTGAAGGCTCCGTCCGTGCTGGAATTTTCCATTCCGGCAGATTTCGTTGAAGGCTGCGAGTTCGTCGCGACGACGTCGCTGCATCCGGAAACGGGATCAGAAGGTACCGTTCAAATGCGAGTGATGACTACCAAACCCGAGCGATTGGCTGGCATCGCTGCCACCGCGGCGACAACTCAGGGAGGAAAGTCCACATGGTCTGATGGCGACAAGCCCGTCAATCACGACACGCCGATCCTTGTGTCCGAAAATGGTGCAGCAAGAGCGCGGCTGCTTG
The DNA here is from genome assembly GCA_947085455.1 of uncultured Planctomycetota bacterium. Classification (GTDB taxonomy): domain Bacteria; phylum Planctomycetota; class Planctomycetia; order Planctomycetales; family Planctomycetaceae; genus SXXK01. Next base: position 78,145 of record CAMTWR010000001.1, on the reverse strand, counting down.
CTCAGTTTGATGAGTTTCGTCAGTTGTTTCCGGCCGCACTTTGTTACACCAAAATCGTACCCGTGGATGAAGTCGTCACACTGACGCTTTATTATCGTGAAGACGACCATTTGACGCGTCTGATGTTAGACGATGCGGAAGCTGCGGAACTCGATCGTCTGTGGGAAGACCTGCACTATGTCAGTCAGGATGCCCTGGCGCTGGTCGACGCTTATGAACAATTGTGGCAGTTCGCGACTCAAGATGCCGATCCATCCGCCTTCACGCCTATGAAGGAAGGCATCCTGGAACGCGCGGCGCAGTTCAGCAAACTGCTGGTAGAAACGGAACCAGTCCATCTGAAAGCAGTGCTCGACTTCGCCGAACGAGCCTGGCGTCGACCTCTGATTTCAGCCGAGCAGGAGCAGCTGACTGCCCTGTATCATCGGCTGCGTGAGCAGGAACTTTCGCACGATGGCGCTGTGCGGATGTTGCTGGCCAGAGTTCTGGTGACTCCTGCGTTTCTGTATCGCGGCGAGCATGCCGAACCCGGCACAAAGGCAACCGCGGTGACCGATCACGAACTGGCGACTCGTCTGAGCTATTTCCTGTGGTCGTCATCACCTGATGAGCCACTGCGAGACTCGGTTGCTGCTGGCAATCTGAATCAGCCGGATATACTTCTGGCTCATACGCGCCGCATGTTGTCCAATGAGAAGACTCGGCGGATGGCCATCGAATTTGGCTGCCAGTGGCTGCACATTCGTGAGTTTGATCAGCTGGATGAAAAGAGTGATACGCATTATCCGGAATTCAAAGACCTGCGAGCCGACATGTATGAGGAGTCGATCCGATTCTTCGAAGACCTGTTCCGGAATGATGGTTCTATCCTCGACCTGCTGGATGCCGATCATACTTTCGTGAATGCTCGTCTGGCAAAGTTCTATGGAATCGAAGGCCTGGAAGGTGACGGCTGGCAGCGTGTGAATGGTACCAAAGGCGTGTCACGCGGCGGAATTTTGACGATGGCGGCCACCCTGGCCAAACAATCGGGAGCTTCACGAACCAGCCCGATTCTGCGAGGCAACTGGGTGTCCGAGTTCCTGCTGGGTGACAAGCTTCCGCGACCGCCCAAGGGAGTTCCTGTGTTGCCGGAGGAAGTTCCGGCGGACGTAACGGAACGCCAGCTGATTGAAACTCACAGCAGCGATCCCGCATGTGCCAAGTGTCATGCCCGCATTGACTCGTTCGGCTTTGCGCTCGAGCAGTTCGATACCATCGGGCGTCTGCGTGCGGAAGATTCCAGCGGGCATGAGATTGATGTGGCCGCTGTGCTGCCGGATGGCACGCCAGTCAATGGTGTGGCTGGCCTGAGAGACTACATTCTGAACAAGCGACGCGATGATTTTCTACGCACGTTCTGTCGACGATTGCTCGGTTACGCGCTGGGTCGATCCATTCAGCTTTCCGATGAACCGCTGATTGACGAAATGATCGCCCGGCTGAAGGACCAGAATTATCGTTTCACAGCCGCTGTGGAAACGATCGTCGTGAGCCCGCAGTTCCGAATGATTCGCGGTGCCGATACTCCACGGGTCGTTGCCGAACAGTAACTGCACGACAGCAGAAAAGTGTTTATCAGATCGGCTGTCGCGGTCAGCCTTTGACTCGGTAGCCGATCTTTTTGAGTTCGTCGCGGATGCGGTCCAGATGGGCGCCCTGAATTTCCAGGCACTCTTCGTCCAGACTTCCGCCGGCTCCGCAGGTGTTCTTCAGTCGCTTCAGCAGATCGGGAAGGTTGTTGTCAGCCGGCGCGAGCCCTCGAATGACCGTCATCATCCGGCCGTGCTTGCGTTTTTCAACGGCAATGCGCGCTGTCTGCTTGTCGGGAGCGACGCGAACAGGTTCTGGCGGAGGACACGTGCATTCCGTTTCCAGCTTTTCGCAACGGTCGCAATGCGGTGGACGATCGAACCTGGTACCAGCCAGAAGTCCCATGAGTGCAGCTGCCTACAGAAAACCGTTAAGCTTGATCAGTGCATAGAGCAGTCCGCAAAGAACCGCTCCCACCATTGTGGGCTGCAGTGAAAACATGCGGACCGAATGATCGGCCAACAGCAGGCGAAGCCCGCGATCTTCAGGAGTGGCTGGAGAGTCCATTTGATCTTGCCGAACGAATACAAACAGCTGCTGGAAACTGACGACCGGAAATCCCCGCAGGTTTCGGCGGAAAAGACAGAAACCCGCACCACTTCCGGTTGTGCTAAGTGGGACGATTCTGTCGACTTTCCGGGCAAACACAAACGAGAAACTGACACAGCTGCAGAAAACGCTGTGGAAAACAGCCAACTCTTCACAATGTGCCATTTGACGAGCAGCACCCCAGCGACGATCCAGCGAGAAAAAGTCGGCCCTATTTCTGAACGGTCGCCTTCGAAACGGCGGAGACGGCTCAAGAATCTGCGTTATCATTCAACTGTATGCTCGTCATTTCCGTGGTTGTACTTCTCTTCGCAATGAGCTTACACGGATGCAGGATCACGCCGACTCTAACTCGGACACTTCTGACGATGCGGAATTGGATTCCGCTTCGCTGGCAGCCGCACGGAAAGTCGGCGGGGCTCGACAAAAGAAAGCAACTCCGGTCCTGCAGCAGCTTGAGCAGCGAAATCGACAACGGACACACCGCCAAAAAGTTCCTCCGTGGGCGTTAAAAGTGACGGCCGGCATTGCTGGCACGAAACGCTTTTTCCGCGAAACGATACCAGCGACGCTTCGCAGTCGGCGGCGTGAGATCACGACGGCGGCCGTTAGCTTTATCATCCACCTGTTTGTGGCTCTGTCGCTGGCCGCCTGGCTGATGCCCGAATCAGCGCGCGAGGAAGTACTGCACCTGGTTGGAATCCAGGCAGACGTTGACGATCCGAATGAGCTGCCTGAGCCGCTGATGGAAATTGTTCAGCCCGAAGCCATCAAGGACCTCGATGTTGACAGCACTATGCAGCAGATGTTGGCGGAACTGGACAAAGGCAAGCATCGCATTGAGATCGACTCGACAGACCTGAATGAGCTGACTCTGCCTCTGGAGGATCTGACAGAGGTCTCTGAGATCCCGTTTATTAAAGGTCACTTCGGCGGTCGCTCGGATGCCGGACGTCGCGCTTCCGTGAACCTGTATGGAGGCAATGCAGACAGCGAAAAAGCGGTCAGTCTGGGACTGGACTGGCTTCAGAAGATTCAGCTGCCCGATGGTTCGTGGAGTTTTGACGAAGTTGGCGAAGCCGGACAACCCGGATACATGGGCACCACGGACATGGGAGCCACGTCGATGGCTCTGCTGTGTTATCTGGGCAGCGGCAACACTCATAAATCCAAAGGCAAGTATCAGGAAACCGTCACCAAAGGTCTCGCCTATCTGCTGAAGAATGCGGAGCGAGGAGCGTCAGGTGCCGATCTGCGAGGTCGGTCGGAGGGCAATTCCGGCATGTATGTGCAGGGCATCGCCACAATTTGTTTGTGTGAAGCCGCCGCAATGGAAAGAGGCGATAAAGAGCTGAAACGCATGGCCGGTGATGCCATCAAGTTTATCGAACGTGCTCAGAACAAAATTGACGGTGGCTGGCGATATTTTCCTGGTGATCGTGGGGACATGTCCGTCGCCGGCTGGCAGATTATGGCGTTACAAAGTGCGAAGGCCGGTCGGATTAAAGTTCAGAGCAATTCGATACTCGACGCGAAAAAGTTTTTGAATTCCGTGCAATCCGCAGATGGCGCTCGGTATGCCTACGTGCCGAATGAAGGTCCGAGTGATTCCATGACAGCCGTGGGATTGCTCTGCCGCATCTATCTCGGCTGGAAACGTGAAAATCCGGCCTTGAAAGCCGGCGTGGAACACCTCGCCAAAGTTGGCCCGCGGCCCGGAAATATTTATTTCAACTACTACGCAACGCAGGTCCTGCATCACTGGGGCGGAGACTTGTGGAAAGAATGGAATCTGAAGATGCGCGAAGAACTCGTGACAACTCAGGTTAAGGATGGCCCCGGTGCCGGCAGCTGGAATGTTACCGATTCGCATGGTGGCGGCGGCGGGCGAATTTATCAGACAACTCTCAGCCTGCTGACGCTGGAAGTTTATTATCGCCACCTGCCGATCTATCGCCGCTTTGATGATAAGGCTGCGGACAATTCCGATGGGTCCATCAAGTAGTAACGACCTCCGACAAGCTCAAACAGAGTCCGCATCGGTTTGCGAAAACCGTGAGAAATCGTGCGAAACCTGAAGTCGGCAACACGGTTCCCCACATGTCGTTCGACAATCGCAGGGGAATGCGAAAAGATGTGTCTCCCGGAACCGCGCCCGACGCCTGCCCGCGATCCGGTTGTACGAGTCTCGCGGCTTCTCATTCCATTGAATTCACTGTTAAAACGCATGCCATCACGAACACGACTTGCCCCCGAGCAGCTTCGCAGCCATCGCTATCTTGGCCCGGATGATTTACGGTCCTTTGGCCATCGCTCCCGACAAAAGCAGGCGGGATTCAGCACCGAAGATTTCTCCGGCAAACCGATGATCGGAATCCTGAATACGTGGAACGATTTGATTTCCTGTCACGCGCATTTTCGGCAGCGAGTCGAGGACATCAAACGGGGTGTCTGGCAGGCGGGCGGATTTCCTGTGGAGATTCCGGTCATGGGGCTCAGTGAGACCTTCATGAAACCGACGTCCATGTACTATCGCAACTTCCTCGCCATGGAAGCCGAAGAAGTCCTGCGCACGTATCCACTGGATGCCGCTGTGCTGATGGTGGGCTGCGACAAAACAACACCCGCTTTGCTGATGGGCGCCTTAAGCGCCGATGTCCCTTCGATCGTCATGCCCGGCGGTCCGATGAATCGAACATCGTGGCACGGGGAACAGCTTGCCAGCGGAACCGACGTCTGGCGGTTCTGGGCCGAACGTGGTGCCGGACGTATGTCGTGCGAAGCGTGGTGCGAACTGGAAGATCACATTGCCGCGTCGCCCGGTCACTGCATGACCATGGGCACAGCGTCCACCATGACCGCGCTGGCAGAAGTCATGGGCATGACGCTCGCAGGAGCCAGTTCTATACCCGCCACACATTCGGGTCACGCACGGATGGCCGCGATGACCGGACGGCAGGCGGTGGAACTGGCATGGCTGAATGTGAAACCATCGGAGATTATGAATCGAGCGTCGTTCGAAAATGCGATCGTCACGCTGATGGCAATCGGAGGCTCCACCAATGCCATTGTGCATCTGATGGCGATGGCCGGTCGCACGAATGTCGAGCTGACTCTGGAAGACTTCGATCGGTTTTCGCAGACCACACCGGTTCTGGCCAATCTTCGCCCGGCGGGCAAGTATGTGATGGGCGACTTCTTCGATGCAGGCGGGCTTAACGCGCTGCTCGCCGAGATTCCTGATTTGCTGCAGCTGGAAGCAATGACCGTGGAAGGCCAGACTTTGAAGGACGCCATTGGCGACGCAAAGATCTGGAATGAAGAAGTGATCTGCCGCCGCAATAAGCCGCTGTGTTCCATGGGAAGTCTGGCAGTGCTGAAAGGTAACCTCGCGCCGGACGGTTGTGTCATCAAGCCAGCCGCTGCTGAAGCTCCGCTGCTGCAGCATACCGGACCGGCCGCTGTCTTCCGGGACTACCCCGATTTGAAGGCACGTATCGATGACCCGGCGCTGGCGCTGACCAAAGATCATGTCATCGTACTTCAGAATGCCGGCCCGCTCGGTGCGCCCGGTATTCCGGAATGGGGCATGTTGCCAATTCCCAAATATCTGCTTCAGGCTGGCGTGCGAGATATGGTTCGCATCAGCGATGCACGCATGAGCGGTACCAGTTACGGAGCGTGTGTGCTGCATGTGTCGCCCGAATCTTACGTCGGCGGGCCGCTGGCTTTGGTGCAGGACGGCGACATGATTTGTCTCGACGTGGCCGGCCGTCGTCTTCAGCTGATTGTCTCTGACGTGGAATTGGCGGAACGGCGATCGAAGTGGGTTGCTCCCGATCCAAAGTTCAGCCGCGGCTACGGCAAGCTGTACTTTGACGAAACAACGCAGGCGAACGAAGGCTGCGATTTTCGCTTCCTGCACGGAGACGGAAGCCAGGATGCACCGCCGTCGATCTATTGAAACTGCTCGGGCTGCGGTTGAACTCACCTGGTTTCGACGTGGAAATGTGCGGCATCGGTAAACGGTCAAGCGTCGGAATAGACGACTGATCGGGCCGCGGTCATAATTGCGGCCGATTAAATCCGTTCGGAATGAATCGAATCTCGTCTCATGAAGAAATCTACGGCGTCAGCCCGATCGTCAAAAACGCCTCGCGATCAAAATTCACGAGAGCCCGCAGTGGTTGTCCCGACCCTTGAAGATGCAGACATCGTTGCCGAGCGTCTGCAAAGCAATCTCAGCCAGTTTTGGGGCTACCCGGGATTTCGCGCACTGCAGCGAGAGTCCATGTCGCTGGTCATGAGCGACCGTGATTCGCTGGTCGTACTGCCAACTGGTGGCGGAAAGTCACTGTGCTATCAGGTGCCCGCGATTACTCGCAACGGCCTTGCCCTGGTGATCTCGCCGCTGATCTCATTGATGAAGGATCAGGTCGATTCGCTTCAGAGCGTAGGCATCTCTGCCGCATGCATCAACAGTACGCAGTCAACTCGTGATAAGATGGAAGTCGCGGACAAGATTCGCCGCAAAGAATTGAAGCTGCTGTACATCGCTCCTGAAAGACTGGTGCAGACAAAGACGGTAGAATTTCTGCAGGGAGCCGGTGTCTCATTTGTCGCGATCGACGAGGCGCACTGCATCAGCCAGTGGGGGCACGATTTTCGTCCGGAGTATCGGCAGCTCAGAAATCTGAAATCGATCTTCCCCGGCGTGTCGGTCCATGGTTACACCGCGACTGCGACCGAGCCGGTGCGGGCCGATATTATTGAGCAGCTTGGTCTGACGAATGCCGAGATCCTCGTGGGCTCGTTTGATCGACCCAATCTGCAGTATCGAGTCGAGCGGCGATCGGATGCCATCGGTCAGATTCAGCGCATTCTGAACCGCCACAAAGGCGAATCGGGCGTGATCTACTGTATTAGTCGCAAGAACGTCGATGCGACCAGTGAGGCTTTAAATCGTCTGGGCCATAAAACTCTGCCGTATCATGCAGGCATGCCGGACGAATCTCGCAGCAGGAATCAGGAAGCCTTCATCGACGAAGACGTCAATATTATTGTGGCAACGGTGGCGTTCGGGATGGGTATCGACAAAAGCAATGTACGTTTTGTGATTCATGCCGAGATGCCTCGTTCACTGGAGAACTATCAACAGGAAAGTGGCCGCGCGGGGCGTGACGGGCTGGAAGCCGAATGCGTTTTGCTTTACGCCGCGAATGATGTCGACACATGGGAATTTCTCATGCAGGATACCGAGGATCCTGCAGTGCTGAAGGCCGGGCGAGACGCGTTGCAGGCGATAAAGCAGTACTGCGTGAGTACTCGGTGCCGTCACAATCAGCTGGTCGAACATTTTGGACAGAGTCTGGAAGCCGACAACTGTGGAGCCTGCGACTTTTGCCTCAAGGAAATGGAAGCGGTTTCCGATCCGCTGATCACAGGGCAGAAGATTCTGTCGTGCGTGGTTCGCCAGGGCGAGCGTTTTGGTGCCGCCTATACTGCTCAGGTGCTGCGTGGATCCCGCGCTAAACGGATCGTGGAAAATGGCCACGACAAAATCAGCACATGGGGACTAATGAAGGATGAGTCTGAGCCGCAGTTGCGGAACTGGATTGATCAGTTAACGTCGCAGGGTTTCCTCCGACAGGCGGGTGAGTTCAACTGTCTCGAAGTAACCCCGAACGGGCGACAGCTGCTGAAAGGCCTGATCACGCCAGCTCTGTTGCGAGCACGCGTTGCGGATTCAGCCACTGCGGTAGAAGACCAGTGGGCAGGAGTGAATCGAGATCTGTTCGAAGAGCTGCGCGGGATGCGCGGCCGGCTGGCGATCCAGAAGCATGTGCCGCCGTACATTATTTTCGGAGATGCCACGCTGCGCGACCTGGCTCGACACCGTCCCACGAAACTTGCGTCATTGATCGCGATCCACGGGATTGGGGCGAGGAAACAACAGGAGTTCGGTCCCGTTGTGCTTTTCACAATCAAGCAATGGTGTGAGGCCAATGGAGTAGAATCCGATGTCGATCTCGATACGGTTGCAAGACCTCGGATCAGTGAACGTCCAACGAGCGAACGTCGTGCGTCCAGCGTCAGCGACTCAAAGGCGTCTGAGTACTTTGATTTGTTTGAGCAGGGGCTGTCTATGGAAGACGTGGCCCATCAACTCGACCGATCGCTGGATACAGTGAGCAAGTATCTGGGCAGTTACATGGAAACGCACCGCCTGACCGAAATCGGTACATGGATTGTTCCGTCCGTTCAGGAACGCGTTGATGAAGCCATTGGCCAGCTGGGCAGCGAACGTTTGAAGCCGCTGTTTGACTATCTGAAGAGCGAAGTGGCCTATGCTCACATTCGCATTGTGGTGATTGCCTGGAATCTGCGTCAGTCTGAAGACTCATAAGCTGCTGTCTGTGACACATTGAATTTTTTGACAGCCTCAGTCTGTGCACCAGGCGGGCGATCAAAAATCATTTCGGATCCCCACGAAATACCCACCATTCGAACGAACTCTCAACTGTTTATGTTTATGGCATCTCGCAAGCGTCTCACGATCGCAGGAATTTTTCTGTTCTGCGCTGCGCTGGAAATCATCGTATGCTGGCTGTATCAGGGATCTGCCACGTCCGGCCATTCTCAGTTCTCGGCCGAACGGGCGCGTGTGATTCATCGGGAGATCTTTCCGCAGCATCCACACGTCACGGGATCCAAAGAGAATGCGGGCGTTCGCGCGGCCATCGTGCGGCTGCTGACACAACAGGGTTGGATAGTGGAAGGACCTGCCGACGGTTCAGGGCCTGATGATGGCAGCGGCAACATTGTCGCCTTTCGAGAGGAACTGCGAGAGCTCCGTACAACGCCACTTGTTCTCGCATCGCATTTCGACTCATGTGCGACCGGACCGGGTGCGGCTGATGCTGGCGGTTGCATCTCGGCGATTATTGAAGCCGCACGACTGCTTACGCAGGATTCTCGCAACCTGAAAAGGCCGATCTGGTTGTTGTTCACGGATGGCGAAGAGCAGGGACTGCTGGGTGCAAAAGAGTTTGTCCGATCACATCCGCTGTCTCTTCAAAAGCCATTCGTCCTGAACTTCGATGCAAGAGGAACGAGTGGCCCGGTCGTGATGTTTGAGACGCACGACGGCAACTACTCGGCCATTCATCGTTGGGCCAATCATTTCGCTGTTCCGAGATTAACGGGATCACTCTTCACGACCGTTTATAAGTCGCTGCCAAATGGAACGGACTTCACGGAGTTTCGTCAGGCCGGTTGGCGCGGACTGAATTTTGCGATCATTGATGGAGCCCATCGTTACCATCAGCCCACAGACACGCTGGAAAATCTGGACAGCCGCAGCCTGCAGCATCTTGGCGATACCGCGTTGAATGTCGCGCGAGCGATCGCGGAGTCTGACGAAGATTTGTCGGCCCCGTCGTCGGATGCAATCTTCTTTGACGTACTGGGACAATCTGTGATTTGTGTGCCCGCGTCATGGAATATTCCGATTCGCATCGTGCTTCTGTTTGTGGCAGTCCGGATTTACGGACGTCCGCTGTTGCGCGACAAACGTTACCGTGACGTGGTTCGCGTGTGGGTAACGATGGCCCTTCTGCTGCCGCTGATGATGGGACTTGGCTGGGTCTTCAGTCAGTCGATTTATGGTTCTTTCTTATTGCCCAAAGCTTTCGTGCCCCACGGACATTGGATTTCATTGCTGGAATGGATAATCAGTCTGGCTATCTGCTGCGGACTGATGCACGGCATGCTCAGAAGAATCGATGGTCAGACAGTGTGGTGGGCTTTTTGGCTCGCGCATGCAGCAACCTGTGTGGTGGTTTCTTACTTCATTCCTGCGTTCAGCTATCTGCTGTCTGTGCCCGCGATTTTTGCCATCGTGGCGACGCTGTCCATTCGCCGCCCGTTATTGCGAACCGCAGTCGTGGCCTGTTTGTGTGGCGTGCTGCTGATTCCTCTGCATCACCTGCTGGCAATTGCGCTCGGGCCTGCAAACGGCCTGCTGCTGTTTCCTGCCTTCTCTTTGCTGGCGATGCCGCTATTGCCCGCGTTTGCCTGCCATTCAAACTTCGCCTGTCATCCAGACAATGTGCAACCGGCAAAGACGTAGCGGGATTTTTGATTTGTGAAAACCACCAATGCAAAAAGGCGACAGCTTTACGCTGTCGCCTTTCATGTTGTTGGAACGATTCACATTCCGGCTTTGCAGGCTCACGAAAACCGGAGCCTGCCGAGAAGCCATACGTTATTCAGCCGGCGGACGACCACCACGACCGCGACCACCCTGTCCGCGTCCGCCCATAAGTGATCGAATATCCAATTCGAATGCTGCGCCCTTGAGACCATCCAGAGCGGTCTTCTGCTCGGCTGTCAGTACGGCGAGTGCTGAGTCCGTGGACTTCTTTCGCATCTCTTCCATCTTCGTTCGCATTGCATCACCGCCCGGTCCGCCGGGGCCACCGCCGCCAGGAGCACCGCCACCGTTGGCTCTCATCTCCTCAAACATCTTCTGCATTTCGGCGCCAGCCGCCTTTTCTGCTTCGTCCAGCTTGGCAACCTGTTCTTCAGTGATCGTCAGTTTCTGCTTGACGTCGTCCGCTTTGAGAGTCGCGCTGGCAGAGAACAACATGCGAGCCTGAATTGCGATTTCGTCCAGACGCTTTGTCTGAGGTTCCTCAAGCAGAGCCGCAAGAATCTCGTCTGTCTTTTTGCTCAGCTCTTCACGTTCTTTACGAGACTTCTCGAAGTACGCGTTTCGCTCATCTTCAGTCATCTTTTCGAAAGCGTCTCGATCCGGACGCGGGCTGGCTTCACGTTCTTCACGATAAGCCATCAACGCGGCATCAATCGTAGCGGCCTGCGCTTCTTCGATCTTCAATTCCTGACGAACCTTGTCCGCTCGCAGCAATGTCGCTCGGTCAATCTGCGGACCGCGCATCATGCCGCCGCCACCCCAGCCGCCAAATCCTCGCCCGCCTCCCTGACGACCCCCGTTTTGGCCTTCCTGGGCAACGACCAGGGATGAGCTGCAAATTGTCAGAAGGCTGAAGAGAGCCAATTGACGCACAAGACGCGGTGCAAACATGAGGGTAACTCCGATTCGGAAAGTTAGGGTGTCGCCGAAAAATCACTGTCAACATTGGCGATGCGAGCGTTCAAACCCCTGTCGCAAATTTCAGAGTCTGAAAAACCGGTCTCGATTTTCGAATTTGCCAAAAAAACGTTCATCTTGTCGATCCCGAGCACCGGGACTATGTCGGGAACGGAAGAACATCACCCGCGAACGCTCGTTTTGTCTGACATCAGCACACCCATGCCAATCATTGAAAGATGGGCACTGAGGCTGTTGTCTTTCCCGTGGCTGTTGTCTTTCCCGTGGCTGTTCGCTACGCAGTTTCAAATCGGCGAAGGATCCTTCGATTCCGCAAAGCACGCATCACAGTTCGCTGAGCTTGCCCCCGCGGTAGCTGAGGTCCAGAAGTTCCATCGGATGAACGACCGGCACGTGAGCTCCCGCTTTCTTAAGCTGAGCCTGCAGTTGCAGCGAACATCCCGCATTGCCTGACACGATCAGGTCAGGTTTCACTTCCAGCAGGCAGTTCACTTTTCGCTGGCCCAGCCGATCAGCCATGTCAGGCTGAGTCAGGTTGTAACTTCCCGCGGCACCGCAGCAAAGTTCCGGCTCATTGATGGCACGCAGCGTAATGCCTGGAATCAATTTCAGCAGATCGCGCGGCTGCTGACGGATCTTCTGAGCGTGCTGCAGATGGCAGGCATCCTGATAGGCGACAACCGCGTCCAGCTGGCCTTTTGGCACCACGGGGCCCAGTTTGATCAGGAACTCACTGATGTCTTTGACTCGTCCGCAGAATTTAGCCTCGGCCGAAGTCGTGTCGTGGTGTGTTGAGGCTTCTGTTCCTGCGGTGTGCGTCAGTTCCTGAGCGATATGGGCATAGTCCTTCAGCATCGCGCCGCAGCCAGCCACGTTGACAATGATCGCGTCGATGGTGGGATCATCAAACGCGGATACGTTCTTCTTCATCAAATCCAACGCGGGCTGTGACGCACCGCTGTGATAATGAATAGCTCCACAGCAGCCCTGCGCACCGGGGATCACGACATCGCAGCCGTTCTCCTGCAGTACGCGAGCCGTGGCCCAGTGCACATGCCGAAACATGGCATCCGCCACGCAGCCGATGAAGAGCGCAACCTTCGCGCGACGTGGTCCTCGAGCCGGTAGAAACGAAGGCAGTTCGGGAAGCGGCGACTTCAGGGTCGGCAACTGCGACTGCATTCGTTGCAGACGCTCGGGCAACAGGCGGTTGATTCCCAGCTTGTCCATGGCACGATCAAGGCCCAGTCGCTGCATCCAGCGAGCCGGCGTCAGTGCCCACTTCATTCGATTGCGATCCGGGAACAGCCCGTACATTACCCAACGATGAAACCAGTCCGGCTGATGCTCTGCAGGAGGCTTGGCCTGACGCGCTGCTGCCGAGTCATTCGATGAAGGCGAAGACGTTGCATCCGTCGGAAGCTGATGCATCTCGACTCGAAACGGCTCAATAAGTCGGCCGTACTGAACTCCACTCGGGCAGGCTGTTTCGCAACTGCGACAGTCGAGACACAGATCGAGATGATGGCGGACCTTTTCCGTCAGATCCAGTCGACCGTCGACAACGGCTCGCATCAGATAAATGCGGCCTCGAGGACTGTCGTTTTCGTCGCCGGTTTCGACATAGGTGGGACAGGCAGCCGTACAAAGTCCACAGTGCACGCAGTCCAAAAACCGATCGTACGGAATTGACTGACCGATCAGTGGCAGAGGTTTGGATGGCAATAAATTGTCAGGATTTGACACCGGTCTGTTCCTTCGAAGCGGAGTTCACTCGACAACGACAAGTAGACGTCGCTCGTGTGTGAATACTAAGAATGCCTAAGGAGCCTGTTTGTTGCTAAAGCGTCGTTTTGGACCCAAGCAACTCCTGAAGTTTGTTCGTAATCGACTGCACTGCAGGACCGGACATTGTAGATCGGGCGATCGAAGATTTAAGCACTTCAATACTGCCAATCCCATCTTCAACAAGAGATTGCAGGTGCTGAAAGGCCTGCGACTCATCTGTAATTCGCCCATCCTGAAGCGCATTGGCTGCAGGCCGAACAATTAAAGTTCCGCTGCCAGCACGTCCAAAAACTTCGCAGCCAGCTTCCTGCATCACTTTGATGGCCGAGACCACTCGGGAGGGCAGCGTCGAAAGTTTTGCCATCCACGGAACATCGGCCGTTGCCAAAGACGCGGCCTGCGCGGTCTGGCAATAAACACCAAAAACATCGAGATGGCCGGCCGCGTTGGAAATGCCAGACGCATCTGTCCAGACGGCTGTTCCCTGAAGTTCGTCTTTCAAAATGCCACATTGCCACTGGCACGACACGGCCGGGCCTTCAAAGCCGAGAACCAGGATGGCTGCCGTGTCAGAAAACTTATCGGTCTGAACCAGTTTTGGAAACGCGGTGGCGATCAGGCGTGCCGCAGCAAAACGGCTGATGACATCCATAATCACCGGAGTCGTTGCCGTCAGATTCAGACGCTCCAGAGCTGACTCAAGATCTCGCAGTGACCGAAATCCGGCCACCAGCAGGCCCTGCTGGACTGGAAGCGGTTTCAACTTGAATGTCAGCTGCGTGATCGTGCCCAGCTTGCCTCGCGATCCCACCAGTAAACGACACAGGTCGTAGCCGGCCACGTTCTTCACCACTCGTCCACCGGCGTGAAAAACGCGTCCCGTTCCATCGACGGCTTCGATACCGATGACATAGTCGCGAAGTGTGCCGTAGCCGAACTGGCGAGGACCGCTGATGTCGTCCGCGACCAGTTGCCCGATCGTGATGGAGTTGTCGGCAACATCGATGGGAAGCTGCTGGTTTTCCTGATGCAGAATTTTCTGCAGTTCTCCCAGAGACATTCCAGCGCCGACGGTGATGGTCATGTCACGTGCAGGATAGTCGACGACGGCGGAAGAGACAGATTGCGTGGTCAGTGACACTGCTGCGTTCATCATTATTTTGTGGTGGGAGGCGATGCCTTTTCGTGGCCGCATGCCAAGCGTCGGCCATCCGCTGTCTCGCGAGAGTTCAGCGTCCCAGAGTCTAACCAGACTCACAGTCTCAAAAAACTGGTACAGGCTCTCTTGGCCGAATTTCGTGAATCCAGGTCGCCCGCCCCGCACCTGCATCGTTGAACAGGATCTCTAAAATCGGTAGCGTTGACGGGATGCTCGGGCGTTGCGGTGGCAAGGGGACAGGCAAACGATAGACTTCCGCAATCGAAGGTGATTTTCGATGCCTGACGACTGAAAAACATGGCTCTTTGCGGCATTCGCAGGGGCCTTACGGATGAGGATTTGATCTGATGACCACCGAACTCATGGCACTCATCGATAACGCGGCTGCCGCCGGGAAATTAACAGCCGACTCGCCGGGCCACCTGCGTGCCTGGCTGACTCGTGACTGTTTTTCGCAGTATCGCCCCAGGCTGGAGCAGCTGATTCGCGAAGGAGAATGGTCAAAGCTGGACGAAATGTTCTGGACCGCTATTCCGTTTGGAACAGGTGGTCGACGTGGTCCGATGGGCGAAATGGGCTCGGCCACAATTAACGACCGAACGATTGCCGAGTCCGCTCATGGAATGGCCGTCTACCTGCGATCTGCCGGTTGTCCTGCTGGCGGCGCAGCAGTGATCGCTCACGACACTCGGAATAACTCGGCGCATTTTGCTCGCATCACCGCGTGCACGTTTGCGGCTCATGGCTTGAAGGTATTTTTGTTCGATGGTCATCGAGCGACGCCGACACTTTCGTTCGCGGTCCGAAGTCTGAACTGCAATATCGGCGTCGTGATTTCAGCTTCTCATAATCCACCGGCTGACAACGGATTCAAAGCCTACTGGAGCAACGGCGGGCAGGTCATTCCACCTCACGACAAGGGCATCGTAAAGGAAGTAGAGCGAGCCGACGTGATCCCGACCGTAGAGTTTGCGGCAGCGGTGGCCGACGGTCGAATCAAGATCGTCGGTGCGGATATCGACAAGGACTATGTGGCCGAAGTTGTCAAGTTGTCAGAATCCAAAAGCCGCGACTTGAGTGCCATCTTTACGCCACTGCACGGCGTTGGTGAAACATCCGTGTATGCGGTCATTCAGGCGGCAGGATTTAAGAACGTGGGCATCTTCGAAGCCCACCGTTCGGCCGATGGTAACTTTCCAAATGTGCCGAAGCATGCTCCCAATCCGGAAAACCTCGAAGTCTTCGACCCGGTGATTGACTGGATCAAGCAGACCGGTAGTTCGGCCGAGCTGATTCTGGCATCCGATCCGGATGCGGACCGCCTGGGTGTGATGGTGCGAAATGCAAGCGGCGGATTCACTCCCTTGAGCGGCAATCAGGTGGGTGCGTTGCTGACGGATTATTTGTTCCGCAAGCGAAAAGCGTCCGGCCGATTTTCTCCACAGGACTATGTCGTAGAAACTCTGGTGACGACACCGCTGACCAAGGCGGTTGCAGCTCATCACGGCGCTCGGTGCTTCAGTGAGCTGCTGGTGGGATTTAAGTACATCGCACAGACGATGGAAGAACAGGGCACCGACCATTTTGTGTTTGGCACTGAAGAATCCATTGGGTTCCTCGCCGGCAGCTATTGTCGAGACAAAGACGCAAGTGTGGCGGCGCTGTACATTCTGGAACTGGCTGGGGAGCTCAAAGCGGAAGGAAAAACTCTGCTGGATCAGCTCGATCAGCTGTATCGAGACTGTGGCTATTATTGCGAAGGGCAGAAGTCGATTTACTGCGAAGGCCCGACTGGCAAAGCAAAGATCGATGGCTTGATGAAAACTCTGCGTGATGCGCCACCCGCTGCCTTTGGATCCGTGAAGCTCACCGAAGCCGCTGACTACAGCACTGGCCGCCGAATGAGTATTCCCTCAGGCCAGTCGGCCGGAACAATCACAAGCCCTCGCGGCGATCTGCTGATCTACAAGTCGGACGAAACGCAGCCGGTACGAGTTCAGATTGCCGGACGTCCGTCAGGCACCGAACCCAAGATCAAGTTCTACCTCTTCTGCCAGTCCGACCTGATCAACGGAGACCTCTCCGCCGCCCGAGCCGCCGGCGATCGCGCATTGAAAGAAGTTCAGCAGACCCTGGGCGACTGGGCACAGCAACAGCTCAAGTAAGAAGCTTTCTCCCGAACGCTTGACGCTGCGTGGCATCAGGGAAACCATGCCACGCCTTTGACTTTAATGCTGGTTTCACAAGCTCTCAGCGACTGGTTTCGGCCGCCGCAGCAACGTTGGCTCGCGGAGCCGGCGACGAATTTCCGACAAAAAGGGGAAAACCGCTGCGAATCGTCGCAGGATCTCTAGCGCCGTCGTGTTGTAGTTCTTCGCGATGTACTATCCTGCGACTTTATTCGTGACTCAATTCCGTCCCTGGCATCAAGCAACTGCATGTCTTCTTTAGATGAAATTCTATCGTTGTGCGAAGCCCGCATCGGGTATCAGTTTCGTGACCGGACGCTTCTCCGCCGCTGTCTGACTCATAGCTCATCGGCGGAAACACGTTTGGATTCAAACGAGCGACTGGAGTTCCTCGGCGACGCTGTGCTGGGTCTGATCATCTGCGAGCATTTATTTCAGCTGTACCCGGATCAGCGTGAAGGCCAGCTGACGCAGATGAAATCGTTTCTCGTCAGCCGTCAGACATGTGCGCGTGTGGCCCGGTTGCTCGATCTGCAGCCATTGGTTCTTGTGGGCCGCGGTCTTCAGAGTATTCCGGAGTCAATCCTGTCGGCGGTGATTGAATCGCTGATCGCGGGAGTTTACTTCGACGGCGGCATCGAGGCGGCTCGCCAATTTATTGTGTACGGCTTTCGCGAAGAGTTGTCGCTGTGTCGCCCGGTCGACATGGAAAATTACAAGAGCCAGTTGCAGGAGTATACTCAACGCGAACTGGGAAAAACTCCCGAGTACCTTGTCCTGGAAGAAACAGGCCCGGACCATGCTCGCGAGTTTGGAGTTGCTGCCAGGGTTGGCGGCTCTGTGTTTGAAATTGGACGAGGAAAAAGCAAAAAAGAAGCGGAGCAGCAGGCCGCAAGAAACGCGGTGATGTCACTTCAGCGTCCTGTTTCAGAAACCGATGGCGTTGATGGTGTGGATGGAGTTGATCTGCAAATTGCAGCGGGCGATGAGACTGTGGTCATCGACGTGGTGACGGTAGGCACGTTGTCGGTCGCGAACTATGAATCGACAGCGTCGGAAATGTTTCAGGAAGATTTTGGCGAAGGCATTGCGGATGATGCACCGACTGTTGGCCTCGTCTCTGTGCAGATCGTGACCAGTACTTTGGAATCCGTGGCCAATGTTTCAGTTGGCAGAAAAGACTCAACGATGAAAACAGTGGTCACTCAGGTTTTGTTTCGTCCCGAATCCGCAGCACTGCGATTTCTTCCCGAGGGACCCTATTCCCTGGGCGACGGAACAATGAGCTGGGTGGGAATTCAGCATGGGGCGGAATCCACTTCGGGATCCATCAACATTCTGAATCCGGTCACTCGTGAAAATCAGTCGTTTGATCTCCCTGGCCGTCCAGGTTTTGCATTTCCGACGGATCGGCCTGGCGTTTTTGTCGCGGGTGTAGAACGCAGTGTCGGACTGCTTAATACTGCGAGCGGCGAATGGCAACCGTTTGTTGAAAACGTGGATTCCGCCGTCACCAACACCATTATCAACGATGCTGTCGTGTTCGAAGGCAACTTGATCTTTGGCTGCAAGGAGCTGGAATTCAAGACTCAGAAAGCCGGGCTGTATCTATGGCGTCGTCGAGATCGTGTCGTTGTTCAACTGCTGAACGATCAGATCTGCTCCAATGGTAAAGCGATCGTCAGGAATTCGGATGGAGCGATGACGCTGTACGACATCGATTCCTGCACTCGGCAGATTGTCCGTCGCTCGCTGGATATTGAACAGGGAACGGTCGGCGCTGCGGAAATTGTCGTGGACCTGACGTCAGAGAATGTCTTTCCCGATGGCATGATTTTGACTCCGGACCACAAGAGTCTGATTGTGGCGCTTTATGATCCAGGCGATCCTGCCGCCGGGGCGGCTCGACAGTATTCGCTTGCCAGCGGGACGCTGGAGGCGGTCTGGACGTGTCCAGGCTCTCCACGGGTCACTTGCCCCCAGTTGATTCTGATCGACGGACGCGTACAGTTGGTATTGACGTCTGCGGTGGAGCATATGTCGGCCGAGCAATTGGCACTGCATCCCAATGCTGGTTGTCTGTTTGTAGGTGAAACATCCTTTAGTACGATTGGCGATCAGCCCGTGTTTCCATGTTTGTGATCGTGCGTGACTCAGTCGTTGTGGGCACCGCCGGTGCCGTTTGTGAAAAATAACCGCAGCAAGTTTTGCGGTTTTGAATTCCGGTCGGGAGAATTGAAATGCGTCTGGATGGACATGAGCAGAGTTCGAACGTTGAAGATCGACGCGGCCAGCGAGCTCCTGCGATGCTGGCGGGTGGTGGCGGCCTGTTGCTGGTTGTGATGATGATTGTCATGAACCTGATGGGAGTCGATCCGGACAAGCAACGCGTAGCCATTGGCGTGGCGAAAGCGATTCAGCAGAAATCCGCAAATTCCGCTCCCGCTGAAGCCGGTGCTGGCATCAATGATGAAAGTCGCGTCTTCATATCGCAGATTCTGCGAAGCACGGAAAACGTCTGGTCAGACCAGTTCAAGCAGCATGTGGAAGGAAGCGGCTATACTCCACCGAAGCTGATTATCTTTGGCGGCAGTGTTGATACTGGCTGCGGGCGAGGCAGCGCGGAAATGGGACCGTTTTATTGTCCGGCGGACTCCCGAGTTTACATCGATCCTGCCTTCTTTGATGAACTGGCCGCACGGCATAAGGCGGGCGGCGATTTCGCTCAGGCGTATGTGATCGCGCATGAGGTGGCTCATCACGTTCAGAATCTGACCGGCTACAGTGATCGCGTCAACGAGGTTCGCTCTCAGCGGGATGAGACGATGAAGAATCAAATGTCCGTTCGACTGGAGCTGCAGGCCGACTACCTCGCTGGCGTGTGGGCTTATCATGCCAACAAGCAGTATTCGATTCTGGAAGACGGCGATATTGAAGAAGGCATCAACGCTGCCAATCGCATTGGCGACGACACGCTTCAAATGGAAGCTCAGGGTTACAAAGTTCCCGAGCGGTACACTCACGGAACATCTGCGCAGCGCGCAAAATGGTTCCGAAAGGGGCTCACGACAGGCAACTTTGAAGCCTGCGAGGAACTGTTCAAAGTCGCCTACGATGATCTTTAAAAAATGCTCGGTCGTGAGTGGATCGCGAATGGAAGAACGCTAAGTTTGCTCAGTAGCCGTCGGAAGCCACGTCAGCGTTAAATCGAATGGGGTCCAGTTTCAGACGCAGGCGGCACTCGTCCAGCAGAGCCTGAGTCACGCTGGCACCAATTCGCGTAACGCCGATTTCTCGGCATTCCAGCAGGGCTTCCATATCGCGCACTCCGCCAGCGGCTTTGACTTGAACATTGGGTCCGGCGTGTTTTCGCATCAGACGCAGATCATTCATGGTAGCGCCGCCTGTGCCGTAGCCAGTCGAAGTTTTGACCCAGTCAGCCTTCAGTTCGGTGCAGATCTCACACAACTGGATCTTGTGATGGTCTTCGAGATAGCAGTTCTCGAAGATCACCTTCACTTTTTCTCCGGCGGCATGAGTCAGCTCAATCACGGCTTTCAGATCGGCCGTCACGTAATCCCAGTCGCCGCTCAGAACACGGCTGATGTTGCAAACCAGATCCAGTTCTTCTCCGCCATCGGCAAGAGCCTGCTGAGCTTCGGCCATTTTAGTCGATGTGCAATGGCCGCCGTGAGGAAAACCAATCACGGTGCTCGCACGAACTTCGGAGCCGCGCAGGATATCCGCGCAGCGTTTCAGGTAGTGAGGCTGAATGCAAACGCTGCCTGTCTGGTAGACGAGTGCCATTCGACAACCGATTTCAAAGTCCTCAAATGTCAGTGTGGGCTTCAGCAGCGAATGATCGATCATGCGAGAAACGTCTTCGTAGGAATAGTCCATAGCCGGCAGCCTTTGAAAGAGATCTGAAGAGTGGAGGGACATCCGTCGCCACAGAGAATCACTGGCGATGAACTCACGGTGACCAACGCCACGAGGGAAACTGAATTGCGCCTTGCATCTGCGACGGGAAGCCGGCAGACTCTGTGAAACGAATGAGCATGATTCGGAGTAGTGTCGATGATTCCTGAAGTGCGATCAAGACGTGACCTGCTGGCGCAGGCCTCAAATGGTTTTGGCCTGCTTGCGCTCGCCGGATTAATGGCCGAAACGCGTGCCGACGATATCGTAAGCACCGTTCCCGCCCACGGTAAACCGCGGGCCAAACACGTGATCCTGTGCTTTATGGACGGTGGGCCGAGTCATGTGGACACATTTGACCACAAGCCGGAGCTGACACGGCAGCAGGGAAAGCCCATTGGTGATTCGCAGGTTTCCAAATTGTCGCAAAGTAGTGCGGGGCGAGTTTGGTTCGGAAGTCCATGGAAGTTTTCGCAACGAGGACAGAGCGGTTTGTGGGTCAGTGATCTGCTTCCGCATACGGCAAAACTCGCGGATGAGCTTTGCGTTGTTCGGTCGCTTGTAGGACGACAGCCGCTGCATGGTCAGCAGAATTTGTTGCTGCACACCGGTCGAGTCACCGGTCAGGCTCCCAGCTTTGGGTCGTGGGTGACATACGGTTTAGGCACTGAGAATAAAAATCTTCCCGGTTACGTTTTGCTGAACAATGACTGGATCCCAAACGGCGGTTACGAGAACTTCTCGAGCGCATTTTTGCCAGCGACAAGTTCAGCCACTTTGCTTCGCGCGAAGGGCGCGGCAGTGGACAATATTCAGCCGACTGATGCGATGGACAAGCAGCGTCGAAAGTTGAAGCTGCTGCGAGATCAGGATCAGAACTTTGCGGCGGACACTCCGGAACGGCAGTTGATCGATTCGGCTATTCGAAATTATGAGACGGCATTTCAGATGCAGTCGGCGGTTCCTGCAATTGCCGATGTCTCGGCCGAAAGTGAAGCAACGCAGCGAATGTATGGGCTGGACAGCACCAATGATTATCAGAAGTATTATGCACTGCAATGTTTGAGAGCTCGTCGGCTTGTAGAAGCGGGCGTACGATTCATTGAGATCACCTGTCCGTTGACACACGCCAACAATTCTCCGTGGGATCAGCATGGCCAACTGAAACAGCACCATGCAGAAAACGCCATGATCACCGATCAGTCTGTGGCGGCGTTGATCTTCGATTTGAAACAGCGCGGGTTGCTGGACGACACGATCGTGATCTGGGCCGGCGAGATGGGAAGAACGCCGCACACTCCGGCCATTTCCGAAACCGCCGGACGCGATCATCATGTGAACGGCTACAGTATTTTCCTGGCGGGCGGTGGTTTCAAAACTGGCGTGGCTTACGGACAGACAGATGAGTTTGGGAACTCCGTGACTGAAAATCCTCTCACCATTCACGACATCCACGCAACCGTATTGAATCAGCTGGGGATCAATCACACGCAGCTGACATTCCGCTTTGGCGGCCGCGATGTCAGCCTGACGGACGTTCACGGGCATGTTGTGAACGAGATTCTGGGTTAGATAACAACGATCCGGGGGCGTGGATACTGGCCGCCCGTTCTGTTGATTCTGCTGTGGATCAATTCACAATCGAATTGGCCGCGTGTATCATCTTTTGCTGTGAAATGAACCGTGTTCCGCTGGCAAAGACGGCTGTGCAACCTGCGTTGCGACTTGCCGGAGACTCTTCCGCGGGCTGGTTCTGTGCCCCGTTCTTATTACTGCAGCTCTATCTGCCACCACCTGAAGGAGTTTCCTGATGTCGACGTCATCCGTTGAACGAGCGACCGAGATCGCTCCGGCTGTTGCCAAATTTCTGGCAATGCCTCTACACAAGTCATTTATCGGAGGTCGCTGGGTTGAAGCCGCTGATGGCCAGACTTTTGACGTCCTTGATCCAGGTTCCAGCGAGAAGATTGCGACCGTCACCAGTTTGAAGAAGGCAGATGTCGACAAGGCTGTAGACGTCGCTGTGGACGCATTTCATAACGGCAGCTGGGCAAAGATGCAGGTGGCTGAACGAGCCGCATGTCTGCACCGAATTGCCGACGCGGTCGAAGCACGCAAGGCGGAATTTGCCCAGGTCGAGTCCATCGACTGTGGCAAGATTTACAGCCAGGCCCTGGGCGACGTACAGAATTTCATCGATACCTTCCGCTACTTTGCCGATCTGTCTCAGGCGGTGAATTATCGCCAGGTAATCGCAGTCAAGAATCATGAAGCCTGGGTTTCTCGCAAGCCATGGGGCGCGTGTGGATTCATCATTCCGTGGAACTTCCCATTCCTGCTCGCCGGCTGGGGCCTCGCGCCAGCACTCGCGGCTGGCAACACCTGCGTGCTGAAGCCGGCAGAAGATACACCTCTGTCCGCTTTGTATCTGTGCCATGTGATTCAGGAACTTGAGCTGCTTCCGAACGGCGTTCTGAACGTCGTCACTGGATTCGGTTCGACTGCCGGTGCTGCCGTGTCGCAGAATCCGAAGTTCCGTCGCATGAGCTTCACCGGTTCGCCGGAAGTTGGCCGCATGGTCGCAGAAGCCTGCGGTCGAAACTTGATTCCGGTCAAGTGCGAGCTGGGCGGCAAGGGCGCGGCAGTGATCTTCAATGACGTGGACGTTCAGGAAACGGCCGACAAGCTGGTTCAGGCAATTACATTCCACAGCGGCCAGGTCTGCTGCGATGCAACTCGCTGGTTGATTCAGCGAGACATCTATGACGACCTCGTCGAGGAATGTATCACGCGCATGAAGTCGGTCCAGGTCGGCTACCAGATGGACAGCCAGGCTCAGATGGGTCCTCTGGTCAGCAGCAAGCAGCGTGCACGGGTACTCGATTATCTTCAGAAGGGTGTCGCTGATGGAGCGGATCTGATTCTGGAAGGTGGAGAAGCTCAGATCCCTGGCAAGAAGGGTTTCTATGTGAAGCCTGCCCTGTTGGCGGGTTCGCTCAATAACGTGGCCGCTCGCGAAGAAATCTTTGGACCAGTGGCGTTCATTGCACCGTTCTCCACAGAAGAAGAAGGCATTCGTCTTGCCAACGATACCGACTACGGTTTGGGCAACAGCGTGTGGTCAAAAGACCTGCAGCGATGTGCGCGAGTGGCCGAAGCATTCGTCTCCGGCAACGGCTGGATCAACGCACACAATGTGATTGTGCATGGCGTACCATACGGCGGAGTTGGCAAGAGCGGAATGGGCGGCGGCGTTGTCAGCCCTGATACTCTGAACGACTATCTGCGTCCGATTTCCGTGGTTCGTCCTCTGTAAATTTCTTCGGTGTGAATTCACTACGAGGAAGATCTGACATCAAACGGCACTCTCTCACGAGGGTGCCGTTTTTTTACGCCTGGGGAAGAAGTGCGGCTCAGGGGCGACAACTCAGGGTTGCGGCTCACTCGCTGGTGCTTCGAGCTTGTAGGGTTGAGTATCAAAAGCTCTGATTCGGAAGACGGCGAAAAGTGCGGCGCCCATCATGAGCGACAGAATGATCAATCCGAGGCCAGTCAGGACGGTTGCGGATGCTGCTTCGGGCAGGCTGCTGATTTCCCTGGAATTTCGATCCGGATCAAAAATGGCCTCACTGATACCCATCGCCATTATGCCAATCATCATGTGGGCAAAGGGAATCAACTGACTGATGGCTGTGATACCGGAACCGACGATTAAACGCCACATCAGGCCCGCTCGCTGCAGACAGCAGAATACACCTGCAAAGTACACTGCCAAAATGCCAAGCGGCAGACCGGCGATTGCGCGAGGATCGCTGACGGCCGATTCGCCCAGCATGACTGGTACAGGCAGATTGAATAACACAGCCAATAACCACGCCACGTGCAGATTCATCCGCGAGCGGGCGAATCCTGACAGCTCCGGGGCAGACTGAAGGCTTTCCGCAACGGCTGGCGCTGCGTAGGGATTTTCGTCAGATTCTGTTGTCATGGCAGGTCCGGAGACTGCTGTTAGCGTGGATGGGATAGACGGGCTTTCACGAGTTCCGGAAGGTACTTCATCGGAACCGATCCGTGATCCAGTACGGCTTCATGAAATCGACCGAGCTCAAATTTGTCTCCCTGTTCTCGCTGAATTTGTTGTCGCAGACGATAGTGAGCCATGCGGCCTGTGAAATAGGTGCTCAGCTGCGTCGAACTCTGCTTGGCACGAATGATCTTCAGTTTTACCTCGCCTTCTGACTGATACGCTTCTTCCGTCAGAAACCGGAATGCTTCTTCGTCAGATAAATCCAGACAATGCATTTTGTGATCAAGAATCGCGTTCGCGACAGCTCGCAGATAAAACTTCAGCTGATTCAAACGCAGCGGCAGACTGCCATCGCCATATCCCTGATCGAGCATCATCTGCTCGGTGTAAACGGCCCAGCCTTCGATGAAGACGCCGGACTGCAGCACCTTGCGGATCAGCGATGGATTCCGATTGGAATACTCCAACTGCACGTAATGACCTGGGTAAGCTTCGTGAATCGTCAGCACCTGCAACATGTGCTGATTGTACTCTTCCAGAAAACTGCGAACTCGATCGACACCCCAATCTGCCGGCGGTGGGCTGACGGCATAAGAACTGGTACCCAGCGGATCGAGCGGAAGCGCGGACTCCAGATATGCCAGCGAGTTGCCTCGGCGAAATTCAGGCATTTCAATTACCTGGCAGCGATCAGGTTCCGGCAAACGCAAGATGTCGTGGCTTTGAATAAACTGCTTGATCTGACCAACGGTCGCTCGGGCATCCGCTACCAGAGCGTCGGGAGTTCCATGCTCCTGACTGACAGCACGAGTCACCAGTGAAATCGTTTCACGACGTCCGGCAGCGTCATCCGGAGGCAGCACTTTGCCGGGCACGTAACGACTCCACAGCTGGCGTGACACCACATACATCTCACGCTGCACACGGATGAATTCTTCTTCCGCATCTGCCAGCACCTGATCGGCTGACAGCCCTGCATTCAGCACCATTTCCAGTTTTTCAGAGAACAGCTGCCGCCCGAGCCGCCATTCTCCATTGGCTCGCAGACGACGACTGTCTTCCAGAAAAAGCTGGTGCTCGTTCAAAGCCAAAACGGCTTCGGCAGCCACCTTCTGCAGCACGCTCAGCTGAGGAGTATCGCCGACAAGTTCAAAGATGCCTTTTTCATAAAGCCCGCTGGCGCCTCGATTCTGCAGGATCGCGGTTTCCAGAATCGACGGCGGAGAGTCTCGCAAAGTCTCCCTCGCCGTTTTTACGATTCGAGGAATTTCGGCGATGCGTGCGATCGCATTGGTAACGTTGGTTTCCTTCGGCAGAGTCGACTGAGTCAGCAGCGTATAAACACTGTCGCTGATGTAGCTTCCGTACGTTCGAGGATCTTCTTCAAAAGGACGAGTGTTCTCGGCCAGCCAGATGTTGCGTTGCAATTCGTCTCGAAGAATCTCAAAGTCAATCTGAGAGTTGCGGGACAGCTGGTCGTAGGGAACTTCTTCCGGCAGTCGTTTCAATTGCCGTTGGTAGTGTTCCAGCCAGCCGCGCCGAGCGTCGACAGAGATGTCGTCCAGAAGATGGTCAAAGCGATGATCGCCCAGCATGGTCGCTTCGAGGGGACGCAGGCGAAATGATTCTTCAAGATGGTCCTGAAAGAATTTCTGCAGCCGAGCATCGGCGTCCTGCGCAGTTGCAGAGCCGGTCAGCGAGGTGCTAAGGAAGACGAACAGAACGCCGGTCAGAAAACAGATGTGCTTGCTCATGATCGGCAGCTTACACAAGGAGACGAACAGGCTGAAGCGTCCAGCGATTGTTGGTGATCGCCCGGGCCGTCCGCCCATTCATTTACGTTCGGTGGCCGTGGCTGTATTCTGTCGAGTGCTGCATCCGAGGGCATGCAGAGTACCTGAAACACGTTCGGCGTCAGAGGAACCTAAAGATGTGGAAAACGAGAGTCGCGTTCGCGCTGTGTGTGATTTTGGGGCAATTTGCGAATGCGCAGGAAAATGAATCCCCCGCTTCGCTGAAGATCGTGACTCACAATGTCTGGTACGGCTTCACAAAGAAATCAGAGCCGCGATATTCCAACTGGAAACGGTGGATGGCCAGTCAGGCGCCGGATGTCGTATCGCTGCAGGAACTGAATGAGTACACGTCGGACAAATTGTCTGAAGACGCGAAGTTTTGGGGACACCAGTACTCGGCCTTGCTGAAGGAAGATGGATTCGCCACGGGAATTACTTCACGCTATCGGTCGACTTTACGTGGCCGCGGGATTGAACAAGCCCAATCCCCCGCATGAGACCGCTGCTGTGCCGACGGCGGGCGTGTATGTCTTTTCGCCTTCGGGACAACTATTGACGTTTGTGCCGATCACTCGTGACGAGACTACGAACTGCGGATTTGGTGGTGGTGACTTAAAGACGTTGTTCGTGACTGCGGGAGGAAGTCTATGGAGTCTGAAGACGGCCGTCCCTGGCAAGCCGGTCTGGCCAAAGTCGACGGGGTTTTAAAACAAGATCGCATTGGAAATCGCCGCCTGGGGCGGTCACTCGACTTATTGAGGCGCCTGAAACTCACGCCGATTTGAAGTAAGCAGATCGGGACGAGTTGCCTGGACATGGCAGAGAAACAATTCTGCATCGTCAGCAGCAGGCTGGTCACCTGAGTTGGCTGCAGGATTTTTCATGCAGGTCTGCGCAAACTGAATGATGGCCCGCTGTGTGGAGCGATCACCGGAGCACTCACCGTTGAACATCTGTGTCAGCAGAGGAAGTGTGGACCAGTCTTCCCAGCGGGACAGATTCGTAATCGCGATCTCTCGCATGGATTCCCTGTTCAGCATCATCCGCATTGTTTTGCAGATACGGTCCGGGCTGATGATGTCCTTTTCGTAACTCCACATAAACTGCAGTGCCTGAATCAGTGCATGGCATGCGGTGTCGGGGACATCGGCGGGGACCAGCAGAGTCTTCTCCAACTGGTCAAGACCGGGCTCTCCGGTGAGCAGCAGGTAACCGCCCATCAGACCTTCTGCGCCAAAACGAAAACGCATTGGCGAAGGTTCAGCGGCGGTATCAGGCTTCTGGTTCTTCTCTCGCATTTGTGCCAGCAGGAACTCGGAATCTTCAGCGGTTCCGCACAGGCCGAGCATCATGCCATAGAGGCCCAGTCGCTCGGGGCTCATCTGAGGATCTGCGATCCAATCACGCAGTTTATCTCGGGGCAACAGACTGCGAATGGCAATCACGTCTTCGTACGACGAGTTGCCAAACTCGGCCCACGCATCAATCGCGATCATGGCCTCCGTGTGTTCCAGAAACGGAACGAAATACTCCAGCCGTTTCTTCTGAGGGTAATTGCGTGCCGGCATATGCTTCATATAGCCGACGGTATGAGATGTGATGGCCATCGTTTCATTCCATGAGATCCATTCAGGAATGATCAGAGCAGTCTTCTGAATATCTCCACCCGATAAATCCAGCGGGTCAATCTTCAGGTCAGCCGTCACAACGGTGTTGAGTGAGCTCTCGTTTACCGTGGACGTATTGGCATTCTTCGAATTGTCCTCGACGGCAAACGTCGATGAAGCCAGCTGAGCGGAGTTCTCGGGCAGTGTGCCGTACATCAGAAACAGATCACCCGGATTTCCAGTGGCCTCGGCAGCAATCACAATCGCCTGCCCGATGGCCAATTCGCGACGCGTGCCTGCGATGGATTCTCCATGAAGAAATTCGCGAATGCGAAGAGTGGATTCCGGACGGGTACCGCCATCGTACACGCGGAAACGCACCAGTTCGGCGATCAAAGTGATGTCCGCTCGCGCGATCTGTTCGGCCAGGGTTTGTGGTGGAGAAAGACAGAACGGGCAGGCCAATGTCTTGTGCAGGATCGTCCCCAGCAGGAAAATCACGGTGGCGGCCGCCAACGTGGCCATGCAAATTCGTCGATTTTGAGTGAGTCCGTTCACGTCCTGGATTCCATTCAGAAGGGTATGTGCCTGATATCCTTCAGACCTATACCCATTTTCGCAATTCACCGCTTTTTCGGAAAGAGCAATTGAGATGTTTGTGTATCGATCTGCACAGCCTTCTGATGTGGGCAGAATGGCCGAGATGAACTGTCGACTGGCTCGGGAAACAGAAGGCAAGGAGCTTGATGAAGTCATGGTACTCGCGGGCGTTCGACGAGGACTGGAGCTGGCTCCGGAAGTTCGCTACTTCGTTGCGGAATCGCATTCCGGCATCGTCGGGCAGGTCATGATTACTCGCGAATGGAGTGACTGGCGCAATGGCTGGATGGTGTGGCTGCAAAGCGTGTACGTGGATGCCGATTACCGGGGCAGAGGTATCTTCCGCCGGCTACTGAACCATGCTGTGGAGGCCGCTCGCGCTGAAGGTGACGTGGTCTGCATTCGTCTGTACGTGGAGCATGAGAATCAGTCGGCACAGTCGGTCTACCGCCGGTTGGGCTTCGATTCGGCTGGGTATGAAGTGATGGAAATGCGAGTCGAAAGAGACTGAGAAATCAGCCAACTTCCGGGATCGGCTCAGGGCCTTTGGCTACTTTGTAGATCGCTTCCGCCTGCATTTTTGCGGCGCATTTCGGGCACTTTGCTTTCGCGATGCTGCGTCCTTTGACGCCACCAAGTTTTGCCTTCTTCCGGCCTTCTTCACTCACTGCCGTTCCGCACGACTTGCACTTATAGCCGGTCAGTTCAAGCTGGTAGGCCGCATCCTGCTGATAGAAGATCAGTCCTTTGACTGCGTCAATCTTCGACTGATTCAGGAAGCAGCTAAGTGTCTCTGTCTTATCCGTTTCCGGGATCCCATTTTCAGTCGACGGAAGTTCGGTGCCGAAGCGAGTCTTCAACTGCTGGTTGAACGTGCGCCAGTTGCTGAGCGTAAACGACAGGTAAGCCTGTTTGCCTTCTTCAAGATCCACGGGCAGAAACACCGCGATTCGGCCTTCGCCGAAAACCGGGACGCCAGCAAACATCGATTCGGAAACTTTCGCAACAGGCTGGACCAGACGAAGCTCAGACATCCGGTCGGCCACTATCGTGCGAACTTCAACATTTTCAAGATTCTTGAAGTCCCCGGAGGTTCCTACCTGGTCGTGAATCTGCTTACGGCGGAGCTGATGATCCGCCTTTTTGTTCGACGAAACGAAGCTGAACAGGGATCGTTTTTTTGCGGTCCCGCTGAAAGTCAGCACCTGCAGACCGGCGTCCGTAACGGCAAGGTCGACTTCGATATGTTTTCCCGTGAGGCTGCCGGGCTTCAGGACCAGAGCGGCTGGCGACAAAACATGATACCAGGCGTCATCGACCCACGAGATATTCAGTTTCGGCTGGCTGCCTTTTTTTTCCGCGGACTTCTCAGTCTTCTCGGGTTTCTTGCGGATGCCCGGTACCAGCACGCCCTGTTTGCACTGTTTGCAGCGGACGTTTTTGCCGGCCTGATCTTCGTTCACACGGATCCATGCACCGCACGAACAGGGAACCATAATCTGCTTCCGCAGACGGTCGGCGGTCTTCTGACCACGTCTCTTTTTGACTTCCTTCTGCTCTTCGACGGCAATCGAGAACAAATCGTCGTCGTCGCCGCCACGGGCCGGACGATTTCCGCCGCCTGCACTGGATTTCTTGGCAGATTTCTCGGCTGGTTTTTCGGGCTCCGCGGCAGCCGGTTCGGGTGCGCGCTCAGGTGCTACGACACTGGACGTCACGTTGGTTGTTGTCTGAGGCTTATCCGGGCCATCGGAAGCGGGTTTAGTGGCTTCCTGACGAGCGGGCCGTTTCGTTTTTCCTGGTGACGACGGCTTTTCTGACGCAGAGGGAGTCCCCGAATTCACGGCGAATCCGCCATCAAGGTCAAAATCTGAGCCCGAGCCTGACGATTCAGGAACGGTCCCGGAATTAATGCCCTTCCCCAGCTGGAAACCGTCAGTGTCCGCTATCTGGCGATTAGCAAAGTCCGACAATGCCGCTCTGGGTGGAAGAAAATCAGTTCTCTGGTCGGGCGATATTGTGCTGTAAATGATGGGTTGCGGTTTTGTGGTCAGGTCTCGATAACGAGCGGCCACGTCGGCTCTCATAAATCCATTGCAGCTCCAGCAACGGACGAGTCCTGTGCGTACCAATTCTCCGCAGTGAGGGCACGGGTCCTGAATACTGGCGGATTTCAGAGTATCGGGAGTGTTAGGGACGACGCCCGACGATTCCGTCTTACGACGTTCGTAAAAGACGTGACCGCACTCAGGACACTGATCTGTGTCCGAAAGAATTAGGGATTTGCACCCTGGGCATGATCGAATGACTGTCGACATATCAGTCCGTCTTTGCCGCCGAAATACTGCAGGGATTCAAGACATGCCCTGGATCATAAATTCAAATTCAAACGAAGATACGGCGAACACTGCCATGGAATCGGAGATCAGCAGCGGTCTCCGACCCAAAAAAAGAGGCACCACGACACTCTACGTCACAAGGTTGCAGTAGTGTTGCCAAATTCTCACAGTAGTTCTCCACTCTTACGGAAGTTTACCAAGGGGGCATTTGCCCCGAGCCAAACGCATGCAATTGGCCCAAACCTCCGCCTTCATGATGACTTCATCCAATCGATGTTGCTCATGTTTTTTGGGACAGAGTGAAAAACTTCGCCAAATCGGTGTCTCTTTACATCAAATTCACATCCATTGGAAGAACTGTCACGCTTTCTGGTGAACAGAACGATTTTTTTTCGCTGAAAAGTGTTTTTTTGTTCATTTGTGGGGGGAGGATTGGAGTATTTAAGCAGCGGCCATTCCCGGATCCGGATTCGAGCCTCTGCTATGAGTTTTCCTGACCGCCGAAGTGCATGATCAGTGGGCCGATTATTCGCTCAGTCTGAGCCATCAGAAAGGCGCGGCGGTAAAAAGAATTCCCAGACAGGAAGCAACGACTCCCCAAGCGTGGGACAAATCCCTTACGAAAAAAGCCTAACAAAAATCTCACAAGCAGCCGGATTCGTGTGAATTCTTAGGTGTTTCTGAACTCTCATGAGTCCATCTACGGTTGTGTTAGGGCTTCTAAATGTGACTCCGCTGTTTGGGATGCTCCGAAATCTATGAAGGTTGCCTGTTGCAAAGCGGAGCTGGAAATCGTGAGCCCCGACGACGCCGGCAGACTGGCGACACTGTCGCAGGACCTCTCAAGGAGCCAGCGACAGAGTTCCTTCCAACGGAGTGGTGCCTTGTCGGTAAATCTGGCACTTCATGGTGGTCGTTTTCTGAATGCGGTCGGCCTTCAAAATGTAGCTCAGATTAACGGCCCCCAGCGTTTCGAATCCATCTAGCCCCAACAGGATATCACCTTCCCGAATGAAGCGTGACGCAACGCTGCCCGCTTTGACTCCGACGATGCGGAGTCCGCCGTTATATTTTACGTTCCCCTTCGCTCCGGCGAAAGAGCGGCTGGTTACTTCCTGCTTATCGACATCAGAGAGTGCTTCAAGTCGAAGCCCAAGCAAATCCCAGGCTCGAGTCAGAGTTTGGGCATCCGGGTCGGACGATTGAGAAACAACCTTCGTTGGGACCTCCGCGGACTTCGTCTCCACTCCGGCGACGACCACATCGTTTTGACGAGCAGCGGCCGCAGGCGTTGTGACGGATTGCTTACCCACGCCGACGGTAAATTGCATGGTCTGTTCGCGACCCTCTCTCAGCAGCACAACGTCGACAACTTTTCCGCGAGGCAATGCCAGCAGAGAGCGTTCAAAATCGGTGCTGTCGTAAATTGTCAGGCCACGAACATTTCTGATGATGTCGCCGGACCGGATTCCGCAAAGTTCGGCGGCGCTGCCCATCGACACTTGTTCCACCACCAGTTTCTTTTCGGTCGCCGACTTTATATCGGTAGTCACAAGCCCGTGCGGAATTCCATCCAGACGTTCGACACTCAACAGGCGAGCGATCGTTTTGCGAGCGTCATCAATGGGAATGGCAAAGCCAATCCGCTGAGCACCCGAGCGAATGGCGACGTTGATCCCGATCACTTCGCCGTTCACATTCAGGAGCGGCCCGCCACTGTTGCCCGGGTTGATGCTCGCGTCGGTCTGAATCAGATTTTCATAGGACTGAGTTTCATCGACTTCGACATCACGATGCAGAGCGCTAATGATGCCTGCTGTGACGGTGTGTTCGTACCCGAAAGCATTACCAACCGCGTAGACCGTTTCAGCCAGCATCAGGTCGGACGATGTTCCCATTAGCATGACCGAAAGTGGTTCTTTCGCGTCAATGCGAATAATGGCGAGGTCGTGCTTGCGATCGTAAGACACCGGGCGACCATCGAATGTTGCTCCACCATCGAGCGAGACGGTGATCACATCCACATCCTGAATCACGTGATAGTTCGTGACAATGTAACCGCGTTCATCCACAATCACGCCGGTTCCCATTCCGGTCACTTTTCGTGACTTGGGAGAAAAGAAACGTGCCTCTTTATCTTCCGCCGCTTTCTTTTCCGTGTGGATATTTACAACGGACTTGCGAGACTGCTGAACCGCGCGCACCAGAGGTGTTTCGCGAGAGTTGCTTTCCGCAAAGGTCCGGGAATGAAGCAGCCCGACAATGGTCATCATTGCCAGCAGCGTGCCTCGATTGAACATACCTGACATTCAGAACCTGCACGATCTTGTCAGAAGTATTCTTCTGGTTCAAAGTGCTCCGGAGTGATTCCCCGGATTCTTTGGAGTGGATCGACTCGCAGGTTTTCCCGCTTGAAGGTGCAGGGCTGGGGGTGAAAACTCCACCCCTGTTTGACATTGTTAAGTGCGGCAAAGGATTAAGGCGTCGCTGCATAAGAATGGACAATCAATCGATTTTTCGGAAATTCGCCTTATCCAACGCAAAACACCGGCACTTTTTCAAAACAAACTCGTTCCAATACGGACTCTGTTCTTTTGTGCAGGAATTCGGGACCAGCAGTTTTCGCTGATTGAGCTTCCCTCCTTACTTCTGCTTTTCAAATTCCCACGCGTCTTTTTTGATTCCTTCTCAGTCGTTGGGAGTCCATTTATGAGTGAGCCCACAATGCGACAGGCACTGCTGAAGCAGAGCCGCGACTTGATGCGAAAACAAAAATATTCGGATGCCGCTGAACTCCTGCAGGGAATGCTGGATGAGGATCTGGAAAATGAAGATGCCTGGGAGTTGCTGGGTTTATCTCGCTTTCTGGGAAATGAACTGGATCTGGCTCGCGAAGCATTCGAGCAGCTCACAAAGTTGAACTCGGGCCGTGCACAGGGCTGGGTCAACCTTGGTGCGGTCCTGAACAGGCAGGGGAAATTTAAGCGGGCCGCAGAGACACTGCGACGTGCGTTGCAGAAAGACCGGAAGTGCGCAGAAGGTTACTACAATCTGGGTATTGCGCAGCGTGGTTTAAATCTGAATACCATGGCCATCTCCGCGTACAAAGAAGCGATCAAGTTCAAGCCCGACTTTATTGAGGCTCATTTGAATCTGGGCAATATCTATGTGGATATGAAAAACCTCGGTCAGGCATTGCTCTGCTTTCAGAACGCTGTTCGCTTAAATCCATCTTCAAAGAAAGCGCAGTTTTGTCTTGAGAAGGCGAAGGTGCTGCAGAGCGATTCTCGCAAATCCGCGTCACCCTTCGGCCGCCTGGTGGATGTCGAAAAGCTCGATCAACAGATCGCAGTGGGGCCTCGAATCCTGGACGAGAAAACTCGGATCGCAGAACGAGAAACGGTTCGCGAGGTGACTCGCGTCATTCGAGTTGCCGCGAAAGAGGTTGTACCGTTGCTGGAGGAATCGCTGCATGCCCGCCTGCATCAGCTGGAGAGAATTGTGCTGCAGAATGATAGCCATCTCTCGTCGGCCGATCCGGCGGAAGCGTTTTCTCAGGACATCAGCGAACTGCAGCGAATCTGGGCGGTGTTAAAAGGTGGACTTGCCCAGACGCGACAGCTGGTAGCGAAAGGTTCCTGAACAGCAGTTATGTCTGGACAGGATTACGTCTGATCAGGATTACGTCTGATCAGGATCCGGATTTGCAACGGCCTGCAGCCAGCCGGCGAGATCTCGCTGAAGGAACAGCAAGTTCTGAAAACGCTCCCACGGCACCTTGGCGTATCGTTCGTCAGAATCTGTAGCCGACGCTTCCTGCACCACATTTTGCAGCTGCTCATGAATGCAGGCGAGCACATCCGCAAGCCGCGTCCGCTGGAGGGTGGAAAGGCTATTTGGCAGAGGCGGTCGTTCTCCGGCAAACAGCGGGCCCAGCATGTGATCGGTGTTCAGATTGTCGGCCAGACTGAACTCCGCATCCAGCATTCCGCTGGCGGGAATCGATCGTCCGGGCGGCCCCTGAAGTGGCAGCAATGCAGCAACGGTGACACCCAAATGTCTTGCACGCTCTGCGATTTCTTCTTCGCTGCCAAACAGTAAAGTGCATCGCCCCAGCTGAAGGTGATCGCCAGGCCGAAGAACTCGTAACTGCACCGGATGTCCATTCACGCGGCTTCCGTTGGTGCTGTTCAAATCTGTGAAAATGATGCAGCCCTCATCCTCCTGCAGTTTTGCATGAAGACGGCTGATGCGTTCGTCGTTCAGCTGCACGTCATTCACTTCCTCGCGGCCGATAGTGACCGGAGTTGAAATGTTACGGAATACGTGGCCTCGTTCGAGACCCTCCAGAACGGACAGTGTGAGGCGACCCATCTCGAAAAATTCTCTGACGAAAATGTGTATCAAACCAGGAACATCTCAGAACCAGAGTGCCCGGCAAAAGACACTCCGTTTTTTCCGCAGTAATTACACCGGGATCGCGATTATGGTCGTAAGACCTTTTTGGGCGATCCCGCACGGGCGGGAACTGAATGGATGATTGATACAGTGTGGACGAATTCTTTGCGGACAGCAAACATTCTGCAGCCAGACGCACGTTTCGGCTGAAAATGTTGCTCGTTTGGTTTCGCCCGGTATTACAGCAAGACGCGACGCAGATTTTGGTCAGCGGCGGCAGCCGACGTTCTCAGGCCACGGTGGTACAGCTTCTTCCTGCCACAATATTCGTCACCGTTTCTGCTGCATTAGTGGTGGCTTCCACACAGCAGGAAATGTCACCGGTCGCCAGGCTTTGTTCTTCGGCAGCGCGAGCGATTTCCTGATTCACCGGATTTGCTCAGATGTGATCTTTTGCTGTTCGGTCAGACGTTTCTGATTTCGCTCAACGTCCACCTGCTGCTCCACAAAATACGACCAGTATGCCAACAACGGCATAGCCTGCAGCCATTCTTTTCCACAACGGCAACGAGTCCAGATTCATAGGAAGCTTCAGTCACTAACAACGGAAGGGCATCAATGATGGGCTGCGTATGGAAACTCGAGGTCAGCTGTTGCCGATTGCGGTATGGTTGCAGTCGTCGCTGAATGAGCCCAAGAAAGTTCCGCAGATGCCGAAGCCTGGGTGCGTGTGGCTTATCGAAGAAATCGCTTACGGTTGCAGCAACAGATGATGGAAACGCGAAATGCATGTTGCCCAGGAATATTCCATGGCAACATGCAATGCGGCCGCGCTGGCCAGAGCCTTCGTCTTCACGGGATTCTCAAGCACCTCGATCACGACCTGCGCCAAATTGCCAGAATCCCCGCTTCGGAAAATCCTGCCCGTCACATTGTCGTCGACCAGTTCCCGGCAGCCGTCAATATCGGATGCGACAACCGGCAGGCCGGCCGCCTGAGCTTCCAGAATGACGTTCGGCAATCCTTCCCATCGCGACGCCAGTATCAGCGTGTCGGAAGATTTCATAATGTTAAGAACATCCGACCGCCAGCCAGCAATCTGAACAGCAGACCGGAAACGACTTGCGACCACGCGTTTTTCCAACGTGGCTCGCAACGGCCCGTCGCCGACAAACAGAAGTTTTAGAGATGCATATCGAACAGGATCCGTCGAAACAGTTCGCTCAAATGCCGTCAAGACGTCGAGCGGTGCTTTCTGTTCGGACAGGCGACCGGCACACAGAAGAATCCGATCGGTCGTGTTGTAGTTCAGAACGGATCGATCCAGCGGAACGACTTGTTGAATCGATTCGTAGGCGACGCCGTTGGGAATAGTGCTCATTCGATCGGCTGCGATCCCGCACAACTGGCGATGAACGCTGGACACCGACTGGCTGACGGCAACGTAGTGATCTGTGAGATGTCGAGTGAGCCGTTCGGGCCATGATACAGACCAGCGTCGGTCGGCGACTCGCACCCCCGAAATGATTCGAGGAACTCCGGCCCACCGCCCGGCGATGCGTCCGACGATATTGGCCTGATGCAGAAATGTCACCAGCACATCCGGGCGTTGAGCCTTTAACGCACTTTTCATCCGCCAGATGGCACGCGCGTCTAAAAATCCGCCGGCGTCGAGTGCCTTCACCGGAATTCCCGCATCCAGCAGCGGTTTGGACAGAGGGCCGGCGTCACGGAGGCTGATCGCACTCACTTCCCAGCCGAGCGATTTCAGCCCCGTCGCGATGCGGACGAACGCCTGCTCTGCACCGCCGATATCGAGTTCGGTGATGGCCATCGTCAGACGGCGATGGGGCGGAAGTGAAGTATCTGGCATCGAAAGTTTGCGGGAAATGAGATTTGCGAGATGGAAACTGCCGAACTCGTCGAGCGCGACGTTGAATGTGATTACATTAGCGAATCCAAGAGAAAGGCACCACAGCTCATGAGTCTCCCGGATCTTCAGTTGCTCAGCAGTTGGCAATTTGAATTGCCGAAGGATCTAATCGCCTCCCGCCCCACGGCTGCGCGCGACGAATCTCGACTTCTGGTGATCGATCGTCGCCGCAACACGATCACGCATTCGTATATTCGTAAACTTCCCGAATGGTTACACGAACACGATCTGCTGGTGTTCAATAATACGAAAGTGCTGCCTGCTCGTCTCTTTGGATTTCGAACGGCTACTGGCGGACGCTGGGAAGGTCTTTATGTGGAAGCCACACCTTCGGGCCACTGGCACATTCTGTCGGAGACTCGCGGACGTCTGCTGCCCGGCGAAACGATCACCGTACTGCCCGCCAACGCGAGTCTGTCGACAGAGAGCACCGGGGATGATTCGCCTGAGCCCGACTTCATAAGTTCGACGGTTTCGCAAAAATCATTGCTGCTCACGCTGGTGGAAAAACGCGACGATGGCGGCTGGATCGTGGCACCGGCTTCGGATATTTCGGCCGTCGATTTACTCGAAGAATTTGGCAGTCTTCCCCTTCCGCCTTATATGGGTCGTAAGCTGGCAGATGCGGAGGATCGAGAACGATATCAGACACATTTTGCATCCGTGCCTGGCGCTGTCGCTGCACCGACGGCCGGGCTGCATTTTACAAGCGGTTTGCTGGACGAATGCCGCAGCTCTGGTGTTCGGACGGCTGAGCTCACGTTGCACGTGGGCATCGGCACATTTCGTCCCGTGAGTGTTTCGAATCTCGCGGAACATCGCATGCACGAAGAGTGGTGTCGGCTGCCACAGGAAACATCTGCGGCCGTGGCAGAGGCCAAACAACATCGGGGACGAGTTGTAGCGGTTGGAACAACGTCCATACGCACTTTGGAATCTGCGGCCGCCGCCGCCGGAATCCCGTTGACATCGTGGCAGGGAAGAACCAGTCTGTTCATTCAGCCCGGGTTTCAGTTTCAGGTTGTCGATTGCCTGTTGACGAATTTCCATTTGCCCGGTTCCACGCTGCTGGTGCTTGTGGCCGCACTTGCAGGATATGACTTAATCATGGAAGCTTATCGTCAGGCAATTGCAGAACATTATCGGTTCTACAGCTATGGTGATGCGATGTTGATCGTGTGATCAACGCTCACACTTTTCAGAGTAAAGTTTTGTTCGGCACATGCACTGCCGTCTGCATATAGATCAGGAAGATTTTCGTGTCGAAGCCAATAAGATTTCTGGCCGGTTTGAGTGTGCTGATCGCACGCATGTCAATCACGTTCTGGGTGGGCGGAGCCATTCTGTTTGTGATCACCAGTGTCGCTGAACAGCGAAATCCGGTTTTTGATTCGGTCATCAGAGACCAACTGGCCACCATTCGATTTCCACTGTACTACATCTTTGGGTGGGGCTGCCTCGGGCTGGCACTGACTTCCACATTGGTCGGCGCGGTTCTGCACAGGTCTTGCCTGCGAAGACGGCTGATCGCCGCGTTTCTGTTAACACTTGTGTCCACAGGAATTGCAGTCGCCGATTACAAGTCGGTGTACCTGCCGCTTCAGGAGCTGATTACTCCTCCCGGTCAGGCACGGACTCAGGCGTTTATTTCGCTGCACAATCGATCGCGTGTCATTAATGAAGTGCATCTGACCATCGCGTTGCTGGCCGCGGTACTGCTGTGTTTGCCGGACAATCTTACTGCCGCCGCAAAGCTTCCGTCTTGTCCTGAATGAATTTCAGGTGATGCGGAATATGGTTCGTGATCCGCTCCAGCAGAGTCTCCAGCGTCAGCGGTCCGGCTTCGGAATGTACGCCCGTCCGCTGAAAATCTTCCACATCGGACTGACGCAGAATCCGAGCCATCTGTTTGCGAACGCAGGCGATGAGTTCCAGTTCTTCCAGCACGCTGCGATGTTCATACTGCAGGCCCGCAGCAAAGACGTCGGGATCTCCACCGAACAACGTTGGATTGTCCTCGACAAGAACGCGTTTCATTCGATCCGCATAGATCGGTTCGAAGTCCGCCAGGTGACAGATGACCTGCTGGATGGACCACTTTCCGGGGACCGGGTGCAATCCATACTGCTCGGGCTTTACCTGTCGTAAAGCTGCACGCAGCAATTCGGGTCCCTGTTCGTACTGCTGAAGCAATTGATCAAGCGTCATCAAAATCACCTTAAGTTTGTACCAGACCTGAAGTCCACGTGCTGGCGACGCCAGTGACAATGACGGGAAGCCACGCCGCAAGGTCTGCGGCGAGCAGTCCAGCGCCCGCCAAAGCGAAACTGCCTTCCGCCAGAGCATAAAAGGCACCCAGCACCGCCGCACACACGGCCATGTTGGTGATCAGACTGTGAGACTCTTTCCGGAACACCAATGGAAGCGCGATTGCAATATTGATCAGGCACAGAAATGGTCGAGTGATCCGGCAGTGAAGCGCGATGCTTTGACGGCGTACCGGTACCGGTCCTGTGGATGGGTTCTGCAGCCTCTGAATCAATTGCATCGACGACAGGAACTGCACGTTGCGACCGCGATTGTAAAGCTGATCGAAGCTGACGTCAGACACGATAAACAGGTCTTTGCCGTTCGGTCTGGGGAGGACTCGCTGTCGTCCTTCGGCAGTCAGGATGTCTTCATTAAAAACGCCCGTCAGATTTTGCAGCAGCCAACCCGACGGATGTTTTTTATTCGCCGGAATGAAGCGAGCCTGCTCAGCCTTCAGCACGCAAAACTGAGTGGCCAGTTCGGGCTCCGGGAGAGCGAAGCTGGCATCCATAAGCGTTTTCGATTCGATCAGGACCTGTTCCCCGTCGATATGCATCAGATAATTGGAGTGGTCATAGACGGCTTCCACTTTCTGCACCTGTGCGAGGCGGCTGCCTCGAGGAGTCTGCAGCTGGACGGCAATATTCGGAATGACCAGTTCCTGATTGGCGATCAGTGCCGCATTCAGAATCGCGGCTGCCAGAAGCAGGGGTTTCAGCATCCGAAAGGCGGGGATTCCGGCGGCCAGAATCGGAAACGTCTCCGAGTGTTTTCGGAGCAGGCCCAGGACTGTGATCACGGATACCACGATCAGCATCGGGCCAGCCATTTCGAAGAACTGAAACCCGCGGTAGATGTAGTAGATGACGATCTGAGTCAGCAGATCGAGATTTGACGTCGTGTTAGCCTGAAAGTCATCAATGTTGGTGAAAAGGTCGATCACAATGTACAACCCGTAGGCCGACACAAACAGCACGGAGAACGTGTGCAGCAGGCGGCCAAGCAAGTACCGGTCAAACGTTGTAAACATGGAACTCCGAGGGACCTGTTGAATTCCACAGGCATACGGGCGAATCTTCAGGGCGAATCTTCAGGGCGAATTTATCGGGGAATTACAGTTCAGTTTTCACTTCCAGGTCAAGACAGGTTCTGCTTACCGTCAGAACTCACAGGAATGGCTCTGAATTTGGCTCTGAACCATTCGGGAAGCAGGAAAAACTGATGTTATTTCAGAATTCCGGGAATCCATTTGACAGCCCGACCGGTCGTCAAATCAAAGTGGTGGCTCTGGATGCGGTGGGAACCGTGATGTACGCAATGCCTTCCGTGGCGACGGCGTACTGCGAGATTCTGAACGAACTAGG
This sequence comes from uncultured Planctomycetota bacterium, assembly GCA_947085455.1. Taxonomy (GTDB): domain Bacteria; phylum Planctomycetota; class Planctomycetia; order Planctomycetales; family Planctomycetaceae; genus SXXK01. Next base: position 37,403 of record CAMTWR010000001.1, on the reverse strand, counting down.
TGGCGAATCGGTCAATCCGGCGGATGTGCGTGCGGTGCTCAGTCGACGCCTGGCCGCGCGCTCGGGCGATGGTAATCTCCACACGACGGAAGCTTCTGAGCGTGCGTTCTGGTTTGATCTGATCGCCGAACTTGTGCCGGACCTGAATCGCCAGACGAGCTGTTTCGAAGCGTTATTTGATCACTTTGCCAATCCGGCTCACTGGCGCTGCTACGACGATGTGGCGGAAGCACTTGAATCCCTGCAGTCAAGCGGGCTAAAGATTGTTCTGGCATCGAACTTTGACAAGCGGCTGCATGCGGTTTGTAACGGACTGCCGGAACTGAGCGCCGTTTCGGAGCGAATTATTTCTTCAGAGGTTGGGTGGCGAAAGCCGGCTCGGCAGTTCTTTGAAATCGTCTGTCAGCGGACGGGCACATTGCCGCAGGAAGTTTTGTTTGTGGGCGACGATCCTCTGAACGACATTCAGGGAGCGTCACTGGCGCGAATGCCGGCAGCCTGGATCGATCGTCGTCACGAACCACCAGGCGCGGTCGACGTTGCACTGCCACCGGCGGCGGCTGCAAACGTCTGGAGAATTGGTTCGTTGAAAGATCTGGTTGCCCACGCTGTTTCTAGAATCTGACGAGTTGCCCTTGAACACGACTGCCAAACAGACGATTCAACCGCTGGTGGTGATCCAGCGCAATCCCAACTCGGGTTCAGGGCGAGGTCGTGGCGAACTGCTCATCGTGTCGCGAGAACTGCGGAAACGGGGCTACTGTGTTCGCATGTTTTCAGATCGGAAGAGACTGGATCTGTATGTTCTGCAGATACCTGCCTCGCGATCATTGAAATGTATTGTCGGCGCGGGTGGTGACGGCACTGTGACGGATCTCGCGAATCGACATCCTGGCGTGCCGGTCGCGATCCTTCCATTGGGCACTGAAAACCTGCTGGCCTGCTATCTCCAACTTCCTTGCTGCGGTCGATCATTGGCAGAGATCATCGATCGGGGCCGAGTGCGCTGTTTTGATTCCGCTCAGGCCAACGGTCTTCGTTTTTTGCTGATGCTGAGTGTTGGGATCGATGCGGAGATTGTGGAAGCGATTCACAGGACACGTACCGGAAACATTTACCGACATGGATATTTATGGCCGACTCTAAAGGCGTTTTTTCAAAGCCGACCGGCCGTCTATGTGGCTTCCTCCGCGGACGGATCTACAGTGATCTCCGGCAGTCATGTGATTGTCACCAACGTACCCCGCTATGGGTTTGGACTTCCGTTTGCAATAAATGCTGAACCTGATGACGGGCTGCTGGACGTGCGTGCGTTTCATGGCAAATCCCGCTGGGATATTTTCTGCCATGCCGTCAAGTTGCGTCTGGGGCTGCCGCTGAAGGCTGATGAAGTCTCGCGGTTCACAGCTTCGTCGGTCACGATTCATGCCGCCGACCCGACTCGAAGCATGCCTTCGCAGTGCGACGGAGATCCGGGCCCTGCACTGCCTATTCAGATTTCCATCGAGCCTCGATCACTGACGTTGATCACGCCATAGTAGTTTTGTAGCCGGATTCGTGAGGATTCGGACGTGCGTGTTCGACCATTTCCGAAGTCTCACGACTCCGTATGAAAAACGCAGGCCGCAGTGTCATCCCTGCGGGCCTTGAGGACTTCTTATTCCATTCTCTCCCGGTGGCTCACGCACACCGGCATTGGATGTGTCAGCCCGCGGGCCGTGAATCGCAGACAAGAAAGGTCTCGATAAGATCCACACAAAACAAGAATCCGCCTGAGCCGATGTTTCAGGAATGCAACATGTCCGCACGTTCGATTCAACGGGCAGAAAAGTCCCCCATTGGCTGGACTGTTTTCCTGAAACCACCGCCTGAGCCCATCGCGTTCGCCATATTTTCGACAGGCCGTTTTCGGCTCAAAATATGGCTGCGCAACCGTTGTATGCCGAAGTGTCGAGTGAAAACGCTGAACGGTAATATCAGGACTCAGTTTATGGCCGCAAAAATCGCCCCATCAGGCAACTTTCAGAATCCGCTGGGGCTGGTCTTTCGCATGCTCACTTCCGGCAAGCGGGCAGCTTATGCAGCATTGATTCACGAAGCGCTGAGACTTGTCGCTCGGCCGATCGATACTCTGCTGAAAGGGAAAGAGGCAAAGACCATCGCGGCCGCTCAATCGAATGATCTGCCCGTAGTGCTTGTCGTCGGAGCGCCTCGCAGCGGTACAACTCTGGTCTATCAGACGCTGGCCCGGTATCTGGACGTCAGCTACGTCACCAATATGACGTCGATGTTTCCCAACTCGCCAGTTTCCGGCAGTCGTCTGTTCCGTTGGATTCCGCGTCGCGATTCAGCCGACTTCCATAACTTCTACGGACAAACCGCCGGACTACATGGTCCGAACGATGGCTTCAGTCTTTGGAACAAGTGGCTGGGCGATGATCGCTATCTCCCGCGCACTGACTTGACTGAAGCAGAGCAACAGACGATGCGTCAGTTTTTCTATGCATGGAGCAACGCTTTCGGTAAGCCATTTCTGAACAAGAACAATCGCAACACAGGCTGCCTCGATCTTCTTTCACGAGTCATTCCGCAAGCCAGTTTTGTCGTTGTGCGACGCAATCCGCTGCTGGTCGCTCAGTCACTGATCAAAGCTCGCGAACAGGTGCAGGGTGATAAATCGATTGGCTGGGGCCTGCATAGTCATTCGTCCGATACTGTGACGGATCCTCTCAGCTATGTGGACGATGTCTGCGATCAGATTTTGCAGATTGAAAAGCAACTGGACGACCAGCTTCAACACGTGCCAGTTCACCGGCTGATCGAAATTACCTACGAAGGATTCTGCGAAGATCCGGCCGCAACTCTGCGATTCATCGGTCGCAAGATCTCGCACGTTCTTCTCAAAGAAGATCTCATCACGAATGAGCTGAAACCATTTGAAGTCTCCGCAAAGATCACACTGACGGACGCCGAACAGGCGCGGCTCATGGCGGGCCTGAAGTCACGTCGCTCGGGAACCGAGAACTCTGCCGCAAATCGCAGCGCTGCTCCGCTGCCATCAGTGTAGACTGACGCGATCTAAGTACCAGTGCGGAAGTATCAGCGATTAACGGCAATTCCGTTCCAACAGGAGCGCAACATCGCGAGCTGTCCGGTGAGTGTCTGCAGCAACACATACTCACCGGACAGCAATTCCGTTCCGCTACAAAAATCTCGTTTGTTGCATAGTATTTCCGCTAAACGAATTACCTGCAAAAACTTCTGCAAGAGCGATTAACGAATCCGCAGCTGGACTCGTGAGAGTTCAGAAACACCCACGAATTCTCACGAATCCGGCTACCTGCGAGAGTTTTTCCAGGCATTCATCGACTATTTTTTTGGTGCCTGGTATTTCACCGGGAGCGGTAGATCCAGCGTATCTTTGTTCGCCGTGAAGCCATCTCCCGCGACGTCCACAAAAACAGGATTGGTGAGTGCCGCTGGATGTTGAGTTCCCCACATTGGTCCGACCACGTCCCCCAGAAGCTGAGTTCGATGGCCGGTCAGGACGATCAGATGAGCGTCGTCTTTGAGTTCCACTTCGAGCGAATGCTGAAACCGAACGGTGTCTTTTGAAAACAGGTCCGGATGTGAATCACGTGTGAAAGTCAGGCTGTCGGTTCGCCGTCCATTGACCAGCACCATAACAGTGTCGATATCAAACCAGTTCGCACACTGTACTTTGATCGCAGCCGATACTTTCTTTGACGGTGCGTTCAGATCGTTCCCAGAAATTACGGGCGCTGCGTCGCTGCCGGATTCGCGAAACGAGGCTTCCAGAAATGGAGCGTTGGACATGATGATCTGTCCGCTGCGGGCCATATCACGCATTTCATCCGAACTAATCTGAGCGGGCTCGTCGGTGGAAGATTTCAGCCACATTCGCAGTCCACCGGAACCATGATAGTTGTAGTGAGAATCGGTGTTGACAACTCCGTAAATGCGAAAGCCCTGATTGAGCAGCTGGAGCCAGTTCAGGGCTCTGAGATTGCCGACCTCTTTCCCTTCGCGCACATCAAGAGGACCCGGATTCAACAACTGATCAATCGGATGAATCTCCATCACATTGATCAGTGGAAAAGATCTTGAGTATCCTTCATCCGGAGTTTGATCGCCGTTGCGGTCAAAGAACAGCCAGCCAATATCCGGATGGTTCTGCTGGATCAGCTTGATACTGTTGTTGTCCCACGCCGCCAGCCGCTCCATCTGGGATTCCGGACTAAGATCCGGGGACGGAGCGCCGCCATCCTGAGTCCGCGGGCGATAAATCATCGGAAATGCATTCTGATGATTTAGCGGAAGTGGCTGGCCAGTCAATTCCATGCCCGACACTGTCGCCATGAAGGACTTCAGGCAAAGCGATTCAATATGATGCTCGTATGTGCTGACTCGATTGTGCTCGGTGCACGGCGCGAACTCCAGATGCTCGGAAGCAAGATTCAGAACTCGACCAAGCTGGCTGCCGGTATTATCTCCGGACGGAGAACTGTGACTGTGAAAGTCTGCGCTGACCCAGCCGGTCGTATTCATGAGTCGCGGCAGCTTGACGGAAAGATCGACCGTTTTTCCGTGCTCAATTTTCAGCGTCGTGAACTCCGCATGATACTCGGGGCCGTGGCTGACCGTCACTTCGTATTCGCCGGCCTGCAGCGGAGCGGTCGCTTTTCCATTGGCCGTGTAAGCCAGATTGCGAACAAAGAACTCGGCCGTCTCCGGACCCCAGTTCGGAGTAGGCGTATCGCCCTTCCCTTTGAATTCGATCTTGGCGGGGATCGCTTGATCACGCTCGTCAACCACAGACACCTGAACAATGCCGGGATTGTATTCAGCAAGTTCAACAGTCAGCGGCTGATCACCAACAGTCAGCGGCTGATCACCACCAGCAAGCGTCTGCGGAGCAAATTCCTGTCCCGCCACGGTCACCGTGAGACGACATTCACTAGCCGGCAGACGGACGCTCGCGGTTCCATCGACGCTGGTGACAACAGTGCCTCGCGATTGTTCTCCACACTGGATCGCGACTCGCGCGTTTGCCACAGGATGGCCGTGCTCCATGACGGTCAGTACTTTTTCTGGCAAAGGCGGATTTCCAGAAACGCAGTCGTCATAGTCAGCCAGCACACCCGGCAGATCCTGATTGACGAACAGATATCGCTTCAGTGAATAGGATTCGCCCGGTTTCACAACGATCGGTTTTCCATCCACCGGTTCATAGACCAGCACCGATTCGCGAGCGTTGCCGTTGCATCGCACTCGAAACCCGGGCGCATGAATTCCATAAGCCTGCTGCCAGAAGATGTCATGAAACCAGAACAGCTCGTGATTCCCGTCGGCCGCTTTCGGCATGTCTTCTTTGCCAGCATCCGCCCGCAAATCATCTTCCAGCGTCAGCGTGATATCGGCAGCAGTGGAGTTCTTCCATGTGGATACCGCAGTCATGAAACTGGCATCTTCGGTCAGTGACCACGACACGGAATATTCGGGCAGTGAATCAGTGCCTTCAGACCGTACCGTGATTGCGGCTGTCGATGAAGAAGCAGTTTTTTGATCCGGCAGCTTGCTGGCCGCAGCAGCTGAAGACAGCTCAATCGCTGAAAACGAAAAAGCTCGACGACCAGGAAAGAATGCGCTGAGCTGATCGCTTTCGTGTCGGCGAGCGGTGAGATCAATCAGGCATCCGCCAATGTTTCGAACAGTCATGTTTGCGTTCCGGCTGGTAATCGGTTTCGCAATCACGGCTCTCAGATGCCGGTTCTGCAGTACGATGTCGCCATAGATCGCGTCGACTTCTTTACCTTGAGGAACCAGGCTGTCCCAGTTCTCCGCAGTGAGTTCCTGAACGACAACGGACTCCTGCACGGGGACTGCTGCAGAGTTCTCGGCCGCTGCTGCAATGGCAGACACTGCGGACAAAATGACCAGTCCTGGGAGCATGTGAAGGACGGTTGTCTGGCCTGCCAGAACAGTCGTATGCAAAATGCTTCGGATAAGATTCATGAGGAGGCTCCGAATATGGACGGACGGACAGCGGGTCAGCCGGGCATCATTTCGGGACTGTGCCAGAATCGCAAGTCACTCAAGATGTCGACCATACGTCGGGTGTCCGTCGCGTGCGGCAGCGATGTTCCATTCCGCACACCTGGACAGCACTCGTCCGGTTCGCGAATTGTCCGGCCGCGTCATCACGGCGAGCATGGCTCTATTTACCCGCCGTTATTCACCCGGCGTTACGATTCTTCCATCGCCGGAATTAATCACTACGATCTGCACAGAGGTCAACATTTCTTACCTGGGGAGGGTGGACGTCCTCGACATCCGATTGCTGAAACCGCAGTTCAAACCTGAATTGACGATAGACGGCCCGCTTGTGTTCCGATTAAAATATGAAGGTCCGCCCAACGGACTCCCACCTCAATCTGTGATGGCCCGTCTGTCACAACCTTCCTTTGGCCTGAAGCGGTAACGATATGGCCTCGTCCAATATCAAAATGTCCGTGGTTCCATCCGCAGCAACAATGTTGACGGTATTCGCAACACTTGCAGCCGCAATTTCGTTCGCTGATGCGGGCGAAGTCGAAGCTCCAGTGAGCTTCGTCAATGACGTCATGCCCGTGTTGACCAAAGCCGGTTGCAATGCGGGTATTTGTCACGCCAAAGCTGGCGGAGGCCAGAAGGGTTTTCATCTGTCCCTGCTGGGATTTGAAACCGCAGAAGATTACGAACACATCGTCAAAGAAAATCGCGGCCGAAGATTGTTTCCGGCTTCTCCTGAGAACAGCTTGCTGCTGACCAAAGCCTCGGGCAAAACTCCACACGGCGGTGGACTGCGTTTGCCAACGGATTCTTCGGGCTATCAAACTCTGCTCAACTGGATTCGCCAGGGCGCACCGTACGATGGTGAAACAGCCGCTCAGCTTGTCAGCATTGAAATTCAGCCAGTTCGCGGCACGGTTCAGCGAAACACAGAACAACCTCTGAAAGCCATTGCAAAATATTCGGACGGCAGCGAACGCGACGTCAGCAGCAGCGCTCTGTTCGAATCGAACGACAAGAGTATGGCGGACGTCAGCGACAAAGGCCTTGTGAAGGTTTCCGACATCCCTGGCAAGGTGTCGATCATGGTTCGCTATCAGGGCAAAGTGGCGGTCTTCAATGCTTCAGTGCCGCTGGGTGCTCCTGTTGAACAGGTGCCGCCTTCGAAGAATTTCGTGGACGACTTTGTCTTCGGAAATCTGAAAGAGATCGGAGTTCCTCCATCGCCAGTTTGTGATGACGCCACTTTTCTTCGCCGTGTTTCACTGGACATCGCCGGACGTCTGCCGACACCCGAAGAGTCCTCTGCCTTCCTGGCCAGTCAGGCGCCTGATAAGCGGGATCAGGTGGTGGAGTCGTTGTTGCGAAGTCCCGAGTACGCCGATTATTTCGCTAACAAATGGACAGCGATGTTGAAGAATCGTCGTGATGATGCGAGCGATATTACGTCCAATTTTGCGTTCTATGCATGGGTGCGTGACGGACTGCTGGCGAATAAGCCTTACGATCAAATGGTGCGCGAGTTACTTGCGGCAACCGGAACCGTGATCGCCAATCCGCCTGTCGCGTGGTACAAGCGAGTCAAGGAACCCAAGCAGCAACTGGAAGATGTGGCTCAGTTGTTTCTGGGCGTCCGAATGCAGTGTGCTCAGTGTCATCATCATCCGTTTGAACGCTGGAGTCAGGATGACTATTACAGTCTGGCGGCGTTCTTTACACAGGTCGGACGCAAGCCGTCGGCGACTCGTGGCGAAGACCTGATTTTCCACAAGCGAGGCACAGCGATCGCCACCAATATCAAGACGGGTTCCTCAATGAAGCCCGCAGCGCTTGGTGATGAGATTCCTGCCATCGCACCAGATGAAGATCCTCGTCTGAAACTGGCGGACTGGATGAGTTCTCCGAAGAATCCGTTTTTCGCAAAGGCTCTTGTGAACCGCTACTGGAAGCATTTCTTCCGTCGCGGACTTGTAGAACCCGAGGACGATATTCGCGACACAAATCCGCCGACCAATCCCGAACTGTTGGCGGCACTGGAACAACATTTTGTGTCGAGTGGTTTTGATCTGAAGGCGCTGGTGCGAGTGATCACGCAGTCCAGCGCTTACCAGTTGAGTGCCATTCCGAACGAATACAACATTGCGGACACTCAGAACTATTCTCGCTACTATCCGCGGCGTCTGCAGGCCGAAGTGATGCTGGATGCGATTGATGATTTGACCGGAGCCCGCACGGATTTTCCAAACCTTCCGTCAGGGACGCGTGCGATCGCATTGCCGGACAACAGTTACAATAACGCTTCGCCGTTCTTGAAAGTCTTTGGTCGGCCGGAGAACGAAAGCGTTTGCGAGTGTGAACGAGTTCAGTCGTCCAGTCTTGCTCAAAGTCTGCATCTGATGAACGCTGCCGACATCAAAGGTAAACTGGCGACAGGCAATGGACGAGCCGTCAATCTGGCGAAATCGGAAAAGCCGACTGAAGAAAAGATTCGTGAACTTTACAGCGCCGCTTTCTCACGTGAACCACGCGAAGATGAATTGAAAGTCGCGTTGGATTTTTTGGCCGAGCCTCGTTTGGATGCCGCCGGAAGTGCCGTCGATCCGCAGAAGGCCGCACAGGAAAACTTCCAGGATTTGATCTGGGCGCTGATCAACACCAAAGAGTTTTTGTTTAACCATTGATCCGTTTGTATTGAAAAATAAGCCGCATGAAGCCTGTCGCTGAGTTTTGTCGGGCGGGTGATATAAGTGTGACGGGACTCTCAAAGCAACGCCTTGAGTAATTATTTGTGATGAGGATGATGATGGCTATGAATTCTCGACCGATGCGAAATGCACTCAAGTTTACCGCGATACTCAGCGTTGCCGTTTTGGGTACCGTTCTCACAGGCCCGGCGGTTGACGCTCAAACAGTCTGCCTGCCCCTGCCACGTCTGCTGACGACAATGCCCATGGGCGGCACCGTCGGAACACAGGTTGAAGTGACGATCACTGGTGAGAACCTGGAGAACGCGAATGAGCTGATCTTCACTCACCCGGGAATCACCGCGACTCCGAAACTGGACGCCAGCGGGCAGCCAGAAGCGAATAAGTTCCTCGTCACGATTGCGGCCGATTGCCCGGTGGGAATTCACGAAGCTCGACTGATGACTCGGTTGGGAATTTCGTCATCTCGAGTATTCTGTGTGGACACACTGTCGCAGGTTGTGCAAACCACGCCGAACACAACTTTGGCAACCGCTTTGCCGCTTCAGGTGAATTCCATCTGCAACGCCGTGATGACGACGAAGGCCGTTGATCATTATTCGTTCGAAGCCGTGAAGGGTCATCGTTACATCGTCAACTGTGCCGCTCGCGGAATTGATTCCAAGCTGGATGCGGTTCTGATCATTGGAGATGCGGCGGGCCGCGATCTGGTTGTGGAACGACGAGGCGGTACGCTCGACTTTACTGCCACAGAAGACGGCAAGCATACTATCAAGGTTCACGAGCTGACTTTTAATGGCGGCCCGGCGTATTACTATCGCCTGTCTTTGCAGGAGATTCCTGCGGACGCAGCCCTGCCGCAGTTCGCATCCACTCCCACTGTTAATTCATTCTCCTGGCCTCCAGTGGGCCTCGTTGCTGCTGCGGAAACTCAGGAAACCGAACCGAACAACACTCAAGCTCAGGTGCAGAAGATCGCCTTGCCGTGTGATATTGCAGGAAGCTTCTTCCCTGCAGCCGATGTTGATACATTTGAGTTCACCGCAACAAAAGGGGATGTGTGGTGGGTTGAAGTGGCTTCGGAACGACTGGGTCGGCCTACCGATCCGGCGATTCTCGTGCAGCATGTGACAGACGCCGGGGCGGAGGAAAAACTGGCCGATCTTGCGGAGTTCACCGACATCGCACCGCCGATGAAGCCGTCAAGCAATGGCTATGCTTACGATGGACCTCCTTATGATGGCGGTTCAGCCGACATCATTGGTCGACTTGAAATCAAAGAAGACGGAGTTCATCGTCTTCAGATCAGCGATCTGTTCGGAGGCACTCGAAACGATTCACGAAATGTTTATCGATTGATCGTCCGCAAGGCCGCTCCTGATTTTGCCGTCGCCGCATGGGGACTGCACATGGAACTTCGCAACGGAGATCGCAACGCTTTGTCCAAGCCGCTTGCCCTGCGTGGCGGAATCACAGTGGCATTGGAAGTGGTGGCCGTTCGAAGAGATGGTTTTGACGGCGATATCGAACTGGTGATTGAAGGACTTCCCGAAGGAGTGACCGCTCAGGGCTTGAAAATTGCAAAAGGCAAAACACGCGGAATCATGCTTCTGACTGCCGATCAGAACGCTCCACGTTCGCTGGCGAATGTTACGTTCTATGGAAAATCGACTATCGGCGATGTGCCTGCCACACGTCCGGTTCATATGGCTGGCTTCGCATGGCCGATCGTGGATTCCTGGGGCGAAGTACCAAGTCCGCGTCTGGTCACCGGTCTGCCGGTTTCTGTGACCGGGTCCGAATTCGCTCCGATTACGATCGCGGCCAGCGAAAAGAAAGTCTGGGAGGTCAAGGCCGGTGAAAAGCTGACGATCCCTCTGGTTCATACACGGCGGTCGGAGTTCTCTGGTGCTGTGCTGCAGCTAAAGACTTCGGGCGAAGGTTTTGAAAACCATCCTCGCTTTGATGTCTCTCTGACGGCTGATACATCCGAAGCAATTTTGGATACCGCAGCTTTGAAGACACCGCCGGGAGATTATCTGATCAGCTTCTACGGAAGCGCGGTTGCCAAATATCGATACAACCCGGATTCGGTGCCGGTTGCCGAAATGGCACATCAAAAAGCTGTCGACGAAGCAACTGTCGCCGCAACTGAGCTGCAGAAACTGACCGACGCAGCCACGGCTGCCGCTTCAGAAACGAAAGTGGACGCTGACAAAGCTGTGGCCGATGCAACCACAAAGAAACAGATGCTGGATGCTGCGGTTACAGCTGCAGCTGCCAGTCTGAAGTCAATCACTGATCTTGCAGCACCAAAAGACACCGTCGACATCATCCTGTCGGAACCCATAGCGATTAAAGTGATCGCTCCCTGAGTTTGAATGCCTCAGGACCTTAAGAACAGCATTTATTGACACTGTGACGTTTGCGGAGCAGACGACGACACTGAAGACTATCTCAACAGGAGACTAATCATGAGCGATCCATTTTACGCATCATCAGTTAAGTCGTGTCCGGGTCCGGCGATCTTCGGATCTTCACGCCGCCGTGGTTTCATGCGAATGGGACTTGGCGGTTTTGCCAGTCTGACCCTGCCCGGAATTTTGCGACTCAAGGCCGCTACCGCTCAGGCCAACGAGCTTAACGGCAAACCGGCAGAAGAAAAAACGGCTGTGATCATGGTTTGGAAACCGGGCGGGTGTTCGCACATCGATACATACGATCCAAAGCCCGATGCCTCCAGCGATTATCGAGGCCCTTTCGGCACGATTGATACAAAGGTGCCCGGGCTGCAGTTCACTGAACTTCTGCCTATGCAGGCGGCCATCGCAGATAAGTTCACCGTCCTGCGTTCGATGAAACAAACGGCCGGCGGGCATCCTGCGGGTTCGATGCAGATGCTGTCAGGAGATCCGGATACCCGCGACAAACCAAAACCAAAGTTTCCGGACTGGATGACCGTCACCAACTATCTGCGATCGCAGGCAGGACCGCGAACCAATCCGTTGCCGCTCTATGCCGGCATCAATCCGCCGCTGGAATACAACGGACCAGCGTATCTGGGCGATGCGTATTCACCATTCACAGTGAATGGTGATCCTAACGCTCCGTCCTTTTCCGTGCCCAACATTGGCTTGTCGGACCAGAACGAAATTCGTCGCATGGGCCGTCGAGCTTCTCTGCGACAGAATCTGGACACGTTGGAACGTGCTTTCGATCGCCAGGGGGAACTTGGTGCTCTGGACGAATTTGAAGAGCAGGCGATGACGCTGCTGACAAATCCGAAAACGAAAGAAGCATTTGACCTGACGAAAGAAGATGACAAAACACGCGATCGCTACGGCCGCAATTCGTGGGGCCAGCAGCTTCTGATGGCTCGGCGACTGGTGGAAGCCGGTGTCGAAGTTCTCACCAGCAGTCTGAGCGGTCCGCTGTGTGGGCGAGTCAGCAATTGGGATGACCACGCCGTGAACCATCACGTGTTCGACGCCATGCGTTTTCGTGCTCATGCTTATGACCAGGCCGTGTCGGCCCTGATCGAAGATATCTACGAACGCGGTCTGGACAAGCGAGTCCTCGTGGTTGTCACCGGGGAATTCGGTCGTACGCCGAAGATCGAATATTCGGCCAGTACAGGCGCGGGCAATGCCAGCGCTGCAGCCGGAACAATTCAGCCAGGCCGCGACCACTGGCCTCGTGCGTTTTCCAACATCTGGGCGGGCGGCGGTATCCAGACCGGTCGAGTCATCGGAGCGACAGACAAACGCGGTGAAGACGTTATCGAACGAATCTGCAACGCCGGCGACTTCCTGGCCACGATTTACCATCACCTGGGAATCGACGCTGCCAACACTCTCATCAACGACTTCAACGGCCGCCCAACGGCCGTCGTTGACCACGGCAAACCTATCCCCGAACTGATGGGCTAGTAAACCCCAGGCTGAAGCCTGGGGCTAGTGCGCTACGGCCGCATCCGCGGCGAATCGCAGAGGTCTTGGCTCGCGGGGCGAGCACGTCGCTATGTTTCGTTTCGCTGTGATTCCCTCGCGGAGCGAGCTCAGCACGTAGCCCCAGGCTTCAGCCTGGGGTATGAGATCAAGGCAAAACCATTCCGCCGTGAAACGGCGGGAGTAAACTCAGGAGGTTCGATATTTCTGAGTTGAATCCCGTTGTTATCGGAGTTTATTTCGATTTCCAGTGCCAATCCCCGCGATTCCTGTTTTGCCGCTGCTTGATCTCGACCCGAGTTCGAATGAATGTTCTTCATTTGAACCGCCCATTCGCATCGTGGGTCTGCACGCAAGCTGGCTGTCAGATCGCACCGCAACACCACGTGTGTTTCATCCGTTGATGCCGAAAGGCGTTGAGTACAACTACGATCAGAAGGCTGTCGATGACGCCGTTGCAGGGAGCTTAGCCTTGTCTTGCTTTTCACGGCGGAGGGGATCGAAGTGGAGGAGTTTAATGTGATGCTGGTGTGGGTCGAAGTGTTGGGCCGATGCCTGCGGCGATGACTTCAGTGTTAGGGGCTGGTTTCCAGCAGCTGTCCTGCTCTTTTGTGACCGCCTGACAGAACGATTCAAAGTCCTTGCCGGCAAACCAGACACGATCCACGCGAGCCGAGTCCAGGTCGTACCAGTTTCGGAAACCCCGCCAGGTTGCGTCTTTCCACAGATGGAGATTCGGGCGTCGAACTGGGTCTGCGAGTACCTCACCGCCGATGAAAGTTCGCGAAAATTCGACGACTCCACCCGTCGCCTGAAGATCCAGATTCAGAAAACTGGATCTGTCCGCTTTTAGCCGACAGTTCGCAGACACTCGCACTTCGCCCGCCGTCTTCTCGCGTCGAATGATCACGTTTTCCAGAGTCAGTCGACATGGTTCCGCAGGTGCTTCCCTGCCCTGCAGATAGAGGGCTTTTGCAGCCGATGAAATGATCTCTGCATTGCGAATGGTGTAATTGCCAGTGTCCAGAAAGAACAGGTCAAAGTCAATACAGTTGCGGATGCTGACGTTCTCATAGGTGGTCTCACTGGAGCCCGTATCGCAGATTCCGGTGGCATTTCCAGTCGATACAAAACCATTGACCGAGTAATGACAATGTCCATGAGCGCTGATGCCGTCGTCACCGCAGTTGCTGGCTTCAATATTCTCAAGCCGAATATCACGGCTGTCGGACAAATTGAATCCGTCGTTGTACGGTCGCGTAGCTTTCAGATTACGAATCACGAGATGCGACGAGGTGCCTCGAATCAGCACACCGGCCCCCCGCACTGGGACCTCAATCATTGCGTCAGCCAGAGGCAGATTTGGCGGAATCTTTATCCAGAAACTTCCGAAGATGTAACCTGCGCGAGCCGTTTTAGTTCGTTCCGCATCTTTGATGAAAGTCCATTCTCCGGCAATGAGTTGCTCAGGTGCTTTGAGCGATTCGCTGGGACCTTTGGAGCAGCGATTCATTCTGTTAAGCTGGCCGACCATGACGAAAAACCAGCGATCGATAATTGCGTCGGTCAGCGGCATCAGATCGTCGTTGCGAAACAATCCGGGTTCGACTTCGAGCCAGCCAATGGGATCCAATGGATCACAACCGTCGAGCGTTGCTCCGTGACCGTCGAGAGTGATGGGCTGTTCTGATTCGCCTGACTTATCGAAGAAAGCAGCCCAGTCACGATAGACGAGGTTCGGCATCAGATGGATCGTGTCGCCCGGATTCGATTGTCGGATCGCGGCCGCAATAGTCTTCACAGGAGAAGTGATTCCATCGGCCGAATCCTGGCCCTGATTTGGATCGACATGCAGATCAGCACTCGTTCCCTTCAATGACAGAGCAAAACACACCACCAGCATTCCGGCCGCGTGAAATAATAAGCGATATCGGGATGGTCCTGGTCGTCGATGGGTTCTGTTCATAACTCCTGCTTTCCGTCGTCGCGGAATGGATAGCGTGAACATCCAGGTTCGGTGTTTTTCTTCGTCTTAATTTGGTCGCAACTCAAACACTCCTGCCCGGCCCGACTGTGATCTTTCGTTCCACGATCGCTGCCAAACGAACACCGGGCAAACGAACACCGGGCAAACGAACACCGGGCAAACGAACACAGGGCAGTAAAGAAGAGTGTTGCGTAAAGTGCCTTCTGTCATGAATGCGATGTGGTCCCGGAATATCCACGCCACCGAAATGCAAGGACTCAATCCACTACTGACGTTTCGGGTTGAGAGATTTGGAAACGCGCAACTTCGCAGCTGGCGATTAGCGGTTCGATCACGGCTGTTGAATGGGAGGCAGTTCCGGAGCGGCAAATTAAAACAGTTCGCGAATCGGGTGGCCGAGGTGGCCGAAGTAGACGGGGCGGTTGGTGGCGGTGTAGAGCGGTTGAGTGCGATCGAGGCCCAGTTTTTCATACACGGTCGTGGCGTAGTCTTCCGGAGTGTAGGCCTGCGAAATCACGTAGCCGCCGTCTTTGTCAGTTTCACCAATGATCTGGCCACCAGGGATTCCAGCGCCGGCAAAGGCGATCGAATACGCATTCGTCCAGTGATCACGTCCTGCAAATTTATTCAGCCGTGGAGTGCGACCGAATTCCGTGACGAAACAAACCAGCGTTTCATCCAGCAGACCGCGTGTGTCCAGATCGGAGACCAGAGCGGCGAAGGCCTGGTCGGTGCTGCCCATCATGACCCAGTGGCCAATTCCGTAGCGTCCTTCTCCGCCTGCTTTGTCGCGCACGGTGCCACAGGAACCGGGCGTGTAAATCAAATCGTGATGATCCCAGTTCAGATTGAATCCGCCGGGCGTTTCAGGAGTCAGCGGCCAGCGGACGTCGACCGTGACGAAGCGAACTCCGGCTTCGAGCAAGCGGCGGCCCAGCAGATAACAGGCACCGCGATGGCCTTGCCCGTACTCTTCACGCATCTGAGGCGATTCGGCCGACAGATCAAAGGCCTTGGAAACTTCGGAACTGGTCAGACTGTTAAACGCTTGTTCGTAAAAGCGATCCATCCCCTGCAGCGCGGCCTTGTCGGCGTCGGTGGAAAATCGCTGATCAAGACTGGACAGCAACTGATGTCGAGCATTCAGACGCTCGCCGCGATTGTCGTTGCGAGCCAGCAGGTCGGCGACTTCCCATTGAGGATCGGCCAGATCACGTCCTCCGGTTTTAAACACGGACAACGAACGAGGAAGAAATCCCGAACGAGTCTCCGCGGACTGCTCATGGTTTCCAGGGACCATGACATAAGGCGGCAGTGAAGCATTCTTTCGCCCCAGCAGTTGCGTGACGACACAACCCATGTCGGGCATCTCAACGGCGCTGGAAGGATGAGCGCCCGACAGAGCGTATTGAGTTCCGTTCGGATGCGCATCGGCACCGGCTTTGTTGTGATGCATGGAACGCACGACCGCCAGTTTATGAGCGATGCGAGCCGTACGACCGAGCAGGCTTGTGAACTGAATTCCGGGAACCGATGTAGAAATCGGCTTGAACGGACTTCGATGTTCGATGATCGCGTCTGGTTTGGGGTCCCATGTGTCGAGATGACAAAGTCCGCCCTGTTCCAGAATCACGATCACTCGTTTTGCAGCGGGCGTCGCGGAGGAAACGCTGGAAATTTCTGCAGCCAGCAACTGCGGAATCGAAAGCCCGAGGACTCCGGCGGTACCGGTTTGGATCAAATGCCGACGAGTCCATTCCGGACCACAGGATTTGGGATCTCGCATGCAGGATCGCGTCCTGGTAAGAGTTCTGTGCAGATCATCCAACGAACGAGCACTCAGATTAGCACAATCGTACGCTCAACGGTCGGTAAAAAATGAACATCCGAGCTGGACTGGCGGGAAAATTCCCTGGGCCACAACAGTCGAATCGACACGGCGGTCGCACGACTACTGGACATCATCTCGCTGAACATGTGGACTGGTACGAACAGCAGGGGACAAAACCGTAGCTGGACTCGTGAGAGTTCAGAACCCCGCCCGAACTCTCACGAATCCGCAGCCAAATGCGATTTTGTTAAATCAACAGGCCGCTCACGCACACCGGCAATGGGTTTGTCGGCCAACCGGGCCTGACACGCAAACAAAACGCATCGCCGAGATCCGAAAAAAATTCCGTCCATTCATTCAGCGTAAAGCACATCGTCACCCCTGAAGAACGTGCTGCCCCGACATGGCCGCATTATCGCGAGCCGAAGTAGAACAGCATCATTCCCAATGCCACTCGGTGAGCCATTGCAGGCAATAGTTCCGGCATATCAAGGAGTTCCGGAATTCCGGCGATACCGACGGCCAGCAGGACAATGATGGCTTTGAAGTCACCCAGTGCCGAGGATGGGCGGCGGCCAGTTCGACTGCCGAACCAGGTTCCGAAACTTCGAAACATCGCTCCCAGAACATAAGCGGCCACGATGCCCAGCAGCGAGACGGCACGTGGTTCCCAGATGCGATGCTGCTTGTAGAGGAACACTCCCAATCCGACAAATGCGGCGAGGATCAGTAACCGTATACTGTGTCGAGGAAGAAAGAGAGGATGTTGTTCCTTTTCGATCAATCCTTCCTCCTGAATCCTGCGCAGGACATCGGGAGGCAATGAAACAAAACGCCGAGACGTAAAATAATGAGCCAGTGCAATCAACAGAGTTTCCGTCCAGATCAGGTCGAGGTCGTGACCTCTTGCCACGCTGGCGGTCACAATGCCAACAACAAACAATGTCAGGATCGCTCGTACACTTCCCACGGGCAGACCCAGCGGCGGCCAGTATTTGGGTGATTCTTCAGATTCCAGGGCGACCATAATTTGGTGTCCAGTAGTGTTGTTGTTTTGTGAAACCTTCTCTTTAACAACAGTAACGAAAAACTCTTCACGACAGATCAGCACTTCTTCAAAATTCGCTGCAGAACACTCTGGCGGAAAATCGTTGTGTTTTTCAGACAGCCATTTTTCAGACAGTGATTATGTCGCTCTGACTGGTCTCCACTGTCGTTCGAATGCGATGCCAACTGTCATTCTGGTCCATGCCGACTGTCATTCTGAGCGATTAGCGAAGAATCTCCCGCGGCACCGCTGCGTTCACGCATTCGACCCGGACACAAGAGCCTTCACGGCCCCCCGTTGCATTCCGAATGGCAGGCGATCTGTTTCAAAGAACGAAACTGTTTTGTGCTCGCACCGGGAAAAAATGGGCACCTTGGAAGAACGCCTGCCGGTTTCGACTTACCATGTGGCATGTCCATAGACCGCCAAATTTTCCTGACAAACTCCGGAGACATTCACGATGCGATTCATCCTGGCACTGACATTTCTCATGGCGAACATCGCGTTCTGTCCGGCCGACGATGCACCGGCAGAATCCAGCGATATGAAGGTGCTGTTTAACGGCAAAGATCTGTCCGGCTGGGATGGTGATCCGGAACTGTGGAGCGTGAAGGACGGCGTGATTCATGGCGAAACGACAGAAGAAAAGAAAGCCGACGGCAATACGTTTCTGATCTGGAAGGACGGAGTCACCAAAGATTTTGAGCTTCGTCTTTCGTTCCGTTGCAACGCCACGAATAACTCGGGCATCCAGTACCGTTCGAAGCACATCACGGAAGGCAATCCGAAGAAAAAATGGATTGTTCGCGGCTATCAGCATGAGCTGCGGAACGAAGTTGGATTCCCCAACATTTCCGGGTTCATCTATGACGAAGGCGGCAAGCGAGGACGCATCTGTCTGGTTGGTGAAAAAGCATCGTGGGAAGCTGATGGCAAGAAAGTCGAAAGCTCCAGCCTTGTTGACGAAGCGGCATGGAAGACTCTGTTTCGCCTGGACGACTGGAATGACGTGATCATCGTTGCGAAGGGCAATCACGTTCAGCATTACATGAATGGAAAGCTGGTTCTGGACTTCACCGATAACGAACCGAATCTCGCATTGAAAGAAGGCGTGCTGGCCGTGCAGTTGCATGCCGGCAAACCGATGTGGGCGGAGTTCCGGAACATCCGGATTCGAGAGCTGCCATAGTTGTCTGCTGCCATCCTGAAGTGACTCTGTCAGAACGATCGTGCCCTGCGGTGCGATCGTTCTTTTCGTTGATATCGCTGTAATCTGAGTCTGTTGAGTTTCACGAACAAATGTTGTGGGCTGTTTGGTTCAATTGTTTCGCGTTTCTGACACCTGCAGGAGATTTCTGACCTACGTTTCCGGCAGGCTGCAACAGGTCTATCACTGCGCTCGGGGTGTTCCCGGACGCAACAGACCGACAGTCGTGACAAATCTCAAGCCTCTACAGGCTTCAGATTTGTGAGGTTGCGGAAGGTATCCGCAGCGATCGGAGACAGCGATGACCTTTCAGACTCAAGATCCACGAACCCCGCAGGGCACTCCCAATAGAATCAGCAGCCGTCCGGATGGAATGTCTGGACGAAGCGGATCCGCACCTCTGGGTCGTGAACTGACCGCGATGGGAATCCTGACGGCCTTCCGACGTCGCTGGGTTCCGGCAATTGCGATTGCTGTACCAGCCGCGCTGCTGGCCACAGCCGCAGTCTGGGAATTTATCCCGGCCACCTATCAGTCGTCTGCGATCCTGAAGATTGAACAGAACGAACGCAAGCTGGCCTTTGAAGAAGGGCCACAGCGCGATGCGGACTTCGCGACCTATCGTGAATCCCAGAAAAACTACATGCTCAGTCGTCAGGTGATCACGGCTGCCCTGAGAAATCCTCAGGTCGCCGAATGTCCGACACTGAAAAAGGTGGGCCACCCGGTTGACTGGCTGATGGCCAAGCTGAAGACCGACGATCAGATCAGTGCCGAGTTCCTGAAGGTCAGTCTGGAAGGCGAGCACCCTCGCGACCTGGCCCTCATCCTGAACTCCGTGAAAGACGCGTATCTGGACCAGACCGTTTACATGTCGCGAAATGGAAAGATCAGCGAACTGCGGTTGCTGGAAGAACGCTTTGAAGAAATCAATAAGAAGGTTGTCGCTGCGGAAGAACGCATCGACCGGCTGGGCGAGAGCCTGGGAACCTTCGATCCCGAAACAGCCATCATTCAGCAGAAGCTTGTCCAGGACAACCTCGACGATCTTTCCAAAACGCTGCGTGAAGTCAACAGTCGAATTCGCGCAGAAGAAGCCGCGCGTGCTTCGCTGACTCAGCAGGGCGTACTGCCTAACCAGCTGAATGCCGACGGGCTGATGGGACTGGCCTTGCCTGGCGTCGCCGCCGGTGAACCAGCCGCCGCCGCGATGAACCCCGCGCAGGCGATGCAGCGTGAACTTATCATGCTGCGAACCAGGATCGTTCAGTTTGAATCTCAACTACGAAATCCCGATCATCCTGATCTCATCAACATGAAGAAGCAGGAACAGCAGCTTCTTGCAATGATGGGTGGAGGCACTCCGGCTCAGCCAGGAGCGGCACCGGTGTCTCGTATGGATTACCTCGTGCGTCAGCGAGAACAGCTGATGACGGATATCGATCAGCAGAAGGATCGCCTTACGGAATTCAACAAACGCATCATTGAGCTGGAAGCTGAGAAACGCAAGATTGAGACCGACATCAAGCTGCGCGACGATCTTCGTACAACAAAGGTGCAGCGTGAGGTCGAACTTTACGCTCCCGATCGTATCACAGTGGTTCAGGACGCTAACATTCCGGAAGAACCGGAGATCAAGAAAAAGACACAGCTTTCTTTCCTGGCGGGACTTGCCACGCTGGGCTCGATCGTCTGCGGATTCACGCTGTTCGAATGGTTCTCCTATCGTATTGGCGCTGCCACGGATATTTCCAGCGAAGTAGGCCTGCGACTTGTGGGCACCATTCCGTCGCCCGATCGTGGCGGTCTGCTGGGACTCGGTATCTTCGCCGGCAAAGTGGACTACGACGAATGGAATCGTGCGGTGACAGAATCGATGGACGTCGTTCGTACGTTCCTGATGCGACACATCGACCCGTCACGTTCAGCCTCCATTCTGATTGCCGGTGCATCTGCCAACGAAGGCAAGACAACGGTTTCCTGTCAGCTGGCTGCCAGTTTGGCTCGCACAGGAAAGCGTGTGGCTTTGGTGGACTGTGACTTCCGTCGTCCGTCGGCTCATCTGATGGTCGAAAAAAATCCGGGTCCGGGCTTAAGTGAATTTTTGCGGGGCGAAGTCGGACTCGATGACATTCGACAGCAGACTCAGGCTCCAGGGCTCACATTCATCGGAGCCGGTCAGTTGGATCAGCGAGTTCTGCAGCTTCTGGCTGTGGACGGCGGTCGCAGTCTGATTCAGCAGCTGAAAGCACGTTTCGACTTTGTGATCATTGACACATCGCCACTGCTGTTTGTCGCGGAGCCATCCATGATCGCTCAAAACGCCGACATCGTGCTGCTGGCGACTCGTAAGGATTACAGCCGAGTTCAGTATGTGCTTCAGGCTCGCGATTCTCTGCGAAGTCTGCAGGTTCCGTTGCTGGGAGCCATCATGGTTGGCGCGGATTCGGATTTCCAGCGTCAGACCTATGGATATCAGCAGGAAGTTGTGCAAATGGTGAATTCCTGATTGACCTTTGATCGCACGTTCTTGCAGCCACAGTAGATCCAAACGCAGCTCCTTTGATCGTTGTTCCTTTCATGCAGCCAATGATCCCCAAACTTGACGGCACGTTCACAGTTGACGTGGAAGATTACTTCCAGGTATCCGCATTTGCGTCCGTGATCCGTCCGGCCGACTGGGATCATTACGAATGTCGAGTCGTTCAGAGTACTCGACAGATTCTTGAGCTGGCTGCCCGACGTGCGACGCGTGGAACGTTCTTCATTTTGGGCTGGGTTGCCGAAAGGTATCCGGAACTGGTGCGAGAAATCCAGGCGGCAGGCCACGAAATCGGCTGCCACAGTCACTGGCATCAGCTGGTGTATGAACTGGGGCCAGACCGATTTCGAAGCGATCTCGTGAAGGCTCGCGACACGCTGGAATCAATCTGTGGCACACCCGTAAAACTGTTTCGAGCGCCCAGCTTTTCGATCACGCGTGAATCTCTGTGGGCGCTGGATATTTTGATTGAAGAAGGCTTCGAAACAGACTCCAGCATTTATCCGATTCGTCACGATCGCTATGGAATTCCGGGGTCGCCGAAAGCTCCATATGCGATCTCCCGACCAGCCGGAAAGATTCGTGAGTTCCCCGGGATGACTTGCCACGTTGCCGGATTGACCGTGCCGGTGGGCGGCGGCGGATATCTTCGCCTTTTTCCGTGGGCCGTCACGTCGCGTCTGCTGCGTCAGATTCGTAACGAGAACCGTCCACTCAATGTTTATCTGCACCCGTGGGAAGTGGATGTCGATCAGCCGCGGATTGCCGCGTCGCTTAAGTCTCGCTTTCGCCACTATCAGAATTTGAAAACGATGGCTCCGAAGGTCGACAGGTTGCTCAGCGAATTTCGACTGGGCACGATGTCTGACGTGTTGGATGCGTCTTTCGACAGTTCTTCAAATCAGAATCCTGCCGACACAATCTCGGTGGGCTGAATTCCTGAATTCTTCTTCGTACCACAGCTCAGCAGCAACTTCGATGCGTTCAAAAATCCTTTACATCACTCATCGAGTTCCCTGGCCGCCGGATCGCGGCGACAGAATCCGCACATGGAACGTGCTGAAGTATTTGTCCGTGCGCGCGGACGTGGACCTTGTGTGTCTGGCTGATGAACCTGTGACGGAAACGACGCTGGCTGAACTGCGTCGTGTCACTCACCGACTGGCGGTCGTTCCGCACGCGGGCAAAAAACGTTATGTGGCCGGCCTGCGTTCGCTTCTTTCCGGTGGCACCATCACGGAAGGATTGTTCGACTGCGCAGAGCTCAAGAGCACACTGCGAGCGTGGGATCAGGGCGTTTCCTACGATGCGCTGATGGCGTCTTCATCTGGCATCGCAAGGTATCTGTTTGCTCCATTCGTGAATCAATCGGCCACTCGATGGATCGATCTGATTGATGTCGACAGTCAAAAATGGCTGGACTACTCCTGTGCGGCGCGGTTCCCGATGTCATGGGTCTATCGTACCGAAGGCGAACGCCTGCGAACTGTGGAACAGAAACTCGCAACGACGTGTGACCGACTGCTGGTCGTCAGCGAAGCGGAACGTAATCTGTTTCGATCGTTTTGCCAGACCGATCGCATTTCCGCCATCGGAAACGGTGTTGACTCACAATATTTTGCACCTTCACAGCACGTCACAGTGGACGACTTTTCGTGCGTGTTTGTTGGTGTCATGAACTACAAACCGAATGCTGACGCGGCAGTTTGGTTTGCGAAAAATGTCTTCCCAAAGATTCGGGAACGATATCCAACGGCCATGTTTCGAGTCGTCGGAAAATCGCCGACGCCGGAAGTTCAAGCCCTTGCCACAGTCGATCGAATCGAAGTGACGGGGTCGGTTCCGGATGTGCGTCCGTGGCTGCACAGGTCAACCTGCGCCGTGGTTCCACTGCACATCGCTCGAGGCATTCAGAACAAGGTTCTGGAAGCGATGGCCTGTGGTCGTCCGGTGATCTGTTCGCCGGCACCGCTCAAGGGACTTGCCGCCGAACCTGGACTGCATCTGCTTCAGGCCGACACCGCGGCAGAATGGATCGAATCGATTTCACGAGTCTTTGACAGTCGGCTGTTGCAGCAGGAACTGGGAATGGCGGGAGCTGCGTTTGTGCAGCTGCATCATTCGTGGGATCACTGCCTGTCTTCGCTTGATCAGATCCTGGAACGCACGGAGACGTGGAGTCCGAAAGACTCCGAGGTGCTGAAATGAAGGGTTTGATTTTCACCTGGCTGCTGACGCTGCTGGGTGTCTCAACGTCATTCATCAGTCCCTACTATGGCTTTCTGGCCTACGTCGCGCTGGCGATTCTGCGTCCTGATTTTCTGTGGAGCAGTCATATCTCCGGCGGACGATTCAGCCTGATCGTCGCAGGAGCGATGCTGCTGAACTGGGTTGTGCGTTGCTGCGGTAACTGGGATCTGGGGCCCGCACGTCGCATCGTGCTGCTGTTCGTGGGATCGTGGGTCTGGGCCGTGTTTCTGGCCGTGCAGGCCGACAGTCCGTCACATGCGTGGTACTACGTGGAACAGCAGGCAAAAATTTTGCTGCCGTTCCTTGTGGGTATAACGACTGTTCGCCATATCACAGACCTGAAACGACTGGCCTGGACCATCGTCATCTGCGAAGGTTATGTGGCGATGGAAATGAACAGCTGGTATTTCAGCGGCTACAACTACCTCTGGCACATCGGCTTCGGCGGAGTTGATAATAACTCGGCAGCAATTGGACTCGTGACAGCCCTCGGCGTCGCGTTCTTTCTGTTTCTGCATGAAGAAATGCTTTGGAAAAAAGGCGTGATCGCCGCCTGTGCGGCCTTCATGGGGCACGCGATTCTGTTCTCGTTCTCGCGAGGAGCGATGCTGGCCTGTGTCGTTTTCGCGGGCACATCATTCTTCATCATCAAGAAGTCGATGACGCATTATCTGATATTCGGATGCGGACTGATCGCCGCTGTCATTCTCGCCGGCCCGGAAGTTCGTGATCGTTTCTTTGACACGTTCGCCGAGAACAATGGTGTCCGTGAGGCGTCCGCCCAAAGTCGACTGGATCTCTGGAAAGACTGCGCGACCCTGCTGATGGAGAACCCATTGATGGGCTGCGGTCCTGACCACTGGCCTCTGCACGCACATGAATTCGGCTGGCCCGCCGGTAAGGAAGCTCACAGCTTGTGGGTACAAACGTCCGTGGAACTGGGTGTGCCGGGGATCATGATGTTTCTTGGGTTCTATCTGGTCACGATCTGGCGAAGCTGGCTACTGCTGCAGCGAATGAAACACTCCGACGAACTCTGGTTCACCGATGCCGCACGCATGACAATCGCCTCGCTGATCGGATTCATCGTCGCGGCGCAATTCGTGAGCCTGGAAGCGCTGGAGATTCCCTACTACGTCGCACTTTTGGGCGCAGGTTCGATGGCCGTGCATCAGCGAATGTACGGTGTACGCGAATCGGAATCTTCGGAACAAGAGAATGTCTACGAAGCGACACCGGCCATCGCGTGGACGGCAGCAGCGTCTGCCCCCGCAACAGCCTATGGCTTTTTCGATTCCGGATCACTCACAACGTCGAGCGTTATCGAGGATCGGCCGACCTTTAATCGTCACTATATGAACAGTGACATTGTTCCGGTACCGCGTGCGCATGCAAATTCCTCTGTCGTCACCGTGGAGCCGCGTCCTGCAGAAGAAACGCCGCTGCCGAGTGGTGACTGGCGAGAATCCGTGGGGACTCGCGAGCCAGCCACTTTTACTGAAGAGCGTCAATTCATGGTCATGAACTG
Organism: uncultured Planctomycetota bacterium; assembly: GCA_947085455.1. Lineage (GTDB taxonomy): Bacteria > Planctomycetota > Planctomycetia > Planctomycetales > Planctomycetaceae > SXXK01. The sequence goes on along the minus strand of CAMTWR010000001.1, from coordinate 12,286 downwards.
ACCTCTGAAATGCGGAGCCGGCTATGAAGATTCTGTACGTTGGACTCTGCCTCTTCGCGCTGGCCGCTTCGTTTCGCTTCGGCTCCGAAATCACTCAGGCTCTGAAAGCCACTAAATCGCAAAGTCGTGCGGTGCTGGTTCGGATGAAGCCGGAAGCGGACGTTCGCACACTGGATCCGGCCGGAAGCGAAGCCGCCGAATCGTTCGCTCGCTCCCGGACCGCAGCTCTTGCCAGCAGTGGAGCTGACGTATCCACGGCAGAGCTGAACGAACTGCGGAATCCAGAACCTGCAGAACCTGCAGAACCTGCAGGGCCCGCAGAACACAGTCTGCTGAAAGCGATGAAAAGTTCGCCGCCGGTTCGGCAACGAGCGTCGCTGCATGAGTCCATGATTACTCCGGGTAACTTTGAGTATCTTGGTGCCTTTCGGCCGCCACATGTTCAGCAGAATGGGACGACGTTTGCCTATGGCGGATGGGGTGTGGCGTATCGCGAAAATGGCGACCCGAATGGAACGGATGATTTTCCCGGCTCGCTGTTTTTGGTTGGCCATCAAAACCATCAGAAGGTCGTCGAAATCAGTATTCCCAACCCGGTCAACTCGAAGCTGAAGCTGGCCGATGATCTGACGGTTGCTGAAATTCTTCAGCCATTTGAAGACGTGACTGACGGCATTCTGGAAGAGATGACCGCCGGTTCGTCGGAGCCGTTTCAACTGGGCGGTCTGCTGGCGACTAAGGGTCTGCTGCACTGGACAGTCTACAAATATTACAACGTGGAAAATCGCGACTATCCGTCTCATGGAACGTCCGGATTTGATATGCAAAATTCCATTGCCGAAGGATTGTGGCATCTGGGTCCAATGAACAGTGGCCGCCCCGAATGGAATTCGTACAAACATGCGGGGTACATTTTTGAGATCCCTGAGAGCGAAGCGAAGCAGTGGTTTGGAGGCCGCAATTTGATTTCCGGTTTGCAGATCAGCACAGGACTGCAGGCGTCCAGTCAGGGGCCAGCGATGTTCGCCTATTCGCTGCCACCCGAAGGCACCGCTGCCAACGTTTCGCTCGATGCACTGCCACTGACATGGTACTCGGAACAACAACCGCTCGAACGCCATCACCCGGCCGATCGATGGACGGGCGGTGCCTGGCTGACGCTGGGAGACAAGCAGGCGGTGATCATCGCGGGCCGCAAGTCGCTTGGAGAATTTTATTACGGTGACGCACGACCTGAGGACTGCACCATCGACAAAGGCTATCACGGACCTCCGTACGAGGTGGAGTTCGTGTTTTATTCACCGGCCAGCCTGATTCATGCGGCCAACGGAAGCTTGCCGGCCTGCGGTTTGAAACCCTGGCTGCGCTGGGACGGAAATGCAGAAGGCGGAGGGCTCAATCAATACATGTTCGACACCTGTGGAAAGCAGGTCGGCGGGATGACCTACGATCGCACGCGGAATCTTTTGTATCTGGTCCAAATCGATGCCGGGAAAACGCGAGACAACGAGTTCGAAGCACTGCCGATCATCCATGTGTTTCACATCGCGGAATGAACACCAACTGCTCAACCATGCACTCATCAGGATCGTCAAAGTCAGCAGAACCCCACGTTCATGTTGCGGGACAGAGTGTTGACCGGAAGCAACGTTCTGAGCCGAAGGAAAACATGCCCTAGGTTTAGATTCACGTCATTTAGAACATGCCACTGATTGAAGATCCATGAAACCATTGCGTGATTTGCTGAAGCATTCCTCGATCTATGCGGTCGGTCAGATTCTGACTCGACTTGCGTCGGTCCTGCTGCTGCCCCTTTACACGCATTGCCTGACGCCGTCTGACTACGGAGTGACGGCAATCCTGGATCTGACCGCCGCCATTTTGTCGCTGATGATCGGCAGCGGAATGGTCGCGGCTGTGACACGTTTTCATTTCGACAGCGAAGCTCCCGAACATCATGATCGACTGTGGTGGACCGGTCTGACATACTTGACGGCCACATCCTGTGTTGTGCTGTTTCCTCTCTGGCTTGGCCGTCAAATTCTTTCCGATGTGACGCTGGGCGATCATTATCTTGACGGCGGATGGTTCTACACACTCACACTCGCCACGATTCTGGTTCAGGTTATTGGACAACTTGTCGACGCGTATCTGCGAGTCCTGAAGTGGTCGGGCGTTTTTGTTGTAATCTCGCTGGGCCGATTGCTGCTCAACGTTAGTCTGAACGTCTGGATGCTCGTTGGCATGAAGATGGGCATTGAAGGTCTGCTGATTGGGAATCTCGTCGCATCCATGGCTCATACTGCCGCACTGCTGCTGGTCTTTGCAAAGACTCGCGGCCATTACAATTTTGACATGAGTCTCGCTTTAAACATGTTGCGATTCAGCGGTCCGCTGGTCGTGACGGCTCTGCTGGCTATGCTCATGCATGAAGCCGATCGATACTTCCTGCGAGTCTTCGTCAGTATGGATGAAGTGGGAGTGTATTCTCTGGCGCACAAGATTGGTTTTGCGGTCAACACGCTGTGTCTGCTGCCATTTGCTTCGATCTGGCATGTCGCGATTTACGATATTGATCGCATGCCGGGTGCCAATCAGATCTTTGGAAAAGTGTTTGACTGGTTCGTTGGCGGCATGGGCGTTCTGCTTCTGGGAGCCGCGCTGACCGTGCATCCGATTCTTCCTCTTCTGACGCCGGATGCTTACGGCGAAGCGATCGATTTGATCGCCGTGATTCTGCTGGGCTTCTTCCTGTTTGGACTACAACTGCTGTTCGAAGTGCCCGCCCTGCTTGCTAAACGCACGTCGTTCATGATCCCCGGCAGTATCGCCGGCGTGATCGTCAACGTGGCTGCCAATTTTCTGCTGATCCCAATCTATGGAGCCAGCGGAGCCGCGTGGGCCGGCGTAGCGACGTACATCGCGTTCTCATTTACGACGCTGTTCATGTGTCGTTCGCTGCGAGATATCGTGTACCCGTGGACTCGCAGCCTGCTGACGTTCTCGGGCATCTGTGCGACTTACATCGGAATGCGATACGCATTATTTCCGGTGATCGGTTTCTGGATGGAACTTGTTGCCTCCGTGGTATGCTGCGGAGCGTGGGCCATCGTGTTGTTCGGGAAAGACGGTCTCGCGTGGTGGACGACGCGTCAGCTGCCAATCTCAACGAGTTCTAAAATCGCGTCGAACGAAGTGGCCTTATCCTGATCGCGAAAACATCCGGCTGACAATAACGTCTGTCCCGCGAAGATGTGTGACTCTCTCCTATGAAACACTTTGCCAAAAAACTGATCGCGGGATTGTGTGCGGTGATCGTGCTGCCCGCGGTCATTCTGTTCCAATTGCAGGCGAAGCTGGCCGGAGCCGACCGCGTTTTTGCTGGATGGTCACAGCTTTTCAGCTTGCTTCCTGGCCTTTCCGGAATTCATCTGCGGCACGCATTTTTGCGAGCGACCGCGAGACAATGCGGTCCCGATGCGTGCGTTTCTTTTGGAACCATTTTTTCCCATCCTGGGATTGCGATCGGCCGCACGGTTTATGTAGGAAACTATTGTTCGATCGGCGACGTAACCATTGAAGACGATGTGCTGATTGCTTCGCACGTTTCCATCATGAATGGCTGCCGTCAGCATGGGACAGAGCGACTTGACATTCCACTCCGCGAACAGCCGGGCCATTACGAACCGGTTACGATCGGCTGCGATTCCTGGATTGGTGAACGCGCCACCGTGGCCGCCAATGTTGGCCGGCACTGCATCATCGGAGCTGGCTCACTTGTGCTGTCCCCTGTACCCGATTACTGCGTCGCCGTCGGCGTACCGGCCCGCGTGATCCGTGATCGACGCGACGCAGTACCCGGCTCCGTCGGCGAGAGCGCTCTCCGCAGCCTTGATTCAGTATTGGCTGCGATTCAGCAATAAAGTCGATCACGTCGACTTCGCCGGGGCGTGGATGCGTCTGCGCTTGTCAAAAATGTTGACGAAACGCCCCAGTACCCAAAAACCTGTAGGGCCAGGAGGTTACTCAGCAATTTCTGATGGAATCAATTCTTTAGATTCGTCCCCGCCGCTCAGGGCGGCAATAGTTGTCACCGTCGCCGGGCGAATACCTTTACACTAAGCCCACCACTTCTGACCGTTGAGGCGACCGTTACCGGCGAATCACTACGCGACACCTCCAAGAGAAGCGACACTTGAATCTTAGCGAATCTGCACTTTTTGCCATCACCAGTCGTCTGTATCGCCGTAGCATGGGTCAATCTGCAGAGATGACCGCCGCGCTGTCGAACGAAGATTCCTATGCCGAATACCGGCTTGAGTGCATTAACAAAGTGCTGACCGCGGCCGAGAAACATGGCGTCGATTGGAAGGGACAGGACCTGCTGGATCTGGGATGCTACGACGGCGCCATCAGCCAGGGATACCTTGATGCAGGAGCCCGCACTGTAACGGGAATCGATATCGATGAACCGGCCGTTCTGAGAGCCCAGCAAAAGTACGTCGATCCCCGACTGAGTTTTCATGTCAGCGGCAAGGAACGATTTCCTCTCGAAGACACCTCTGTTGACACAATTTTTTCCTACGATGTTTTCGAGCATGTGCAGCACCCGGATCAGATTCTGGCCGAATGCTTCCGTGTCCTTCGGCCTGGTGGAAAACTGCTGATCGGCACATGGGGCTGGTATCACCCATTTGCTCCGCATCTCTGGTCCACAATGCCAGTTCCGTGGGCGCATGTTCTGTTCTCGGAAAGGACTCTGCTGCGCACTTGTCGCCGAGTCTATGAATCCGACTGGTATGTCCCCAACATGCATGACTTCGATAAGGACGGGAAGCGGATTCCAGTGAAGTTTATTCATGAGGAGATTCCGGCCGACTACCTGAACAAACACCTGATTCGCGATTTTGATCGAGTCTTTCGTAACTCTGCTTTCAAATATCAGATTCATCCACAACGCTTCAGTTCTCGCTGGGCCAAATGGACGGCACCGCTCTTGAATGTGCCGTGGGTGAAGGAATTTTTCACCGCTTACATCTGGGTCGTGCTGGAGCGACCAGTTGTCACGGCTGCCAAAAAGCGGACCCCTTCCAGAGAACTCGCGATGGTCTAGAGAGAACTTCGAACCGATCTTTGCAGGGTGTGGTGGCAACTGTCGGGGAAGATCTCCGGTTCTCGCCTGATTGGTGAGGCAATCGCCTTGACGCGTCCATTCATTGACCAAAAACATCATCGCGCAGGCGAGGGACTCAACTGTTACTTCCAAAGCCAGTTCGAGAACTGACAGGATTCTGCTTTTGCGGCTGCGACTCAAAACTCAAACATAAACCCTGCGCAGTTGCTCCGCGGCGGGTTTGTCGAGGCGTTCGAGGCGGCGGACTTCCTCGAATTTGTGGAGGATGGATTCGGGCGTCAACCTGGCTTTGGCGGGGCCCTGGAAGTCGAACATGATTTGGCCGCGGACCATCATGATGAGACGATCCCCTAACGACGCCGCTTGTTGCATCGAATGGGTGACCATCATGGTGGTGAGTTTGTTCTTTGCGACCATGTTCTCTGTCAGGCGGATTACCTGATCGGCGGATTTGGGGTCGAGGGCTGCGGTGTGTTCGTCCAGCAACAGCAAATCCGGGCGACGCAGGCCGGCCATCAACAGGGTCAGCGATTGTCGCTGGCCGCCGGAGAGGCTGCCGATTGGATTGTTGAGGCGGTCTTCCATCCCGAGGCCCATCTCTTTGACCTTCTCCCGAAGCTCATCAATGCTGCGACGCTTCAGAGCCCATCCGAGGCCGCGAAATTGGCCGCGACGTTCGGCGAGAGCCAGGTTCTCAGCGATTGATAGATTCGGAGCGGTGCCGGTAAATGGGTTCTGGAAGACTCGCCCAATATGCACGGCACGGCGGTGTTCGGGCCAGCGAGTCACGTCGTGGTCGGCAAGCTCAATCCGGCCTTCATCAACAAAGAAGGCTCCGGCGACGGCATTGAGCAGCGTCGACTTGCCGGAGCCGTTCGTGCCGATCACAACGACGAACGAACCCTGCTCAATCTTCAGGTTCACGCCCTGCAGAGCTCGCACCTCGTTCGGTGTCCCGGCGTAAAATGTCTTACGGATATCGGTCAGTGTCAGCATCGCCGGTTACCTCGAAGCCGCATTACGAGATTTCACATTACGTGACTTTAATCGGGCCATAACATCGGGAAGCACCAACGCGCCCAGAACGAACAATGCAGTGACCAGCTTGAGATCATTCGGATTCAAGCCCCCGCGGAGTGCGATCGCGACCAGCAGGCGAAACAGCACTGATCCCATGATTGCTCCACCGATCAGCAGGCCCACATTGCGACCTCTCACAAGCGATTCGCCAATGATGACGCTCGCAAAACCCCAGACGACCATGCCGATACCCATCTGCACATCGGCAAAGCCCTGATACTGAACGAGCAATGCTCCGGCTAATGCGACCAGTGAATTTGACAGAGCCAGCCCGAGCGTTGTCATCCAGCCGACATCCACTCCGAGCGCGCGGATCATGTCGATGTTGTCACCCGCAGCCCGCATCGCCAGACCAAGCTGAGTCCTAAAATACAAAGTCAGCGTCACGGCCACGGCGATTGTCGCAAGCACAATCGTGATCAGCGTGTACAAGTCCTGAGTTTGTGCGGTCCAAAGGCCTAGAGTCAGTCGATCGTCCACACCTGCCAATGCCTGAATAGGACTCAGGACGGTCTTTTGATTCATCAACGGAATATTGCTGCGGCCCATGACGCGCAGATTGACCGAATACAAAGCCGTCATCACCAGAATACCGGCCAGCAGTCCATTGATGCGAAAGCGAGTGGCCAGGACGCCGGTGATGGCTCCGGCAATTCCGCCACAGACGGCCGCGATAGCCGTCGCAGCCAGAGGAGAAAAGCCGTTGACGATGAGTGCGGCCGCGACGGAACCGCCCAGAGCAATCGAACCATCCACCGTGAGATCGCGAAAGGCCAGAATACGAAAGCTGATGAGCACCCCAAACGCCAGCAGCGCGAGGATCATGCCCATCGTGAGTGAACCGATCAGCAGAGTCATCTTGTAGACTCCCCGGTACTCGCCGCGGCTTTTACATTCAAAGCGGCCGCACTCGCCAGTGGACCAATCCAACAGGCTCCTCGAACAAACTCACTGTCACCAGCCCCGCTGAGGGGGCGATCATCGTTCAGCAAATGCATCACCGCCTGCAACTGTCCGGAAGAAAACAAGGAACCCACGCTTTCGTTCAGATCAATTTTTCGTTTCTTGAACGGTTCAAACGGAAACACGGCCGCGTGAAAATGTCCGAGCAGATCATCGCTGGAACGCATCGGCCGCACGAATGGCAACAACGTCTTGTACCGATCCTGCGTTGAGGCTCGCAGGGCGACTCCTACGATGGCCACGACAGCATTAACATGAATTCGTTCCGGTGCAAACGACAGCTACTCACGGATCTCCGGATGATCGAAACGTGAATCGCCGGCGACGCGTTCCGTCAGTGATCGTCGCAAGGTTGCTCCGACAAGCCCTGATGTCTCAGCCAGAAACACAACGCTGGCGGCTTCATACTGCATGGCGTCCATGGCTTCGTCGACGAGATCAGTCAACGGCGCCGAGCGATCACGCTGATTGATATCGAACCGCAGCAGATGCGACGGAGAACCGGTCATCTTGATGCCATACAGTATCTCAGGCCGAGGTCGAAATTCGCCCTGGATCGACTGATAGTCGGCTCGCTGACTCTTACCTGCGGGCTGAACCGCAGCCGTTCCTGCCAAGGCCAACATTTCGCCAAACGAGGCCTGCTGATCGGTGTAGTCCCCTGTAAAGGCGGCCAATCCAAGAGCAATTGTCGATTCGGTAATTTCCGTCAGTGCGGCATCGTCAGCTTTGTACTGGCCACTTTCGAGGCGCGCCGGATTGCCGATGACACTCCAGTCCATCATGGCCTTCGGTTCCAGATCGTAGACCGTGTAGTCCGCATGTTTTGCGTGCACAATGCGATTCATGGCCTGAATCGCGCCGGGCGGAGCGATAACGGAACCGGTGAGCGCCTGAGCATTCCAGAGCAGCATCTTGGAAAGCCCGGTGAGACGGATCACCTCAGTAACCGGCCCTTTGCAATTTTTCACCCCGAATGAGCCTCGGATTTTCTGGAACTGCTTCTGGGCACTCACGAGCACGCCGAGACCGGCTGAGCTCATATACACGACCTGAGACAGATCCAGGAGCAGCGAATGGGCACCTTCGCGGAGTGCATCTTCAATGGCCTGTTTCAGTGTGTCGGCCCACTCGGCATCCAGTCTCCCGGACACCTGAAGTTCTCTGAAGTCTTTGTCATTGTGAGCTGTGATCTGCATGGCTAACGCCTCTACTTTCGCACCACGAGATCAGCGGTTTCGATCAGTGACGACGGCATTTTTAGTCCGCATTCCTCCGCTGAAACCAGGTTCAGCATCAGGCGATTGGTCGTTATCGGCTTCAGATCCATCCGGCTGATTGATTCCCCCTTGAGAATTCGCCCGGCCAGCAATCCTGATTCACGGCCCATATCAAAGTAATCTCGACACAGCACCACGGTCGCTCCCTGAGCCGACGCGCTGCCGAGAAATGCAAACACTGGCAGGTTTGCTTTGCGAGCCGCCTGGATAATACCCGGAAACGACGAACCGGCGAGATTGGAATTGGTGAGGCAGATGGCATCGATGTCTCCGCCACACATTGACCGCGCCGCGTCCGGAATCTCAGACGAAGTACTTACGCCCATCGATTCCATTTCATAGCCTGCGGATTTCGCGGCAGCCACGAGCAACTCATGATTGTAGACGGAATTCACTTCCGCCGGAGAATACAACGTCCCGAGACGACGAGCTTTCGGCATCAGTTGGCGAATGATAGGCATCATGGCTTCGGCATCCGGCGCGCCGTAGGCTCCGGTGAGATTCGGCTGATGCTCGGAATTGCTTACGGCCACACCCGCAGAGAACGGATTTGCCACCATCGTGAAAACCATCGGGATGTCACGATTTCGCTGCACTGCGGACTGCAAAGCCTGAGTCGAAATCGTCAGCACCAGATTCGGCTTATCTGCCAGCGCGGAATCGACAAGTCCGTTCAGCCCGGCCATATCGCCCTGAGCATTCAGGCTCTTCCAGCGATAATGCGAATTCTCCAGCAGCCCCGCTTCTTTAAGCCCTGCCTTCAAACCTCGTTCTGCATCTTCGACATCCGTGGAATTGATGTACGACAACAGACAAAGATCACGCATCGGCTTCGAAGCATGTGCCGGTGCAGCCACTTTCCGATCGTGTTCGCCACTTTCGTCGATGATCGAATCCGCTTGATCGAGCAGCGATTGAGGAATCGTCCAGGTGTCGTCCAGGTCTTTCGTCGCTGTCGTGTTAATAAACAACTTCGGAGGAATAGCGGTCTCCCACGGAATCTTTGCGATCTCCGCACCGTTCAGCACTTTGGCGGCCATTGAGCCGACTAGCTGTCCCACTTCGGAGTAGTTCGCTCCGACATCAAAGATCGCGCCTTTGGCAGCGTTACCCGGCATGGAGGTGAAGACTGGAATCTTCGCCCGGCGAGCGGCCTGCAGAACGACATCCACGGCGGCGAGCACGGTCACATCGCCGCCGACCCAGAGCGCATCGACGTCGCGCGCAACCACGGAAGCAACCGCTTCTTTAACGGCCGAAGCGTTTTCGGCGTTGGCTTCGATGAGTTCAATACCCAGCTGCTTACTGATCTCACGAGCTGCCTTGGTGGCGATCTCCGAATTGACTTCCGCTGGATTCCAGACGACGCCAACTCGCTTGAGTTTCGGATTCATCTCGCGCGCAAGCAAAAACGACTTACCGACCGGTGGCAGAGTCCCAATGCCGACCATATGAGCCGGATGAGACAGCGGTTCTTTTTCGATGCCCACTCCTGAAACCGTGGGATCAGACACAAGTCCAAAGACGTGCCTTACGCCTCCTCGTCGATTCGCATTGCCCACAGCCTGCAGGCATGACGTGGTGAGCGTAATCACAAGATCGTATCCTCCGCCGACAAGTTCCGCAGCCATGGAATTGGCTGTGGCCATGTCACCTTCAGCGTTGAACCGCGACAGGACCAACGAGCCGCCCTGAGCGAAACCGGCTTTCTCCAGTCCAGAGATCACTCCGTTCGCACCGTCGTCCATGATGGGCTGAGAAGCCATCTGCAGCATTGCAACGTTGAAGGTCTTTTCGCTCTTTGCCGCTCTCGGTAGATCGGAGAGCAGCAGTACCGCCGCCGCCAGAGCGATTGCGCCCAGTCCGGGGCCGAAGTGTCGAACAATCCAGGCAAACACAGGTGAGCGAAGCTTTCTGATTCAGGAATTGATTTTGGCGGTCAAACGAAACCCACAAAACCCGGAGCGGTATGGAGCAGTCAACCCGAAGCAGTGCACGAAGACGCGCCGAGTTGTACTCGTGGGGGCGGGTCGCAAAGACAAAGGCGTCGTATACCGACAAAGCTGATCAAATTCCAGCAGTAGCCGGTGGGCAGTCCGGTGATTTGGCCCAATCGAGGCGAAAAGCTAGCTAAATTCAGTGCCACCGCTAAATTCAGTGCCACCCACCCATTTCCCATAAATCGAGCCCCGCTGAACTTCTACGGTTAAGCCCCCTGCATCAGGAAGCGACTTTCCCGGAAGCTCGCGATTCACGGCGAGTCATGCGGAAGGCTTGCCGAGATGGGGCCAGGCCAGCTTCACCGCGGAAGCGTTTGCGGAAGTTCCTGACGAAATCGACCCACGTCTCGGCACTGCAGTCCAGACGCTCCAGGATCGGTGCACACTCCGCCGGAATCGCGCCGACTTTGTCCTTCCGGATCTGTCGGCCGGTCCAGTCCAGCAGTTTCAAATACTGATCCAGAGTCATCGACAGGCAACCCTTGTTGCTGGCTCGCCGCGTGGTAATCTTCTCTCGCACCTTCTTCCGCGGCGGATCCAAAGCGATCGGAGCCAGCCAGCCAGCCAGCTTTCTCGCCGTGCTCGATGCGCACATCCTGAGCATCCGCCGTCGAAACCTCGGCCGCAACCGCTCGATCTTCTATCCGCTCCTTCACGCTCGTGAAGTCACTGGTCTCAGGTGTTGCCGCAATGCCTGCTCGTATGGGATTCAAATCCACATACGCCATGCAGGCCGCAACGGCCGTTTCATCGAGCAAAATCTGGGCTCGGAATCGACCTTCCCAAAATCGGCCGGAAACCTGGTCGTCCTTATTCCCTCGTCGTGCAATCGGCTCGGCCAGACAACGCATGAACCACGAAATATCCTTCAGCCGACGACGCTTTTCCTTCAGGCCGCTGGTGTCGTTGCGAATGGCGTTGAGGTCGAACTCTGTTGGCTCCGCAGGAGTTCCGTTTTCGTTTCTTCGCTGAGGAAACAAACGCCACCAACGCTGAGCAACCTCGTCATCGGACCACGCTTTCACAATATCCGGCCGCGTCCTGACAACTACGTGCAGATGATTGCTGAGCACCGCAAAGCTGAGGATATCCAGAGCAAAGATCCCGGCCAGTTCTTCCAGCCGCTCCCGGATCCATTCTTTGCGGTGCGAGTAGTCCTTACCGGATCGGCGATCTTTCCCACAGAGAAACGTGCGACGCACGCACCGGTTGATCAGATGAAACGCCTGAACCTCATCCGCCGCACAAATCTCCGTTCGCTTCACCCGAGGCATTGTTTATTCCTTTGGTTGCAGACAAATTTTTCGTTGCCCAGCCCACAATCGCATGACCGGAAGTCTAATTGCCCACAGCACTTCCGTCCACAGGGTGGGTGGCACCGTTTTTCAGTTGAGTACGTCGACAGCATGGCGGAGTAATTCGGTTCAAGCGGGGCGAAAGCATCCGTACCGTCGGAGCCGGAAGAAGTCGCCGACAACAGGACGCGTGCCTCGTACCCTTCCACCGCAGCAAACACGCCCGCGTGCTTCAAACGGCGTCTACACAATCTGGGGGGGGGGGGGGGGGCCATAATAATTGCGCAAAAACTCCAGGCCGTGGTTTTGCGTATTACCTCTCACTCCCCCCCCCCCCCCCCCACCCGGATATTCACCATAACAAAGTTATAAGCAATTTAATGCAGCTGAAAATATTGTTTTTGGCTGTTTTTTGTTTATTATTTTTCTTACGTTTATACAAACGATATTTGATTTACATATTATTGTTCATAACTAAATTCTAAATTGATTGATGTATAATACACCACCCGTTAGGTCACCCCGCCAAGATAC